>CAKONK010000006.1 GCA_934097085.1 uncultured Bacilli bacterium
AAAACCCAATTGAATATAGAACTCAATTGGGCTTTCAATAATACTTTTTTAGTGTCTACTTTTTATTGACAACTTCAAATTTTTATCTTACATTATTTATTAATATTTTTCATAGTGGGGAATAAGATTACATCTCTAATTGAATCTTGTTCTGTAAATAACATTACAAGTCTATCAATACCATAACCAATTCCACCAGCTGGAGGCATACCATATTCTAGTGCTTCGATAAAGTCCATATCAATATCATTTGCTTCATCATTACCAAGATCTCTTTCTTTTAATTGTTCTTCGAATCTATCAAGTTGAGTAATTGGATCATTTAATTCTGTATAAGCATTAGCAAATTCTTTACCACCAATAAATAATTCAAATCTTTCTACAAATCTTGGATCAGTAGGATTTGCTTTTGTAAGGGGACTTATCTCTACTGGATGACCATATAGGAATGTTGGTTGAATTAAAGTTTCTTCAACATATTTTTCAAAGAATAAATTTATAATATGTCCAACAGTATGTTCATGCTCTTGTACTTCAATTTGATGCTCTTTTGCAAGTTCTAAAGCCTCATCAACAGTCATTTCTTTAGAAAAATCTATGCCAGTTACCTCTTTAATAGAGTCAACCATACTTATTCTTTTCCAAGGTCCAGTTAAATTAATATCATAACCACACCAATTATATTCCATCTTACCAATAACTTTTGTTGCAATTTCTTGATACATTTTTTCAGTCATATCCATCATACCCTCAAGGTCTGAATATGCAAGATAAGCTTCCATTAATGTAAACTCTGGATTATGTTTAGGATCCATACCTTCATTTCTAAATGTTCTACCTATTTCATAAACAGCTTCCATCCCACCAACAAGTAATCTTTTAAGTGGAAGTTCTAGGGCAATTCTTAAATACATATCAATATCTTGTGTATTATGATGTGTTATAAATGGTCTTGCGCTAGCACCAGTAAGAAGTGTTTGAAGTACAGGTGTTTCTACCTCAGTAAAACCACGATTATCCATGAAGTTTTGAATACATCTAATAATTTTTGGTCTAGTATAGGCAACTTTACGAGATTCTTCATTCATTATAAGATCAACATATCTACGTCTATATCTTTCTTCAATATCAGTAAGTCCATGAAATTTTTCTGGTAATGGTTTAAGCGCTTTAACTAAATGAGTATATTCTAAACATTTAATAGTTACTTCTCCAGTACCGGTTTTCATAACTTTACCTTTAACACCAACTATATCACCAAGGTCAGCTGTTTTAAATAAGTTATAAGTTTCCTCGCCTACATCATTAATTGAAATATATATTTGAATATTACCAGTTCTATCTTTAATTGAGAAAAATGATGCTTTACCCATTTTCCTTATAAACATAATTCTTCCGGCAACAACCTCAATATCATTTCTATTTTCAAATTCATCATGAGAAATATCTTGATATTTTTCTTTTATATCTAAAGCATAACCAGTTCTTTCAAATCTATGTCCAAAAGGATCAATACCTAGATTTACTAAATTTTCAAGTTTATTTCTTCTAACTAATTCTTGTTCTGTAAAATTTCTTTCCATAATATCACCACTTCTTGTTTATTTTAACATAAAAAAAATTATATATAAAGTATTTTCATAAAAAAATCTACCATAAAGGTAGATTAAAAATTACAAGCTAACTAAATTTTATAAAGTTTTGTTCTTTTTTTAGTTCCAAAATACACACCAGTACCAACAGCAAGTCCTATAGCAACAATTGTTAAAGGAAGGCTAGCACCAGTTTCTGGATTTTTAGTACCACTAGAATTTCCATTTTCGAAACCGATTGAGCAATCTTCATCAGCAGAATCTTTTTTTACAGTTACTACTAATGAACCAATTTGGAAATTATTACCTGTATCCGAAGAACCACTTTTATCAAATGTACATGTTAATGTAGATGTACCATCTGAATTCTTAGTTACAGTACCACCGCTAGTTACATATTCACCATAGTCTTCACATTTTGCTTCAGTAATTGCTTTTCCCAAAGTGAATTTAATAGTTTTTTGAGTAACTTTATGATTTTCAGTATTATTCTCAAGAGTAATCATAATTTTGTATTTTCTTTGTTCATCTCCTGAAGAAAGTGTTGTTGAAGTAAATTCACCAGATTTACCAGGAACATCAATTGTTTCCTTATAATCAGCTGCTCTTACCACAAAAGGCATACATAAAAGTACTCCCATAACTAGTAAATAACTAAAAAACTTTTTCATCCATCAACTCTCCTATCTTTATTATGACCTAATTATATCATAAAATTACAAAAAACAATATATTTTTTTAAAAAATTATATTAAAATGTAAAGTTTTGTGTTATCATAATTAATATAAGGTAGGTTAAAAGTGAAAATATTAGTAAAAATTAAAAACGATAGATTGTGTTTTATTACTAGAAAAAAACTTAATCCAGATTATAAAAATATGTTAAATACTAATGTAATTAGCAATAACGAGCTAGTATTTAGTGATGAATATATTTTTTTAAATCAAAAAATTATTTGTACTTTTTTTAATGAATTAATAAAAACCTACTCTATTTCTACCTTATCTTTTCAATCACTTGAGGTACTTTATATATTCTTACCTTTCTTATCAAAATTTAAAGGAGTCAGTTCTCTATACTTAGAATCAGATGAAATAATGCCATATAAATTATGTGAAAAATTATGTAAAATTAATAATTTAAAATATTTAAGTTTTGAATACATCCCCCAATATATGTTTGAACTATTAGATAAGAATGGCTACATACCTGAATCACGAAGTGAAATATTATTTACATCAAAATTTATGGAAACCAATAATCTTACAACATATTCTTCAATTTACTATAAAAATAATATTTATTTAGAATTTCCTTTCTCAAATGAGGATATTCTAAATTTTAATACATTTTGTGATATAAACAAAAGTTTAAAAATAGTTCATATAAATAAACTTAATAAAGAAAATTTAGAAACTATAATTAAAGTATTAAAAAATAATAATAAAAAAAATATAAAAATAATTTTACATGGTAACGAACATGATCCAAATGTAATTGAATATTTAAAAAAGAATAATAAGCTAATTAAAAAGAAATACAAAATAACTTTTAAATTAAAATATTCTAATGATTACATTGAAAATAATATTGCAAATGAAACAAATAATGCTGTACTTAGAATGATTGCATTATTAATATTTGCTATTATTCTTTTTTCTTTCATTTATGTTTTCTATGATAATTACAATTCAATGATGAAAGTTAGCAAAATACAAAATGAAGTTATTGAGTACATAAACGCTAAGGAAATTAATGAAGAACACACAAACAGAGTAATTAATGGTTTAGAAATTAAAAATAATTATTTATACTCTTTAACCTCTATAAATCCTGATGTCGTTGGTTGGGTAAAAGTTAATGAAACTAATATAGATTATGCAGTAACAAAAACTTCAGATAATGAATATTATTTGGACCATAATTTATATAATGAAAAAGATCCTAATGGTTGGATTTATATGGATTACACAAATGATACAGCAAAGATTGATGACAATATTATTTTATATGGACATAATAGATTTTTAAACGGTGTTATGTTTGGTACTTTAAATAAAGTATTGTATAAAAATTGGTATACAAATGAAGATAATCTTACGATTATATTTGATACCCTATATGGTTCATATAAATATAAAATATTTTCAATATATATAATTCCTACAACAACTGATTATTTAACTACAAATTTTGAAAGTAATGAAGAAAAGAAACAATTTATAGATTTGATAAAAAATCGAAGTATCTACGACTTTAATGTAAGTCTTGATGAAAACACAAAAATACTTACGCTATCTACTTGTCAAAGTGATACATCAAGGCTCGTAGTTCATGCTTATTTAGAAAATTAAAAAGATAGAAATTTATTTAACTTTTTCTATCTTTTTTAAATTCAGTAAATACATTACAACAAGGGGCATTGGAAATATGAATGGTAGTGCGTATCTAAAATAGTTATTCGCAGGACTAAGTATGCAGAAAAATACTGCGACAAGCATTGGGCTTATAACTATTAAATATTTCTTTTTATTTTGTTTTATTAAATAAATAGTCATAGCTATAACTATCCATACATTAAAGCCAATGTTTACAAACAAACCAATAACTGGTAAACATCTATAAGCCTCTCCATATCCTGATAAGAAAGAACGCAGTTGCTTAAAACTATTAAAATGATAATTTACTAAATTATTTTCAGTTATTCTTTTATCAAACTTAGTATACAAATACCAGTTTAGATCTCCAATATCAAAGTATCCATAAATATTATTGAGTGTTGCATCTATATAAGTAAATGGATGAGTATATAAACCTTTAAACCAGGTTTTTGCATAATTAACAAAGTCCTCTTTTGTAGCATATTTGTTAAAAGTTGCTTTAACAGGATCAGATAATTTAGGTTTATATTTAGTTTTAATAATATCATAATCAAGTAATCCTGAAATATTTCTTTTATCCTCCTCAGTCAAATCTTCTTCATAATATTTAATATATCTAGCAGTTTGTTGAAAAGGAATCGATAAAACTTCCCTAACCGTGGTACCGGTTATATGAAGTGCTGGTAAAAGTATTTTAGAATAAGACATATAACTTATAAATATTGTAAGTACTAAACAGATAATCCTTTTTTTATTAACTTTACTATAATTACACATAAATGGAAGTAATAATAATACTAGGAAAATACCATTATTTCTAAATAAACAGATAAATATCATTAATATGAAAGACATTATTAACCATTTGAATTCTATTTTTTTATTTTTAAATTTCTCTATAAATTCCATTAAAAATATTGTTAGCCAAATCATGAGAATTGAATAATAAACATCCTTATTTGTGTTAATTGCATAAAATGGAAAACAAGGCATTATAATGTATAATAATAACATTAAAAGTAAATATTTATTACTTACACCTTTTTTCTTTAAATAAGAAATTGTATAAGAAAGTGTTAAAACTAAAAACAATCCTTGAAAAAAAGTATAAATAAATAAACCAAAGTTATCATTAACAAGAAGTCTTCCAAGTTTAACTGAATAACCTAACATCAAAGTATGAAGTACCGGATGATGATTAGTTAAATTAACTTTTGGATCAATTTGAATTGAATAATCTACATATTTTGTTCTTACATTAAATGCCTGTTTTATTTGATTACTAGGATCTGGCGATAATACCGCTGGATAATATGCTATATAATAAACACTATAACATATTGTAAGTATCACTAGGCTTACTAAAAAAGGATGTTTATCAAATAATTTTATAAATTTATTATCCCTTAAATTAAATTTATTTTCAAAAATTGAAATAGTTTTTTTAATATAAATCATAAATAGATTTAAGACGTTATAAAATCCAATAAATCTTATAATTGTAAAAAGGAACATATACTTTTTAAATAAGATACTAAGAGAGCCAACATCTCTATAACTTTGACCGACTAAAACAAAGATAGAAAACATTGGTAAAAGTAATTTATCTTCTTTACTAATATTTTTATAATCATTTTTAGTATAGAAAATATAGAATATAAAAGTAAAAATAACAATTAAAACTATATTTAAAATACTAAATGGATTTTTGCCTAAATACAATTTTTTAAAATTAAAAAATAATGTAAAAGCACTAATAAAACTTAATATTAAACATTCAAACTTCTTTTTCATATGCCTAGTATAGCACTTATTATTTTATTTTGCAATTAACTTATAGTTTAAATAAATCTTATAAAATTATATCTTTTAATAATCTTCATTAAAATTCTAATTAACATCATATTCTTCCTCCTCCTTTTTTGTAAATATTAGTTTGATTAAAAGTTCAAAGAATCTTTCATCTTCATTATACTTAATAAATTCTGGTGGTTCAATTTCATTAATTTTAACATCTAACTGATTACAGTTTTTCTTTGGCACTTCATAATGCTCTAAAATATTATCAAATACATCCGCCAAAATCTCTTTAGGTATTTGTCCTTTTTTTACTCTTTCATAATCTCCATCACCGCTTGTAGAAAAAGTAATTTTTTGATTAATTTCTTGCATTTTTAATTCCTCCTTTTTTGCTGAAATTTTCACTTTACACTTTTTTGACACTTTTTGTTTTTTGCTATGTCATATCATTTTTCTCCTTTCACTATACTTATTACCGGAAAATTTCTGATTTCCTCCTTTTTTTGTTAAATTTCTTTAAAAAAATTAAAATTTTACATTTTTTTGACACTTTTTGATATTTTTATTTACATTAATTTTGTATATGTTTTGTGTAAAGTAATTTACATTTTTATAATTTTCAAATAAAAAAATCATATCAATTTTGATACGATTACTTTTTATCATCTTCATTTAACATACTGATAATTTTATTTTGATTTTTAATTATCTTTTCCATTTTATTATGTAAGTCTTCGAGAATTAATTCACTTTTTAAATCAGTTTTATAATCATTTGAACTACGAAGTCTATCTTTTTTTGCTTCCCTATTTTGGCTCATCATAATTATTGGTGCCTGAAGGGCCGCTATACAAGACAAAAGTAAATTTAAAAGAATAAATGGGTATGGATCTGCATTTGTTAAAATAAATATATTAAGAATTATCCATAAAAGAAGGAATATAACAAGTCCTATTATAAATGGCCAACTACCTGCGATTTCAGTTATTTTATCTGCTAGAAAGTCTCCAAAACTTCTATTTAAATCACTTTCTTTATCTGTATCAACGCTAATTGGTTCATTAATAAGCATATTAATTAAATCTTCTTCATCAGTTACATTAATATCTTTTTTTAAAAGCATTTTTACTATTTCTTTTTTACTATTTTTACTTTCCATTTTTTATCACCATATTAATGGTACCACAAAAGTATCTATTTTGTAAATTATTTATGTTTTGTAAGTCTTAAAGACATATCTTCATAAAATGCTTTATTCTCATTATAAAAGTCCTCATACATATCTTTATGTAGTAATATTTTAGCATTTGATTCATTTAAAATATCTTGAACTTCTTCATTTGATAAAGGCTTGTTATTTTGATTTATTAAATCACACATTCTTTTACGATTTTCGAGTAAATCAAAATAACCATTATCCTTAAAAATAGGAAGCATTACTCCTTTGTCATCAGTAATACCAAGGTCAAATGAATCTAATATTCTTTCTTGTGTTGGATCTAAAAAATAATTTTTACCATCATAACTAGCATAGGAAATTAAATGTGGTGCATAAATATAATTAACTTTTAAAAATCTAACTAAATAGTGGTTCATAACATAATCTAGCTTTCCTTGATAATTATAAACATCTTTATAGTATTTTTGAACCATTCCATATAATAAAGGTACAGAACACAAATTACTATAATTATAGCTTTCTATATCACTTTCTCTTAAAATGTCTGTAAGCATTGAGCCTATATGCCTGCATACGCCTTTGCCATTAAATATATTTGCTCCACGTAAATTTATCATATCTAAATACTCTTTATAAAAGACTTTAAATTCGATAGATTTATCTTTAGATAAGAAACCATTTTTATACATATAAACAAATAAAGCATATATTGAAATAGGTTCTTTAAAAGAAAGCTCATCATTTAACACCTTATATCTTTTTAAAAACTGTTTATAATCATTAAATAAAGCTGCATATTCCTCTTTAGTTATTTTATTACTTTTTAACATCCAATTAAAATTTGTTTCATCAACATTAGGTGCAACAAATAAATTTAATCTTATTTTTTCTAAATCATAAATACTCATATTAACCCCCTTAATTACTAATATTCTATCATAAAAATTATCAAATGTAAAGTTTGTGTCAAACAAAAAAAATATAACTAAGTTAAAATAACTTAATTATATCACTTATTGTAACTACAATCATTAAAAGGAATATTAATATAAAACCAATTAAATGACAAGTATTTTCTATTTTAGCATTAACTGGACTACCTTTAATTTTTTCAATTATTAAGAATAATACATGTCCACCATCAAATGCTGGAAATGGTAAAATATTAATAAATCCAACATTGATTGATAAGAATGCTAATATGTATAAGAAATAATTTATACCATAATTAATTGTTTCACCTACTACTTCATAAATACCTACAGGTCCTGATAAAGCAGATAAACCAATTTTACCAGAAACAAGTCCCCATATAGTATAAACCATTGAACTTATAATAGAGTTAAACTTTCTTATACTATAAACAAATGATTTAAATACATTTGAGGTATCCTCAGCATCAATTTGAATACCAAATAATTTAGATTCTGCACCAGTTTCTTCATCTTTAATAATCTCTGGTTTAATTTTAATTTCCTCTTTAGTGCCATCAGTGTGTTTTACTTCAAACGTATAATATTCATTAGTATTTTTATAATATAAAATAATTTGTGCTTTATCCCAAGAAGATACATTATAACCATTAATACTTGTTATAACATCACCTGATTTTAATCCGGCAGCTGCCGCAGGTTTATCCGCAACTACATCTAATACTTTTGGAGTAATTGCTCCGCCACCCCATATAAGTGTATAAATAAATAGAATTACTATTGCTAAAATAAAGTTATTAACAACTCCTGCGACTAAAATGATAAGTCTTTGCCACCATTTTTTATTGCACATTAATTTATCTTTTTTAATTTTTTTATTATTTTCATCAACTTCGCCTGAATCATAAACTTCACCAGCCATTGATACAAATCCCCCTATAGGAATTGCTCTAATATTATAATTAATACCATCTTTTTTTCCTTTATGGGTATGTAATAAAGGCCCCATTCCTATTGAAAATTCATAAATATGAACACCAAAAGTTTTAGCCCAAATGAAGTGACCAAATTCATGAACTAATATTATTATTCCTAAAATAAATAATAATAATAAAATTTTTATAATAAATAAACCTATACTTGGAAGCATAATTTTTTTCTCCTTTCTATAATAATATTAATGAAAGTACTACATATGTTAAAAATATAACAAGCGTACTATCAAGCCTATCAAGTGCTCCACCATGACCAGGCATTATATTTGAATAATCTTTAATATTATTTTCTCTTTTTAATTTACTAAATATTAGATCACCTAATTGATCCATTATTGTTAAAATAAATGTAATTAAGATAATCATAAAATTAAACTCTTTAAATAGTATGAAATATAAAATACAAGGAATTATTGTTCCAAAAAGACTTCCTCCGATACATCCTTCCCAAGTCTTTTTAGGGGAAATATTTGGACACATTTTATTTTTACCAAAAAATTTTCCTGAAAAAAGAGCAAATGAATCGGTAATAACTGGAATTGAAACTAAATATAAAAATAATTTTATATCTAAATTTCTAACTAATATTAAACTATTAAAACCAAGCCCAATAAAAAGAAGCAACCCAATTAAATGAAAAGCATCTTTTATTGAATAATTATCATAAAATAATGTTGGTATAATAAGTCCAAAACATAATATAGATAAATAAATATATGATATACCAGTGTAATAAAGTGAATATGTTGTGTTAGCAAATACAATCAAAAGTAAACCTAAAAGTCCTAAAAACATAGGCACAGTTGGTAGCTTTTCATGTGTTTTTTTTAAACTAATTATTTCTTTATACGACCATAATGCTATAAGACCTATGGCAATTTTATATGGGTAACCTCCTAAATAAATAAATGGAATTGCTATAGCTATTGCCACTACCGCACTAATAATTCTTGTCTTCATTTTACAGCCTTTCCTCAAATTTATCCATCTCATCTACTTGGGATTCAACAAGAGCAATAAATCTTTTTTTATAACTTATAACTTTTCTTTGTAATTCTTCTGCTTCTCTTTCAATATTTTGTGCTTTAATTAATGAATTATTCACAATCTTCGAAGCATTATTTCTAGCATCCTCCACGATTAATTTACTTTGTGCATAAGCCGCTTTTTGAGCATTAGCACTAGTTTCTTGAGCAAGCAAAAGAGTGTCGTTAAGTGTTTTTTCTAGGCTTTTATATTTTTCATTTTCTTTTCTTAAACTTTCAGCCTCTAAAGTAACATTTTTAAGTTTTTCATAGATGCTTTCATATTCACTTGCTACTTCCTTAACAAAACTAGCGACATCACTTTTATTATAACCATAGATATTTGTTCTAAACTTAACCATGGACTATGCCTTTCTATAAATCTATTTCTTCGTAATCTTCTTTTTCTTTTTTCTCTGAATCATCAGTTATTTTACCTTGTACATTTACATTTTTAGGTGTACATAAATAAATACCAACACCAATTTTTTGCATTGAACCACCAATTGCATAAATACATCCACTTAAAAAGTCAATAATTCTTTTTGCCTGTGGTGCAGTAACCCTTTTTAAATTAACTACAACAGAATTACGATTTTTAAGGTGATCTGCAATTTGTTGAGATTCAGAATATGCACGTGGTTCTAAAAGAATCATTTTATTTCCAGTTTTATCTGCCTCTTTTACAGCATCTTCTTTACTTATACTATAAAATTCATCCTCACTTACATTTTGCATTTCATCATCATTATCCTCAAATAATTTTTTAAATTTAAAAGCCATATTTAGCCCTCCTAGTATCTATTTAATTATACTAAAAAAAAATCTACTTTGCAATAATGCTAAAATAGATTTTTAATTTTTATCTTGACTTTTCTTTTTCTAATCCAATCTTATTTTCATAAGCATATCTTTCTTCTTCAACAAGATGGGATGGAATTACTTCAATATTTAACCTTTCAGCTACTCTTTTACAAAAAAATGTATTAATAATAATATCTTCTGTTAAAGCATCATAATGATTTGCTTCTTCTTCTGAAGAAATAATTTTAATTGAACTAGATACAGCATCATTACAAACAGTTAAATTTTCTTTAGGAATACTTACCATACTTGGGCCTAGTATAACTTTATCATCTTCATAATTAACTGGAATAATTCTACCAGTTACCCAATCCATAAAATATTTTTGATTTCCATTATATATTTTAGTTTTTTTACCAAATTCATTAAAATCATCGAGTATCATTTCAAAAGGTTTATTCATAGTGGTTTTTATAAACACTGTTTCACCACTTCTTAATGTTACTCTTTTAAAATATTCTATTCCTAAAGTATTTAATTTATAATTGTAAATTTTCTTTTTAAACATTCAAACTCCCTATAAAATATATTAATATGATTTACCCCAAATTACATTATGTTTAGCATCCTTACCACAGCAAATACATTTTCCAGTAATAAGTTTATCCTCAAAAGGAATACATCTACTTCCGGCACCACCTGTAAGTTCTTTTATTTTATCTTCACACTCTTCTTCTCCACACCAATCTGCTTTTATAAATCCTTCTTTAGTACCTGCAATTTCAATCATTTCATCCATTGTTTTTGCTTCATAAATATGACTATTTACAAACTGTGTTGCTTTTTCAAGCATTCCTTTTTGAATTACCTCAAGTTTAGATGTTACTTCATCACATATATTTTCTAGTTTTACAATTTCTTTTTCGTGAGTAAATCTAACTGCTAAAGTAACCTCACCATTTTCTAAATCTCTTGGTCCAACTTCTATACGAAGTGGAATACCTTGAACTTCACTTTCATTAAATTTAAATCCAGGTGTTTTATCACTATCATCAACTTTTACTCTAATTCCTTTTGCTTTTAAATCTTCATAAATTTCATTAGAGGTTTCCATAACACCCTCTTTATGAGAGGCAATAGGAACTATAATAACTTGAACTGGAGCAATTTTTGGTGGAAGAACTAAACCATTATCATCTCCATGAACCATAATTAAAGCTCCAATTAGTCTAGTAGATGTTCCCCAAGAAGTTTCATAAACTGTCTCAAGTTTATTTTCTTTATTTAAAAATTTAATATTAAAAGCCTCGGCAAATCCTTGTCCAAAATAATGTGTTGTTCCTGATTGTAAAGCTTTACCATCATGCATCATTGCTTCCATTGTATATGTATTTTCAGCACCAGCAAATTTTTCAGATGGAGTCTTTTGTCCTGTAACCATTGGAATTGCTAAATAATCTCTACAAAATGTTGTATAAACGGTAAGCATTTGTAAAGTTCTTTCCATAGCTTCTTTACTAGTGGAGTGAATAGTATGACCCTCTTGCCATAAAAATTCACGACTACGAAGATATGGTCTAGTTGTTTTTTCCCATCTAAGTACTGAACACCATTGATTATAAATTTTAGGTAAGTCTCTATATGATTTAACTTCTTTTTGCCAATAATTACAGAAAAGAGTTTCACTTGTAGGTCTTATACACATTCTTTCCTCAAGTTCTTCATTTCCACCCATAGTTACCCAAGCAACTTCAGGAGCAAATCCTGCTATATGATCTTTTTCTTTTTGAAGTAAACTTTCAGGAATAAGCATTGGAAGATAAACATTTTGAACGCCAGTTTCTTTAAATATTTTGTCCATATTATTTTGAATATTTTCCCAAATAGCTTGACCATTAGGTAAATAAATCATACAACCTTTTACATCAGTATAATCACATAATCTTGCAGCCTTTACTACATCAGTATACCACTGTGCATAATCTACATCTCTTGGTGTAATTTTTTCTGTCATTTTATTATTCATAAATATTTTCCTTTCTAAAATTTAATTTTTTCATTAATATATGAAGCAACTTCATTAACATTTAAAGTAATTTGCTCCATTGTATCACGATTTCTTAAAGTAACTGTTCCATTATTAATTGTTTCATCATCAATTGTTATTGCAAAAGGTGTTCCAATAGCATCAGCTCTTCTATAACGTTTACCAATATTACCAGTTTCATCATAACTACAGTTAAATTCTTTAATTAACTTTTTATATATTTCTCTAGCCTTTTCACTATGAAATTTCTTTACAAGTGGAAGTACCGCTACTTTATATGGTGCTAAAAATGGATGAAGTTTAAGTACTTCACGAGTTGTACCATCCTCTAAAACTTCTTCATTATAAGCATCACAAAGTACTGTTAAAAATAATCTTTCAACACCAAGTGATGGTTCTATAACATACGGAATATATTTTTCATTAGTATCAGGATCTAAATATTTTAAATTTTCACAAGAGAATTTTTCATGTTGTTTTAAATCATAATCAGTCCTTGAGGCAATTCCCCAAAGTTCTCCGAAACCAAAAGGAAAGTTATATTCAATATCTGTTGTAGCATTTGAATAAAAACATAGTTCTTCTTTAGAGTGATCTCTTAAACGAATATTTTCTGATTTTATACCAATTTCTTTTAAGAAGTTTACACATTTTTCCTTATAAAACTTAAACCATTCAAGTTCAGTACCTGGTTTACAGAAAAATTCAAGTTCCATTTGTTCAAACTCTCTTACTCTAAATATAAAGTTTCCTGGAGTTATTTCATTTCTAAAACTCTTACCTACTTGACCAATTCCAAAAGGTACTTTAAGACGCATACTTCTTTGAACATTTAAAAAGTTAACAAATATACCTTGAGCAGTTTCAGGTCTTAAATAAATTGTACTTTTTGCTTCCTCGGTTACACCTTGAAAAGTTTTAAACATCAAATTAAATTGTCTTATATCAGTAAAATCACTCTTACCACATTTTGGACAAGTAATCTTGTTTTCCTTTATGAAATCAACAAGTTTTTCATTACTCCATCCATCGCCAGTTTCTTTTCCATGAGTAAAGTCTTCGATTAATTTATCTGCTCTATATCTTGTTTTGCAATGTTTGCAATCTACTAAAGGGTCTGCAAAAGTTTTTAAATGTCCACTTGCTTCCCAAACTTTAGGATTCATAAGTATTCCACTATCAAGTGAAACATTATTTTCATCCTCAGTTACAAATTTTTTAAGCCAAGCATTTTTAATATTTCTTTTAAGTTCAGCTCCAAGAGGACCAAAATCCCAAGAATTTGCTAAACCTCCATATATTTCACTTCCTTGAAATATAAATCCATAATTCTTACAATAATTTGTAAGTTTTTCCATTGTTAAATTTTCCATAATACCTCCATTAAACAAAAAAATTCCTTTAAAAAATAATTTAGGGACGAATATAATCCGCGGTTCCACCCTAATTATTCCCAAAGGAATCACTTTTATTATTTATAGCTCTAGGATTCCAACCCCGTCATCGCTAAAGTTATTATAAACTATTATTTGTTTTTTTACAACAATTTTTAGTCCTTTTCTATTACTTTTTCTAGAAATATTTTTTTATTAAATCCTCCTCTTTTAGTGGCTTTATTTTCCGCTTCATCAATTAAGTTTTCATAAGAATAACCTAGTGCTTTTGCAAGTGATCTTACTACCTCAAAAGTATCTGCAAGTTCCTCTAAAGTGTCCTCTTTTGTTTTAGCAGATATCACTTCATTACATTCCTCAATTAACTTCTTTTTAAGTTCTTTGATATATTCTTCATTACTTAAAATCCTTGTATAAGGCTCTCCACCATTATTTTTAATTATGTTTGGAATTTTATCTCTAACTAATTTATTATATATTTGCTTCATCTTTTCCTCCTATTTAATTAAAATATACCTAATTCTAAGATTAAAATCAATATGTTTCACGTTTTTCTAACGACTTTTGACTAAAAGTTACACATTTTTCTAACGACTTTCATTATTTACCAAAATTTTTTAACATTTTCTTCAATAAATTTAATACTCTTTTATAAAAACTTATATCATAAACATCAAAGTTTAAACAAGGACTTATATTTTCATATTCATATGAACCAACGAAAAAAGTTATTGATTTTTCTTTTATACCTAAATCATTTATTTCAAATTCACTTTTTAATGAATCATACAACAATTTATCTATTTTTAAATCTTTTATTTCATGGCAAAAGTTATCTAAATTAAAATAACTTGATACACATTTTATTAGCATATTAGTATCAATATTTATAATTTCATCATTACTAAGTTTTATATTAATCATTTCATTATAATAATTTGCTCCGTTTAATATATTTTGAATAAAGTATTGCATCAAAATATATTTTTTCATATTCTCTTCACACCATATGTATACCATAAAAAAATGAAAGCCTACCTACTTCCATCATCTTTTTTATATCTTTTAAGAACTTTTTTATATGTAATAACTTTCTCTTTTGTTTCACAATTCATAACTTCATTAAAATAGCAGCTTGAACAAAGTGGAACATAAGAAACATTATCAAGACCATCAATAGCAACTTCATCACCATCAAAAACAAAATTACCATTAACCATTCTTGCATTAAATACAGCGGTATCCCCACATCTACAATTAACTGTTAGTTCATTTTTTCTATCTGCAAATCCAATTAAAGCTTGTGTACCTTTAAAAAGTCTTCCTTTAAAATCACTTTTAAGAGCATAACATATAACTGTAATACCTATTTTATGAGCAAGCATCCAAAATTCAATTATTTGTTTTTCTGTTAAAAACTGTGCTTCATCTACAAGAATAACCTCAGTACCTTTAATAAGTGGTAAATATTTATCATCAAATATTGATTCATCATTTGCTAAAAGTATATCTACTGGAGCAAACTCATTTGTTCTATTTACAACTGTATTACCACCTTTTAAATCTATCAAAGGTTTTATAATTAAAACTTTGTGTCCGTGTTTACGATAATTATAATTATCTTGTAAAAGTTTAGTTGTTTTACCACTTTCCATTGTCCCATAAAATAAAGTTAAATCTGTCATTACTACTCCTTAAACTCTAACACCTTTTTATCCAAATAAAGCCCTGTAAAAGAATCATAATAGTCAGTTAAAAATTTATTGATAATCTTTTTTAACTTGGCGTCTACTTTAATATTTTCTATCGAGCCTATATCTATATAATAATACATTCTTAATAGTTTTACTACCCTTAAATCAATAATTTGTTCATTTCGATAACAATTTTTACAAATAAGACCACCATATGATGCATCTATTGTTACAATTTCTTTTTTAGAACCACATCTAATGCAACCATCAAGGCAAAGAGTAACTCCCAAAAAAGGAAGAAGTTTAATTTCTAAAATATTACAAAGTACAGTTTCATCAAAACCCTCATTTATTTTTAAAATAGTACTTATAAATAAATCATAAATTTTTGGATCTTGAGTATCCTTTAAAACTTGAGTAATTAATTTAATCAAATAAAATACTGTTGTAATTTTTTTTAAATCCTCTTTAATATTTATAAGGGGATCTATAATATCAACACCTGTTAAAGTAGAAAGTTTACCTTCTTTATAATGCAAATTAAAAACGCCATAGGATAATACCTGTGTACTTGCCCTAAACATAGATTTCATACTTTTAGCGCCTTTACACATTATTCCTATAAGCCCTTTTTCTTTTGTATATAAATTAATTATTTTACTTGTTTCACCATATGGTGTTTCACTTAATACTATACCCTCAACTTCTAGTAGCATATTATTTTCCTTTACTTTCTTTTTTGTAATTTAAATAATCTTCAATTTTGCCAGAATTTTTAAATTTATCCCAAGCCTCTTTTGCTTTCATATTTTCATCCTTTCTAATTATATATTGATGAAAAATATAAAATTTTATTCATTATTTAAATAACCTAATTCTAATAAGTACTTTTCTTTATCTTTCCAATTTTTAATTGTTTTAACATAAAGTTCTATATAAACTTTCTTACCTACTAATCTTTCTATTTCTTCGCGTGCCTCGATACCAACTTTTTTAAGTCTACTTCCACCTTTACCAATAACTATTTTTTTAATTGAATCACGGTCTACGATTATATCCACTAAAATATTAACAACATCTTTTTTCTCATGATAACCAATACAGTTACAAGCAATTGAATGAGGTACTTCTTCAATAGTATCATTTAAGAGTTTTTCACGAACAATTTCTCCGACCATAAAACTCATCGTATTCGAAGTAATCATATCATCATCATAATATTTTACTTCATCAGTTAAATATTTTTTTATAACCTTAATTAATCTATCTGTATTATCATGAGTAACCGCAGACACTGGTACGATATCTGAAAATGGATATAAGTCTTTATATTCATTTATTGTATAAAGAAGTATTTCATCAGATATTTGATCAATCTTATTTATAACTAAAATAACAGGTAATTCAACTGTTTTAAGCATATTTAAGATGTATTTATCACCAGGACCAATACCTTTTTTACCATCAATTACAAAAAGTATTGCATCAACATCATCAACCATTTCTCTTGCTTTTTTATTAAGTACTCTACCTAGTCTATTAATTGGTTTAGCAATACCTGGAGTATCAACAAAAACTATTTGATAATCTTTTTCATTATAAATACCTTGAATTACATTTCTTGTTGTACCAGCTTTATCCGAAGTTATCGCAATTTTTTCATTAATTAATGCATTAAGAAGTGTAGATTTACCTACATTTGGTCTTCCTATTAAACTTACAAATCCACTTCGCATAATAAACCTACTTAAATAGTTCTATAATATAAGGAATAAAAATAATACTATTAACAATTAAAGCCATAAATGTAGCCATACAAGTTGCTGCAGAACCACAATCTTTAGCTATTTTTGCAAGTGGATGATACTCTTGTGTAACAAGGTCCACGGTTGCCTCAACTGCTGTATTTAAAAACTCTATTTCCATTATTAAAAGCATACTTATAAGTGCAAAAATCCATTGCATAAAAGTAATTTTAAAAATAATACCAAATATAATTATTGCTATAACACCAATAGTTTCAAATATAAAACTTGTTTCGTGTGTATAACAATATAAAAATCCTTGAAATGAATATTTAAATTTATGCATTACATCTTTGATAGGTCCTACTTTTTCACCTTTTCGTTTTATTAAATCCATTTAATACCAACTCCTGTTTCCCAAACATTATTTTTTCTTCTTCTTTTGATTTTGTATGATCATAGCCAAGCAAATGTAATAGCCCATGAACCGCTAAAAAGGCAATCTCTCTAGTTTCAGAATGTCCATACATTACTGCTTGTTCTTTCATTCTTGGAATGCAAATATAAATTTCTCCGAGCATTCTAATGCCATTATACAAATCTTTATCATTATCCTCAAAAGCAAATGATATTACATCAGTTACTCTATCAATACCTCGGTACTCTTTATTAATTTTTTGAATAGTTTCATTATCCACTAAAATGACCTCAAAAAAAGAGTTTTGAACACCTTCCATTTTTAAACATCTTTTTAATACTTTTTTTACTATACCATATTTTTTATAATTTACTGTATCTGTTATTTTAAATTTATTCATACATTCCCCATAACCTTCAAAAAATACAATAATATTATAACTAAAATTCCTATGCAAATCAAATAATTAATGTATTTTTTCTTAAAAATTGGCATTTTATTAATAAGTTTATAAATTAAATAACCAAATGTTGCTCCTATAGTATTTAAAATGATATCATCAACATCAAAACTTCTACCAATATTTAGTTGAACAAACTCAATTGTAATACTTACCAAAAGTGATATTAACACAGGACTATAAAATTTATTTGGTTTAACATACGAAGAAATAATAAACCCAAAAGGTACAAATAATAAAATATTACCAATAACATTAAGTAAAAATAGATGACTACTAATTTTGTATCTAAGTATTTCGGCAAATGGAATAATATTTACGCCACCACCTAAAGTATTATAATCTACTCTAGTAACAAGTTCATAAAGCATAATTAAATATGTAATACTTAAAAGTATATAAAATTCTTCATATAAAACTATCTTTTGTTTATTACATAATTTATATGAAACTCTACTTGCAAGCACTGTAACAATAATTATTGCAAGTGTGGGCCAAACATGCTTTAAACTGCTATTTAGTAGATTTGAAATCATAGTACCTCCTTAACTTAGAGTTGCAATATTTTCTTTAGTCGTAATAAAAATATCTATATTCATTATACTATCATTTATACTTTTTTGTAAAACCTTTTCGGTTAATATTTCATCTTTTTCATCAAGGGATAAAAGTACTTTTTCTTTTGCTAATTCCAGTGCTTTATTTTCTGCTTCCTCTACAGAATATTTTTCCTCTTTTTTTAATATTTCATAATCTATTCTTTTATATATTTTTATACCAAATCCAGAAAATAATAGTTTTTCTTTTGAGGCAAAATTTTTAAGTCTATCTTTTAAAATAACATATTCTTTATCTTTAAAATTAATTATAAAGTTATTTCTTTTCTTATTTGTAACTGCATCTTTAGTATATTTTAATGGTATTTTTTCATTAACACTATACCAGCTTTCTGCATAAACTTTTGCACTTGCACATACTGTTGATACCACATTTTCATTAAGTAGGATATCTCCACTTACAATTAAATCACCTTTTTTAACATAACTTCCAGGTTTTATAAGAGGTGTTCCTTTATAAACTGTAAGCATTTTAATTATACCAGACTTTTTTGCATAAACATTGCAATACTCTTTTTCTTCATTTTTACTTTCATAAACTTTTTCAGTAACTTTAACAATGTATATCATACCTTTTCTCTCAATTTCGATAAAATCAATTATGTCTTTATTATCATTTTTAATTTTTTTCTTAATACTTTCAAGTTTTTGAAAACTTTTTCGAAAGGTAAATTTTTCAACATTATTATTAGATAATTCTTGAATAACTAAATTTACTATTTTAGGATTTTCATTTTCAACTTTAATATCAACAATAAAAAAAGATAAAAAAGTTACGAAAACTATTATTAATATAAAACTTATAAATACTAAATAATATTTTTTTAAAATGAATGAATAATATTTTTTACCATAAAACCTTACTACTTTAAAGTTTAAATATTTATAATACTTTTGCACTTTTGGAAAGTCTACATAACTTATCTTAACAAATGTATAACCTTTTTCAGTATATATTAAATATATATCAACATTAATTTGTTTTAACTTAAGTATAATATCATTTATTTTAAATTTACTTTTAATAAGGATATAACTATTCATAAATTTTACCTAAGTTAATAATATTACCCTCGATTAAAAGTTCACTACTATTTATTTTTTTAATTTTTAAATCATTACCAGTTATTTTTAATTTAAAATTTTCTATAGAAAGCTCTATAAGTTCATTTGTTAGGGTTATTATTTCAGTAAAATTATAAATATATAAATAGTTTTCATACATTGTAATAAAATATTTTTTATCATATAAAAAGTCCATAATTGTATTTTTAATATTCAACATTATCACCAATTAATTATATGAAAAAAAGAAGACTTTTAATCTTCCTTAAAAAGTGATAATTGAACTTTTTCTTTTTCTTTATCAATTCCAATTACATACACACTAATAATGTCACCGACTTTTAAAACTTCACTTGGATGTTTTATATAATTTTTACTCATTTTAGAAATGTGAATAAGACCATCATTATGAAGTCCAATATCTACGAAAGCACCAAAGTCAACAACATTACGAACCGTTCCTTCGAGTTTATCACCAATTTTTAAATCTTTGATTTCTAAAATATCACTTTTTAGTATTGGCTTTTCCATTTCATCACGTGGATCGCGATGGGCTTTAGCAAAACTTTTTAAAATTGTATCAATTGTATATTCATCTGTATCAAGTTTACTAGCAAGTTCTTTGGCATTTATATTTTTCACTTTATCAGAGCATTTACCAATTTCCTCAGCATTTATATTTAATATTTCCATTACTTTTTTAGCAATATCATAACTTTCTGGGTGAATATCAGTTGTATCAAATATATTACTTCCCCCTTCAACTCGCATAAATCCAATTGCTTGTTCATAAACTTTTTCACTTAACAATTTATTTTTTAAAACTTCCTCACGAGATAAAATCTTGCCTTTTTCCTCACGATATTTTATTATCTTATCAATGTATGTTTTAGTAAGACCAGATATATATTTTAAAAGTGATGGGCTTGCAGTATTTATGTTTACACCAACTTCATTTACAGCACTTGTTACAACAAAGTCTAATGATGATGATAATTTTTTAGCATTAACATCGTGTTGATATAAACCTACACCGATACTTTCTGGAGTTATTTTTACAAGTTCAGATAACGCATCTTGAAGTCTTCTTCCTATACTTATTGCACTTCTTTCTTCAACCACTAAATCAGGGAATTCCTTTATAGCAAGTGGTGATGCACTATAAACAGATGCTCCAGCTTCAGAAACAATTATATAATCAACTTTTCTATCAATAGATTTTATAACATCACTTATAAATTTTTCACTTTCCCTTGAGGCTGTTCCATTACCAATTGCCACGATATCAATATTATATTTGTTTATTAAGTCAATTGTTTTTGCTTTTGCTTCTTCATATTTATTTACCGGAGGATGAGGATATATTTTTTCAATTTTAAGTACTTTTCCTACTGGGTTTAAAACAGCAAGTTTGCAACCAGTTCTATATGCTGGATCAAATCCTAATACCATCTTATCTTTAATCGGTGGTGTTAAAAGTAGATTTTCTAAATTTTCACTAAAGTTTTTAATAGCAACATCTTCGGCTTTTTCAGATAATGCTGCACGTATTTCTCTTTCTACACTTGGAAATATAAGTCTTTTGTAACTATCTTTAATGGCATTTTTTACAATATCCACAGCAAAACTTTCTTTATTTTTAATTATCTTTTCTTCGAAAAATGAAAGAACTTTTGCATCATCAATATCAATTGAAACTGTAACTATTTTTTCTTTTTCAGCACGGTTAATAGCAAGAACTCTATATGATTTTATTTTAGATACTTCCTCCTTAAAGTCATAATACATTTCATAAACTTTCTTTTCATCTTCAGCATCTTTTTTCTTTTTAGAAATTATAAAACCATTTTTGAATATGAAACTGCGAAGCCATTTTCGATAATAAGCATTATCTGATATATACTCGGCAATTATGTAACTTGCACCAGTAACTGCATCCTCAACTGTTTTAACTTTATCATTTATAAACTTTGAGGTTAAAGATGTAATATCACCTTTCGTAGGAAATGACATTATCATTTTTGCAAGTGGTTCAAGTCCATTATTAATTGCATCAGTTGCTTTTGTTTTCTTTTTTTCCTTAAATGGTCTATAAAGATCCTCAACTTCGACAAGTTTTTCAGCATTTAAGATTTTATCTTTTAGTTCATCAGTAAGTAATTCTTTTTCATCAATTAATTTAATTACACTTTCTTTTCTTTCTAAAAGATTTACTTCATAAGCATATACTTCATTTATTTTACGAAGCTGTTCTTCGTCTAAAGCACCAGTAACCTCTTTACGATATCTTGCGATAAATGGAATTGTTGCTCCCTCGGACAAAAGTTTTAAAGCACTAGCAACTTGACTATCTTTAACATTCAAATTATTAGCAATATTTTTTATTATTTTTTCATTCATATTTTTTACCTCACTAGACAATTATACAAAAAAAGGAAGTATTTGACTACTACCTTTGACACTTGTTTACATTGCAAAAGTTATTTTTGTTTAATTTTTTAGTTTATTATTTTTATCTTTATATACTACTTTTTGGATTGTTATCATTTAATAATTTAAAATACTTTGCAATAATCTTTTTATATTTAATATAATAATTCATTGTCAGTAATTGTAACATTTTAATATTTATGTTTGCTTTTATGACATTATGTGTTATTATATATATGGAGGCGATTTTATTGAAAAATAATGTATTTCTTTTAGAACGCAAAAGATTAAACTTAACGCAAGATCAATTAGCTAAAAAACTTAATATTAGTCGTTCTAATGTAGCAAATTGGGAAAATGGATTTAATATGCCAAGTTTAGACTTACTATTTAAATGTTCAGATTTATTTGGCTGTGATTTATTATATCTTGCTGGATATCAAAATGAAAGAATAGCTAAAAATGATGGGGCTTTACCATCAGAACCTTATTTTGATTACCAAAGTGCATATGAAACATTTGGAAACCTTTTAAAAGAAAAGAAAATAATTCCACAAACTAAATTTTTAACTGAAAATGATTATGAAAGAATTTTACAATTTATTAAAATAAATAAAGATTTTATTATTAAATAAAGACGAAACAAAAGGAGAGAGCTTAAACTTATGAAAAAACAATATCTTATTTACTCGGACGAATCTTACAAGCGTGGCAGTTACTATAGTAATTTTTATGGTGGTGCATTAGTTGATTACACCAAAATTCAAAAAATTAATGAAATATTAAACAATAAGAAAAAAGAATTAAATTGTGGTGGAGAAATAAAGTGGTCTAAAGTTAGTGAAAATTATTTAAATAAATACATTGAAATAATAAATCTTTTTTTTACTTATGTAAAAAATGGTGATATAAAAATTAGAATTATGTTTAAACAAAATGCTTATGTATTTAAACAATTGGATAAAATAAAATATCAAAATGAATTTCAACTTTTATATTATCAATTTATTAAACACGCTTTTGGTCTGGATTATTGTGTTAAAAATAGTGATGATGAAATCATTCTAAAACTATACTTTGACCAATTGCCAGATACAAAAGAAAAAAATAGTGAATTTAAAGAACATATCTTATACTTAAATAATATATTTGATGAACACATTACAATAAAAAAAGAAGATATTGTAGAAATAAATTCTAAAGAACACGTTATTCAACAATGTATGGACATAATTTTAGGATCAATAAATTTCAGATTAAATAATCTAAATAAAATTAAACTAAATGGAACTAAAAGAAGAGGAAAAACAACTATAGCAAAAGAAAAATTATATAAGGTTATTTTGAAAAATATCAGAGAAATCTACCCTAATTTTAATATTGGAATTTCAACTAGTACAAGGGGAAATGTAAATAACAGATGGCTAGACCCTTATAGACATTGGCTTTTCAAAACAAAAAATAGTGAATTAGATAAAACATTAACAAAAAAATTCAAAAAAAAATAACTCCATATCGCCTACTAAGTATCTTGCCAATAATGGTAAGACTTCGACTTTACAGAGTTACTAACTATAGTGAAATAATTCACTTAAGCCAGTACGAAGAATTTCACACTACGAAGCATACCGCTTCAGTGACTAAATAATACCATATTTAATATTATTTGTCAATTATAGTATATACAAACTTTTTTGTTCTATGAAATTTATATCACTAATATTAAATTATTTTACGTATATTACACTTTAAAAACTTTTAAAATAAAAATATTTTTTTTATCTCCTTTGAAATTTGCAAAAGTTATTTTTGTTTGCTAATATCTTAATTACTGGAACAACATTCATTTCACAAAGATTTGTTTCTTCATTTAGTTCACTATATTCAATATAGTCTAAAGAAATATCTGCAATACCTAAAAATAATCTAATTATTATAAACTTGCTAAAATAAAATAATTTGCCATAATATGTAAATGGTACTAATGTATCTAGTGTGCTTTCTCCAGTGCAAACATAATCTAAATCTTCAGGAATAGATAGCATTATTGAGGCTTCATCATTTACTTCAAAATGTTTTTTAAACATATCCTCAAGTTGAGATTTAAAAATTAAAGATCCCATAACTATTTCATTTGCTCTATCATCATTTATATAATTTCCAACATATGACTTATATTCATTTAAAACATCCATTAACCCTCCAAAATATATAGACTATTATATACTTCTTAAGATTTATTATCAACATCAAGTTCAAATATTTTATTTAATTTCATTTCCAAAGAAAATAATATTAAAAAAATTTTCTTAAATTTTTGCATAGTATACAGTATAATGATTAAAAACAAAGGCACTAGCTGCCCATTTGTTAATCATTGGACCTAGCGGCCCATAAGAACAATCACTATCGATTGTTCTTTTTTAATTAATTAAAGATTATTAACTTATTTAAATATCGGCTGTTTTAAAAAGGCTCATAACCGGCGGTCATAGGTTGAAAAGTCCACCATTCATTTTCCAATAAAAAAAGGACGCATTAATAAATCATAATGCATCCCTCATACTTTTTATTGGTGCAGGTAAAGGGACTTGAACCCCCACGGAGTAATCCATTAGATCCTAAGTCTAACGCGTCTGCCAATTCCGCCATACCTGCATGAAATGGTGGACCTCATAGGACTCGAACCTATGACCGCACGGTTATGAGCCGCGTGCTCTAACCAACTGAGCTAGAGGTCCAACAACAATTTAAATTATAATATATATTTTCCTAAAAATCAACTATTTTTTTAAAAATATATTGCTCAGATGGTTAGAAGCACGCTGCTCTATGCATAAAATACCCTACCATATATAAGAATTATAAATAATATTCTACTTGTTTTATAAAAAAAATTTATATTAAATAGACTTATCCTTATGAAAATAAAATAATAAAATATTTTATCATAAAAAAACTCAAATAGAATTAAACTATTTAAGTTTTTTAATTAATTCATCTTTTTTTAAAGTACTAAAACCTTTAAGGCCTTTTTCTTTTGCTAAAGCTTTTAAATCAGCAAGACTCATTGATTCTAAGTCCTCTTTTACTTCTTCAATTTTTTCTTTAACAACTTTTGCTACTTTTTCAGTTTCTTTTTTAACTTCTTTAACTGTTTCTTTAACTTCAGCTTTAATTTCTTCACCTAAAAGTGCTTTTTTAGCAGTTACAACTAAAGCAGTGAAACTTTTTGGATCATCGATTGCAAGTTCAGAAAGCATCTTACGATTGATTTCGATACCAGCTTTATTTAATCCATTGATAAATTTAGAATAACTTATATCATTTTCTCTACATGCAGCATTAATTCTTGTAATCCAAAGTTTTCTAAAGTTTCTCTTATTTTGTTTACGGTCTCTAAATGCATAAGCACCACTATGGAATAATTGTTCTTGAGCTGTTTTATAAAGTCTATGTTTACTTCCAAAATAACCTTTAGCTTGTTTTAAAACTTTTCTTCTTCTGTTTTTAGAAACAGCGCCACCTTTAACTCTTGCCATATTTTACACCACCCTTACTATATAACTTTTGAAAGGCCTTTTGCCATTGCCTTACCTAAAGTAGTTGTTCCTCTTCTTTGACGAACTGCTTTAGAGCTATCCTTTCCTGTTTTGTGATTACCATTACCCATTTTGAAAGTAATAGTACCATTTTTCTTTTTGTTTAATACTTTGCTACTTGCCTTATGTGTTTTTTGTTTACATTTTCCCATAATTAAACTTCCTTTCTATTTTTTTGGAGCTAGCAACATATATGCTTGACGACCATCGAGTTGGGGTTTTTGTTCAACTGTAGATACTTCAGAAAGTGCCTCAGCGAAACGATTTAATACATCAATCCCAAGTTCTGTATGAGCCATTTGTCTACCTTTAAAACGAATAAATGCTTTAATCTTGTGTCCTTTTTTTAAATAGTTTTCAGCATTTCTACGACGAGTTTCAAAATCACCAACATCAATTGTAACTGATAAACGATATTCTTTAATTTCTTTACTCGTTTCTCTTTGTTTTTTCTGTGCATCCTTTAACTTTTTTTGCTTTTCATAACGGAATTTGTTATAATCCATTATTTTGGTAACAGCTACACCATTACCTTGATTCATAAGTACTAAATCAAGTCCTGCATAACCTGCTAAAGTAAGTGCATCGCTTAATTTTTTAATACCCATTTTTTCCCCATTTGGACCTATTACCATAACTTCATCAGCTTTGATTTGATTATTAATAGGTAACTCTTCAATCTTTGCTATATCTCTTTCCCTCCTTATAATTAAAAAGATGGATACAATTATCCACCTTAAAAGCTTATATTTTTTACGTCGGCTTTTAACCTACCAGTTTATTACCAGTCAGGTGGATAAAAATCTCTTTCCTTTAATTAACTAAAATTAGTTTACACCATTATTATATGCTTTGTCAAGTAAAATTTTTTAGTTTTCATAAGTAAGTACATCACAATTACCAATTTTATAACTATAATAGTCATTATTTTTAGGTTCACCTTCATAATGACATCTTATATAAATACATACACCAGCATGCGTAACTATTAAAATATTTTTACCTTTATATTTAAAGTCAATCTCATTTAAAAAGTTCTCAATTCGATTTCTAAAATCTACTATATTTTCTATATCATATCTTTTTTCATTAGGATCGTTAAAATCGATTTCTTCAGTAATTTCACTTTTTAATTTTCCCTCTAAAGAACCATTACTTCTTTCAATTATTCTTTCATCAACTGTAAAGTTTTCATTAGTTATCTCTTTAAGTGTTTGTATAGTTCTTGTTAAGGGACTACAAAAAATATAATCAAATTTAATATTTTTAAATTTATCTTTTAATTTTTTAGCATCACTAATACCCTTTTCATTTAAAGAAACATCAATTCTTCCGCCATATCTTCCATTAACATTATAATCAGTTTGTCCATGTCTTACTATATAAATCATATTACTTACCTACAAAATACTTTCTTTCTCTACTATAACCATGACCTAAATTATTTACATCAATATTGCTTTCATTTATTGGTAAATATTTTATTTTATATTTTTTTAATAATGCAAATGTCATTTTTATATATAGATTTACTGCATTATCCAAATCATTATTATCTATTAAAACACAAAGTGGTTCTAAAAATGATGGAACTATTATATTATTTATCATTTCTAAAGTTTTATTATTATCCTTACAATAATCTTCATATATTTTTTTACTAACTAAAACACCATAAACATCATAATCAAGTAGCACTTTTTTACCAAAATCAAAAGTTATTAAATAACTTCTTAATTTACGAAGACTTTCTAAATATTTATGATTATCACTTAGTCCTAATATATCACAGCATATTGTAGTAATATAACAAAATGTATCTTTATCTCTTCGTGGTTCATAACCATGTCTATTCATCCACCTTACTTGAGACTCAATAAATGAATTACTTCTTACAATATCTTTCGAATAATGAGGACATTTTTCATCCATAGCCATTGGTCTTCCGTGATAAGTGCAGCGAAATCCTCTTGTAGTGGCATCACTTTTTCGTTCTAAATCATAATTTTTACAAGTTAAACAATAACCCTTATACTCTCTTAAATAATCTGTCATATTTCCCCCTTAAAACAACATTATTATACTTATTTAAATATGTTTTGTCAAATTAAAAGCCTAAAGATTATCTTTAAGCTCTACGATTGTTTGTCCTAAATTCCAGTTATCTAAATAATATTTTTTTATTCGTTTATTATCATTTAAAACTCTATGAACTTCTTTAGTTAAAATGTTTGTACTTTTACCATGAATTATAACCACTACTTCATTATGTAATAATATATTTTCATTAATAAAATCATTTACAAGTACCTCCACCATACTTTCTATTTCTCCATGTAAATCAAGATGAGGAGTTTTACTAGTAATAATCATTACATTCCAGCTTCAGTTGCTATAACTGGCGGAGTTTCTTTTTGAATAGTTCCTTCATCCGGATATTTTTGTAAGAAATATTTCATAATTTCATCATATTCTGGAATAGATGTTCTTCCACCTATTTTAACTACTGAAAGACCTGAGGCAATATTAGCAAATGTTACAGTCTTTTCAATGTCATAGCCTTTCAAAAGAGCATAAGCAAAACTTCCACAGAAAATATCTTTTGCACCTGTACCATCTACCTCATTTACTTTAAGACCAGGCATAACTTTTATTTGATTATCCATTAAATACATTGCTCCCTTATCTCCTAAAGTTACAATAATATTTCTATTTGGAAATTTATTTAATAATGCTGAATAGCAATTTACTAAAGAGTTTGGATTATTAAAATCTATTTTTACACCTGATACATATGAAGCAAAATCTTTACTTGCAATAATATATTTTGCATATTTACAAAGTTCTATCGTTTCAGAATTTGCAATTTTTGCATCAATAATAGTTATTTTATTTGCATATTTATTAAATGCAGAAAGTGATGCTCCATAGTCAAATGAATCCACTAAAACAAGATCTGGATCCATTGGAAATTCAGTTTTCTTCATAACTAATTTCTCTTTATTAACATTTAAAATTGTTCTTTTCTTTTCTTTTTCATTTAATAAAATATAAGAAAGTGCAGTCCTTTTTTCATAAGCAATTTCCATATACTCAGTATGCACACCTACTTTTTCAAGTTCTTTACGAATAGTGTTACCAAAAGTATCATCACCTACCATTGAACCTAAATAAGAATCGACTTTATATTTACCTAATATAAAAGCAGCATTTGCAGCGGATCCGCCACCACATTCATAAACCTCATTAAAATTAGTTACCGAACCTTCTTCAGGAAACTTATCTACTTTCGTAGTTACATCAAATGTAGACTGTCCTACACATAATACTTTCATATAATCAACCTACCTTCTATATAATTATATAATAAAATCTAGATATTTTAAAGCAAAAATTTTCATTGTCATTGATAAAATATAATTAAATAATTTTGCAAAATAAAATCAAAGATTTTTTAGCCTCTTTGATTTAGATTTCTATTATTATCATTAATCATATTATGAACATCATAAAACCAATTACGATCACTTTCAACGTTACTATCTATACATATTGCGGTGCTATCGCCAATTCTAGCCATTAATGAATATCCCTGACTAAATGTATGCATATAACTTTCAATAAAATCAGATTCAAACTCACGCTTTAAAATTTCATACATTTTTTTTAAATCATCATTACTAATTAGTGTAATTTCGTGTTTATCATCTTTTGTGCCATGATCATACTTGCCATAAATTATAATATTTTTATCCCTAAATATATATAAAACATAAAAATTTTCATCATTTGCATACTTTTTAACATAATTCAAAAATTTTAAACACTCATTTTCAAACTTGTAAACGTCAGTACTATAAGTAATAGTATTATCCATCATTATCCCCCCATGTCAAAAAGATTATAACATATCCTTTCTTGTACGTCAAATTACGAATTTTGTTTTTAATAGTACAATATAATCTAGATATTTTAAAGCAAAAATTGTATAATGTTTATTAGGTGATAAAAAAATGAGAGAAATTGAGGAAAACAAAACATATAGACATTTTAAAGGAAATGTTTACAAAGTACTATTCATTGGTAATGATAGCGAGAAAACAGATGATAATGGTAATCCAATTAAAGTAGTAATTTACAAGTCAAACCACGATGGTAAAATATGGGTAAGGCCTTATGATAACTTTATTTCCAAGGTAGATAAAGAAAAATATCCAAGTACTGAACAAGAATATCGTTTTGAAATGGTAGATTAACTACCTTTTTTTATGATATAAAGTTTTTTGTTTTTATAAAAAGCGTAAAATATTTCACTTAATAAAATATTTTCGTTTTCTAAAACATTTTTAATCCAAAACTCACTTTTTTTAATATTTTTTAAAGCATCTTTATCAATACTTCCATCTATAATGATTGGCATTGGGTAATTACCTTTCATTTTAAGCGGTTTATATTTAAATATTGAAAGTTGTCCATTAGGTTCTAAGAAAGCAAATTCAACATCAGATATATCTCTAATTTCTTTTTGTCTTAAAGATAAAAGCAAATCATCTAATGTATACCTTTGTTTAATCATTTCATGATAATTTATTTTTCCTTGCGAAATTATAAGTGAAGGTTTACCATCAAGTATAAGTCTTAAATGTCTACATTTAATTGAAATATAAGCTAAAGCAATTTCAAGTACCACCAAAAGAGCAATAGGAATTATTGTTAAATACATAGGATCAGAATGATTTTCAATTGATATTGCGACAAGTTCTGCAATTAAGATAGACACGATTAAATCAATTACACCAAGCTGTCCTACTTCTCTTTTTCCCATTAACCTATATGATATTGTTATGAAAAAATAAAAGAACAATGTACGAATAACTACCTTAAATAAAACCATTTTATCACCATTATTATTATGTTTAAAGTAATATAATTTTAAACATATCATACTATTTATTAGGTGATTATTATAAAAAAAATATTAGTTTATGGTAAATATATTGGATTATTTATACTTATTGAGTTATTTATTTCATTTATTTTAGGCTTATTTAATCTTATTGGAGTTTCTTCATACATTACAAGTTTAATTTCCTTTATTATAAATATTTCATTATTTTTTACTTTATCATTTATAAAAGGAAAACACACTAATAAAAAAGGTATCATATGTGGTCTTATTAATGGACTAATGCTTATCTTATCGCTTTTCATTATTACTCTTATCTTATTTATTAAACAAATTTGCCTTACTACACTACTTTACTATTTAATACTTTTATCATCATCAGTTATCGGAGGTATTTTAGGTAAAAATACGCAAACCAAAACCCGCACTTAAGCGAGTTTTTTATTTTAAATTATTAGTAATTTCTTTGAAAAAATCTTCATTCCAAAGCTTTAAAATTTGTGTATCATTAATAAAAGGTAAAACATCTTTTTTAGCATCTTCATAATTAATTTCACTAAACTTTTTATTTAACAAATCTTTTAATATGTCAATGTTAAAATCAGCATTTTTTTCTAGTACACCAGAATCAATTAATTTATTTTTTATAAATTCAATATTTATTTTGGCATCGCTAATTAATAAGTACATATAGTCATATAAATCTCTTCCTTTGGTTCTAAAATTCCAATTTCTACATAAAATGGCGTGAACTTTACCCGCAAGTAAAGATGGCTCGTCATAAATATTTATTTGATGAGGTAAAGGTAGTATTTTATATTTTATTTCATATGTTGCTCCAATTGGAGGATTGATATCTACTTCAAATTTAACTTTTATATTTTTTAATAAATTATTATAGGTAGCACCTTCTTCACGAGGAAAAAACCTTAAAATATGTTCTAATGTATCGCCTTTCAAAAATGCAAAGGCAATATTAGAATCAGTTTTTTTTTGCTTTGTACTTATTTCAAGATTGATTCCATAAGAATTCAGTTCATTTTCAATATATGAAAAGTATTTACTTAAATCAAAATTTTTATCTGAACTTATTAAAGCAAAATCTAAATCTTCAGAAAATCTATCTATATTATAAAATATTCTTAATGAGGTTCCTCCATAAAATGCCACTTTATCAAAAAAGTCACTTCGAGAAAGTCCACATAATACCACTTCTTGAATTACCTCTTTTAAAGCATTTATTTCATCATTAATATTTTTGGTTTCATAACCAACAAGCATTTGACTAATAATATCATTCATTTTTATTCCTCCTTAAAAATTTTGCTAATAACGATAAATTTGTTGAATGGTATAATTCACTTAATTTTTCGATTTTTGTAACATCTAAATTATAAAATTCTTCTTCATCAATTCTTAAATCATCAAATAACATAATTTGCATATTTTTTAAATTATTTAATGGTTTTAAGGAATATAATTTATCACATAATGCTTTTTCAGCAGTCGCTATAATAAAGGAATAGTTCCCTTCTTGTTTCAAGATTGTTTCATAAGGAAATGCTCTTGGTGGAACATCTTCATATGTAAATGTGCCAAAATGATTATTATATATTTTTCTTTTCTTTTTATTAAATGTTGCACAAGTAACTGCATTAACCCGTTCTGGTATTAAGCCATAATATGACAGTGCATAATCAAAAGATATATAAGATGGCCCATATATACTACTTGCAAGTAAATATGCTGAAGTATCACCATTTGTGTCATATAAACCATTCACAATTCTATAGAGTTTTTTATCTTTAATTTCCCTACATATTTTATTATTTATATTTGCGTAATTTTTTAAAGAATTCTTTAACATATTATTTGTAATTAGCATATTTTCACCTCTAAATACCATTATATGGTATTTTATGGAGAAATTCAAGCATAAAAAAACACCTAGTCAAAACTAGGTATTTTTATTATTTTATTTGATTCATTACTTCTTCAGCAAAGTTATCATTTCTTTTTTCCAAACCTTCGCCTACTTCATAACGCACCATAGAAACGATTTCTCCACCATTATTTTTAACATAATCTTTTACAGATATGTCACCATTTTTGATGAAAGGTTGTTCAGCAAGACAAATTTCTTTGTAATATTTTTTAATTCTTCCTTCAACCATTTTTTCAGCTATTTCAGCAGGTTTCCCTTCATTAATAGCAATGTTTCTTTGTACTTCTCTTTCTGCATCTAATACATCAGCAGGTACTTCTTGTGTAAATACATAAAGTGGTTTCATAGCAGCAGCTTGCATTGCAACTTCTTTTGCAACTTCTTCGCTTGCTCCTTTAACTACAGTAAGAACTGAAATTCTACCACCCATATGAATGTATGCACCAAAATGTTCATCATCAGTTTTAGTAATTTTTTCAAATCTTCTTAAAGAAAGTTTTTCACCAATTTTAGCTGTTTTAGCAACAATTAAATCATTTAATGTTTCACCAGCATAAGGTAAACTTTTAGCTTCCTCTAAAGTATTTGCATTACCTTCAAGAATTGTTTTTCCTAAAGCATCAACAAATTCTCTAAATTCAGTATTATTACTTACGAAGTCAGTTTCACTATTTACTTCAATAATAACAGCATTGTTACCATCAACATAAATATTTGATAATCCTTCAGCAGCAATTCTACCTTCTTTTTTAGCAGATTTACTAATTCCTTTTTCTCTTAAGTAATTTATTGCTTTTTCTTTATCACCGTCACATTCAGATAGAGCTTTTTTACAATCCATCATTCCTGCACCCGTAATTTCTCTTAATTCTTTAACTAAACTAGCAGTAATTTCCATTATATCCTCCTTAGTTTAAAGCATTTATTAATTCTTCTTTTTTCATTGAAGAATAACCTTTAACACCTTTTTCTTTAGCAAGTGCTTTTAGTTCAGATAATGTTTTAGAACTTAAATCATCACTTTTATCTTTATCATCCTCAACGATATCATTAATTAGATAAACATCATTTTCTTTACCTTCTTTAATTTTTTCATCAATAACTTCATCTTTAATTAATTCTTCCATTGAAGCATTTTTCTTATTTTTATCTTCTTCAGTTACATAATCAACTATTTCTAAGTTATTAGCTTCACAAATAGCGTTAGTAAGTACTCCAAGTAAAACTTTAATACTTCTTACAGCATCATCATTTCCTGGAATAACATAGTCAACTAAATCTGGATCTCCATTAGTATCAACTACACCAAATACTGGAATATGAAGTTTTCTAGCTTCTTTAATTGCATTGTATTCTTTTCTTGGATCTACAATGATTAATGCTTGCGGAAGTTTAGTCATTTCTCTAATACCACAAAGAAGTGTATTTAATTTGTCATATTCTTTCTTAATTTTAATAACTTCTTTTTTAGGTAGTGCATCAAATGTTCCATCACTTTCCATTTTTTCAATGTCTTCAAGTCTTTTAACTCTTTTTCTAATAGTTCTAAAGTTAGTTAAAGTTCCTCCAAGCCATCTTTCAGTTACATAGTATGAACCACTTCTAAGTGCTTCTTCTACAGCAACTTCTCCTGATTGTTTTTTAGTTCCTACAAATAAGAACTTTCCGCCATTACTAGCAATAGTCTTAATTTCATTGTAAGCCTCCTCTAGTAATTTTTGTGTTTTTTCAAGATCAATAATATAAATATCATCTCTTGAATTAAAAATGTACTCTTTCATTTTAGGATTCCATCTTTTAGTTTGATGTCCAAAATGAACTCCTGCTTCTAATAAATAACTCATAGAAACAACGGCCATAAAATATCCCTCCTTCGTTATTACACCTTAATGCTTCAACCTAACACTTCACCCTCTTCGGGCACTCGAAATATTAGTCCACATTAATGTTTATTTGCTTTTAAAGCCAAGATTATATTATCAAAAAAAGCACCATAAATCAAGTGCTTTTAACCAATTCTATATGGATTTGATTGTGTTCCATCTCCACCTACTATTTTTATTGCTTCTGCATCTAAATAGAATGTTGGTCGAACGGCAAAAAAGTTGGCACCTACATTAAAACCATCCAATTGCACAACCCCTGATGAATTCAATACAGCAGCATACATTGAGTTTGAAGAAAAAGGGGAAAGGAGCCATTCCATTTTGTTTGAATCCCAACATGTTGCTTGCGATGTAAATAACCAATCATTATTTTTACAATCTGCTGTATCATAATCGTATACGGCTTTTGCTCTACATCCTGTTCTATTTGTTGTTGTACCTCCTACTGTTGCATAACCATAATCACTTGGATACATTAACCCAACCTTTGCATATATACTTGATGGATTACCACTATATATTGCACTTGTATTTCTTTCCTGTGTATATATACCTTCAGCAGTTAAAGTAGTATAATTAGATGAACTAGCTCCACCTAAATGCCATTTTGCATTTGCAATTGCACTAGAAAGTTTACCATTTATATTTGATGTACCTAACAATGCCGTTAAATATGCTCCATTTAATTCTGTTTTTAGTGTTGCTGTACTCCAATTATTATGTCCCACTATATCAACTGTATCAGCTAGAAATTTAACTAAATATTTAGAATTATCATAATTATTATTTTCATTTTTCAAAGGAATTCTATCCCAATACTTTCCACTTGTACCCCCATAGTTATTTGTATCAATAACTTTTAAAAGCTTTTTAGTACCATTACTCGTTGTTCCATCACTTGATGTATCCTCTTCAAAAAGTCCAATTATTCTAAATAATAATGAACTATTTGAACAAGTACCATCTGTTTTATTATCTAAGCAAATATAATTATTTGGATCTGCCCCTTCATATCGAAGCCCGTTTTCATCATACACATCTTGTGTTGATGTAGACATTAATGTTGTTATAGGTACTCCATCAGATGTTCTACAATTATGATTTGTTACATATATTTTACCTGTAAAGGCTTTTCCTCCGATACTTTCTTGTGATACATTTAAATTATAAAATTTTCCAATTATGTTTATATTTTGTGTTGTAAGACTTCCTGTACTTGATATAGAGGCTTTACTTACTAAAGTTCTTTTGTTATTTGTCCAATTTGAATCATAATCAAAATTCTTTTCACTTGCAAAATTATTTGTTCCATTTACATTTGTTACTTGTAATGTAATTTCTTTATCACCATTTTTACTTACATGATTTGTTCCTGTTCCTCCATAAATATAAGATGAGCTATCATATTCATAAACTATATCATATGTACATGTTGTAAGTAAATCTGCCGATCCAGTTAAATTTACAGAAAGAGTTGCAGTATTTTCTGCAGCTAAAGTTCCATTTAAAAGTTGACTCATATTTGCTGCTGGCACTTGCAAATTTAACTGTGTAGCGTTTGATGTAAATATTGCATTTCCTGGACTAAAAGCATTTACATTTACCACAACATTATTAATCAAATTTACATTAAATGAACCAAAGTACGCAAATGATGCTGTTACCACTATTACAAGTAATAAAATTGATGCAAATATACCAATTAATTTTATATTATTATTTTTTTCCATCTAAGTCCTCCAATCCCTTATAAATAGTATGGTATTTTTTCTTATAATATATAGATATAAGAAAATTTGCTTTCGAAAATACGATAGATTAGATTGAAAACCGAAGAAAAAAATGCTATGATTTTATAGTAGATAGCGTAAATACGGGGATGATTTTTCTTATATCTATATAATATAGGAAAAATAGGTATAGATAAACACTGAGATTAAGCCATATTAAGCAAATTTTTTATATTATTAAAAAAATTAGTATTTTTTCTTACTAACTTTTTTGTTATTAAATTAACACAAATTTTTTTATAATGATATTGTAATCATCTCTTTAAAATGAAAATAAATTTTTTTCAATAATTTTTATGTACCTAAAATTTACTTTCAAGAGAAACAAGTTTGTTATTTTGTAATATTATAATTATTTTCAAAAATAAGTTTTGCAACAAAATCATTATTTAAATTTATTAACTTATCATATATCCAAGTATCATTTTTAAAAACATAATTATGTTTATTTAATAAACCAAACCCGTTTATTGTATCAATACCATTTTCATAATTAATAGCATCCCATATAATATCAACTAAAAATAAATTATTATCTATTTCTACAACATTAAAAGCATGCTGTCCTTCACCATTTAATAAATATCTACCTCCAATTAAATAGGCTTTTATTCCCTGTCTATTTAATAATTCTTGATATATAAAAGCAAATCCATTACAAGTTGAAACTTTTTTTATAAGACCAATTAACGTATCAAAACATCTATCTCTATTTTTCATTCCAAATCCATTTATAATGCCCTCATATTCTCTAGGAACTCTATATAAAATGTTTTTCTTCAAATATTCATATATTTTTAAGGCTATTTGATATTGAGAATCATTTAAACTTAGTGTATTTTCAACTTCATTTATTACAGAAATAATTTGAATTAATTCTGCTTTTGTATAGATACATTTTTCATAAAGATTAGTTTCATTTGGATTTTTTAGTCCACTCATATATTCAAACGTAAATCCTCCTGTAATTCTAACTCGAATATTATCAGGAAGTAATGCTAAATTATCTAACGTTAAATTATTTGTATTTTCAAGTTCAATTAAATCACCATCTGAAACATATTCTAAAATTATTGGATCAAAACTTGGCATTTTATAAACATTTTTATAATTTGCATTAGTTTCATCATAATTAAAGTTTCCTTTTTCTAAACTGGTCATATTACTTTTCCTTTGTATTAATGCTTAATGGACTACTTATTTGATTATTTTCATCTTTAATCCATACATAATATTTCTTGTATTCATAAACTGGTATTTCTGCTTTATTATTAGTAATTTTGTTCCAACACAAAGCTGTTTCATTTGGCTTTGTTCTTGTAGTTTTAACACAATATTCAACTGCATCTCCAGAGGTTTCTATAAAAAGTTTCCTATTTACAATTTCGAGTCCTTCAACTTTAGCATCCATCTTATCATTAACTTTTACATAATAAGAGTTACTTTCATAATTTGGCATTAAATTTATAGTAATTATAATAGTAAAAACTACAATTATTATTAACCCGCCAATTAAAATAAAAGATGTTAATTTGTTATTTTTCATAAATCTTCTCCTTTCGTATAATCCTTAAAAAATTTATTATAAATTGGTTTAACTAATTCTCCAATTATAAATGTTAAAAATAAAACTATAATAGTAATTGAAACATTTTGTAAATTCAAATTCCCTGCAATAAAATATTTAGAAAGACCAGTTGTTAATATAATTATTTGAATTAAAGTTAAAGAAAATACCCCAATAGTTAATCTTATATTAGAAAAAATGTTTTTATTTAATACTGATTTTTTTATATTTCTGCATGAAAATGAATATAAAAGTTCATGACCTACTAAAAAGATAAATAAAAGAGAACTTGCAGTGTTTATATCCGAAGTTTTAGAAAAATAAATAAACAAAGCAAACATAACAATAGACTTAAATATTGCACCTATTGCTATCTTTGAGGTAAGAAGAGGTGTAAAGAAACTTTTATTAGATTTATTTGACGGTAAATCTTCCATAACATCATTATCAGCCTTTTCAAACGCTAAACATATTGCAGGAATAGAATCAGTAACAAGATTTAACCAAAGTAACTGAAGGGTTGTAAACATTTCCATATTCATGAGCATTGAAATAAATACTAAAATTACTTCGACAATATTACCCGCTAGTAAATATAAAATAACTTTCTTGATATTTTGCGTTATTCTTCTTCCTTCTTCAACGCCATCAACTATAGTAGAAAAACTATCATCAATTAAAATACAATCCGCAATTTTTTTCACCACTTCAGTTCCAGTAACTCCCATGCCTATTCCAATATCGGCTTTTTGTATAGCTGGAGCATCATTTACGCCATCACCGGTCATCGCTACAACATATCCACATTTTTGTAAAGTTTCAACAATTTTTAATTTTGTATTCGGAGAAATTCTTGCATAAACCTGGTACTTATTTATATTTTCTTCAAATTCATCATCACTCATTTTATCTATAACTCTACCTTCAATTGCTTTACTTTCATCAGATATAATACCAACATCTTTAGCAATAGCGACAGCTGTATTAAGTGAATCACCTGTTATCATAATTGGCTTAAGTCCTGCATGTTTGCATACATTAATTGCATTATAAACAGCAGTTCTTGGAGGATCCATCATGCTAATTAAACCTATGAAAATCATATTCTTCTCTGGCTGTTCTAAACCTTCATTTTTAAATGCAAATGCCAAAGTTCTTAACGATTTTTCTGATAATGATTTTTCAATTTTTAAAACTTTATCCTTATATTCTTTTGTTAAAGGCAAAATTTTATTATTAATAATATAATATGAAGAAGCATTTAAAATAGAATCTAAACTTCCTTTTGTAAAAGAAAATTCTTTATTATCAATATCATTAATTGTACTCATCATTTTTCTCTCTGAATCAAAAGGATATTCATTTGCTCTTTTAAGTTTACTATAATCAATATTATATTTTTCTAAATATTTATAAATCGATACTTCAGTTTCATCGCCTAAATATTTATCATTATTTTTAGTTACATTATGGCAACAAGAAGCACAAAGTTTTAAATAATCAATGTTTTCTATATTTTCATTTTCAGTATATAAATTATCATTAACAAAAATATTTTTTACAGTCATTTTATTTTCAGTAATTGTACCTGTTTTATCTGAGCAAATAATATCTGTAGACCCTAATGTTTCAACCGAAGACATTTTTCTAATAATAACATTTCTTTTTGCCATAGCCGTCATACCTATAGAAAGAATTATAGTTATAATCGAAGATAATCCTTCGGGAATTGCCGCAACTGCTAAAGATATAGAAAGCATTAAAATATCAAAAAAATCATTTTTCATTAATAAACCAATTGCCATCATTATCAAAATAATAGCAAAAATTATATAAGTTAAAACTTTACTTATTTGATTTACTTTTTTCTGAAGTGGTGTTATATCACTTTTTTTATCAATTAGACTTGTAGCAATTTTGCCAAGTTCAGTATTCATACCTGTTGCACATACAATAACAAGAGCATGCCCATTTATTACATTACATCCAGCATAAACCATATTACTTCTTTCATAAAGTTCTTTTTCATCATATATTAACTCACTATTTTTCTTAACACCTTTAGACTCACCAGTTAATGTTGATTCATTTACCTCAAGACTTTGTGAAGAAATTATTCTTGAATCCGCACATACATAATCACCTGCTTCAAGTTCTATAATATCTCCGACTACAACATCAGTAACATCTATGCTTTTTTTTATTTTATTTCTAATAACAAATGTATTTGTTACAAACATTTTATTTAGTTCTTCAATTGCTAAATTTGCCTTTTTTTCTTGAATAAAACTTAAAATTGCATTAATAAATACAATAACTATTATAATTATAGAATCGACATAATTTTCATGTCTTATATAACTTATTAAAAAAGAAAATATTGAGGCACATATTAACAAAATAATCATAAAATCATTAAATTGATTTAAAAATATTGCAAAATTTGATTTTTTCTTTTGTTCTTTTAATTTATTTTTACCATTTTGAATTAATCTTTTTTGAGCTTCTTCATCACTTAATCCATTAATTCCTGAAGATAGTTCTTTATAAATATCCTCAATTTTTTCATTATAAAAATTTTTCATTACAACTCCTTTTTATTTAAACATTAAATAAGATATAATAAATAATGCAATTAAAAAAATTATTCCAAGCATTAATATAAATATCATTAAATTAATAACAATTTCTCTAAAATTACTTACTATTTTACATCCACATTTTGGACAATACTTAAAATTATCATTAAGTAATTCATTACAATTTACACAATTTTTCATGATAGCCTTTCTAAAATAACATCTACTATTTCTTTTGACTCTTTTTTCATATCATTACCATTTACATAATAATCATGTATAGCCTCTGCAATAGTTTCATCATATATTAAATTCTTATTACTATCTAAAGTACTGGCATATTTTGAAATATTTTTTGCAAAAGAAATTAAATCATAATTACAATTGTACTTTTCATTATATTTTTTTAAAGCAATCAAAAGTATTTCTTTTGAATAATTACCATTATTATAATCATTCATATAATTATTTATTACTTGTTCATTTTCTTTTGTAACAAAAGTTATATTAATATTTTTTTGTTTTAAGAATGTAACAAATGATATATAATGTCCAAATTCATGAGCAATTGTACTATACCAGTTTGCATTATCTATATAAAAATCATTTCCTACTACATCTTGTAAAGAATTCTGTAAGTATTTATCATTTAAAAAATAATAACTATTTATTAATATTTGAGATTTATTAACTTTATTATATTCATTTATATCTAAATTAGTATTAATAAATTGATATAACGGTTGAAAATAAGCAATATATTCATCCTTTGTTTTAGCATTTGTAATAGTTATATTTGTAAGATTCCCTTTTATATTAGGAAAAAGTATATACATTTTATTTATAACATCATAAATCTTTTTAGCATTATCATAACTCATATTACAAAAACTAATACTTGGTATTAAATATGTATCCTCTAAAAAAAATTCTAATTTAGAAACTTCAGTGTTTTTTGAACATAACCATTTTTGTGTATCAAAGTCTTTTTTTATAAACTTTCTTGCATCATCGACATTAAATATTTCTTCATTTAGATAAATATTATCTGTTTTTATCGGAGAAGTATTGAATCCATAAACATAATTATTAATTACATTTTTTAAATAAATAACTGGTTTAAAAAGGTCTTCACCTTTAACTAAATAAAAAGATAAAAACAAAATTACAAAAACTATAAAAGTTATAATTAAAGTTGTTAATCTATTATTTTGTTTAAAAACTTTTCCACTCATAATCTTTTTAACATTATTCTTATTTTTTAAAAATGAATATCCAAAAGAAGTAAGATTGCCACAATATGGGCAAAAAATATCTGAATCATTCAAATTATCTTGCTGACATTCCAAACACTTCATGATAACTAACTCCAATCCCTTATAAATAGTGGGATTTGTTTTCCTATATTATATAGATATAAGAAAATTTGCTTTCGAAAATACGTAAAAATTGATTGAAAATTTAAGAAAAAAATAGTATAATTTGATAGTAAATAGCGTAAATATGGGGATAATTTTTCTTATATCTATATAATATAGGAAAAATAGGTATAGATAAACACTGAGATTAAGACATATTTAGCAAATTTTTTATATTATTAAAAAAATTAGTATTTTTTCTTACTAACTTTTTTGTTATTTATAATATTTAATCGTAAAAATAGTTTTGTTATCATTGGAGATTACATCAATTTTACCATTATTTTTTTCAATTATATTTTTTGCAAGAGAAAGTCCTATACCAACACTTTCAGAACAGTTTTTTTTATTTGTATAAAATCTATCAAATATTTTATTTAATTCTTTATCATTTATTGTACCATTATTAATAATTTCAATTTTACTATATATTTTATTATCATTACAATTTATACAAACAATATCATTTTCATTTGAATGTTCTATAGCATTTTTTATTATGTTTGATATTGCCTCCACTTGCCAATTAGGATCAATATTTAAATTAAAATCTTTCAAAATATTTAATTTTATATCTATATTTTTTAAATCAGATACTAAACTAACTTTATCTACTGACTTATCTAAAAGTTCTTTTATACTTACACTTTTATTAGCAAAATTTATTACATTAACATCGAATTTAGAAAGTTTCAAAAGATTTTGTACTAAATTATTTATATTTGCATTTTCCTTTGCAATTTTTGAAATAAACTCATTTCTAGATTTTTCATCCATATTTGGATTATCTATTAAATTATCAAGTGCAATACTAATAACTGTAAGTGGCGTTTTAAGTTGATGAGAAATATCTTCAAGATAAGTTTTAATTATTATTTTATCTTTCAAAGAATTTTCTGCATTATTTTTAAGCATAACGACTGTTTTATACATTTCATTTTTAAGTTTTGAAATCATTGTTTCATCTGTACCTTTAATATTCAAATTATAATTTTTCTTATTTATTTCTTCGATTAAATGAATTATTTCTTCGAGTTTTTTATTTTCATAATTTTTATTTATAATTAAAATAATACTTAATATTAATATAAATAAACTTAAAATAACATTATTAATAATAAATATTTTTTTATTTTCTTTATCCATACTTATAAGAGCAAATTCATTATCATAATCTATTCCATATTCATTTAAATAATTTAAATTTGTTTTATTATTTAAAATATCTATTATATCTTTATTATTTATATCCGGATATTTTTCCTTTATAACTGAAATAATATTATTTACAAACATATTATATTTTTCTTTATAAATATTTTCTTGATATAAATAAACCATATTAAAGGAAAATGCATATATTAAAATCATTACGATAATTAAAATTATTGTTTTTTTATTTTTCATTAATTATATACCCTATTCCTTTTTTAGTTTCAATAATATTATCACCAATTTTTTCTCTTATTCTTTTTAAATAAACAGTTATTGTATTATCATTTACATCATTACCAGTTAAATTATAAATATAATTAATAAGTGATTCACGAGTTATAACTTTGCCTATATTGGTCATAAATAAATATAATATTTTAAGTTCTAAAGAAGTTAGATTTATTATATCACCATTTTTCTTAACTTCCATTTTATCAGAATCAAATGTAATACCTTTTACATTAATAACATTTTTCTTATTTGATAAAAGTCTTGCCACTCTTGCAAGAAGTTCTCTAGTCATAAATGGTTTAGTTATATAATCAGCACATCCCAGTTCAAATCCCTTTACAATATCATCTTCACTATCTTTAGCGGTTAAAAATATAACTGGAATATTTTTTAAATTTAAATTTTCTTTATAAAAATCAAACCCGTTTCCATCAGAAAGAGTTACATCTAAAATTATTAAATTAAAATCTATTTTATTTATAATATTTTTAGCTTTATCTAAGTTATTTACATAATAAAATTCATAATTATTTTCTTTAAAAGTATATGATAAACCATTTGCTATTTCTTCATTATCTTCGATTAAAAGTATTTTCATATAAAACCTCTTTCAAGTAATATTTTACTAAAAAACATATAAAAAGTCTAACACATCTAATGTTAAACTCTTAAATTTATTTCAAATGTTCCATTAATAATTTCTTCAGGAGTTAATAAACTACCGTTTTCTTTTTGCAATTCTAAACTTTTATTATAATTATCCACAAAATCTTTATATTTCTCAATACCAAAATCACTTATAAGTAATGAAACTTTATCCATATATTTCTTATTATGTAAATTTCTACGCAAAGATTCTTTAATATTTAATGGAGCATTAATGAAATCTAGTAACTGAGATAAGAACTTTTTAAGATAAAATTCATATACTTTTATTGAATTAAAATATTCATCTTTTATTAAATCATATTTAGAAACTTCTTCATCATTTTTTGCAAGTAATAAATTAAAATATTTTAATCTTGATAAATTATACTCTTTTATAATATTTTCAATACAATTTTTTAACTCGTTGCTTGTTAAAGAATCTTTTACTCCCCCATCACGTTGTGATAGACTTAAATCCTCTGCTGTATATTTACCACTTTGTCTTAAAACGCTTTTTACAGCATCTTTCAAACTACCGTTAAATAATTTTACATTTAACCCAATAAGTTTATTTTTTTGTTCATCAGATAAATTATAAAAAGTTTGTTCTTCAATTAAAATTATGGCTTCATCTGATAATAAAACATCACCCTTAACAGAGGTATCCGTAGGTACTAAAGAAATCACATCATCTATATGATATTTTAATGGTTCAATAATTGCACATTTCTTATTAGAAAATGTATTATTGCCAAATCCATGTTCAGAATCATCTGGACAAATTCCATTTAAGGAAAATAAAACTATTGAGTTATAATTTGATAAATAAGGAATATATTCTTTTGTTATATTTGCGCACTCTCTTACATAATTATCATAGTAATCTTCATCAGTAAATACTTTAGAATAATCTTGCTCAGGTAAAATACCTAATTTTGTTAACAAATCACTAATTGCATTTTGAAACTCCCCACCTAAAATTTTACATAAATATTTTTCATTACTAAGCGGTCTAATAACGCCTTCGAATGGTATAATATTTGTTGCTCTTACTAAAGCAATATTTTCAATATTCATAATTTGTTTCCTTTCTTTATATTTTTTTTATCAATTATTGTAAAATAAATTCCCATGAGCATCAAAATTAAACTTATTACAAAATATATAGTAATTTTTTCTTTGAATAAAATTAGTGAAATAAGTGCTCCGAATATAGGACTAAATGAAAATACTATTGAAGTTTTTGATATTCCTATATAGTTTATTGCATATACATAATACAAAATACTGATACCATACGTAAAAAATCCGATTACAAGTAAATACCAATTATTTATAAAAAGTTCAAATATATTTATATTTAAAATAAATAATAAATTAAAGATTGCTACAGCAAAGCATTTATAAAATACCAAAAGAAGTGGATTTTTATCACTTACTTTAGCCGTTAAATTATTTTCTAATCCCCAACATGCTGTAGCAAATACTGTAAGCATACTTGCAATTGATAATTTAAATTCTGTACTACTATCAAATGATAATAAAATGCCTCCAATACTTACTAAAATAACTGCTATTATCAAATTTTTACTTATTTTTGTTTTAAAAATAAAATGTGAAATTACTATTGTAAAACTTATCTCTAAAATACTTATTAATGATACTGTACTAGCATCAATATATTTTAAACTTTCTACAATAAATAATGCAGCCAGAATATCAAAGATAATTACCCCAATAATAAAAATTGATTCCCCTTTTGGAGGTTTTAAAGAAAATTTTTGTTTTTTATTAAATAACATAAGTAAAAATAACCCTACAGCACTACCAAAATAAAGCAAAAAAAGTATTTCATTTGTAGAAAGTGTTTTTAAACTATATTTTGAAACTGGTACATTAAGATCATATAAAAATGCAGATAAAAACGCAAATAATAATCCTTTTCTTTCATTTTTCTTTAACATAATTAGCCTTCTTTTCTATTTAATAATTTAATGACATTTTTATTACCTATCAATTTTTTTAACATTTTTATTGCACTTTTATGAAATTTTTTACCTGAATGACTCATACAATAATTTTCAATTACTTTTACATTAAAACTATTTTCAAATAAATCAACTGCGGTTTTCATAACACAAGCATCAGTATCAATTCCACACAAATAAATACAATTAATATTATTTATATGCACATATTCTAAAAATTCTTTGTTAAGTGCTGTATAAACATTTTTACAAAACACTTTTGAATTTTTTGTATCTATTACAATATTTTGACCATCTTCGGTTAAGCAACCTTTATAATCTAACTTTCTATAAAAATCATTATTTTCACTATTTATAAATTTAGTAAAGGCTATATAATCAAAAGCATTACTATCAATTAATTTTGAAATTTTATTTGGCAATTTATCTGTTTTTTTATTAATAAAGTCTTTTTGTAAATCTATTATAAGTAATAGTGATTTATCTTTTTTATTCATGTTTTACCTCTTTTTAAATTTCTTTAGTAGTTTCATCAATCCAAAATAAATACTTTAGATTTCCATCATTTATATCATAGCAAATAATTTCCGGCACTTCATAATTATGATTTTCTAAAATAATGTTTTCTATTTTTTTATATAAATCTTTTCTTGTTTTCATTTTTACTAAATATTCTTTTGAAGTTACTAATTTATTTTCCCAAAAATATTTTGATTTTATTTTTGATATTTGTATGCAACTAATTAATCTTCTTTCAAGTAATATATCAGTAACCTTCTTTAAATTTTTCTTATTATTAAACGTTGTAGTAATTAAAATATATTCATTCATAAAAATCCTTTCTAAACCTCAATACAATAAATTAATCTTCTACCACCATGTATAGTTATTTCATTAATAACTTTGTAGCCTAAAATATCAAAATTTCTTGAACTATATATATTTTCAGGATGAACAGTGGCAACAATCTTTTTTACATTTAATTTTTTTGCATCATTATAAATAATTTCCATTCCCTGGCATTGTAAACCAAATCCTCGATAATTTTTATCAATCATTATTGAATCAAGAATTGCTACATCGGTATTATCATAAAGTTTATATTCTTCGATTATTTCCTGTGGTGGATTAATTGTTAAAATAAATAACCCTATCATTATTTCTTTATCAAAAAGCATATATACAACACCATTATTTTCAAGTGGATATACAATTTCTTCCTTGGTTAAAGGTGTAAAAAAATCCTTTCTTTCCATATTATTTATAACATTATCTTGAAAATTTATTATTTCTCTTAAATCTTTTATTTGAGCCTTAACTATCCTTATATTTTCATTAATTTTATATTTCATTTTTTCTACTAAAGTAAATTACACGTTTACATTACTACCTTTCTAACATTATTTTACTAAACAAATAATAAAAAGGCAAATCTATTTATAAGTAAACACAGTAAAAAAAGACTTAAATTTTAAATTTAAGCCTATATATTTTCATTTCTAATTGAATCTAAAATATTTTTAGAATTAACTTTTTTAACTGAATATCTCATAAGGGAGAATATTAATATAAATACTATTATAATACTTATAATTATACCTTTTAAAGGTAAATGATAAATTAATGTCATTTCACCGATAAATGCTCTATGAATGATAAGTGATAAAATAATACCTATTGGAATACCTATAATAAGGGCTTTTATGCAATAAAAGAAACTTTCTAAAAATATCATTTTATTAAACTCTTTAGTTGTCATACCAATACTTCGAAGTGATGCAAACTCACCACGTCTTAAAGCAACATTTGTGGTAATAGTATTAAATATATTTGTAATTCCAATTATAGCAATAACAATAATAAATCCATAAAGAAATATTGCTACAATTATATATAATGAGTTCATTTGATTAGCATATTCATTAGTATTATTAACGTAAATATTATCATCATTTGGAAAAAGTTTATCTATTTCATCTTGAGTATCATTAGCATTTTTAGCATCCATATATATAGAGGTTAAATTAAGGTGTGATAAATCATTATTATAAATTTTATCAAATGTTTCATCACTTACGATAATAACTGGTGCTTCACCATTATTTTCAAGTCCTAAAGGTTTTTCTGATGTTGACTTAATAGCCCTTAATTTAACTATACTATTTGTTTCACTATTTTTTAATTCTATAGTTTCTCCATCTTTATAGTCTAAAACATTAAATTCTATCTTACTACCATTTTCTGAATATATAAAATTATTAATAATAATTGCATCATAATCTAAAGTATCCTTTATATTAAGTTTTTGTAAATAATTATCATATTCTTTTTTACCAACACATTTAATTGAAATGGTATTAATATTATCATTATTAAAGCCAAATTCACTTGCTTTTTTTGTAAATTTTAAATAATCAGCATTTATAATAATTGTTCTTATAAATGAAATTCGATTAATATTTTCTAAAGATTCAATTTGTTTAATCTTTTCATTTCTTGCTTTTTCATTTTCTTCATTAAGCATAACCTCTAAATTATAGTTATACTCACCTATTTCTTGTTTTACTACTGTAAAAGCTGTATTTATAAAATATGAAAGTCCAATATAAACCGCTACACAAAAGATTATTGATACTACTGTTGTACGATATTTTTTACTATTTCTTTTAATATTTTTATAGGAAATAACTCCTCCGATACCAAAAAGTTTATTTATAAATTTAGGATATTTAATTTTCTTTTTTAAAGTTATTTCTCCAGGATTACGAATTGCTTCGATTGGTAAAGTTTTCGAAGCTTTTTTAGCAATCTTTTTACTAGATAAATAAATTGTAAGTAAACTTAAGATAATTGAAATTAAAATTGCTAAAAAATTTACCTTAAATACTAAGAAACCTTCGATAACAAATGCACTTCCTAAAAGTAAATTAACTATTTTAATTAGAACAAAAGCTGCAAAAACGCCTGATAATAATCCTAAAATAATACCAATTAAACCTAAAATAAAGCTTTCATAATAAACACATTTTTTTATTTGTTTTGAGGTTGCTCCAACACTTATAAGATGTGCATAGCTTTTTATTTTTTCTGTATAAGAAATATTAAAACTTGATTTTATACAATAAACACTTGTAAAAATTATAATTATTGTTACTACTGTAGCAATAGTAAAAAGAGCTCTTGTTGTACCATCATCAAATGTTGATGAAAGCATTTTAATTAAATAAGTATTTTGATTATAGTTATATTTAACCTTTGCCATTTCATCTTTATTATATTCACCAATTTCTAAATCTTTTAAAGTTTTACCAGATACACCAATAATACCTCCAACAACATTATATCTATTTTTTAAACCTTTATTAGTTAAATAAACATATACATCATTTAATTTACTACCATTTTCACTATAAGTAATAAATGTATAACCAGGTGCTGTGTAAGGCTCTAAATCCATTCTTTTTACGATACCTACAATTTTATATGTTTTAGTGTTAGCATTTATTATTTCCTCTTTAGTATCAATATCATAAGGATTATTTTGATTTAAATTATATCCCTCGCTTTGTCTTTGACCAATGTCTAAAGTTATATAATCTCCTATTTTATAATCAAGTCTTCCATTAGTTTTTACACTTGTGGGAATAACTATTTCATTTTCATTTGTAGGGACTTTTCCCTCGACTAGATTTAAACCAAGATTTTCCATAGCATTTTTATTCATACTAACAACATAAGCATAAGGTTTAGCTTCATTTTGACTTTCTATTTTAGCATAACCAAGTCCACTTACAAGATATAAATCTTTTATACTACGATTATTTTTTAAAAAAGATATTTCACTTTCAGGTACATCATAAAAAACATATTCATAATTACCATTTGATTTTTTTTCATATTCAATCAAACTTTCTCTAAAACTTGTTACCATTGTAGCAACCGCTGTAATAAGGGCCACAGATAAAAGTATTCCAATAGTTGTTACAACACTTCTTTTTTTATTTAATTTAAGATTTTGAATAGTGATTTTTCTTAAAATATTCATTTATCATCCACTATCCTTCCATCTTCAATAGTAATAATCCTATCAGACATTTTAGCAATTTCTAAATTATGAGTTATCATAATAATTGTTTGGTTATACTTTTTATTAGTTTTTTTAAGAAGACTAACAATTTCCTCACTTGCTTTTGAATCAAGATTTCCTGTAGGTTCATCTGCAAGAATTAATGATGGTCTTGTTATAAGTGCTCTTCCTATTGAAACTCTTTGTTGTTGTCCTCCGGAAAGCTGACTTGGTAAATGACTTTTTCTATTTTCAAGTCCTAAAAGTTCAAGCATTTCATTTAAATCATTTTTATCTGGTTTTCTTCCATCAAGTTCTAAAGGAAGTGATATATTTTCTATTACATTTAATATTGGAATTAAATTATAAAATTGATAAATAAGTCCTATTTGTCTACGTCTAAATATAGCTAAATCATCATTATTTAATTTATAAATATCTTCATCATTTATAAAAACTTTTCCACTTGTGGGTCTATCTACACCACCGATTAAATGAAGAAGTGTACTTTTACCACTTCCACTTGCTCCAACAATTGAAACAAACTCTCCTTTTTCTACAGTAAAAGAAACATTATCAAGTGCCACTACTTTACTTGCTCCTGTTCCATAAACTTTACTTAAATTTTCTACTTTTAAAATTTCCATAATTTCCTTCTTTCAAATTAAGTATATTATAACAAAATGACTTTTAAGTGACAAAAAACATTTCAAAAAATTTCTTAATATTTCAAAAATATTTACTAGACTATCCCGATTTCTGTAACTATTTTTTATATTATTTAATATATTTATTGATTCATTTAAATCTTTATCATGCTTCATATGACACCTTTGAGAACTTTGATAGTAAGTATCAACCTTTATAATGTATTTTTTTATATTTTTAAATGTATAATCAACTGACTTTAATATATACTAAAATATCAAAATCTATATGTTTTAATTTGTTATCACCTCTTTTACTAGAAAAATAAACATATAATATGTAAACAATTTGTTTTTTTTCTTACCATGTGATACTAATATACATCATTAAAAAAATTATCGTCAATAGAAAATGTGAAATTTTGTTTGTCTTTTATTTTTTTAAAAAAATATAGATTAATTTATAACCTATATTATTGTTTTTTCAGCTCAACTTCACACTAGATTTTAAAGAGCCATATTATTCATATGAAACAATTTTATATTCATTATGATCATTTAATTTAAAAGTAAATTCTTTTGAAGAAGTTTCATTGAAATTAACAGAACTATCACACTTATCATTTGTTTCTTTTATAAATTTAGTTTTACTTGAATCTAAATAATACTTACATGTATATTCATCATTATCAGTTAACTCTTGAACACCATAAACGTATGTTAACTTTAAGACTTTACTATCTTTATCCATTTGACTATTAACTACAATATAACTTTCTTTATTTTGATCATCTAAATCACCAAAATATTGTGTGATTTTACATTCTTTATCATCACAACTTATACTTTTCGCGGCAAGACCATATTTATAATTATAATTAGATAAATTAATTTCAATATTAGATAAATCATAATATCTTTTTATAATATTATTAAAATCATCAATCGTTATACTAAAATTAGATAATATTTTATTAGAATAATATTTAATTTTCATTACAACATTATCTACAATAACATCTTGCTTATTTTCACTTTCAGTTAGTCGTAAAAAATCATGAAAATTAGTATAAGTATAAATATCATTTGCATCATAAAAATCAGATTTGGTTAAATAAAATCCTATTAAATCATTATCAATTTCACTTATATTTTCTAAATAAAAATCAATATTATTTTCATTTGTTTCGTTATTAATTACATTATCAACATAATTATTTTCAATAGTTTTATTTGCATTTATTATATTATTATTTTCATTTGTATTTGATACATTTTTATCTTTTAATAGTATCAAACTTACTACTATACCTATTATAATAATTAATAAAATACTTAAATATATTAAAATATTTTTTTTATTATTTTCATTATTTTTAATTTCATTTTTCATATCACACACTCTCCTCTATAATGATTATATATCATAGAAAAAAGAATGTAAATAAAAAAATTATAGATTACTCTATAACTTTCATTATAAGTGGAAGTATTTGTTTTTTACGAGACATTATACCTGGTAAAAATATTCCTTCATAAGCATCTTGTAAATTAAAGGCATTTTTTATTAAATTTTTACTATTTTCATTATAAATTACATAACTTCCCTTTTTCAAAATATCAGTTATAAATATTAATACTGCTTTATAATTTATTTCACTCATTTCATTTAATTCATTAATATAACTATCTATATCTTTTTCAATTTCATCAAAATCCATAGTGGTAATAACTGCTATACCATAATCTTTATCATTAACTGAATAATTTTTAAAATCTTGATGTATTAACTCTTTTACACTTAATCCCTTAATTGAGGATGCCTCTTTTAACATTTGAATTCCATATTCATTTATATCTACCTTTGCAAGTTTTGCAAGGTCTTTCGAAGATTTTATATCATCTTCAGTTGTAGTTGGTGAGGAAAATAAAAGTGTATCTGAAATTAATGCTGATAATAAAAGACCTGCAATATCTCTTGGTATTTTAATTCTTTCTTTTATAAATTGTTCATATATAATCGTAGCGGTACATCCAAGCGGTTTACATAAAAATGTAATTGGTTCTTTAGTACCTATATCACCAAGATTATGATGATCCACTATCTCTAATATTTCAGCTTCCTCAAGTCCATCAATAGATTGAGAATATGTATTATGGTCTACTAAAATAACTTTTTTCTTTTCATATTCATTCATATGAGTTACTTTAATAACTCCTAAACATTCATTATTATCTTTAACAACTGGATAATTTGTATAACTTATTCTTTTTGTAAGTGATAAAAAATCAGTATAATAAGAATGAATATTAACAGTAGTAAGATTTCCCTCATTATTACATAAATTCTTAATATAACCAGTATTTGGAAGTAAAAAGCATATTGTTGCCGTAGAATGATTGCAAGTAATAATTGTTACATTATTTTTTCTAGCTTTTTTTAATAATCTTTCTGGAAGTACTCTTCCCCTTGTTAAAATAATTAATTTTACCTTTTTACTTATAGCATTTTCTATTATATGATATCTATCTCCGACTACTAAAATAGTATTTTCATCAAGTTCATTTTTTCTTGAAAACTCTTCATTTGAGCAAGTTATATAAATTGTTTTACCTAAAACTTCATCAATTTGTCCACATAAAATAGTTCCATCTAAAAGTTCTAATATATTTTTAAGTGATGTATGAAGTGTAGTTTTATCTTCGAGTGCAAGATAATTTACAACATCCTTTAAATTTATATAACCAGTTAATATCTTCTTTTCATCTACAAGTGGTATAGCATTTAAATCTTTATCTTTCATAAATTTAATAGTATTACCTATACTTTCATATTCATTTATAAAGGCACCTTTTTCATATTTTAAATCTTTTATTTGTACTTTAACATCATTTAAATATGAAGGAACAGGTGTATTAAAATAATTTAAAACATATTTTGTTCCATTATTAACTTGACCTATAACTTTAGGTGTTGCAGGTATTCCTTGCATATTTTTAAGGTATGCTAAAGCAATTGCACTACATACTGAATCTGTATCTGGATTTTTATGACCAAAAACATATATTTGTTTCATCTACTATCACCATATTAATGGTATCATATTTTTGATAAAATTTAAATAAAAAATTGGATTATACAGAATTGAAAAAAATATAAATTAATAGTTTTGTTAAAGATTACCATACTAATAAAGATAATAATATGATAAAATATGTTTGATTGGAGGAAGTATGTTTAAATTAGTTAGTAAATTCTCCCCTGCTGGAGATCAAAATGAAGCAATAGATAAATTAGTGGATGGCTTAAATAATCATGAAAAAAATCAAGTTCTTTTGGGAGCCACTGGTACGGGAAAAACCTTTACAATTGCTAATGTTATAGAAAAAACTGGTAAACCTACTTTAGTTTTATCACATAATAAAACACTTGCTGGACAACTTTATGCCGAACTTAAGGAAATGTTTCCAGAAAACCATGTAGAATACTTTGTATCATACTATGATTATTACCAACCAGAGGCATATGTACCATCATCAGATACATATATTGAAAAAGATTCCTCAATAAATGATGAAATCGATGAACTAAGACATAAAGCAACTTCTGCGCTTATTAATTATGATGATGTAATAGTTGTATCAAGTGTATCATGTATATATAATATAGGTCAAAAAGAAGATTACGAAAAAAATATGTTTGTTATAAATATTGGTGATACATTTTCAAGAAATTTTATTATTAATAAACTAGTTGATATGACTTATGAAAGAAATGAACTTGATTTTCATCGTGGAACATTTAGAGTTCGTGGAAATAGTATTGATATAGTTCCAATCAATGAAAAAAGTGAAGCAATAAGAATTGATTTGGATGATGATAAAGTTGAAAGTATTACTATATTTGACCCTCTTACAGGAAGTGTCCTTAAAAGAAAACAAACTGTTATAATATCTCCAGCATCACTTTTTGTAACAAGTAAAGAAACTTTAGAAAAAGCAGTAGCTAATATCAAAAAAGAACTCGATGAAAGACTTAAAGAACTTCATGAAAATGGTAAACTTATCGAGGAACAAAGATTAAAAGAAAGAACTAACTATGATATGGAAATGCTTCTTGAAACAGGATTTTGTAATGGAATCGAAAACTATTCAAGGCACCTATCTTTAAAGGAAGCCGGAGAAACGCCAACAACTCTTATGGACTTTTTCCCTAAAGACTACCTTTTAGTAATTGATGAAAGTCATGTAACCCTCCCTCAAGTACGAGCAATGTATAATGGAGATAGAATGCGTAAACAAACTTTAGTGGATTATGGGTTTAGACTTCCCTCAGCTCTTGATAATAGACCATTAAAGTTCGAAGAATTTAATGAAAAAATTAATGAAGTTATATATGTATCAGCTACTCCTGGTGATTATGAACTATCACTTACTGGTGGAAAATATATAGAGCAAATTATAAGACCTACAGGACTACTTGACCCTACTATTGAAGTTAAGAAAACTGAAGGACAAATTGATGATATAGTTTCACAAATTAATCTATGTAAAGAAAAAAATGAAAGAGTGTTAATTACTACATTAACTATCAAAATGAGTGAGGAACTAACAGATTATTTAAAAAATCTTAATATTAAAGTTGCTTATTTACATAATGAAATTAAAACTTTAGATAGACTTAAAATTATTCACGATTTAAGATGTGGTAAATATGATTGTATTGTTGGTATTAACCTTTTAAGGGAGGGATTAGATATTCCTGAAGTAAGCCTTATTTGTATACTTGATGCTGATAAACAAGGTTTTTTACGAAGCACAAGAAGTTTAATTCAAACTATCGGAAGGGCCGCAAGAAATAAAAATGGTCATGTTATTATGTATGCTGATACTATTTCAGATGCTATGAATGAAGCAATTAAAGAAACCTCAAGAAGAAGATCCATTCAAGAAAAATATAATAAAGACCATGGAATTATTCCTCAAACAATTATAAAAAGTATTAAAGATATACCTACTACTGATGAAGAAAATAAGGAAAGCAAGAAAATGAGTAAACAATCTAAGAAAGAAATGCTAATTAAAATAGAAAATGAAATGAAAGAGGCTGCTAAAGCATTAGACTTTGAAAAAGCAATGGAACTTCGAGATATTTTATTTGAACTAAAAGAAAAGAAATAAATTACAAACTAGTTTATTTCTTTTTTATTTTCTTTTGAATAAATACATCCACAATAATTTTGTCTATATAAATTATACTCTTTTGAGTATTCAATAGATTTTTTATAGCCATCTTCTTTTTTAAAGTCCGAATATAAATACTTTATATCATATTTTTTCTCGAGCATATTCCCTATTTCATTTAATACTCGAGAATTTTTAAAAGGACTAACTGATAAAGTTGTACAAAAATAATCAAAATTATTTTCTTTAGCAAGAATTGCAGTCTTTTCCATCCTTAAAGTATAACACTTATGACATCTTTCTCCACCTTCGGGTATATTCTCCAAACCTTTAGCAATATTCTTAAATTTTTCATTTTCATAATCACAATCTAAAAATGATATTTGATTTTTACTGGGAAATGACTTGATAAACCTTTTTTGTTCCTCTTTTCTTTTTTCATATTCAGAAAATGGTTCAATATTTGGATTATAATATAAAACGGTTACTAAAAAGTAATCTGATAATCTTGCAAGTACTTGAGATGAGCAAGGTGCACAGCAACTATGTAATAAAACTCTAGGAGTTCCTTTTATATTTTTTATTATGTCTTTAAAAACATTATCATAATTAATATTCATATTATTTTCCCTTTCACAAAGTATTTTATCACTTTTATCTTTAATTTCAAAGAAAAAGTACACCTTTTTGGCATACTTTAAACTTCTTGAACAACAGCTATAATCATTGGCTTACATTCAGTTTCTTCGTATAGGTATTTACCTAATTCCTCTCTAATTTGAGTTCTAATTAAATTATAATCAACATATTTAGGAGTTATATTATCATTAATAACCTTTTCACATATCTTTTTAATTTCCTCAATCATCTCTTTAGAATCTTTAACATAAATAAATCCACGAGTAACTATTTCAGGTCCTACCAAAAGAACTTTTTCTTTCTTGGATACAGTTGCACTAATTAAAACTATTCCATTTTCCGCTAAAACTTCTCTATCTTTGATAACTAAATCGCCAATATCATCGGAACTTTTACCATCAATAAATATATCATCAACATTAAAGTGTTCAAATTTATCTTGAAGTACTTTACCATCAATATTAACAACATCACCATTTTGTTTTAAAATGATATTTTCATTACTAATTCCTAATGAAGAAGCAACATTTGCATTACCTACCATATAACGATAATCGCCTTTTACAGGCATATAGTATGTAGGATTTACAAGTTTTATCATAAGCATTAAATCCTCTTTTGAGGCATGTTGAAGTATTGAATAACTTTTAGGAATATCAACAACATTACAGCCATATTTTGCAAGTTCATTTTCTATTTTAACAAATAATTTTTCACTACTATCATATTTAGGTTCTGCAAAAACAATAGTATCAGTCGGATGTAAATTTACAAATTTATCATAACCTGTAAATATCTTATTTATATTTGCATAGGGATTTGCTCTATCATCACTAATAAGAACAATTGCATTACTATCTTTTAAATTACCTAGATCACCAATGATTCCCTCTTCAACAGTTAGATATTTATTCTCTATTGAATAGTTAATCATATTTTGTAATTTTTTACCCATAACAACTACTTTTCTATGAGTATTTGCACAAGCATTAAATATTTCTTCAATAGTATATAAATGATCTGGTAATACGCTGAAAATAATTCTTTTTTCATTATGTTTTATAATATCTTTGAAAAACGAAGTTAGTTTATGTTTCGGTGAGGTATGTCCCGGATTTTCAGAAAATATAGATTCACATAAAAGTGCAAGAACACCTTGTTTTCCAATGTATGCAATTTTTCCTAAATCCATTTCATAGTGTCCCATCATCGCTGGATCTATAGTAAAGTCTCCAGTATAACAAACTGACCCATCAGGTGTATTTAAAACATACATTACTGCATCTGGTACAGAATGTGACATTTCAATTGGAAATATTGAGCAAGCTCCAAAATTCATCTTTTTATGAGCTTTTATTTCAATAATATTTTCCTCATTTACACCATCTTCTATTAAACAAAACTTAGTAAATTTTGTTGCATATATTTTAAGTGTTGGAATTTGATTTAATAAATCTACTACACTACCCATATTTTCTTGATGACCATGAGTTATGAATACACCCTTAATTCTTTTTTTATTTTTTATTAAATAACTAAAATCAGGTATTATATAATCAATTCCTAAAAGATTACCTGTAGCATATTTTAAACCAGCATCAAAAACAAATATATCGTTATCTACCTCGACAACATAGCAGTTTTTTCCATTTTCATTTAAACCGCCCAAACCAAAAATTTTTATTTTACACATAATTATCACTCTTTTCTATAAAGTTTTCTTGGCTACAAGTATTTTACCAAATTATCTGTAAAATATCAAGTAGCACAAATTTTGATATCAAAAATGCCATAAAACTAATCTTTTAATACAAAAGTGCTTGAAAGTTACTAAAACATTTGATAAAATAGTTATGCAAAAAGGAAGGAAGAAAAATTATGGCAAATATCAAAAGTTCAAAAAAAGCAATTAAAGTTATCGCAAAAAAAACTGATAATAACCATGAAGCAAAAGCTAAAGTTAAAAATTTAATCAAAGATATAGAAAAATTAATTGCCGCTGAAGATAAAGAAGGCGCTTCTAAGTTATATAAAGATTTTCAAAAAGCATGCGATAATGCATTAAGTAAAGGCTTAATTAAAGCTAATACTGCTGATAGACAAAAATCAAGATTATCATTAAAAATCAAAAATATGAAGTAGTTAATAAAAACTGCTTTTTTTATTTATATTTTTTTGTTAAAATATTCTTATGAAGAAATTTATTATTAGCATTATATGTGCTTTATTATTATTAGTTATATCATATAAATCAAATTATATTAGTGATTTTATTGCCAAAAAAATTACAGGTAATCAAGAGGTAATTATAAAAGAAAAAAATGAATATGCCAAAAATGATAACTTTATTTTTATTCAAAATACTGATAGTTTTGTACCATATTCCTATAATGATTTATTAAAAATAATCTACACCACTATTAACTATGGTTGGGACTTTTTTACCTTTTATTGCCCTAGTGAATATGAAAAATGTATCAATGATGTAGAAAACATTTCTAAAGATGACATTACCCTTACTCATATAAATAACTATGTTCATCCTTATAATAGTTTTACCAATATTAAAACAAGTATAATGGAATCTGGTGAAATAACAATTGAAATAAACTATCTATATAATAAAGAGCAAATTGCCAAAATCGAAGATAAAACAAACTCACTATTAAAGGAGCTTATAAATGATAATATGACAAATTATGAAAAAATTAAAGTATTACATGACCATATAATAAACAATGCAAAATATGATGTTGAAAGAAATAAAAATGGAGATAGTAAATACTTATCATATCTTGCTTATGGTCCCTTATTCGAAGGTTATGCCACTTGCAACGGCTATACAGACTTAATGGCAATTTATTTAACAAAACTTGGTATTCCAAATTATAAAATAGCTACCACTAAAAGTTCTAAAAGTTCTTCGAATGGACATATTTGGAACGCAGTAAATCTTGATGGAAAATTTTTACATTTAGACCTAACTTGGGATGACCCAGTTAGTGATGATGGTAAAGATTATTTATATCATAAGTACTTTTTAATTGATACTAAATCACTTATGGAAGTTGATTCAGGTAAAGTAGAAATCGAAGAACATAACTTTGATAAAAATTATTACCTAGAATTTAATGATAAAATTATTGAACTAAAAAAATAAAGAAACTACTCTTTATTTTTTGTTTGAATAAAATTAATAACTTCATTTTCAGTTTGAGAAAAATCATTAAAATTTGTATTAAACCAAGTAACTGGTAATTGATTATTAAACCAAGTATATTGTCTTTTTACATAATGTCTAGTATTTTTCTTAATTAATTCAATTGCCTCATTTAACTGTATTTCACCATTTAAATACTTTATTATTTCTTTATAACCAATTGCTCTTTTTAAAATATTACTTTCAGGGTATTTTTCATATAAATTTTTTACCTCATTTAAAAGTCCATTTTCTATCATTTTATCAACTCTTTTATTACATCTATCATATAAAATGTCTCTATCACATGTAAGGCCAATAAATATTGCATCATATACAGAAGCATCTTTATTAGTTTCCGTTTTTTCACGATTTAAAAAGTTTATTAATCTTACTCTATTATTTTTATGTAAGTTATGATTAGGATCTTTTTTATTTGCTAAAGCAAAAAGTTCATCATTAGTTAAATCATCATAATTATTTTTATGCATTTTTTCAAATTTATAATCGTATAATAAAGCTTTTATGTATAACCCTGTTCCTCCGACAATAACTATATTTTTACCCTCATATTTATTTAAAATATTTCTTGCATCATTTTGATAATCGCTTACACTATAGTCTTCATTTGGACTCACTATATCAAACAAAAAATGCTTTCTTTCACCCATTTCCTCTTTAGTTATTTTAGCACTTCCGATATCAAGTTCTTTATAAATTTGCGTTGCATCAGCATTAAGTACTATTGCATCAAATTTTTCCGCAAGAGTTTCAGAAAGTTTTGTTTTACCAATTCCCGTAGGACCACATACACATATAATCATAACTTTTCCTTTCACAATTATTATAAATATAAATTGACAAATATGCAAATATTTTATATATTAAGTTCATGGAAATAATAGGTTTAATCGCGGAATATAATCCGCTACATAATGGGCATTTGTACCATATCAATAAAATTAAAGAAAAATATCCAGATAGTTTACTTGTTTTAGTACTTAATGGATACTTTTTACAAAGAGGTGAAGTTTCAATTATATCAAAATATGATAAAGCACTCTTAGCTTTAGAATATGGAGTTGATATAGTAATAAGTCTTCCTACTTTATATGGAGTTCAAAGTGCTGATACTTTTGCTGATATCTCTATTAAGTTACTTAACTATTTAAAAGTTAATAAAATTATTTTTGGTAGTGAAACAAATGATATAAATAAACTTACATTACTTGCTAAAAAGTCTCTAGAACTTGATGAAAGTGATGATTTAAAAAAGACTTTAAAAAGTGGTATTAATTACCCTACGGCTCTTAGTAAAGTTATAAATGAATCATTTACATATAACTCTAATGATCTTTTGGGAATATGTTATATAAAATCAATTATCAAAAATAGTTTTAATATTAAAGCAGAAACTATTCAAAGAACGAATGATTATTTAGATACTAACTCTTGTGAAGATATTGTTAGTGCTTCGAATATAAGGCAAAAAATAAAGGACAACATTGATATTTCAAAACATTTACCTACTCTTTCAAAAGAAAAAATATGTACTTATGATGAAACTTTATTATTTAATCTAATTAAAATTTTAATTCTTAATGATAACATATCTGATATTTTAGATGTAGATATAAACTTATATAATATGCTTAAAAATAATATTCAAAATGTTAATAATATGGAAGAACTTTTAAAGGTATTAAAGTCTAAAAAATATACTTATAACAAACTTAACAGAATGCTTATTCATATTCTTCTTGGAATTAAAAAAGAATATACTAAAGAAGATATTTCTTATTTAAATATAATTGGTTTAAGTCAAAATGGTAAAAAATATTTAAATAGTATAAAAAAAGATATTGTTATTCCACTTAAGCCCGATAAAAACTCTATTATTTATAAACTAGATATTAAATCAAGCATTATTTATGATATGTTAACTAGCAAAAATGAATATAAAAAAGAACTAGCAAATAAACCAATTATTTACTAGTTTTTTTGTTTTAAAAATATCGTAATGTATATATTTGATATATATTATATATACATTGTGTATATTTTTATTGACAAATCATAATATATATGGTATAAATAATATGTAACAAAAAGGCAGGTGAAAAAAATGGAAAGTTTATCTAACGGTGTAATAAATGTTCATGTAGACCCAAAAGACAAAAAAGAAGTAAATATAATTTTAAAGGATTTAGGATTAAATATGACCACATTAATAAACATGATGCTAAAACAAGTAATAAAAAAAAGAGCCATACCATTTGAAATATCATCAACATTAAATAGTGAGGTTGAAGAAGCTTTAAAAGAAAGCATAATAATTGAAAATGAAATTAAGTCTGGCAAAAGAAAAGGCTATAACAATGTTGATGAAATGATGAGGTCTATTATTGATGATTGATTACAGTATAAATACGAAATGTAAAATTGAGTATACAACGTGTTTTAAAAAACAATTAAAAAAAATAATTAAGCAAGGGAAAGATTTTGAAATTCTTTACAAAGTAATAGAAATGCTTGCAAATCAAGAAAAATTACCATCAAAATATAAAAATCACAATTTAATAAATGACAATACATATCGTGATTGCATGGAATGTCATTTAAAGTCTGATTGGCTTCTTGTTTATAAATATATTGATAATAATTTAGTTTTGTTATTGGTTTCTACAGGAAGTCATAGTGAAATATTAAATAAATAATTAATTGAACTAGCAAATAAGCCAATTATTTACTAGTTTTTTAGTACTTTTAATTTATTGAAATTTATAGTATACTTATAACATGAAGAAAAAAATATTATTTATATTAATTATCATTATGTTAGGATTGGGTATTTATTTAGAAACTAATAAAAGTAAAAATGCCTTTAAGGAGTATAGTTCAAAAACACTTGAATATGTTTATTTAAACGGAATATATGATGAAAAATACAAAAATGAATATGATAAAATAAAATTTGATAATCAGAAAAATTTTAGTATGGTACTTACTACTTTTTTACCCAAAGGTTACTCTGGTGATGAAATAAATTATATATTTTTATTGAGTGAGGAAAACATAAATATGCTAAAAAATATTGATTATATTGATATAAAAAATTTTTATAATTTAAAAAATTTTAATGTTCTTAACTATCAAAGATATGTAGATTATAAAGAAAAAAATGATATTTCTATTGAGAAAGCGGTTACTTATGTAAATTTAAATTTAGATTATAAGTTTTATGAAAATGCAAATGAAGTTAAAAATGCTGATGACATTTTAGTTTTAGTAAATAAATATAACTATTTACCAAGTGGTTATACTCCCACGGATATTGATTACATCAAAGGGGCTTATGGAAATAATGTACCAATGAAAAATATAGCCAAAGAAAACTTTCTAGAACTTCAAAAATATATAAAAGATAATTTTGATTTAGAATTACTTCCTACTACCGCATACAGGAGTGAAATATTTCAAAAAACTTTATATGATAATTATGTAAAAAATTATGGTAAAGAAAATGCTGATACATTTTCCGCAAGGCCAGGTTATTCAGAACATCAAACCGCCCTATCAATTGATTTAAAAAATATTGCTATAAAATCTGATGTTAGACTTACTGATGAAGACTTTAAAATATTAAGTGAAAATGCTTATAAGTTCGGCTTTATAATAAGATTTCCTAAAGGCAAAGAAAATATAACTGGTTATGAATTTGAAAATTGGCATATTAGGTATGTTGGTAAAGATAATGCTAAAATTATTTATGAAAATGATTTAACTCTCGAGGAATATATTGATTTGTATATAAAAAAATATTAAAACTATTAAAGTCTTAATATTTTTATTTTGTAATTAAAGTTTAACTTTTCTTGATAATGGTTCATCCCCATTATTTTTATCATTATCTAAATCATCATTTTTGCCAGTTAAAATATCAAGTATTTTTTCAGATCTCTTTTTTTCTTTTCTTGTACCAAGAATTTTTTTAGCCATTAAATATTCCATTGTTAATTTATGATATAAATATGATAATTTATCGCATTGAATTTTATAAAAATCATTTGTATCCTTATTTTCACTTCTTTGTTTTGCAACTTCATACTCAATTACAGATATTGCATCATTATATTTATCAAAAAGTGGACTATAACGACGAGAATGTTGACCAGATTGTAACTCTTTTAAAGAATCCTTTATAAGAAATATTCCATATTCAAAACTAGCTTCCATAGAATCAGGATTTTCATATGCTTTAATATTACTCATTACATTATGAGCATTATCAGTTATAATAACATTTTTTAAATCAGATTCCTTTAAAAATCCATTTTCATAATTTTCAATCAACATTTCTTTAAATTTATCAAAAAAACCATTTGAATTAAATAAAATAATTGGTTTATTAAACTCGTGACATCTTTTTCCCTCAATTGCACTAAATAATTCAAAATAAGTTCCAATACCACCAGGTAAGAATAATAATATATCGCTTTCCTCAATTAATTTATTAGTTCGTTCTGAGACTGAATTAGTTACTATTTCTTTAGTACAATTAAGTGATTTAAAATCTTCTTTATAAGCTTCAGGACATATACCTATAACTTGTCTTCCTTGACTAATAGCACTATCATAAGCTAATCCCATTATTCCCTTATTGCACGCACCAAAAACTAAATCATTATCTTTTAAAACTAAATCTAGTAATTCTTTACTTCCTTTTAAATATTTTTCATCTATATTTTCGCTTGATGAACAACCAACAAATATTTTCATTTTAAACCTCCCTTGGTAGTAATATTATAACAAAAAATTTATTGATTTGTATATAAAAAAATATTAAAACTATTTATAATGTTTTAATACTTTTGGTAAAATATTTGTATCTAAATATTTATTATTTCCATCTTGAAATTCATTATTTAAATTACTTATAACAACAGGATTATTTATATCATATTTATAAATACTATCATTAACTTTTTTTATAGCATACATAACTACTTTAGTTTTAACAATACAAGCAAGAAAATCATAGCCATATTTTTTTGAATGTTTCATTCCCATAATAAAGGCTTTTGTTATAGATTTATCTTTATTTTCAATGTCAATATAATTATTCACACTTTCTCACCCTTTACTCTATAAAAATATTACCATAAATTTATTTAAATTACTAGTTTACATTTTCATTGTAAAGAAAAAATTACCTATTATGGTAATTAATCTCTATCACTACTTGCTATTAATAAAAGTCTTAAGATTTGTAATGCACTTGTAAGTACACCCGCTACATAAGTAAGTGCTGCACTAACAAGAACCTTTTTAACACCAGATTTTTCCTCAGTATCAGCAAGATTCATTGTATCAATTTCTTTTTCTGCTCTTTTACTTGCATTAAATTCTACGGGTAAAGTTATAATTTGGAAAAATAGCCCAATAGTTGTAAGTCCTATTCCTGTATAAACTAAATTAAGTCTTTCAAATATAAAACCAATTAAAATAATATAATAAGATATTGAAGTTGCTACATTAACAACTGGAAATATTAATGATCTTAGTCTTAAAAATAAATAACCCTCTTTATCTTGTATAGCATGTCCACATTCATGAGCTGCAATTGCCATACTTGATACACTACTTCCTTCATAAACTTCTTTTGAAAGTCTAATTACTTTTCTTTTAGGGTCATAGTGATCTGTTAAATAACCATTAGTTGCCACTACATAAATATTAGATAGTCCATTTTTATCAAGTATTTTTCTTGCAACTTCTGCTCCAGTTATACCTTTAGAATTTTCCTTTTTTAAATTGATACTATAATTAATTTTAACAAATATATCTGCGATTAAAGGTAATATTATTATTAAAATAAACAAAATTAATTCCATTATTTCACCTCGTAAATTGTTCCTTCTCTAGTGTCCTTTAAAACGATACCTTGTTTTAAAAGTTCCTCTCTTATAGAGTCCGCCAAAGCAAAATCTTTATTTTTTTTAGCTTCAGCTCTTTTTTCTATCATTTCTTTTATATATTCTTCCTCAAGACCATGAGTTTTTTCTTTAGTTAAATCAAGTGATAATACTTCATCCCATTTATTAATTAAAGATAATTTTGTAGTACCATTAAGATGTTCATCTTTTAATAAATCATAAAGTAGTGTTATAGCATTTGCAGTATTTAAATCATCCTCAAGGCAAGAAGTAAATCTTTCATTATAAAATTTATAAGCATCTTCATTAACAATTCCATCTTCCTTTAAGGATAATACTTTGTTTTTTAATTTTAAATAAGCATTTTGAGCACCATCAAGTGAAGCATAAGAAAATGTAAGTTGTCTTCGATAATGTGAAAGTAAACACATAAATCTAAATGAAAGTGGATTATAACCTTTTTCGACTAAAGAATTAACTGTTAAAATATCTCCTTTACTTTTACTCATTTTACCTGATTCATCATTTAAATGTTCATTATGAAACCAATAATTACACCATTTATGTCCTAAATAACTTTCAGATTGTGCAATCTCATTAGTATGATGTGGAAAAATATTATCAACTCCACCACCATGTATATCTAAATGTTCTCCAAGATATTTAATTGAGATACCTGAGCATTCAATATGCCAACCAGGGTAACCTGTTCCAAATGGTGATTCCCATTTTAACTCTTGACTATCAAATTTTGATTTAGTAAACCATAAAGCAAAGTCTGCTTGATTTTTTTTACTTGCATCATATTCAACACTTTCTCTTGCTCCGACAACCATATCATCCTCTTTATGATTAGTAAGAACATAGTAATCCTTTAATTTTGAAGTATCAAAATAAACATTACCTCCAGCTTTATAAGCATAACCATCCTTTAAAAGTTTAGTTATTATTTTTATATATTCCTCTATATTATCTGTGGCATTACTAACAATTTCTGGTCTTTTACAATTAAGAGCATCAAAATCTTTAAAGAATGCATCAGTATAAAATGAAGCAATATCAAGAACACTTTTATGTTCTTTTTTAGCACTTGCTACCATCTTATCATCACCAGAATCACTGTCTGAAGTTAAATGTCCAACATCAGTAATATTCATACATCTTGTTACATCAAAGCCAATAAATCTAAGTGTTTTATCTAAAACATCATGGCCAATGTAATTACGCATATTTCCTATATGAGCATAATGATAAACTGTTGGTCCACATGTATAAAAACTTACCTTTCCCTCTTCCCAAGGAATAAATACTTCTTCTTTATGACTTAAAGTATTATAAATTTTCATAAACATCACCTTCCATAATCATTATTATACTATATTTTAATTAAAACAAAAAGATTACATTAAAAAAAAGTATATCAATCATGATATACCATTTTTACTTTTCAATATTAATTAGTTGCATTTTATCATTGAAAATATAATATATAGTTTCGTTTTCATCATAATTTGTTTTTATTTTATCAATGCCAATGTACTTGTACTCATGATTGTATTTTATAAATACAATATTATGTGTAATTACTTCACCACTAACGCACACATAAGGTGATGCTGTAATATAATCATTAGTTAAATTACTTTTTTTAAACATATTAATATTAATAAATGGATAAACACTAATAATTTTATCAATACTAGTCTTTGTAATTAACCTGCATGTTGGTGATCCTACTCCACATTCTTCACTACTATATATTTCTTCGGGTGGCATTATAAGCATATTATTTCTTTTACTATACTTTGAAATAACATCCATAAAAGAACCATTATTGAAAAAATAATTTTGTAAAGAATCATTTAATGTACATCCATAATGTTCTTGAACTTCATCTTCTTTATCAAGTCCAATATTAGAAAGTAATGATGTTACAATGCTATTATCAGTAACAATATCACTTTCAGAGTAATTATATTTTAATTTTACACTTTCATTTTCATTTACATTATTCACAGTATCATTTTTATTAATTAATGATTTTCCAATTATTATGCCAATAGGTATACATAATATAACACATACAATTGCCACTATAAATAATTTTTCATTTTTATTTTTCATATACCCTTCTACCCTTTCTATAATAATTATATCATAGAAAAAAAATATGTAAATCAAAATTTTAATAAAAAAAGAAGGATTTACCTTCTTAAATTTTCAAGTGTTTTTTCTTTACCAAGTAAATATATACAAGCATCAAGTTCAGGTCCATGCATAAATCCACTTGCTTTAATTCTAAGTGGCATATAAAGTAGTTTACCTTTAACATTTAAACTAGTCTTTACATTATCAATTGCAATATTTATATTATCTGTAGTAAAATCTTTAATTGCTTCGATTTCACGGGCAAATGTGTCAATTACCACTGGGATAATATCATCACTTGCAAGAAATGCTTTACATTCATCATCAAGCTCATAACCTTCGAAAAAGAAATTCTTAACAACATCATTAATCATTTCACCACAATTAATATGTGTTTTATATGTAAGAAGAAGCATTCTTACCCAGTCTTCACTCTTACCTGATATATCATATTTTAAAAATGGTTTAATCCACTCTAAATATCTTTCATCATCCATTTCTTTAATGTAATGAGCATTGAACCATTCAAGTTTTTTTATGTCATAACATCCAGGTGCTGAAGAAATTCTATGAATATCAAATTCTTTTTCAAGTTCAGATAAAGTAAAAAATTCCCTATTCTCTTTCGGAGACCAACCTATTAATGCAATATAATTTATAATTGCCTCAGGAAGGAAACCTCTGTTAATTAAATCCATTAAATTATCGTCTTTATTTCTTTTACTAATTTTAGTGCCATCAGCCTTTATTACAAGTGGTTGATGAATATATACTGGACTTTCCCATCCTAATGCCTTATATAAAAGTAAATATTTAGGTGTTGATGATAAATATTCATTACCTCTGTTAACATGGCTAATTTCCATTAAATGATCATCAATTACATTTGCAAAATTATATGTTGGAAATCCATCTGACTTAATAAGTATTTGATCCTCTAGAGCACTATTTTCAACTTTAATTTCACCATAAACAGTATCAATATATGATGTTACTCCCTCTTTAGGCATTTTTTGACGAATAACATATTTTTCACCATTAGCAATTCTTTTTCTTGCTTCCTCTAAAGGAATATGTGAGCAGTGTCCATCATATGTAAATGGAACTTTTCTTGCTGAGGCAATTTCTCTTAACTTTTCAAGTCTTTCTTCATCACAAAAGCAATAATATGCATCGCCTTTTTCTACTAACTCTTCAGCATATTTTTTATAAATATCTAGTCTTTCACTTTGGTAGTATGGTCCAAAATCGCCACCTACACCAGCACCTTCATCTGGATGAAGTCCAAGCATATTAAGTGTGTTTAAAATAAATTCTACTGCACCTTCGACTTTTCTTTCTTGATCTGTATCCTCAATTCTTAAAATAAATTCTCCACCCATACTCTTTGCTGTTAAATATGTAAATAAGGCACTTCTTAAATTACCTATATGCATATATCCAGTTGGAGATGGAGCAAATCTTGTTCTAACTTTCATTTTTTAACCCTCCTAATTTCTAATTTTTTCAATATCTGAAACAGCAATACAACCATCACTTGCGGCTGTAACTAATTGATATACGCCTTTTTTAGCACAATCACCAATTGCATAAAGCCCATCAATTTCTGTTTCAAAATTTTCACCTACTATAATATCACCATTTATATTAGTTATGTCAAGTTTTTTAAACATTTCTGTATCAGGTTTATAACCAATATAGATAAATACCCCTTTTACATTTATAGTTTTTTCATTATCAAGTGTAACACTTTCAATCTTACCCTCAACTTCGTTTATCTTTTTAATATTTACGCCATCAACAATTTCAATGTTTTGAGTATTTCTTACTCTTTCTACTAAAGCATCATCACCTTTAAAGTTTACTCCCCTATGAAGAAGATAAACTTTATTAACAATATTTGCTAAATATAAACTTTCCTGAAGTGCTGAATTACCTGAACCTACTACTGCAACATCTTCGCCTTTATAAAAATTTCCATCACAGCTAGCACAAGTACTTAAACCTCTTCCTAAATAATCTTTTTCATTATCAAGTCCTAAATATTTAGGTGTTCTTCCGGTAGCAACAATAATATTTTTTGCTTCATAAGTACCATTTTTAGTAATAACTTTTTTATTTTCATCAGTAATTTCTACATCAATAACCTCTTCGAATTTAAATGGTACACCCACCTTTTTAACTTGATTAAATAAATTAAGTGCAAGGTCTGGTCCACTTATTTCAGAAAAACCTGGATAATTTTGAATTTTATCAATTTTCTGAAGCATTCCTCCAGGTGCACTTTTTTCAAACATTAATACATTTAATCCAGCTCTTTTTGCATATATTCCCGCAGTTATTCCACCAATACCCATTCCTATAATTATAACATCATACATAGACATCCTCCTTTTTAAAATCTCATTTCATTTTTATATACATTATTGTATAGATCTTCAAACTTACTTTTTCTTGATATAAGCATTATATTACCAAGACCTATTAAAAATAATATTATTGAAATAATTTGAGCAACTTTAAATCCTCCGAGCATAAGTGAATCTGTTCTCATACTTTCTATTAAAAATCTTACTACTGAATAATACATTAAATAAAATGAAGTAACTGTTCCAACTTTAGTATATTTACCTCTTCGAATAAATAAAACAATGATAAACCCAATTAAACAAAGAAGTGATTCATATAAAAATGTTGGTTCATAATATATTCCATTTATATTCATACCATTTATAATAAACTGTGGTAAATGAAGAGATTTTAAATGCTCTAAACTAGTCGCGGCACCATGAGCCTCTTGATTAAAGAAATTTCCCCATCTACCTATGCCTTGAGCAAATAAAAGTGATGGCACGCATATATCAGTTATTCTAATAAAACGCATTTTATATTTTTTTGAGTATAGTGCAATTACAATTAAACCTGCAATTATACCACCATGAATAGCAAGCCCACCTTCCCATATCTTAAATATTGAAAGTAAATCATTTTGATAAAGATTAAAATTAAATATTACATAATAAAGTCTTGCTCCAATTATACCTATTATGATAGCCCAAAAAGCCATATTGAATAAAAAATCTTTACTTATATTAAATTTTTTACCTTCTTTTTCAATCAAAAGAATACCCACAATTACACCAATAAGTATAAGTAGTGAATACCATCTAACACCAAAATTTCCAATTTTAAAAACATATGCATTCATGTAATTAATTATAGCAAATAAAAAGAAAAATATAAATATTTTTTTCATATTTTTACCAGTTGATTTTTATAAAATTTTAGATATAATAGTGTTATAAACATTTGTTTGTAAGGAGGTATTATGGAAAACAATCATATTATTTGTATAGATTTAAAAAGTTTTTTTGCATCTTGTGAATGTATTAGATTAAATAAAGATCCATTTTCTTATCCTCTTATTGTGGCAAATCCTAGTCAAGGTGGTGGTGCTATTACTTTAGCAGTTACTCCCTATTTAAAAACTTTAGGAGTTCCCTCAAGGGGTCGAGTTTTTGAAATACCTAAAAATATTAAATACGATATCATAATGCCTCATATGAATTATTATATTCAAAAAAGTAAAGAAGTTGTCTCTGTTTATTTAGATTATGTTTCTAAAGAGGATTTACACATCTACTCTATTGATGAATGTTTTTTAGATGTTACTCATTATTTAAAGTTATATCAAAAAACAGATTATGAACTTGCAAAAGAAATACTTGCTAAAGTTTATGAAAAAACGCATCTTACCGCTACCGCAGGAATTGGTCCAAATATGCTTCTTGCTAAAGTAAGTATGGACATCGAGGCAAAACATACAAAAGATAATATAAGTAAATGGACTTATGCTGATGTAGAAAAGAAACTTTGGAAAATTTCTCCTTTAAGTAATATGTGGGGTATAGGCAAAAATATGGAAAGAAATTTAAATAAAATAGGTATTTTTTCAATCGAAGATTTAGCTAAAACAAATCCCGGTATTCTAAAAGATAAGTTTGGTGTTATGGGACTTGAACTTTGGAATCATGCTAATGGTATTGATACAAGTAAAATTTCTGATTTTAATGGACAAACAAAAGATAAATCTTATTCAAATTCACAAGTTCTATTCAAAGATTATAATGAAAAAAATATTTTTATAATTATAAATGAAATGATTGATAACTTATGTGCTAGACTTCGCAATAGTAATAAAGAATGTCAAAACTTTGGTCTTGGAATTACATATTCAAAAAATACCCCTGGAGGATTTTATCATAATATAAAGCTTGATAGTCCAACGGATAAAAATAATGAACTTATTAAATATGCAAGTATTATATTTGATAGATTTTATGAAGGATTACCTATAAGAAAAGTTACTGTTTGTGCTGGCAGTTTAAAAGATAAAAAAGGAACACAACTTAATCTATTTGAAAACTATGAAAATATTAAAAAAGATGATGAAATAAATTTAACAATTGATAAAATTAAGCAAAAATATGGTAAAAATAGTGTTTTAAAAGCCTCAAGTTTACTCGAAGATTCTACAATTAAAGAAAGAAATAAAAAAGTTGGCGGTCATAATGCGTGACCGTGGAATGATTAAATGGATGCCATTTAATTCAGTGGTTTCTAGTAAAGAAATTATAAATAGTATTTTAAAAGACAAAAGTAAAATAAGTATGCCAATTTTATCCGAAGAACAAAAAGATGTTAACGAACAAAAACTTCTTATTGCTTACTATAGTAAAAGTAAAATTAACATTTCATATTATCAAAATGGAAATATTAATTTAATAAATAGTTACATAAAAAAAATAGACTTTACTTATCATAAAATCTATTTTGAAAATAATACAATCTTATTTGACCAAATTGTAAGTCTTAATTGACCATAAAAAATCTTTTTACCAAAACAACTACTAAGATAATAGCAACAAGAAGTACTACTACAGTACAAATAATTTTAACTGGTTTACTAACTTTAGGTAAGCCATTTTTGTCTGTTTCTTCTTTTTTCTCACCCTCAACAACTGGTGCTGATTCCATAATTGGTGCAGTTTGTGTTATTGTTGGTGTTACATTTTCTTGAACTGGTTGAGCTGGTGTCTCAACTACTGGAGCTTGAACTGGTTCAGCAGGAGTTTCAACTACTGGAGTTTGAACTGGTTCAGCAGGAGTTTCAACTACTGGAGTTTGAACTGGTTCAGCAGGAGTTTCAACTACTGGAATTTGTACTGGTTCAGCAGGAGTTTCAACTACTGGAGTTTGTACTGGTTCAGCAGGAGTTTCAACTACTGGAGCTTGAACTGGTTCAGCAGGAGTTTCAACTACTGGAGCTTGAACTGGTTCAGCAGGAGTTTCAACTACTGGAGCTTGTACTGGTTCAGCAGGAGTTTCAACTACTGGAGTTTGCACTGGTTCAACCGGAGTCTCAACTATTGGAGTTTGCACTGGTTCAACCGGAGTCTCAACTACTGGAGCTTGTACAGGTTCTACAGGAGTCTCAACTACTGGAGTTTGTACAGGTTCAGCAGGAGTCTCAACTACTGGAGTTTGTACTGGTTCAGTAGGAGTCTCAACTACTGGAGTTTGTACTGGTTCAGCTGGAGTTTCAACTACTGGAGCTTGTACTGGTTCAGCAGGAGTCTCAACTACTGGAGATTCTATAGCAGGTTCAGCTACCTCCTCATTAATTTTTGGTAATTCAATTTTAAAATCGTTATTTTCTTCCATATCTATCATACCTCTATTATAATTATTACATAAAAAAGAAAATATTCCTAGTATAAATTGAATATTTTTTTATTTTTTAGTTATTTTTTTGCCTTAAAGATGATAGAAATGATAAAAGCAAAGATAATTGCACCTACTATTGCAAGACTACTTTTATCTAAAAGTTCAGAAAAAATTCCTAAAATACCAGCATTTTCATAACCATTTATTCCAGATTGGTATAACATATTACCAAAATTCATAATAAGTGATGTTGCACCTACTCCACATTTTTGAATTAATGTAGGATAAATTCCACAAAAGGAAAGAAGTGCTCCAACTACTGTAAAAAGTGAAGTAATATGTCCTGGTGTAAGTTTTGTATTATCTAAAATTATTTGTCCAAGCATGCATATAAAGCCTGCGAATAAAAAAGCATTTAAATATATCATAATAACACCTCGATTTTAACTAAATGACTTATCGCAGGAATCTCTTTGCCTTGATTTACTAAAGTAGGATTATGAAGTGATCCTGAGCCCACAATTAAAATTTTCTTATATTTTTTATTTTTTAGTATTTTTGTAAAGAACACTAAAGGAAGACATACTGGTCCACTTCCTCCACTATATTGGGAAGTTTCTAAAAATATTTCATCACCAGCATCCATTATTTTATTAAGCCTTTCATTATAAACTTTTTCATAATACTCTTTTAAAATATTTAAACCAACTTTCCCCAAATCACCAGTTAAAATTAAATCATAATCTTTAACTGTTTCATGAGCATTTTGTAAATAAGTATAAATTGTATCTGCACAAGCTGGAGCCATAACTGCACCCATATTATTAACGTCATTTATTCCTAAATTTACAACTTTGCCAATTAGTCCTCCACTTACTTTAATGTTAGTTTTTTCATTTGTTAAAAGCATACTTACACAAGCAGTAAGTGTACAAGTTGCTGTTCCTTTTTTAGGACAACCATACTCAGTAGGATATCTAAATTGTCTTTCAGCAGTCAAATTATGTGAGGATGCAAGAGTAATAATATTCTTTGCATTTTTACTTTCAATTAAGTTTGAACCCAAAAGTATTTGCAAAGGAAATCCAGCACACGCTGCATATACTCCAACAAAAGGTATATTAAAATTACTCATAGTTTGGCTTGAAACTCCTAATTGATTTATTAAATCTGTAGCAAAAACATAATCAATTTTATTTTCAGAAAGCCTTTCATTATTAAGTAAATTTTGAATAGATACCTCTTGCATTTTAATTTCAGCATCCTCAAAAGTTTGTTTACCAAAATATAAATCATCAAATTTTAAATTAACATTAGATATTTTACTATCTTTTTCTTTAGGACCCGCTATAGTATAAAAATTTTTAATATAAACATTATTAAATTTTAAATTACCCATAAAAAACCACCTTAATTAGACATAGAAAAAATGATGATATAATTCCATATAAAAGTACAGAACCTGCTAGTTTAAAAAAATTTGCCCCAACACCTGTAATAAGACCATCCTTTTTATATTCAAGTGCACATGATGTCATACTATGAGCAAATCCTGTTGTAGGAATAATTAACCCACATTTTACTTTACAAACCCAATCATCAAAAAAACCAAGTCCAGTAAAAAGTGATGCTAAAAATATTAACAAAAGACATACAATACTATAACTAATAACCTGTGAAATACCAAAACATATCATTAAAAGCTTTGATACAATTTGTCCTAATATCCCTATACCTCCACCTACTAAAAAGGCTGTAACAGCATTTTTCAATTTAGGCTCTTTAGTTTGCCAAGATTTAACTAACTTTTTATATTCTTCTTTATTCAAAATAAAATCACCACTATTATTATTTAATAAATGGTGATATTTATACTATAAACTCAAATAATTACGCATTTTTTCAATACCTTTTTTCTCATATCTTGAAACCATTACTTGCGACATTGAAAGTTTTCTAGCAACTTCACATTGAGTTAAATCTTCATAATATCTTGACATAATAATATTTTTTTCATCCTCGGTTAATGTGCACATACTATTTTCAAGTTCAATTCTTTCATCAAGTGAAACATCATCCTTATTTGAAATAGTTTCATATAATGGCCTATTTTCATCATTATCAAGACTCATTATACTTTGCCCTGCATAAACATATTCATATATTTTATTAGGATCAATTTCTAAAAAATTTGCCACAGTTTCATAACTAGGAACAACTCCATTTTTTAAAGCCAAATTATTTTTAGTTTCTTCGATTAATTTATATACTTTTAAAATATCTTTATTTATTTTTATTTGTCTATTATTTGCTAAAGTATACATTTCTCCATATATATATGTATAAGCAAAAGAGGTAAATTTAGCTCCATAACTTTCATCATAATTTTGATATGCTTTTAAAAGTCCTAAAACACCTGCTTGGAAAAGATCCTCTTTAGGAACATTATAAAACTTTTTAGCTATCATATAAATTAAACCAACATTCTCATTAATAATTTGTTCTTTGTTCATATTAGACCTCGATTAACTTCATACAAGTAAGTTCATTATCAAATTTTCTTGCACGAAAATGTTTTAATTTCCTTTCTAATCTTTTATTAACTTCACAAATATACATAACACCTTTATTAGTTTTAATTGCTTCTTCACTGTTTAATAGTGCGTCAATCCCATCTTCATCAATATCCTCAAGGTTATAAAAATTATAAACTAAATATTTTATTTTATGTTTTAATATTACAGGTACTAAATAATTATTTATTTTATAAGTAGACCCTCGATGAAGCATTCCATCAAGTCTTACAAAAAGTATTCCTTTATTATATTCTAAATTCATTTTAAGCATAATTCCCTCTTTTCTATATAATAATAAAGCACACTTTTAAAACTTTTTAAACAACTTCGACAAAACATGTCAAAACATTTTTTTATATAACATCTTATTCTACTTTTTTCGACATTTTTCGCTAAAAAAAAGAAAAGTGTTTTTTTGCTTTTCAAAAATTATTTAGTTTTTTTTTACAAAAATTTTCATCGTATTTATAGTTTTTACTTACTACATAATATTCAGTAGCACTCAAGCAATTTATTACATCAAAATATTTTCCTGAATAGGCAGTCATAATTTTATCATTTGAAAAATAACTTACCTTTACTAAAGAGAAAATATAGTCATTAGCATTTTCTGTATTCATTAAATCATATATATTTTCATTTTTCCCATCGAAGTGATAAATCATATCTTTAATATTAACTAAATAATAAGTATAATTTGAATTACTAATTTTATTTATTTTATTATCTTTGATTATTTTTACATTTGTAATAAATTCTTCCTTAATAATATTTAATTTTTTTAAATCAGATTCCTTTAAAAAGTTATTTTGTAAAGCCTCTTTTAAAGAATATTTAAGGTTACCTTTTTTAATAAAACCTTCATATTTACAAAGTGAATAATAATTATCATTATTTATTTTAACTATAAATTCTTTGTTATTTTGTACACATTTTAAATTTTTATAATCAATTTTATTTTCATAGATGTTAGTAAATATTAAAAATATATAATAAATAATTACAATTATTGAAAATATCATAGATAAATAATATAAATATTTAAAAACTTTTTTATCACTTTTATAAGTTAAAAATATCTTATTAATAATACTTTTTAATTTAGATTTATAAATTATTATGTAAAATAAAACTGTTCCACCAACATTTAATATAATATCATCAATATCAAATGAACCTAATTTAAATATGTATTGAGCACTTTCAATAATTATAGTTAAAATCAAAACACATAAAAAATAGTTTTTTACCCTTTTAAATTTATCACTTAATAAGGGTAATAATACCGCAAGTGGAGTTAACATTAAAAGATTTCCAAGAGCATTATATAAAAAAGTCCTTTTTGAATATTTAAATAAATTTATCATTGATACAAAAGGTACTAAATTATTTTCTCTTTTTAAAATATTATTTATTGTAAGATAATTTACCCTATTATTTGAAAATGTAAAGCCAATTAACATAGTAATATAAAGCATTAAATAATACCAAATAATCTTTTTATCTTTTTCATAGTATAATAAATAAAATAAAAGCATTAAACAAGGAAATATTATTATCAAAATATTTTCAAGTTCTTTTTTACCAGTTCCTAAATTTATATCAAATATAAACATTACTAAAACATATATTAAGCAAGATAAAATAGTTATAATTAAATTAATTTTCTTTTTCATAAAGCCTCATATCAATAGTATAATAATTTAAGCTTAAAAAAGCAAATAGTAAGTGTAAAATTTATAAAAAAAGCCTCAATCTATATTTGCATATAGATTGAAGCGTTAAATCATTTATTGGCAACGCTCGCAAATAGTTTACGAGTAACTTCCTTTTTATTATATGTAAGACTTTTTCTTACATACTTAATATAGCATTTTTTTGTTTTTTTTCTAGGTATGGCTAATTTTCTTTTTTAAACAAATTTTTAATCTTTGCCCATAAAGATGTTTTAGTTTCTTTAGTAGTATTTTCTTTAACAGTGTCTTTTGATTTTTCACCATCGACTACCATAATAAACTTAGTTTCATCATTATTACTTAAATGTTTATCTTCAATAGTTTTATATTCTTTAGCAAGTTTATTAAGTTCATTTAATCTTATTTCATACTCTTTAACATTATCATTAACAAGACTAGTTATAGTACTAATACCTTCATTATTATATTTTGTAATGCCATTATTTAATAATGTTGCACCATCATCAAGTTTTGTAATAGCACTTAAAAGTTCATTTAATGATTTTTTAGTACTTTCTAATGCAACATTTTTAACTTTGTTTGCCACAGTAGTTGCTACATTTTCAGAAACACTTCCAGCAACAGATTTAGCAACATAAGTAGAAATATTTGTACTTACATCTTTTGCTGATACCTCACTTGCATTAACCACTATACCAAGTATAGTTAAAGTATCTTTATGAGTATAAGCAAATACTTTTTCTTCATCAGTAAGTTCTATATTATTTTGCATTTTAGTCATTATAGTTAAATAAGTATTTGCATTACCCTCTTCATTAATTGAGGCTAAATAATTTAAAGTAGCCTTTTTAACAGAGTTTGTAACAATAGTATTTACATTTTCATCTTTAGAACCTAATACATTACCATTTTCATCAGTAATAATATTTTCTTTCATTTGATTTAATGTACTATTTATAGCAGTCTCTTTAATATAGGAAACTTCACTACTTGTAAGTGCCTCTGAAGAGCTATCTAAAGCTGAAAGTGAAGTATTTAAAGTATTTTTTAATAATGTTAAACCATCACTAAGTTCTTTTGAGCCTTCGTTTATCTTATCGATTCCCTCTTGAAGATCACCTACTTTATCATAGATAGTACTTATTTTAGAAAGATTAAAGTTTCCATCACTTATAAGTTTATTTGAAACTATGTTATACATTGTTGGACCCTCAAATTTAGTGGTATCATAAGTAATAACTAAACTATCTAAATTAATTTCATTTATATTAAGGCTTTCTCTAAGTCCTGGAATTGAAAGACCCACAATTACATCTTTATTACCATTTGAAACAACTTTACCATTATTTATTGTTACATTTTTGTTATAAGTACTATCTAGCATAGCACCATACATAATCATAAATGGTGTGTAAATATTTGCACTTTTTCCATTAACATTAATAGCCCTTTTTGAACTATTTTTATAATTAATAGTAATTTCTACTTTACCACTTTGACCTAAAATATCTTTAGCATTAACCTTTTTACCATTTAATTTATAAGTTATATTCATAGAAATTGGTAAGTTTTTTTGATATTTACCTTCATAATAAATATCATTTCCATTACTCATCCAAGTTAGATTATTTTTATCTAATGTATAAGTCTCATTACCATTTTTATTTATAATATTTTCTAAGCTGGAATAATCTATAATTTCATTTTTACCTTCATTATTTTTAAGTATTTCTGAAACAATGATATTTTTAGTTTCACCATTATTATTTAAATGAGCATAAACTGTTTCATCTTTAGTAAGAGCATTTGCATTTAAAGGTAAACTAACAAGTAAACTTAAAAGTGCCACACTTACTATTTTTTTATTTTTAATATTTTTCATATTATCATTTCCTTTCTTTCTAAATATTAATTTATCAAATGTAAGAAGTACTGTTGGAAGTGCTAAAATTACAACAGCCATACTTATAAGAGCTCCCCTTGAAATTAATGTACAAAGTGATGAGATCATTTCAAGTTTAGAGTAAATGCCAACGCCAAATGTTGCAGCAAAGAAGCATAAACCACTTATAAGAATTGAGGCACCACAATAGTTAAGAGATTCTTCAATAGCCTTTTTCTTATCCATATTCTTTCTTTTTTCTCTGTAAGTTGTAGTTAAAAGTATAGCATAATCAATTGTTGCACCAAGCTCTATAGTACCAAGTACAATCGGAGCAACAAATGGAAGTGTAACACCACCAAAGTATGCAATACTCATATTTATAAATATAGCAGCTTCAATTGAAATAATTAGTAAAAGTGGAAGAACAAATGCTTTTAAACAAATAACTAATATTATAAATATACATATTATGCTTGAATAATTAACATTATTAAAATCGGTATCGCTTATTTTTATTAAATCTTTCATAAGTGGACCTTCACCCGCAACTATAGCAGTTTTATCATATTTTTTAACAATATCATTTACTAATGTAATTTGATTATTTATTTCATCACTTGCAACTTCGTAGATGCTATTTACAAGTACCATTTGATATTTACCACTTTTAAAAATTTTAAGAAGTTCATGTGGAATAACATTTTCAGATAATCCTAACTTTTCAAATTCAGAAAGTGATAAAGCAAAATCAATACCTGGGATATTTTTAATCTCTTTAATCATATTTGTAACATCACTTGTTTTAACATTACTATCTAATATAATCATTTCTGGACTTACAATATTAAATTTATCTTTTAACTCTTTATTTGCGCTAATACTTTCAAGCGTTTCCGGAAGAGTTTTATCCATTTTATAATAAACATCTATTTTAGAATATGCAAGATATGCTGGAATAATTAAAAGTACAAATATAATAAATATTACTTTATAACTTTTAACTATAAAATGATTTAATTTATCAAATACTAAATTTATTTTTTTATGTTTAGTTTTTTCTATATATTTATCAAATGTAAGAATAAGTGCTGGAAATAAAAGTAGTGTTGATATAAGACCAATTAATACGCCTTTTGCCATTACAATACCTAGGTCTTTTCCAAGTGTTAAACTCATAGTGCATAGTACTAAGAAACCTGCAATTGTTGTTAAACTACTACCAATAACTGAGGTAAATGTTTCTTCAATAGCACTAGCCATTGCCTCTTCTTTAGATTTATATAATGCTTTTTTCTTTTCAAAACAGTTATACAAAAATATTGAAAAGTCCGTTGTTACGCCAAGTTGAAGGACTGCCACTAAAGCTTTTGTAATATAGGAAATTTCTCCGAAAAAGATATTAGTTCCCATATTTATTAAAATTGCTATTCCAATATTTGCAAGAAGTAAAACTGGAACTAAATATGAATCAAGTGATAACTCAAGTACTAAAGCACATAATATTACTGCAATAATAATATAAATAACTATTTCTTCATTAGATAAGTTCATTGTATCAAGTACCATTGAACTCATTCCACCAAGTTTTATTTTATTACTAGTAAGGTTTCTTATTTTCTTAACTGCATTTATGGTTTCTTCGGAAGAAGTACCACCAGCAAAAGTAATTAAGAAAATATCTTCTTCATCACTATGTAAATATTTTGTAACACTTTCAGGAAGCATATCAATAGGAATTACCCCTACTGCATCATAAAGAGATACAACTTTATTAACTCCTTTCACATTTTTAATTTTATCCTCAAGATTCATAATTTCTTTTGAGGACATATTTTTTGCTACTGCAATAGAATATGAACCCATTTCAAAATCATCAGTTAATATATTTTGACCTTTAATAGTTTCAATATCTTCGGGTAAATAAACTAAAATATCATAATTTACTTTAGTTAAATTCATACCTATAAATGATAAAACCATTAAAATGCCCGTAATTATTAAAATTAGATTTTTATGTTCACATATTTTTTTTGCAAATTTTTTCATACATTATCTTTCCTTTCACACAAAGTATTTTATTACAATAGTTATAAAAATAACACATACATATACTTAAGATTGTATGTTAAGCAACATTTTGATATATTATGTATATTTTTAACAAACATTTTGTTATTTATCTTTTATTTTGATTAATAAAGTGGTATACTTTAAGCGGTGAGAAAAATGGAAAAGAAAAAAGATTTAAGAGTTATTAAAACTAAAAAAATGATATATACCGCTTTAGTACAGCTTATGAAAGAAAAAACATTCGAAGAAATTAAAGTATCTGATATATGTGAAAAAGCTTTAATTAATAGATCTACATTTTATGCTCATTATGAGGATAAATATGAACTTTTAGTCGATTTTATTAAAGATTTAAAAGATGAATTTTCTCAGAAACTAGAAAATAATAAAGCTCTAAATATAAAAGAATATTACCTTGAACTTATTAAAATATTTTTAAATCATGTTGAGGATAAAAAAGATATATATTCTTCGATTATGATTCATAATCGAAACAGTATTATGATGGACATTCTACTAAGTGCAATTAATGATGATATTTTAAAAAGAATTAGTAAAGAAAAATTTAGTGATGGAATTCCTGCAGAAATTATTGCAAAATTTTATGTAGGTGGAGTTTTAAATCTAGGATTTGAATATTTAAATTCTAATGGTAAATATTCTAAAGAAGATATTATCTCTTATATTGATAAACTTATTAAAGAGGAAAAATAAAAAATGCTACTACTTAAATGAAGTTGTAATATAAAAGTGTACACAAAAAAAGTGTATGCTTTTATTTTTGCTATAATTAAATAAAGGAGAGGATA
>CAKONK010000007.1 GCA_934097085.1 uncultured Bacilli bacterium
AACCAAATCGCGAATAAAGCCAGATTTTGAATATAATTTATCAAATGTTGTAATAATTTTTTCCTTTCTAAAACTCTGACTATTTAAATATAACAAATTATTTTATAACTTGCAATAAAAAATTTTAAATTATTTAAACGAATAGTAAACTTTATTTTCAAGTTTTATATTATTTTCTTTAGCATAATTTGTTACACTTAATACTTTTATATCATTTTCATATAAAATATCAATTAATTTTTTTACAGCCTCAACTGTCGATTTATAGGAATCATGAAAAAGAATAATATCTTTATCATTTGCATTTTCTAAAACATATTTTACTATAAAATCTGTGTCTTTATATTTCCAATCGTGAGTATCTTTATCCCATAAAATAAATGATGTATTAAGTACTTTTAAAATTTTATTATTATATGCTCCATAAGGTGGCCTTGTAAGAGAAAGATAATCACCTGTAATATTATAATATATTTTATTCGTTTTATCAAAATCACTTTCAATTTTCTTAATTTTATTTTTTGTAAAAAGCGTATGATTGTAACTATGGTACCCTATTTCACTATTTGAGTGATATACTTTTTTTACTATATCTTTTTGACTTGCCATTTTATTTCCAACCATAAAAAATGTTGCGGACATATTATGACTTTCTAAATAGTTTAATATTTCTAAGGTATTTTCATTATTTGGTCCATCATCAAAAGTAAATATTAAAGTAGTATTTTGAGTGTTAATAACAGGAATGCTTTTAGGATAACAAATCATTATCAATAGTAAACATAAAACTAAAATATATTTTAAAACATTTTTCATAATTAATTATATGAAAAAAGGAAAAATTTACTTATTTTCCTTTAACTTATACAAAATATTTAGTGCCTCGATTGGCGTAGTATTTAAAATATCAATTCCTTCGAGAATATCTTTAGGCTTTTCTTTCTTTTCTTCGAAATCAAATGATAACTGCGCTTTTACTGGCTCTTTTCTATTAGAATTTTCAAGATTATTTAGTATTTCATCAGCCCTTTTAATAAGACTTTCAGGAAGGCCCGCTAAAGAGGCAACATGAACTCCATAACTCTTATCTATAGCACCAGGTTTAACTTTATGAAGGAAGTATAAATTACCACCCTCTTCTTTAGCATCAACATGAACATTTTTAATAGACTTATATTTTTTATCTAAAACTGTAAGTTCATGGTAATGAGTTGAAAATAAAGTTTTGCATTTTATATTATCGCAAATATATTCAATTATACTTTGAGCAATTGCCATACCATCATAAGTTGCAGTTCCTCTTCCAAGTTCATCAAAGATTATTAAACTATTTTCAGTGGCATTACTAATTGCATTATTAGCCTCACTCATTTCAACCATAAAAGTTGACTTCCCTCCGGCAAGGTCATCAGATGCACCAATTCTTGTAAATATTTTATCTATTATCGGTAATTTTGCAGATTTACAAGGAACAAAACAACCTATTTGAGCCATAATTATTGTTATAGCAATTTGTCTCATATAAGTTGATTTACCACTCATATTTGGTCCAGTTATTAAATAAGCACATATATTTTCATTCATTTTACAATCATTTGCAACAAATGAACCCTTTAAGGTATTTTCAACAACTGGGTGTCTTCCTTCGATAATTTCTAAGTCATGATTTTCATTAAGAAGTGGTCTTACTAAATTATACTTTTCACTATCAATTGAAAATGCTACCATTACATCTAGGAAACTTAAACTATCTGCGGTCTTACGCATATCTTCGACATATGTCTTAACTTCATTTTTAATATCTATAAAAAGTGAATATTCAAGGTCGATAATTTTTTCTTCTGCATTTAAAATCATATCTTCTTTCTCTTTTAACTCGGGAGATATAAATCTTTCGCCATTAGCAAGAGTTTGTTTTCTTTCAAAGCCAAATTTTTCGGCATCTTTTGCCTGTGCTTTACTTATTTCAATATAATAACCAAATACTTTATTAAAACCTACTTTTAAGTTTTTAAAGCCAGTTTTCTCTTTAATTTCATTTTCAAATTTAGCAATAAAATCTTTACCATTTTTCTTTATTTCTCGAAGACTATCTAAGTCAGTATTAAAACCCTCTTTAATAAGATAACCCTCTTTTAAAGTGATTGGTGGATCTTCATAAATACTTTTTTCTAGTAAATCATAAATTTCTTTAAATGGCTTAATTTCTAAATCAAAATTTAATTTTTTAACTATTTCTATTATTTCCGGAAGTGGTTTTAAACTTCTTTTTAACTGGAGCATATCTCTTGCATTAAATGAACCATTTGTAAGTTTACCTGTTAGTCGTTCTATATCATATATCTCATCAAGAAGTGTAATAAGATTATCCTTCAAAATGAATTCATCATTAAGTTTTTCAATCATATCATATCTTTTGTTTAACTGTGATATATCCTTAAGTGGTGAAAGAAGCATATTTCTCATCTTTCTACTTCCCATTGCGGTTTTACATTTATCTAAAAGCCATAAAAGAGAAAATTCTCTATCTTTATTACGAACTGTTTCGGTAAGTTCTAGGTTATTTGCACTATAAGCATCCATATATAAATAATCTTCATTAGAAACAATTTCAATATCATTAATTGTCGACAAATCTTTAAGTGATAAAGTTAAATAACCAAATAAATGTCTGACGCCCATTTTACATCTTATATCATTAAGTTTATTATCAATATTTTCAGGAAGAGTGTCAGCAAGTCCTGTATAATAATCAATTTCAATACTATAATCATTTTTTAAAGTATTTATTAAAGTTACTTCTTCATTACCATTAAAAATAATTTCTTTAATATTATATTTAAATATTTCAGTAATAATTTTATTTATACTTTTAGAAACTTTAGAACTTATAAGTCTTCCTGTGGAAATATCCAAAGCTGTTAATATATATGTATCAGGATAAACTAAAAGTGAGGCTACAAAAGAGTTTTCATAGGATTTTAGTAGTTCAAGATCAGCAATTGTACCTTTGGAAATAACATCCGTTACTCCTCTTTTAACCATTCCTTTAGTGGATTTGGGATCTTCGAGTTGTTCACATATTGCAACTTTATAGCCTTTATTTATAACTTTTTCAATATAACTTTTTACGGCATGATAAGGAACACCACACATTGGTACTCTTTCAGTTAAACCCGCTACTCTACCAGTTAAAGTAAGTTCAAGCTCCTTTGAGGCAATTAAAGCATCCTCGAAAAAAAGCTCATAAAAGTCTCCCAAACGATAAAATAATAGCACATCAGCATATTTATCTTTTATTTCCATATACTGTGCCATCATTGGACTTAATTTATTTCTATCTACTTCACATCTTTTCATATTAACTATCTAGTTTATATAAAGGATTAATCTTTCTTATTAAAGAAAAATCTTCTTCATCAAACTGCTTTCTTGCTTCCTTTCTTTTATAATTTTTCATATTTAAAGTAATATATAATTTTAACATTTCTTTACGAAGAAGTACTTCAGTTTCAAAATTATCTCTATTTAAAATTATATATTTTACCATATTTTTAATTTCTATAATCTCTTTATCATTATTTAAAGATAAATGTTCAAATAAATCACTATAAATGATATTTGCTAAATAAGGCTTATAATTACGTAAAATATTTATTTTTTCATTTACAAGATCATTACTAGTTTCTACATCACTATTTAAAAATAGTTCAAATTCTATATAAGGATCTGTTTGAATACTTTGAAGTATAGCACTAAAAACTTCCATTAAAGTAAATCTTAAAAAATCATTTAAACTTCTTACCTCAAAAGTAAGCTCTTTTAAATTATCACTAGCTCTATTCATTATGCTATCTTTTATCATTATTTTACTATAAAAGATTTTAAGTAACATTAAAGCCCATTCATAATTATTTATAAATTCATCATAAATAGTATCTTCATTAATGTCCTTACCAGAGCATACAGCATAATAAAAATTAAGAGTTCTAATTATATTCGTGGCTACAAAATGGTCTTCTTTAGTATATAAAAATACAATATTTTCATATATTTTTCTATATATATCACCATTTTTCTGTACAATAAGTGAAAAGCGCATATTTAATAAGTATTTTTCAGCAACTGAGTACTCCATAAACCCTCCTTAAAAATATTATAGCAAATATTATAAACTATTTAAATAATTTACTGCATCATCAAAAGTTTCCACCATAACAAGGTTAAATGTTAAATTATTTTTCTTATAAACCTTTTTGGCTTCATCATAGTTTTCCTTTGGAACAAAGAAAATATCTGCACCATCCTTTTCTCCTCCAAGTAGTTTATACTTTATTCCGCCTATTTGTCCAACATTACCATTTTCATCAATAGTTCCCGTGCCCATAATTTTTTTACCATGAGATAAATCCTTTTCATTTAATTTATCATATATTTCGAGGGATAGCATTAATCCTCCTGAAGAACCAGCTTCAGAAGATTTAGTCTTCATTTCAAGTTTAGGACTAGACTCAAATTCATATGCTGTAACAATACCTACACCAATCTTTTTCGCACCATCAATTTCAGTAACATAAGCATATTTATTTAATTCTTTGCCACTGCGTTTAATTGTAAATGAGACTTTATCACCAATGTTTAAAGTAGAAATGTAATCTTGAAAATTCTCAAGTTTAGTAAATTTATTACCATCAATAGTAATAATTTCATCTAAAGGTTGTAAATTAGTATTACTTTCTTCACTAATTAAGGTAACATATGGAATTTCATTGGTTACATCAATCTTTTTCCCAACTTTTGTATAAGCATTCAAACTAGCTAAATAAATGGAATTTTTTAAATCAATTTGCTCTATTTTAAGAAGCGTATCATAATCCATATCCGTTAAATCTTGTTCATTATAAATATCCCAGTTCGGAACAAATAAAGATAAAACAATCGTAGGAATATTAGCCTTAATTACAGAAACATAGCTCATATAATAGTTACCACTTATATTATTTTCATTTTCAATTGAAACTCTATTATTTAAATTAATACTACCTCCAGGGGTATAAATAACATAGGGAGTTTTATAGAAACATAAAAACACAATTATTGCAAGAATTATTAAACCTTTTAAATTATTCTTAATAAAACCTTTAATTTTTTCATACATTTTATTATACATTTAATTATCACCTAAATAATTATAACAAAAATAAAGAAAAATATGAATAAAAAAAGAATAAATATTATTTTAATTATCTTAATATACTTTTTTATTTATTTAATATTTAAGAAAAACTCTGCTTTATCAAATATTACTTTTTTAAGTTTAAAAATATTTATAACTAAGGTTTTTCCTTTTTTATTTATCATGATGACATTAAATAATTTTCTTATAAAATGTAATTTACCATATTATTTTAATAAAATATTTAAAAATCAAAATCTTTATATTTTTTTTAGCTCTATTATTTCTGGTAGCCCAATAAATGCAATTATCTTAAAAAACTTTCTAGATAGTAAATATATCTCTTTGAAAGAAGCAAGTATTCTACTTTCCTGTACATGTTTTAATAATCCCCTTTTCCTATATAGTTATCTATACTTAATTTTTAATAATATCCATAGTGTAATTAAAATAATGGCAATATTATATATTCTTAATATAGTAATATTCATTTATTTAACAAATAAAATGAGAATATCAGTAAAGCAAAACTATAAAGATTATAATTTAAAAAAAGAATTATTTAATAGTATTTATGATAGTATGCAAAATTTAATTAAAATTATGGGTATTATTGTATTTTTTAAAATAATTCTTGATTTAACAATGCCTAAAAATAGTCTTTTATTCGTAATATTTAAGGGGTTAATCGAGGTAACAACCGGATTAAACAGTTTAAATACTATAAATGTCTCCATAAAAATAAAGGAAATAATTAGTTTCATAATTATTTCCTTTATGGGATTTTCTATTCAAATGCAAATAAGCATAATCTTAGAAAAATTTAATATAGATTATAAATACTTTTATTTATCAAGACTTTTTTTAATAATTACTGGAATAATAATTATACTTATTGTATAAATGAGAATATTATATCATCTAAAGTATTATTATTATCTTGAGTATTATTAACATTAGTTGTATAAACCGGTATTTTACATTCAGTTATTACAATTGATTCATAGCTGTTTATTACATCGCGACAAGTAAGATTACTATTTGCAGATCCACTTTTACATTCACTTGCGTTAACATTACTTTCTAAAGAACTCATATTAGTATTTCCACAATCAATTTTTCCTAAAGTACCGTTTTTAATTTCCCAAGTATTTTGGGTTTGCCAATCATCTCGAGATAGTTCACTAACATAGTAAGCAAGATTATTATCCACTAAAGTGATTCTATATTTTTTTAATGTTCCTTTTAATATAAGATCATTATCATATTTTGAGACTATGATTACATTATTGTCCTTTAATAAATCATCTTCAATTGTCATTATAATATCAATTCTATTTGATTGATTAGCCGATGCAATAAAATCACTATTTTTTTCAAAAGTAACATTAGAAAGTAAGTTGTATAAAAACATAAGTATTACTGATAAAAGTGCCATACTAACTAAAAGCTCCACTATTGTTACACCTTTATTATTTAATTTCATTCTACTACCTCATAAATATCATCATATGTTCCTGACCCTTTAAACTTAACATCACCATTTAAATTAATAACTGGTCTAATGTAGAAATTAGAAGTAAGTGAAAAGTTTGGATATTTTCCTTCTGAATCAACAAAAAACACAAACGCAGCTCCTCCTCTTCTTATAAAATTTGGAGTCATTGTATAATAATATATTCCAGCATATAAATAATAATTTTTATTAGTTTTTGTAGAATATCCTCCTGCCATTGCAACTTCATCAATCGTAATTAATCCAACAGGATATCTAAGAGCTTTATTACTATTATCATTAGATACAGTGAACTTATCAGCACCAGCATTACATTTAAGTGAAGGATTTTTTTGGTTAACATTTCTATCTCGTCCATTAAATATTAAATTTGACGATGGTATGCTAGCCCAAGTTGTGACAGTACCTCGATCATTACAAAAGATTGTATCTTTAACTTTTATAGAATCAGTACTAGCTAATGAAGTACCGGCAAACCACTCATCAACTTCATTTTTGATTGCACTATTATTTACATTATTTCTTTGATAATTTTTTTGATACATATAACCAGTGTATTCAGCACCACTAGCTACTGTATTATAAACACTTTGTCCAACAGCAGTAGTACTTCCAGTCATGATAACACTTGTCGTAGCAGTAGGAGCATTAGTTCCTGAATATATCATTCTTATTGAATTATCGCCATTTATTCTTATTATTCGCCAATATATATCATCCCCACTTGAGGCTATTTTTGTGCAAGAGCCAGTATCAGTTTCTGATATAGTACCATTAGTACAATTATACATATCTTTAGTGTATTTACCAAATTTTACCCAGTTATTGTTTACAGCCCCTCTGAAATAATATGACGAACCTAGATTATCCTCTGCAAAGAACATTCCTTCATTTGTTGTGGCAGTACTAGCAAAGTTTGGTGTACCTCTTCCATTAATAAAGCTTATAGCATTACTAACTGTTGAAGCTCCTGCACTATTGTCTAATAAAACTTTTTCATACGCTTTATACGAAGGATTTACTGGATCAGGACTCGGAGGATTATCAGGATCAGTTGGAACATCTGGATTACTAGGTGTATCCGGGCTTTGAGGACCATCTGGTCCCTCACCTTCAATAATTTCCTCGGGTAAAGTTTTGTAACGACTTTTAAGAAAAGTATTACTACCTGTAATTAAATATTTTTTTAAATCATTTTTTATCATTTTAAAGTTAACTCTATTATTAGTATATGTAGTCATAATAAGTATTAATAAAGTGCAAAATACTAGAAAAAATGAAAATAATGATGCTGTTGATATAAAACCTTTTTTATTCATAATACACCCACGAAACATAATAAGCTTTTTCACAAGCCATATTATACCTTATAATATCTTGATTATAATATTTTTCAATTTTAGTTTTAAGATCACAATCTGGACAATTAAAATTTTTATTTATATAATAATTTAAACAACTTTTATAACTATCATTAGGTATGTTATCTTCATCCGAAGATATATCATTAAAACTAATAGCATTTCCGTTCTTTCTTTCATTAAAAATTGCAATCAGTATACTCTGCTGTGAACTAGGATTAACCGCATTTGTGTCAACTGAGTTAATTGTAAGCATATATTCATTCAAGTTTATTTCTGAATACTCATTTGTAAATTCTAAAAAATTTTGGCATCTTTTTTTATCAGCATCAGTATCCTCGAAACTATCTATACCACTATTAATGCATTTCTTAATTTTAGAAATATCATCGTTTTTTAAATATACAAGAGTTTTAAATTTATAAATATTATTTAAATCACTTATATATTTATTGTCAAAGTATAGTGAACGATAATTTTTAGCTTCACATTTAATTTTATTTCCATCCGTAGTATCAATAAAATATTCAGTACAAAACTTCGATTCAGAGTTAAATAAGAACACAAAATTATTTTTTAAACTATTTTGATTATCTTCTTTAACATCATTAATTGCTTTTTCAAAAACGGCATTATTAATCGTACTTTTTACAGCATTACGAATAAAAATAGTTTTATATACATATGCTATATCATCATAATAAAGTCTTTGTTTTTCATCATTAATGTTCTTACTAAAATTTGAATACAAAAAAATAAGAGTTGTTGTTAAAACAACAGTAATAATGATTGTTTCAAGAAATATAAAACCCTTATTATTATTCATACCTATCACTACTATAAAGTTTAGCAAATAAACTTGCAAATGTCAATTTACATTATAATGTATATAATATTATATGGACGATTTAATTAAAAAAATATTATTAATAAGTATAGTTAGTTTATTTATAATTGTAATATTTTACGAACTATGTTTTATGGTTGTATTTCCATTCAAATCGAATATATTTATATTTAAAGTTACAGTTATACTACTTATCATCACTATTATTACTATAATACTCCTTCGTTAATTTTTCCGCTTTTAAAAGATATAAAATATTATTATGAATATTAATAGTATTTTTTTGAATGTTATCACTTTTTTCCAAATTAAGAGGAATATTCAAAAGAATAAATAATAAGTCTTTTTCATCATCATTAAGTTCAAATGTACTAAGATAATTTTCTAAATATGGTGAAAAATCACATGTTAAATATTCATTATGAAATAAATTAACAAAATCAAGTACTGGCGTGTCTATTTTATAATTATCCCAGCTTATTAATGCAGGGCATCTTTCTGAATACATAAAGTGATCCATTTCAAGGTTATTGTGAACAACACTTACCCTAACCTTTTCTTGATCTTTAACTTTTTCATACCAAACATCTAATCTTTCTTTGCAAAAATTTAAGGCTGCATTATATTTTGAATAATTACGACAAAACAAATATTGCGGAGGGCTTTGATATTCATATGATAAATACTTTAAAAAAAGAGAATTATAAACAGTCTTTAAATAACTGATGTTGTTATCTATATTTTCATATATTTCTTTATAGTCATCTAATTTGGAATTTTTAAAATAAACCGTTTTATTATGAAGACTTGCAATAACCGAAGATAATTCAAGCAACTTTTGTTCTGTAAATATTGGTTCATCCTCTACAAATTCGAAAAGGTTTTCCTCATCTCTAAAATTTTTTATTAGTTTTGGAAAACCTGTAAATCCTCTTTTTTGTAAATAATTGAATAGTGAATATAAATCTTTATTTTCCTTTTTTAAAACAAATTTACCCTCGGAGGAATCAATTATCGTGGCATTTTTTAATTTGGTTATTCTGTAGGGTTTATATAGATTTTTGATATATTCTAAACTATTCATTTATAATAGGAACAAGTAATTTATCATTTATATTCACATCCGTAATTCCATTTATATTTAAAAGGTCATCTTTAGAAATATTATATTTTTTACATATAAAATCAATATCCTCGGTTTCTTTCACAATATGAACATGATATGAGATATAGTCGCTTTCAGCTTTTATACCAGTTACTGTAGTTATCATATTATCATTAATTTTATCATCAATTTTGACTGGGTTTTTCTTAACTTCAGGCATTTCTATAGCATCATTTCTTTCCTCAATTAAATCAATTGGTTCTGGAAGTTTATCAGTTTTTTCAAAGGTTGTTTCCTCTTTTTTTTCGTCAGCTTTAACAATATAATCAATTTTAACAGTTAAATCTTTATCTTTTAAATCATAAGTAAAATTATCTACTATAAAGTCTAAAGTATTAATATCAATATTGCTAGCAATTTCTACACTAAAAGGTAAAGTAAATGAAAAGTCTTTTTTATTTAAACTAAGTTCATATTCTTTATAAGTTCCTTTTATAATAAAATCGCCGAGAACTTCTTTTTCGTTTTTAGTAATTTCATGTTCTAAAGATATACTAGATATTTCACTTACTGGGGTATCAAACTTAACTACTTTTTCAAAAGGTATAATTAAATTCATAAAAAATCATCTCCTATCAAAAGATATGAAGATGACTTTAATTTTATTACTATTTATTTTTTGAATCTATTATAATAGTTATTGGGCCATCATTTTCTATATTTACAAGCATTTCTGCTCCGAAAACGCCACCATAAGCTTTAACATGATTATTTAGCTCATTAAGCATTTTTTCATATAATGGTTTAGCAACATCCCCTTTAGCGGCACCAATATAACTAGGTCTATTTCCTTTTGATGTATCAGCCATTAAGGTAAACTGACTTATTAAAAGTATTTCCCCACCACTTTCTAAAATGCTTTTATTCATAACTCCATTTTCATCATCAAAAATGCGAAGATTTACAATTTTTTTAACTAAATAAGCAATATCTTCATCAGTATCCTCGGGAGTGATTCCCACTAAAATACATAAACCTTTATCAATTTTATTTATAAGTTTTCCAGAAACACTTACACTTGATTTTTTACTTCTTTGAATAACTACTTTCATACTCTTTTAACATCCTTTACATACCTTAGTTTATTGACATTTTTAATAACTAAATCAATATATGAATTATCCTCAACTTTAATTTTAACTAAATAATTTATTTCATCAATAGTTTCAATAGATATTATATATACCTTTGGAATAGATATTTTAGCAATAATATCAGATAATTTATTTTTATTGCTACTTAAGGTTATTTTAATAGAGCAAATATAGTCGTTATGAACATTTTCAATCCACGAAGCAGATACAATTTTTTCATCAGAATTTATAACATTTTCACAATTTTTTTGATGAACTGATATACCATCATTTTTAGTTATAACTCCGACTATTTCATCACCTTTTACAGGATTACAACATTTTGCTAAATGAGTAAGAATATTTACTTTACCATCAATTAAAATATCACTACCTGACTTAATATTAATATTTTTCTTAATAGCATTAGTTTCCTCTTTTGGAATAATAATATTAACTATATGAGTAACTGTATATTTATAAGAACCAATACTAAAATATAGATCATCTAAGTCCTTAAGTTTTAATTCCTTTAAAATAAGTTTTAAATTATCTTGAGAAGTAACCATATTTTGTGGTATTTTTCTTTTACGAAGTTCTTTTTCTAAAATATTTTTACCTCTTTCAATATAATTTTGTTTATCTATTTTGGAAAAATAAGCTTTAATTTTATCTTTTGCTTGCGTAGTTTTAACAATATTTAACCATTCTTTAGAGGGCGTGCTATTTGGATTGGTAAGAATTTTACAAATATCTCCATCATGAAGTGGTGTATTAATAGAAACCATTATATCATTAACAATAGCCCCAGTCATTGTATCACCTACTTTTGAGTGTACTCTATAAGCAAAATCTATTGGTGTTGCATCTTCGGGTAGTTCAATAACATCACCTTTAGGAGTAAATACATACATTAAGTTTCCTAAAATATTACTTCCAACAACTTCATTAAATACTTCATCGGTATCATTTTCACTATTTTCAATTATTGAACGATATATTTCAAGTTTTTGTTCCATATAAGTTTGAATTTTTTTAGCACCTTTTTCTTTATATGACCAATGAGATGCTATACCTTTTTCGGCAATTTCATCCATTTCATAAGTTCTGATTTGAATCTCATAAAATTTACCACCTGGTCCAAATACTGTTGTATGTAAGCTTTGATACATATTTTCTTTTGGAACTGCAATATAATCTTTGAACCTCGAAGGTATTGGCCTAAACTTTGAATGAATTAAACCCACTACTGCATAGCAATCACTTTCTTTATCTACAAAAATTCTAAGGGCTAATATATCATAAATATCATCCCATTTTTTACCTGCACTTAGTTTATTATAGATACTATATACACTTTTTACTCTACCTTTTATTTCAAACTTAATTTCATTTTCATTTAATAAATCACAAATACTTTCTTGCATTTCTATTAAATAATTATTTAAACTATCTACTGTAGCATTTAACTTTTCTAAAATATCGTTATAAACATCAGGTTTTAAATAATATAAACATAAGTTTTCAAGTTCACTTTTTATAGAATTAATACCAAGTCTATGGGCAATTGGCACTAAAACAGAAAGAGTTTCATTAGCAACTTTCTTTTGCCTTTCAGTACTTATTGCATCAAAAGTACGCATATTATGTAGACGATCCGCAAGTTTAATAAATAGCACTCTTACATCCTCACTTAAACCAACCATTACTTTACGAAGATATAATGCAGCACTTTCAGAGTCATCTACCATCTCAAGATTATTAATTTTTGATAAAGAAAAAATTATCTTATAAGTTTCTAATGAAAACTTCTCTACAATTTCTTTTTCCTCAATATCATTAAAGTCAAGGACACTATGAAGTATTGCACATATTATTGTTTCCTTATCAACATTTAAATCAATTAGTATATTTGCTACCTCAAGGCAGTGAGATATTTCCGTATCACCATTTTTACGCATAACACCTGATAATTTAGAATTTGCATATTCATATGCCTCTTTGATATCTTTTATATCATCAGGATTCTTAATTTTATTTAATACATAATTAAATGTCATCATTTTTTTCACCTTCAAAATCAGATTTAGAAAGATTTAATATGTCACTTACCATATCATATAAAGTAAGATTTTTGCTATTTGACCATTTATTTTCTTTTAAATAATTCCATAGTTTAACTTCACTTACATTAATGCCAGATCTTTTTAACTCACAAACTTTCGTATTAAAAGCAGGATATAACCTATTAAATAATTCATTTAATGATTCAAATTTTATTTCTTCCATAACACATTTTCTTTCTATATTTATTTTACTAAAAAACATAAAAAAAGTCCATAACTTTGATTATAGACTTTAAGCTTACCCAATATGATATGGATCTGCATATGTTTCTGAGGTAAATGTTGCATTTCCAGGTGATACTGAATTTACATTTACCGCTACATTATTATTTAAATTCACATTAAATGAACCAAAATATGCAAATGATGCTGTTATTACTATTATCAAAAGTATTACACTTGAAATTATACCCATTATTTTCACATTTTTATTTTTTATCATATATACTTTTCAATCCCTTATAATTACGGGGATAAGTTTTCTTATATGTATATAATATAGGAAATTACGAACAAGGTAATTACATGGTTTATTCAAGTTTTTTGTATTTATAATTATTCTAATTTTTATAACAAAATTTTCTACACTATTAATATTTTATTTTCTTAATAATTTATACACTAAATGTTTTTATATAATTATAACTGTAAAGAATTTAGATTTTTTTAATAAAATTTAATATAATGAAATTATTTAAAAATAAATTTTTTACATCTACATTTATTCTTATGTTAAGTGGGCTTTCTACCAAAGTACTAGGTCTTATTATAAAAATAATATTTACAAGAATTGTAGGAAGTACTACCATAAGTTTATATACAATTGTAATGCCAACATATTCTCTACTTTTAACAATCGGTACATTTGCAATGCCTACGACTATTGCTAAATTAATTGCTCAAAATAAAGATAAAAGAGTATTAAATAGTGCATTAAATATAATACTTGCATTAAATATTTTATTAATAGTAATTATGTTTATAGTAAGTCCATTTATAGCAAATAATCTTTTAAAGGAACCTAAAACATATTATTTATTAATTGCTATGTCTTTAACACTGCCCTTTTCTTCGATTGCTTGTATATTCAAAGGGTACTTTTATGGTATACAAAAAAATTACCCTCATGTACTTTCAAATACTGTGGAGCAATTAATAAGACTTATTTTAATCCTTACAGTTATTCCTAAATTAATTGAAATTTCTTATGTTCATGCAGCTGTTGGTTTAATACTAACATTTCTTTTTACTGAGGCTGCATCAATAATAGTCTTTTCTATATGTATGAATAAAAAAGATGTTAAAACTATGTATAAATTATCTTATTCAAAAAGTGATATAAAAGATATTTTAAATTTATCTATACCAACAGTTACAAGTAGAATTATTGGAAATATATGTTATTTTTTTGAACCAATTATTCTAACTAATATACTTTTATATAAAGGTTATTCCCATTATTTTATTTTAACTGAATATGGCGCTTATAATGCTTATGCAATTTCAACTTTAACAATACCATCATTTTTTATAAGTGCTATTTCTCTTGCTCTTATCCCTGAAATATCTAAATATAATGAAAATAATAATACTTACTATGTTAGAAAAAGATTAAAGGAAGCATGTATATATACATTTATTATTGGGCTTATTGCAACTTTTTGTATATTTATTTTTCGAAATGAATTATTATTCTTTTTATATAAAACTACTCTTGGCAGTGATTATATAAAACTTCTTGCACCATTTTTTATATTGTTTTATTTTGAAAGTATATTTGCCTCTTTTATGCAAGGGATAGGTAAAGCTAAAGTAACACTTAAAATAACTATTTTTTCTGGTATAGTTAAATTATTATTTTTAAGTATATTATCTTTTTTAGAAATTGGTATATATGGCCTTTTAATTGCAGAGATTATAAATATCATTTTAGTGGTTTCTCTTAACTATTATTACATTAATAAATATTTTAGGCATTAAACCTTGCATAATTATATAAATAAGTGTTATATTAATATTAAGGAACGTGAAGGAAGTTCGCGTTACCTAAACAAGTAGATAGCGCTATCCGGCTATAATAGATTTCAAAATATGGTATAACCACATAATGATTTCTATCATAATCTGGACGGCGCGTTTTATATACTCTGGGTAGCTATTCCAGAGTAACAAAACGATAATCAAAATTACTACTCTTTCGAGGTTCTTTTTGCTCATTTACATTCCTCCTTTCATCTAGTGAAAAATCTTGGTGCACCAAAACCCATAGAAAAAATTAAGAAGGTAACGCCATTTCCAGCACGTTCGAGTAGTTATTATACATATAAAATTTATGATTGCAAGGACTTCGACAAAACATGTCAAAATAAGACATGAAAAAGATAGAAAATAAAAGTATTAGGCTTAAAAAATGAATAAATATATGCTATAATGCTTATAGAAAGGGATTGAAGATGAAAAAAAGTACTAAAAAACCAGAAATGATTGAGAAAAGTAAGTTTTATGCCCTACTTATGGTAACTGCTGTTTTAGCGGCTATAATCGTATTTCTAATTTGCTATATGTTTATATAATATAGCATTTTGTCCTCGTAGCTCAGCTGGATAGAGCGACCCCCTCCTAAGGGGTAGGTCAGAGGTTCGAATCCCCCCGAGGACGCCACTTAATAAAAATCCCCTACTTTACGTAGGTTTTTTTATGAAATACTTGACATTAAAGTATATAAATCTTATAATAATTATGCAATTTAAATTGGCAGTGATATTAATTTGTATAATGTGTTTACTTCAAAATAAAGTAATCTTCTGCCTAAGATGAAATTATTGTAAACTCCCTATACTAAATTAATACCTATCTTTTTATTTGTAATATTTGAAAGGAGGAAAATAGATATGGCTAGATATACAGGATCTACATACAAAAAATCAAGAAGATATGGTTTCTCTACACTTGAAACTGGTAAAGAACTTGCAAAAAGGCCTTATGCACCTGGTGCACATGGTAAAGACAAAAGAAGAAAATTAAGTGAATATGGAATCCAACTTCAAGAAAAACAAAAAGTTAGAGTTATGTATGGACTTACTGAAAAACAATTTAGAAAAGTATTTGATAGAGCATCTAAAATGCACGGTATTGCTGGTGAAAACTTACTAGTATTACTTGAATCAAGACTTGATAATTTAGTTTATCGTATGGGACTTGCTAGAACAAGAAGAGCTGCAAGACAAATTGTTAACCATGGACACATTTTAGTAAATGATGTTAAAGTTGACATTCCATCATATACTTGTAAACCTGGAGATGTAATTTCAGTTAAAGAAAATTCTTTAGACCATGCTGGTATTAGAGAAACAATTGAACTAGGAATTAAAACTCCTGCTTATGTAGAATTTGATTCTAAAAAACTTACTGGAAAATATGTTAGAATTCCAGATAGAAGTGAATTAAATCAAGAAATTAATGAACAATTAATCGTTGAGTTCTACAATAGATAATAATAAAAAGAAGATTACTCTTCTTTTTTTATTGGTTTTAAAATAACATATGCCGTTTCATTACCTAAATTATCTTTTACTTTAGCAAACTTATCAAATTTCAAATTTTCAATTGAGGATGGTATATCATTAATCATTTTATTATATTTTAAGATGCTAGATCTTATTTCATTATTAACTTGATAGGCATTTTCAAAATCCACTATTGCATTAGCAATAAAAACTTTTTTCTTACGATTAAAATCATTTTCATTAATTTCTAAATTATTAATTTTTTCCTTTAAAAGTTCAATAAGTTTTTTAGCATAAGATGTAACTGCTTCGAAAAGGATTAAAGCATAATCATCATTTTGCGTAAAAGTATAAGAAAAATCATCAACTAAATGGTTATTACGAATATGTTCATAAAACTCTGATGTACCACTGAAATTATTTCTAAGAAGTATATTCATATACATATTAAGTTCTAGTTTACTATAATCTTTATATTTCTTTTTATCTATTTTCAAACCATAATAAAGGTTTTCTTTTGTAACATTGGTACTTATTACTGAAGAAGGAATATTAACTTTTTTAGGTTCTTTCATAGAAATTATCTTTGGATTTAAATATTTTTTCTCGAAACCATCATAAAAGTCCTCACAAAGTTTAATTACTTCATAATGATTAACATTACCGGTTACAACTAAAAACATATTTTCCGGATGATAAAAGGCATCAAATACATTTTTAGCATCCTCTATACTAATACTTTTTATATCTTCTTCATCACCAGTAATTAAATATTTATGGTTATCATATTTATAAATATTATTAAGAAGTTCAAAATAGCCTTCATTAAAGGGATTATTTTTAGTCATTTTGGCTTCCTCAATAATAATTGGCTTTTCTTTATTTACAAGTTCTTTTGTAAAATAATCATTATTAACAAAGTATAATAAATGATTTAAATTATCTTTTAAATTATCATTAGTGGTAACTTCATAACATGTATGGTCAAAGGTTGTATAAGCATTTACATAACTTCCAATTTTATAAAAATAATCGTGTGTGGTTTTACCATCTTCTTCATTAAATTTAATATGCTCTAAAAAATGGGCCATCCCGTTTGGTACTTTAATATTTTTTTTATTTACCTCAAAACTCGTATGCAAGCTACCATATTTAACTGTTAAAGTTAGGTTAATATCACTAGATTCTTTACACTCCCAAATATAAATATTAAGACCACAGTCTAATTTATGATGATATACTATCTCATCAGTTCTTTCTATTTTAATTTTTTCCATTTTGATCCTCACACAAAGCATAAATTACATTTAATTTTAATTTTTTTGCAAAAGTAATAATATCACTTTTAGTAACATTTTTTATATGTTCTTTTTTTTCTTCGAATGAATAAATATTTACAAATTTTTGTCCAATATAATTATTATTTATTCCTGATTGACTATTTGAATTTAATTCTATACTATTTAATATATTATTTTTAGCATCCTTTACATCATCTTCAGTAAACTTACCTTTTACCATTTCACTAACACTTTTCTTTATTAGATTAACAGCTTTATCAATATTTTCTTTACTAAGGGAAACATCTACCTCAAAAACATTATCAAAAACATTTAAAGTGCTTGATACTCTATAGCATAATCCGTTTTCTTCGCGTAAATATTTATATAGTTTTGAGGAAAGCCCTCCAGAACCTATAATATAATTAAATACTGGGTATACACTTCTTCTTTCTTCCTCGGTAATCTCATTTATATTATAAAGCATTACTAAAGATGATTGTTTAAATGTAGACTCATCCATTTTAACTATTGGTTTCTTTCTTTCAATATTTTTTACATAATAATTAAAATCTATATAATTTAATCTGTTATTATGATAATTATCTTTGATTAGAGATACTGCCCTATTCATATCTAAATTACCCATTACAAAGATATCAACAATACTGTTTTGCATTATATATAAATATTCTTTATATAAGCCTTCCCTAGTTATGGCTTTCACTTCCTCTTTAGTACCAGTTACTGATAAAGCAGATATTGAATTTTTATCAAGAATGTCAAAAGCGTTATCAAAGGCAAGCTGCATAGCATTTTCTTTTGTACTATCAATATCAAGGTAAAGTTCATTTTTACCATTTTCAAAAGGAATTTCTGCAAATTCATTATTTTTTACATTAGGAAATAATATCATATCAAATAAAAATTTTATTACATTTTCTAGATAATCTTTTTCACTAATATATTCTGGATTAATAAAATTTACTCTAAATGTGAGTGAGGTAACATACCCTTTTCTACTTATACCTGTAGAATAATATATATTATATAAGTCCTCTTTTTTAAGAGATAAATTTCTAAGTGAATTATAATGTTTATTACAAGTACCCATTACCTCACACAAAAGACTTACAATAGGAAATCTTTCTTTATCAGTTTTAAATCTAAATACAACCTCAATATCACTAGTTTTAAATCTATCATATTTTAAAGTATGAATTTTATATGAATTTTTATCTATAGTATTATATTCCATAACTCTCCTTCTTAATTATTATGTATTAATTTTCTTTATTTAAACAAATTTTTTTATAAGATGATATAAAATAATCATCGGTCATACCTGATATATAATCAAGTACAATTCTTTCATTAGAACTTTCTAAATATTTTTTATCCATATTATTTAAGTAAGAATAAAATATTGGACTATCATAATTTTTAGTTTGTAAATCATTTAAGTAACCATTAAATACTGTTCTAAACATATTATTTATAAATTCTTTTTCTTTAACTGTATAAGCTTTGCCATAAATATGTTCATAGTTAAAGTCCTTTAATTTAGAGATTGCATTAAATACTTCATCACTCATTTTTATATAACTTTTACCTTCACTTTCAGTTATTATATCAGTAATTATTGTATTAACTATTTCTCTATTAGTTTTACCTAAAACATTTACTATTTCTTTAGGAATTTCTTCGAAAGATACAAGTCCCATTCTTACACCATCTTCAATATCTCTTCCTAAATAAGCAATTATATCACTTATTCTTACTATGCATCCCTCAAGGGTCATTGGCCTTAAATATTTTGCTACCTCTAAAGATTTATAAGATTCAAAATATTCCTTTAAAAAATCTTCTTTAGATTTTGGTTTAATATAATATTCATTTGATACAAGTTCACCATTATGACACATTATTCCATCAAGCACCTGAAGACTAATATTTTGACCTTTACCATAGTTTTCAACAAACATTAGGTTTCTAACACTATTTATGTTATGCATAAAATATCCTTCGCCAACTTCTTTACTTATTTCATTTAAAACTCTTTCACCTACATGTCCAAAAGGTGTGTGTCCTAGGTCATGGCCAAGGGCAGCAGCCTCGATTAAATCCTCATTTAAATTAAGCGCTCTTCCTATAGTTCTTGCAATTTTAGATACATACTGCACATGAATCATCCTTTTTTGAATATGATCATTTTTAGTTTCTGTAAAAACCTGTGTTTTGTCCATATATCTTACATAAGATAGTGAATAAATAATTCTATCTATATCTCTAAAAAAGCCTGGTCTAAAATCCTCGGATTCCTCTTCGAACCTAATTACTTTATCATCGCTGCAAGCATAATCACTTAAATATTTATTATGTTTACGCATATTTTCATATATTTTTTTATCCATCATTATCACCTATAAAATATTATATATGATTTTGACTTAAAAAAAAAGATAGTTTACATTTTTAGTTTACTATCTTCATAAAGATTTAATTCATTTTCACATTCACTTACAAGATTATAAATTAAATTAAGTTTCATATCAATATATCTTATATCACTATTTTTCTCTTCGAAAAGATCTAAAAATAATTTATGAACAATTGCAATTTTGCAAGAAACCTCTGTAGAACTATCACATTTTCCATAAAGTTCTAAAAGTCTTCTTTTTAAATAATTAATTTTTTGTTTTTCTTCCTCAGTAAAATTATTCATATTATCTTCCCTTCCCATAAGTTTGCTCTAAATTTAAAAGTGCATCTTTTATTTCATCAATAACTTTCTCACAATTATAAATTTTCCTTTTAATGTAAGGTATCATTAAAAATTGACCATTTCGCATACATTCATAAATTTGCTTATTATAACGATTAATTTCATCTTGTCTAATTAAAAGGCCATATTCAAGCATATCTTTATAATGTTTTAACTCATCTTCAGTATATTCCATAAACCCTCCTTAGGTAATTAATATTATACTATAAATGATTATGGTTTTAAAGAGGTAATTGGCAAGATATAAATACCTGTTTCAGGATCTTTTGCAACTGCATTAAAAGTTCCAGTAATTATGCACATAAGCTTTGGCTTTTTTACCATATTATTGTGAAATTTTAATAAATTTTTCTTTGCCTCATTGATTGCATCGATACCACCTAATTTAATTTCCACTGCAGCATATTCCCCACTTTCAAACTCAAGAATTGAATCAACCTCTAAACCTGAAACATTATCTCTAAAATGATATAACTTTCCATTTAAATATTCCATATATATTCTTAAGTCTCTTTCAACTAAAGATTCAAACATAAAACCAAAAGTTTTAATATCATTAATTAATTTGTCAGCATTTAGATTAAGTACAGCGCAAGCAAGAGATGGATCCGTAAAATGTCTTTTAGATGATTTGCCAAGTCTTTCTGGGCTTCTATAATTTGATGAGTATGCTGGTTGATTTTCTATCAAATTTAATCTATCTAGTACATCTAAATAATCATTTAAAGTTATTCTACTTTCTAACATTTCATCATTATTTGAATAAGTTTCTATATCATTTAATAGAGTATTGTTATTTGCAATAGTAGATTCATTTCTAGCCAGTGACATTAAAAGCATCAACATTTTATTCCTATCTCTTTTTTTATCATCATTTATATCTTTATCTACAATAGATTTGATATAGTTTTTTGGAATTAATAAATAATTATCATTATCTAAGTTTCTTGGCCAACCGCCACGAAGAATGAGTTTAGCAATTGTCTGTAAATCTTTTTTATCGGTTGAACAATTTTTTTGAACATCATTATACATATTCATCAAAGATGCTTTACCATCGGAATCTTTAGATTCAAACAAACTCATTGTATACATATTTATTTTGCCAATTCTACCAGCACCAGAATGAAATATTTCTTTATTTTTTTCATCATTTAATTGAGTAGAACAAGTTAAAATATAATTTCCATTATTAGTAGTTTCATCGCATTTTCTTCTTACTTTATCCCATACTTTTGGTACCAAATGCCATTCGTCAATTAATTCAGGTTTTTCTTTATCTAAAATTAAATTAGGATCTATTAATGCCTGTGCTTTAACATCTTCATCATCTAAAAAAACTCTACTTTTTGCAAATTTTGATGAGGTCCAGGTCTTACCACACCATTTAGGACCCTCAACTGAAACAGCACCAAAAGTGTTTAAATACTCAATAAAATTTTTCTCAATTAATCTTTCTAAATATTCATTTTCATTGTAATTCATATTATCACCAACCTACTTTAATGATATCACATTTTTATCTTTTGTCAATGTTTACTATACATTTTTTAAGACTTTTACTATACACTTTTTAAGGTTTTCAATATACATTTTTTAAGATATAAAAAAGAAGAAACTAATTTGTTTCCTCTTCATTTGTTTCTTCAGAAACTATTTCATCTTTAGAAGTTTGAACTTCCTCTTCAGTAGTTACTTCTTCAGTTTTAGGTTCTTCATTAACTTCAGGTTTCTCATCCATTAAATTTTCCTCTAAAGCTTCAGTTGCATCAGTTTCCATAAATTGTTTTTCAAGAGCAATATCAATATTTGAATATTCAGTAGCACCAGTACCTGCAGGGATAAGTTTACCAATAATAACGTTTTCTTTTAAACCTTTTAAGTAGTCAACTTTACCTTTAATAGCAGCATCTGTAAGTACTCTTGTAGTCTCTTGGAATGAAGCAGCAGATAAGAATGAATCAGTTTCAAGAGATGATTTAGTAATACCAAGCATAATTGGAAGTCCTTTAGCAGGAACACCACCTGCAAGAAGTACTGGTTTGTTTCCTTCATTAAATGTTTTAAGTGAAACAGATAAGCCCTCAACAAATTTAGTATCTCCTGGATCTAAGATTCTCATCTTATTAATCATTCTCTTAACAATAATTTCAATATGTTTATCGTTGATATCAACACCTTGAAGTTTATATACACTTTGAATTTCTTTTAGAATGTATTCTTGAGCAGTAAGTGGGTCAGTAACAGCAAGTAATTCTTTAGGTGCAATAACACCTTCAGTAAGTTTATCTCCTGCTTCAACTTTATCACCAACACTAACTCTAAGTTTCATATTATAAAGTGTTGTATGTTCTCTAGAACCAGCATCATTTGCAACTGTGATAATATGTTTACCACCATTTTCCTCAATTTTAGTTACTGTACCAGTAATTTCAGAAATAGTAGCTTTATATTTAGGAGTTCTAGCCTCAAATAATTCTTCAACTCTTGGAAGACCTTGTGTAATATCATCTTCACCTGCAACTCCACCTTTGTGGAAGTTTTTCATTGTAAGCTGAGTACCAGGTTCACCAATTGATTGAGCAGACATAATACCTACAGCTTCACCAGTTTCAACTAAGTTACCTGTAGCAAGGTTTCTACCATAACATTTTTGACAAACACCGTTTTCAGTTTTACAAGTAAGTGAAGAACGAATTTCAACTTGTTTAATACCAGCCTTTTTAACTTTTTGAACAACTGCTTCAGTAATCATTTCACCAGATTCACATAATACCTTTTTGGTTTCTGGATCAATAATCTTTTTAGCTGCAAATCTTCCTAAAATTCTTTCTTCAAGAGGTTCGATAACTGAACCATCTTTATCATTTAATAAGTCTTTAACAACTACACCATGGATTGAACCGCAATCATGTTCTTTAACAATAATATCTTGAGCAACATCTACAAGTCTTCTTGTTAAGTAACCAGAGTCGGCAGTTTTTAAAGCAGTATCGGCAACACCTTTTCTTGAACCATGTGTTGATAAGAAGAATTCTAGAACTGAAAGTCCTTCCATAAATGATGATGTAATCGGAATTTCAACTGTATCACCATTTGGTTTAGCCATTAAGCCTTTAAGACCTGCAAGTTGAGTAAAGTTTGTAACCTCACCACGAGCTCCTGAATTCATCATCATGAATATTGGGTTATCAAAATCGCCAGCACTCATTTCTTTGAATTCATTTTTTACATTCTCAGTACATTTAGACCAAATTGCAATAACAGCTTCATGTCTTTCTTCTTTAGTAATAATACCTCGTTTAAATTGTTTATTAACTTTATCTACAGCTGCTTTTGCCTCTGCAATAAATTCTTCTTTCTTATGTGTAGTTTTGATATCAGCATAAGATACTGTAATACCTGCTATAGTTGAATATTTAAATCCTTGATCTTTTAATTTATCAAGCATAATAGATGTTTCAGTAGTACGATATCTTTTAAATACTTGAGCAATTAATGATTTTAATGTTCCTTTTACAAAAGGTGATACTAAAGGCATTTCTTTAATAGCCTGTGGAATATTAGTTCCAGGTTCTAAGAAATATTTCATTGGAGTAATACCTTCGATATTATCTTTTGTAGGTTCATTCATAAATGGGAATGAATCTGGGAATATTTCATTAAATTTAAGTTTTCCTACAGTTGTAACTAAATATTTACCTTGTTGTTCATCAGTAAATAACTTATGTTTAAATGAACTTGCTGGTATAGCAATTCTTGTATGTAAAGTAATTTCTCTTCTTTCATAAGCCATTAATGCTTCATTTTCATCTTTAAATACTCTACCTTCGCCTTCTTCTCCAGCTTTTTCAATAGTTAAATAACAGTTACCAAGTACCATATCTTGTGAAGGTGTAACAATTGGTTTTCCATCTTTTGGATTTAAAATATTGTTAGCGCCAAGCATTAGAAGTCTTGCTTCTGCTTTTGCTTCCTCAGAAAGTGGTACGTGAACAGCCATTTGGTCACCATCGAAGTCAGCGTTAAATGCAGCACATACAAGTGGATGTAGTCTAATTGCTTTACCACCAATTAATATTGGTTCAAATGCTTGAATACCAAGTCTATGTAGAGTTGGAGCACGGTTAAGCATTACAGGATGTTCAGTTATAACATCCTCGACTATATCCCAAACACATTCATTTCTAGTTTCAATTAATTTTTTTGCTCCTTTAATATTATGAGCAAGTCCTCTTTCTACTAAACCATGAATAACATGTGGTTTAAATAGTTCAAGAGCCATTTCTTTTGGAAGACCACATTGATACATTTTAAGGCTTGGTCCAACAACGATAACTGAACGGCCTGAGTAATCAACTCTCTTACCAAGTAAGTTTTGTCTAAAACGACCTTGTTTTCCTTTAAGCATTGAAGATAAACTCTTAAGTGGTCTATTCGAAGATGCTGTTACACTTCTTCCTCTTCTACCATTATCAAGTAGTGAATCAACTGCCTCTTGAAGCATTCTCTTTTCATTTTGAACAATGATTGATGGAGCACCAAGTTCAAGAAGTTTTTTAAGACGATTATTACGGTTAATAATTCTTCTATAAAGGTCATTTAAATCAGATGTAGCAAATCTACCACCATCTAGTTGAAGCATAGGTCTAAGCTCTGGAGGTATAACTGGAATAACATCAAGTACCATCCATTCAGGCTTATTACCAGATTCAATAAATGAATCTAAGCAATCTAGTCTTTTAACAAGACGTACTCTTTTTTGTCCAGTTGTATTTTCAAGTTCTTCATGAACTTTTTCAATTTCTTTTTTAAGGTCAACTTGTTTAAGTAGTTCCTTAATTGCTTCAGCACCCATTCCAACTTTAAATGTATTACCATATTTTTCATATAAATTTCTATATTCTTTATCAGAAATAGTTTGTTTATGTTCAAGTGGAGCTGTTCCTGGATCAATTACTACATAACTTACGAAATATAATACTTCTTCCAAATCTCTTGGAGACATATCTAGTACAAGACCCATTTTAGATGGAACACCCTTAAAGAACCAGATGTGAGAACATGGTGCAGCAAGTTCAATGTGTCCCATTCTTTCTCTTCTTACTTTAGAAAGAGTAACCTCTACACCACATCTATCACATATAATATTTTTATATCTAAGTCTTTTGTATTTTCCACAGCTACATTCAAAATCTTTTGTAGGTCCGAAAATCTTTTCACAGAATAATCCGTCTCTTTCTGGTTTTAATGTACGATAGTTAATTGTTTCAGGTTTTTTAACTTCGCCATAAGACCAAGAACGAATCTTTTCAGGGGATGCTATGGAAACTTTAATTCCCTTAAAGTTACTAACATCTATCATTATTCTTCACCTTCCCCTTCCATATCATCTATATCATCTGGAAATTCCAAATCATCAAGTGATGGTTCTTCATCTTCATCATCATCATCAAAGTCATCTTCCTCTTCATCAATTGGTTTACTTGGTTCAGGAAGTACTTCTTCTTCAGTAGATAAATCAATTTCATCTATTCTTAAATTATCATTAGATTCATCATCTTTTTCTTCAATATCTTTAAATTCTAATAATTCATCATCATTTGTAAGAACTTGTACATCTAAGCATAATGCTTGGAATTCTTTAACAAGTACTCTAAAGCTTTCTGGAACACCCGCTTGATTAACAAGTTTACCTTTTACTAAAGCTTCATATACTTTAACACGGCCTACAATATCATCAGCTTTAACAGTTAAGATTTCTTGAAGTACATGAGCAGCACCATAAGCATAAAGTGCCCAAACCTCCATTTCTCCAAATCTTTGTCCACCAAATTGTGCTTTACCACCTAATGGTTGTTGAGTAATAACACTATAAGGTCCTGTTGCTCTTGCATGAAGTTTATCATCAACCATATGGTGAAGTTTAATCATATACATAACACCAACGGCAATTTTATTATCAAATGGTTCACCAGTACGTCCATCATATAAAGTCATCTTACCATCAGGACTCATCTTAGCATCTTTCATTTGCTCAGATACATCTTCCCAAGTAGCAGAGTCAAATACTGGAGTAGCATAATGTCTACCTAAAATCTTACCAGCCATTCCTAAATGAAGTTCTAGAATTTGACCAACGTTCATACGAGATGGAACACCAAGTGGGTTAAGCATAATGTCTACTGGACGACCATCTGGCATAAATGGCATATCTTCTTCAGGTACTACTAAAGAAATAACTCCTTTATTACCATGTCTTCCTGACATTTTATCTCCAACTTGAATTTTTCTCTTTTGAACTATATAAACTCTTATAACCTTTTGAACACCTGCAGCAAGTTCATCTGAATTTTCTTTTGTATAAATTTGTACATCATGAACAATACCATCAGCACCATGATCTACTCTAAGTGAAGTATCTCTAACTTCTCTGGTTTTTTCGCCAAAGATTGCATGAAGTAGTTTTTCTTCAGAAGTAAGTTCTTGCATTCCTTTTGGAGTTACTTTACCAACAAGAATATCGCCTTCTCTAACTTCTGTACCTATTCTTACAATACCATCAGCATCAAGATTTTTACGAGCATCTTCAGAAACATTTGGTATATCACGAGTAATTTCTTCAGGTCCTAGTTTTGTATCACGACATTCAATATCATAGTGAGAAATATGAAGTGAAGTATAAGCATCATCTTTAACAAGTCTTTCATTTAAGATAACAGCATCTTCATAGTTATAACCTTCGAATGTCATGAAGGCAACCGTCATATTTTTACCTAAAGCAAGTTCTCCTTTATCACAAGAAGGACCATCAGCAATAACTTGTCCAGCGTGAACTTTATCGCCTGCTTTAACAATTGGTCTATGGTTTACACAAGTTGAGGCATTACTTCTTTCAAATGTAGAAAGATAATAAGTATCACATGATTTACCATTATTTATAACAATTTTTTTACTATCAGCATAATCAACTACACCAGCAGTTTTAGAAAGTACACAACTTCCTGATGATGATGCAGCAATATATTCAACACCAGTACCAACTATTGGAGCTTCACTTGTAAGAAGTGGAACTGCTTGTCTTTGCATGTTTGCACCCATAAGTGTTCTTTTTGCATCATCGAATTCCAAGAATGGAATACAACTTGTAGTTACTGCAACAACTTGACTTGGAGCAACATCGACATAATCAACTTCTTCACGTTTAACAATTACGTTATCACCATTAACACGTACAAGAACTTCATCATCAATAATTCTATTATCTTTATCAAGTTTTACAGTTGCTTGAGAAATATAATAATCAGTTTCTTCATCAGCAGTCATATAAATTATATCTTTATCAACAACGCCATTATTTACTTTATGGTAAGGAGTTGTAATAAATCCATATTCATTAACTTTAGCATAACCAGCAAGTGATGTAATAAGACCTATATTTTGTCCCTCTGGTGATTCAATTGGACATATTCTTCCATAGTGAGATGAGTTAACATCTCTTACTTCCATACCAGCTCTTTCTCTTGAAAGTCCTCCAGGTCCTAAAGAAGAAAGTCTTCTTTTATCTGTAAGTTCAGCAATTGGGTTAACTTGATCCATAAACTTAGAAAGTTGTGATGAACCAAAGAACTCTTTTAATACTGCAGTTACAGGTCTAATATTAATTAATGTTTTTGGTGTAACATTTTCAAGTTCTTGAGTAGTCATTCTTTCACGAATAACTCTTTCCATACGAGCCATACCAACTCTAAATTGATTTTCAACTAGCTCACCTACTTGTCTTACACGTCTATTTCCTAAATGATCGATTTCATCTTCATTACCAATATTATAATGTAAATCAATATAATATGATAAAGATGCATAAACATCAGGAATAGTAAGTCTTTTTTCAGTTACACTACTATCAGTTCCAATTAAAGTAAGAACTTTTTTACCATCAATTTTATCATATACTTTTAATGTTTGAATCATTTTAAAATCATCAAGTTCTTCATTAATTGTAGCTTCTTTTAAATTTAATCCACCAGCAAAAGCAACTTTTAACTTTTCAAGAATATCTTTAGTAATAACATCACCTTTTTTAGCAATTTCTTCACCATTAAATTTAATGTTTTCAGCTAAAGTACATCCAAGTATTCTTTCACAAATAAACATTTTTTTGTTAAATTTGTATCTTCCTACTTTTGCTAAATCATAACGGAATCTATCAAAGAATCTAGTGATTAATTGGTTTTTAGCACTATCAATAGTCGCAGGTTCTCCTGGACGAAGTTTTTCATAAATCTCAAGTAGTGCTTCATCAGTATTATTTGTAATATCTTTTTCTAAAGTATTTTTTACAAATTCATTATCACCAAATAATTCAATGATTTCTTCATCAGTGGAAAGTCCAAGTGCACGAAGGAATGTTGTAACAGCAACTTTTCTAGTACGATCTATTCTTACATAGATTACACCTTTAGCATCTGTTTCATATTCAAGCCATGTACCTTTATTAGGGATTATTTCTCCACTAACAATTCTTCTACCATTTTTATCTATTTCTCTTTTGAAATAAATAGATGGTGAACGAACAAGTTGAGATACAATTACTCTTTCAGCACCATTTATGATAAATGTACCAGCATCTGTCATAAGTGGTAAATCACCTAAGAATATCTCTTGTTCTTTTACTTCACCTGTTTCGTGAATGTAAAGTCTTGCTTGCACTTTAAGTGGTGCAGCATAGTTAACCATTCTTTCTTTTGCTTCCTTAATTGAATATCTTGGTTCCTCTAAAGAATAGTCAGTAAATTCAAGTGAAATATTTCCAGTAAAACTTTCAACTGGAAAAAGATCCTCAAATACTTCTTTGATTCCATTTTCAATGAAATTTTGATAACTTTTCTTTTGGATTTCCAAAAGGTCTGCAAGTTCAAGAGTGTTACTTGATTTTGCGAAATTAATTCTTTCGCGATAGTCTCCGAATTTTTGTTTTTTATAAGCCACGATCTCACCCCATAATCTTATTTTTTTTGGACTATTTTTATGTTAAAAATAAACACGTCAACATTAAATAATTTTAGCAAAGAATAAAGTATTTTGTCAAGACATTTTACAGCAAAAAATGTAAAATCCTTTATCTTTTTCTTTTATTTCAACATTGTAATGTTCATTTAACAGTTTTTGTATAGATTTAGCACCTTGGTCCTTACGCATTACAAACCAAAGTCTTCCACCATCATTTAGATGCATTTTAGCGTTAACAAGAAACTCTAATATTATTTTTTTACCTGCTTTAATCGGTGGATTTGTAATAATAACATCATATTTATCTAAAATATTTTCATATACATTACTTTCAATTACTTTAGCATTAACTTTATTTGCGGCAATATTTCTTTCACACAAATGTAATGCTCTTTTGTTAACATCACACATAGTTATATTTTTACCAGTTATCTTAGCAAGTGATATTCCTATTAATCCATAACCACAACCTAAGTCTAGGATATTTTCATAATCAGATTCATTTTTTAAAAATGTTTCTATTAAAAGTCTACTTCCATAATCTAAGTGATTTTTACTAAATACCCCATTATCACTAAAAAAATCAATAGTTATGTTTTTATAATTATAACTAAGTGTTCTAATTTCACTTTTTAAATTTTGATTATTTGTAAAATAATGATCCATTTATTTCCCTTTTCTTTTCAAACTAATTTTATTATACAAAAAAAGGCACACTAAATCAAGTAGCAAGTGCCCTATTTTTACTATATAAAGTTTTTAATAAACTCCATAATTAAACTAAAACATATTAAGAATAATATTATATATAAAAGTTCTTTTCTTTCTTTTTTAGATGAACTTTCCATCAAACTAACTTCCCCCTTAACTACTAACATTCTATCATATTTTTGCAAAAATGTCAAATTAGTGTAAAGTTATCTAGATAAATCATCTATTTTTTCTAATACAATATTTTCATAGGAGTCTAGCATTTTGCTTGAATGTTCTTCTTTAAGATGGAGAATATAATCAAATATATTTGTAAGTTCTGTTCTTTCTAAACTATGTAAATAACATTTTAATTTATAAGTATCCTCTAAGTTTGTAAAACAGCAATCAGGATTTTGATTATCACTAGCATCTTTCCATTTAGAAATAATCTTTTTACATTCTTCTACATTAAGAGGATTAAAATAATCATCATAAATATCAGGTACATAATCCATTTGCATATTATGGCTTAAAATATAACATTCAACTTCATAACTATGGTAAGCATAATAAATTAAGTTATGAATACATTTTTTTCTTAATAAATCATAAAATTTAGAATTATTTGACTTAATACCTAATTCGTCATTTAAAATTATCTTACTAGCATAGCACATTGCATTATATTTATAAGTTTGATTATATTGAAAATATCTATCTAGTTCTTCTTGAGTAAAAGCAAAATCAGGAATAATTCGCGAAAGTTTTTCAAAGTCTTCCTCTTCATCAGAAAAATCATATTCTAATGGTTTTTCAAATTTAGCCAAATAGGTTTGCACTATCTTTTCACTAGCTCTATATGTTTCATCATCAACTTCATCCATTGTAAATATAATATCTGCAAGATCTACATAATATTCAAGTTCTTCCTTTGTCATTTTATCTAGCATGCTCGTTTCAATTTTAATAAGCTCAAGAATATTTTTGCAAGATACTTTGGATTGTTCAAAATCATTATTTATTAAATCCATACATAGTTTTTTATATGCTTCGCCAATCTTTTTATCATGTGCAATTAATAATTCAAAACTATTACTATTTTTCATAAAACCACCCGCCGTATATACTATCATATTTTAAGTGTAATGGCAAATCATTGTAAAGTTATTTTTAAAATCTGATTTTTAATGAACTAATATATAAATAAGAGTTATTAAAGAGCATACTAAAGAGACTAAATAAAATAGTTTTATAATATCTGTTTCTTTAAAACCTAGCATTTCAAAATGATGATGAAGTGGACTTTTTAAAAATATTTTTTTATTAAAATATCTTATAGAAATAATTTGAATAAAACTTGAAAGAGTTTCAATAATAAAAACTAAGCCAATTATAATAAGGGAAAGTTCACATTTAAGTAAAATTGATACTGATGCAAGTGTGGCTCCTAAAGAAAGGGAACCTAAATCACCCATAAATATTTTGGCAGGATAAAAATTAAAAAACAAAAATCCTATTAAAGCTCCCGCCAAAGTAAAACAAAAAATACCTATTTCTTCATAACCCAAAATAAATGGACTATTAAAGGCAATAATTCCATAAGAAATAAATGATATCGTGCATAATCCAGCAGCAAGGCCATCAAGACCATCTGTTATATTAACTGCATTAGAACTACCAACAAGCATAAATAGAATTAAAAGACCATATATATATTTTAAATCAATTGAAAATAAATAAAAATTAAGAACTGTATTATTTCCAGATATTAAAAATAAAACAAAGAAAAATATTCCAATAATAACTTGAATAAAAAACTTTAAAATTATTGATAGTCCTTTATTATTATGAAATCTTATTTTAAGAAAATCATCAATAAATCCAAGAAATGCATACAAAATAAATACACATAATATTATAAATAAATTTAAATTAAAATGAATATTCTTATTTAAAAACAAAAAAATAATTATAAATAATGTACTAATTATGAAAATAACTCCTCCCATTGTGGGAGTCCCCTCTTTTAAAAGATGTCTTTTAGAAATAGTTTTAGATATACTTTGATACATATGACATTTCTTAAAAAATGGTACTACTAAAAAACCTAATACTAATGAAGATAAAAAACCTAATATTAAACATAAAATAGTCTTAGTTAAAATCATATTTTTCCTCATTAAATTTTATGAATTTTAAAAGTAAATAGAACTATTCTTTAAAATACTAAAAGCAAAGAAAAAATGCAAAGAATTATCTTTACATTTTTAAATATTATAAAACTTTTTTATTTTTTTCACTCTCACTTAATCGTTTTTTAAGAATATAACTGCAAAAATTTAAAGTAGACTTATATTTAGAAAGTAACTGTTTAATTGTAATATTATATTTTTCATAAATTTCAGTACTATTTAAATTAAATATTTCATTAAGATTGCCTTCACTATCTATAATTGAAATAGAATTAAAGTATAAAAAATCCATTTTGGCACATAACAGGGAAATTGGAATTTTGAAAAGCTCATCTTTATACTTTTCAAAGTCTATTTTGTGAGCATCACACGCTATATGAAGTTGTAAAAGTCTTATATCATTGTTCCATATCATTCCAATATTTGAAAGTAAAATACCTTGTTCACTAGTCGGGTCATTGTTTTCAAATTGGCGAAATAACCACAGTCCTAAGTCAAATTTACCATTTTTATCATAATTAATTCCATCGTTAGTTTTAAAAGTTATAGGAATTCTAAGATTATCGTAGTATTCATAATATTTTTTTGCAAGTTCATACATTGTAAACCAGGTCATTTTCTTTTTAGGAAAATCCATACCAAGTTGGGCAAGCATTCTACCTCGTTTACTTTCCGGAGCAATAAGATTTTTTTGTTCATCTACCCATAATCCCAAATTAATTTTGCCATACTTATCGTAATTAACGCCATCATTGGTTTTAAATTCGCAGTTCATATTTGCTAAATATCCCCATGTATCATAATACCTTTTTGCATAAGAATACATATTTAACCAAACTTCATCCGGAACTTCTTCAGTAAATCTCATACCAATTTGCGTAAGTAGCTTGCCTTTTTCACTTTGAAGATCAATTGTTTTACGCATTCTATCTACCCATAATCCCAATTTAATTTTACCATTTTTATCATAAGTATAAATATCATCAGTTCTAAATTTTTTAGGTACTTCAAGATTGCCATAATATTTTTGATATTTTTTAGCTTGCTCATACATTTCTTCCCATGAAATTAGACTTCTTAAATTTGTAAAACGCAGTCCTATTTGTAAAAGTAGTTTGCCTTTTTCACTGTCCGGAGAAATATTATGCCTTTGTGCAATAATCCAATTTCCAAGATTTATTTCACCTTCCTCATCAAAGGTATAACCATCATTGGTTTTGAATTTGTTAGGTACCTCAAGGTTTCCATAATGTTCATAATATTTCTTTGCATACTCATACATTTCTTCCCAAGAAACATTTTTCTTTGTTTCAAAACGCATTCCTATTTGTGATAGTAGTTTTCCCTTTTCACTTTCTGGAGAAACGCTTTTTCTTTGATATGAAATCCAAGCACCTAAATTAATATTACCATTGTCATCTCTAGTAAAACCATCATTCGTTTTAAATTTGGCAGATACCTCAAGGTTTCCATAATGTTCATAATATTTCTTTGCATATTCATACATTTCTTCCCAGGAAAGAGTACTTTTTTTATTTTCAAAACTCATTCCTATTTGTGATAATAACTTTCCTTTTTCACTGTCCGGAGAAATATTATGTCTTTGAGACAAGATCCATATTCCTAAATTAATTTTACCATTTTCATCTTTAGTAAATCCATTAGTTGTTTTAAATTTAGCAGGTACTTCAAGATCTTTATAATGTTCATAATATTTTTTTGCATATTCATACATTTCTTCCCAAGAAATATTTTTTCGCTCAAAGTGCATTCCTATTTGCATTAGTAACTTTTCTCTTTCACTATCCGGGGAAATAATATATTTCTGATTTTGAAGCCAAGCTCCTAAGTTTATTTTGCCATTGTCATCTCTAGTAAAACCATCGTTTGTTTTAAATTTGATAGGCACCTCAAGATCTTTATAATGTTCATAATATTTTTTTGCATATTCATACATTTCTTCCCAAGAGATTTTTTTCCGTTCAAAACGCATTCCTATTTGAGAAAGTAACTTTCCTTTTTCACTATCTACAGAAATTTTATATCTTTGATTTTGAATCCAAACTCCGAGATTTATTTTTCCATATTCATTTGACGAAAAACCATCATCGGTTTTGAACCTATGAGGAACTTCAAGATTTTTATAATGCTCATAATATTTTTTTGCATACTCATACATTTCTTCCCAAGAAAAAGTACTTTTTTTATTTTCAAAACTCATTCCTATTTGCAATAATAATTTTCCTTTTTCACTTTCTGGAGTAAGTTTATGTCTTTGATTAGTAATCCACACCCCAAGATTTATTTTACCATCATCATTTTTAGTGAAGCCATCATTGGTTTTAAATTTATACTGTACATCGAGATTTCCATAATGTTCGTAATATTTTTTTGCATATTCATACATATCATTCCAAGAAAGTGTTAATTTTTCTCTTAAATTTTCTAACATTTCATATAAGTTTTTATTTTCAACTTCAATATCAAATGTAGGATTTTTTAATTTAATAACTCTTTCATTACCTGGGCCTTTACTTTGAATTTCCTTAACTCTATTTTGTAAATTATTTTCAAGTTCTTTTATATATTCATAGTTTCCCACTAAATCGATTACCACTGGTGCAAGTAAACTTTCTATCATATCTTCTTTAGTAGCATCTTCTTTTACTGGAATATCTTTATCTTTACACAATTGGAGTAACTGTTCATAACTTAAATTTATTAAATGATTATATTCTTCGAAAGTATTTCCTTTTACGGACAATGCTCTTCCTAACTGCTCAAAAAATACTATATCTGATGTAGTTGTTCTTCCCATTATTACTCCATCTACATTGGGAGCATGTATTCCTTCATTATATTGATTTATAGCAAACATTACACGAAGTTTTCCTTTGGCATCTTTACCATCTAAATCTAAATCATTGTAAAAAGCTTTTCTATTTTGCTTTCCAAATGTTCCCATATCACTTATCGAGGTATAAAATACAATATCTTCTTCGGGAAGAATAGATTTAAACCATTCTAAGGCTTCCTTTTTTATACTTTCAATATCATTTGCACCTTTTTCTGAATATGGCGGACAAAAATAAATATATTTACCATTTTTCTTAATTGATTTTATTACTAAATCTTTAATACTTGGTGCTTCGTGGACTTTCTTTCTAGCACTTTCAAGTAATTCATTTATTTCTTTGCTACTTTCTTTTACTTTGTCTTCGAATTCATTTAACATTTTTTCTAACCCTATATAAGCACATTTATATATTGGTTTTGGTAATACCTTATCAACCATTGCATCACATAAATCATATTTACTAACTATTTTATTTGAAAACAATTCATCAGTATCAGGATTAGCCATATCTCTTTCATATATTGTTCCACGATCTCTTACAGTATAAGCAGTCATTCCAAATACTTTAACACCTGGATGAAGTTCTATAAATGTTTTAACTCTTTGTCCCCATACAGGTGCTCCAAGATGATGAAATTCATCATCTATTATTAAATCACAAGGTATGCTTTCCATTTCTTTTTTTGAAAGGTTTAAAAAACTTTGATAGGTTCTAAATTTAACATTTTTAAAATCTTTATCTAATGATAAGTTAGGATTTTCTTCGATTATTGATTTAATATGTTCAATAATTCCTAAAGATGGCACAACATATATTATTTTTTTGTCCTGATTATCATAACAAATTTGTAAAGCATTATAACTTTTACCAGTACCTGTTGCTTGAACTATTCCCACAACATCGCTAGTTTTAAAAGCCTCTTTTACTTTATCATAAATTATTTCATTATGTTCATATAATCCTACTACATCATATTTCATTTTCATCCTCAGTAAGTTCTATATCTATAAAATAATGGCCATCAATAGTTTGCTCAGTAATCAAAACTAAGTCATCCTTCATTATTTGACTATTAAATTCATCAATTTCTTCGATTATTACTCTTTCTCCATCACTAGTATTTACTTTAAAGCCGATTACATTATTATCTAATGTATCAAGAAGTAACTCTTCTCTATATTCATTTGGCATAAATACCTCAGTAACTATTCCTTTTGTTTGTTTCATCAATATCACCTATCTTACTATAATTAGTATACAATACTTTTAGGCTTTTTAAAAGAGTCTTAAAAATATTTTAAAATTCAAGCGGAAGTTATTTAAGCATTAACATTACAGTTGAACCCTCCTCTATATAAGTACCTACTTCAGGTGATTGATAAAACACTTTTTCACCATTACCAGAAAGTTCAATTTTAAATCCTTTTAATGTTTTTTTAGCCTCCTCAAGGCTTTTTCCTGTAACATCAGGAACATAGGTATATTTTTTATCTAAATAATTATACTCTTTAGGCATTCCCTCTTTTGAGGGCTTTATACCTAAAATATCTATTGCACTTGTAAGAATACTTTTAGCAACTGGAGCAGAGGCAGTACCACCATATTGAGTTACATTTTTGGCACCATCAATTGCAACATATATAACAATTTTAGGATTATCCGCAGGCATAAAACCAACAAAAGATAAAATATAACTTGAGGATGAATATTTTCCATCAACAACTTTTTGAGCAGTACCTGTTTTACCACCAACACGATAATTTTCGATATATGCATTTCTTCCTGTACCATTTGCTACAACACTTTCTAAAGTAAATCTAACAAGTGAGGAAGTATCTTCACTAATAACTTTTTTTTCTAAAACTTTTTCATTGTAATCAAGAAGTGCGCCACTTTCATTCATCAAACTTTTAACTATGTAAGGTTTATATAAATTTCCCCCATTTACAGCGGCACTAACTGCGGTTATTTGCTGTATGGGAGTCACACTTATTCCTTGTCCAAATGCAGTTGTCGCAGTTTCAACTGGTCCCATTTTATTTATATTAAAAAGTATTCCATTACTTTCACCATTTAAATCTATTCCTGTTTTTTGACCAAAACCAAAGTTTTTTATATAACTCATAAGTTTTTGTGTGCCAAGTTTTTGACCCATTGATACAAATCCCGGGTTGCAAGAATTTTCCACTACCTCAAGATAAGTTTGCGTTCCATGGCCACCATGTTTCCAACAATGCAGAGTTGCACCCTCAACATTAATAAAGCCACTGTCAGTAAAAGTATCTTTGAATAAATCAATAGTTTTTTCCTCAATCGAAGAGGCAAGTGTAATTATTTTAAAAGTTGAACCTGGTTCATAAGTCATCCAAATAGGAAGATTTCTATTAATAGTTTCAGTATCATAATCTTTATAATTATTTGGATCAAATCCTGGTCTTGAACCCATAGCAAGTATTTCTCCACTTTGGGGATCCATTGCAAGTATTAAAGCATGTTCTGGAGTATATTTAGAAACTATTTCATCAAGGGCACCCTCAACTGCTTTTTGCAAATTTAAATCAATAGTTAAGCCTATAGTTATCCCATCAGTCGGGCTTTCATAAACCTGCGCCATTTCAAGACGATTTCCTTTACCATCAGAAAAATATTTAATAGAGCCATCTTCACCTTTTAAATATTCATCATAAATTAGTTCAAGTCCACTTAAACCTTGATTATCTATACCTACATAACCTAAAGTATGCGATAAAAGTTCTTTATATGGATAATACCTTTTACTTTCCTTTAAAAGATAAACTCCATCATAATTTAAAGCATTTATTTTATCTGAGGTTTCATAAGAAAGTCTTCTTCCCTCAGGATGAACTCTTTCAATTGAGGTTTTCTTACTTACGTGAGCAAGCATATCTTCATAAGAAGTACCCAAAATATCAGATAAATCTTTAGCTACTTTTTCTTTATCTTTAATTTGTCTTGGCACTAATACAAGTGAAGTTGTTGTAATATTATCTGCAAGAACTAAACCATTTCTATCTACTATTTTACCCCTATCTGCTTTAATAGGAAGATTTCTTGAATATAAATCATCTGATAAACTTTTTAGTTTATTATAACTTATTACCTCAATATAAAATACTTTTATTATTACACATAATAAAATTATAAATACAAATAAAAAAATATATCTAATTCGTGTATGAACCAGTTTATAAAACATATCATCACCTATTTAAATATATTTATTTTTTTATTAGAATATTATTATACCTCAATAATTTTTGAATCTAATATCTCAATTATCTGTTTTATTGCATCAATAGTATCCTCAATCTCCACATTTCTTACGCATTTAAGTTTCTTACTATAATTCATAAATAAACGCATTAGTTTTTGTACACCTAATTTTTGACCAAATGATACAAATCCTTGATTGCAAGAATTTTTGGCAACCTCAAGGTATGCTTGGACTCCATGTCCTTCCGTATTATAGCAGTGTAGTGTTACACCTACAATAATAGAATCATTGCCAGTAAAAGTAATTATTTTAAAAGTTGAACCCATAGCAAGTATTTTCCCACTTTGAGGATCCATTGTAAGAATTAAACCATGCTGTGGAGTACATTTAATCACTCCTCTAACTATTTGCCCAACAACCAATCAAGTACATTAATTTTTCTTATTCCATTATAATCAACTTCTGGATCTATATCCATTGTTAATATAAATTTTGGATAATGATCATTTATGGATTCTAAAGCTGATAATTCTCTTTCTAATGTATTTTTATCCCTTACTGTATATGCAACTTGAAAATATTGTACTCCTTTACTATTTTCTGCAACAAAGTCTATCTCTCTATCACCAGATTTACCTATATATACTTTATATCCTCTTCTTACTAATTCCAAATATACTATATTTTCTAAAATACATCCTAAATCGATATATTTTCTACCCAACAAAGCATATCTCATAGTAACATCAGTAGCATAATATTTTTCTCCAGTAGTTAAGTATTGTTTTCCTTTTATGTCATATCTAGATACTTTATTAAAAATAAAACTTTCTACTAAAGAATCCAAATAGTTTTCTACTGTATGGACGGATATACTTCTTCCAGCAGATGTTAATGTATCAGCTATCTTTTTTACAGATAATAGGTTACCAACACTAGAAAACATAAATTCAGAAACGCTTCTAAGCATACCTGTATCAGCAATTTTTTTTCTAGTTACTATATCTTTAATTATTATTGTATTATATATACTGTCTAAATATTTATCAACCTCATCTTGATTATCTAATTTTAAGGCATAAGGCATAGAACTATTATTTATATATTTTAAATATAGTTTCTCATCCCCTTCTTGTTTGTAGTAATTTGCATATTCTTTAAATGATAAAGGAAACATTTTAAACTCCACATATCTTCCAGATAAAAATGTAGCAAGTTCTCCAGATAGAAGATAAGCATTTGAACCTGTTATATATTCATCTACATTTTTCTTTATATAAAGACCATCGACTGCCTTTTCAAATTGTGGAACAACTTGAACTTCATCCAAAAATACATAATACATATCTTTGTCCTTTATTTTATCATTAACATAATTATAAAGTTCCATGTAATCATTAAAATTATATTCTGGAGATTCAAGATTTAAAAATATTATATGTTCATCATTAACGCCTATTTGTTTTAAATAATTTACGAATAATTCAAATAAAGTAGATTTACCACACCTTCTTATACCAGTAACTACTTTTATCAAATCTTTGTCTTTCCAATTTTTTAATGCTTCTAAGTATTCATTTCTCTCTATCATATATCTCACCTAAATATAATATATCACAAAATAAAATAATTTGCAATACATTGCAAATTATTTACATTTTCTGAATATTTTTGCAGTACTCTTTTAAACTCAAATTTGTATAAAATGAGTATAAAAATATATCTAGTGCATATGTTAAATAGTTCATTTTAAATCCAAACATATTTAAATATATTTATTTTTATGCAATACATTAGTCAAAATATGTTTCAAAATTTGGATTATTATTTGCCTCAAAACATAGTTTAATTTGTTCTAAAGTAGTTTTTTCATTAGCTAAATTCTTAGGAATCTCTTCCAAAGAAAAATACCCCATTTCTATTGTTTCACAATTTTTCTTAAAAGAGCCTCCTACTACTTTACATAATACAAAGATTTTGCATATTCCATAAGCATAAATTGGAGTATTATGTTTATTTCTATCTTGAACTGCAATTAACTTTATTGCCTCCACTGTAAGTCCAGCTTCCTCTTTTACTTCTTTAATTGTATTTGATTTTATACTTTCTAAAGTATCACACCAACCGCCAGGAAGAGCCCAAGTATCATTATTTTCGTGTACAAGTAGTATTTTATCATCTTTAAAAATAGCGGCTCTTGTATCTATTTTAGGTGTTTGATAACCCTTTTCACTACCAAATAAATCTTTTATTTTTTCAAAAGGTAAATCAGTTTTATATTCCATTAGATGACAAGCAATATTTCTTATTTCTTCATACCTTTCCTTATCATATTCATTATTTGCATAAGCAAGACCATTTTGACTTAGTGACTGAAGTCTTACTATTAATTTTAAATATTCATCCATAATAAATTCTCCTTTAGTAATTAAACAATATAGGATAATTATAAATTAATCTGTAAAAAGATTCAACTTTACATATTTTAATTGTAAACTTATTTAATAATCCTTAAAAATAATTCTGTTATTGATATAATATTCTTAGAAGGAAGTGTGCTATTGTGAGTCAAATTTTATTATTAAAAATTCAATTTATAGTTTTAATTATTTACATAGTGTGTTTTATAATTAGTGTTTTAAAAAGAAGCCTACTATTTTATAAAAGCATTAAGATTGATAAAAGTGATGAAAACAAATTCAAATATTTTAGGGACATTCTAAAAGATTATTCAATTAGTGAACTTGGCTATTTGTTCAACAAAAGAAATATTATTCAAATAAAAATGGCAGAACTTGAATACTTAAAAAGCAAAAAATATATATCTTTTGAAAAAGATGAAATAAATGTAATTAATAATGTTTCCGTTAATCAAGAACAATCTTACATTTTAAATCATTATAAATTTATAAATGATAAGGATTTTGATAAATACTATATAAAAGAAATTGAAAATTCTCTAAAACAAAAGAACTGCATAAAAAAATATTACTTTAAAGATAATCCTTTAACAACAATAATTTATTTTTTATCTTTCATTATATTCGGTGGTATTTGGTTTTATTTTATTACAATACACAGTAATTATTTAAAGCAAGAAATTATACTATTTATATTATTTTGGATTATTAGTTTTATAATGATAAAATTTTCCTTAAAAGAATCAAGTCTAGTAAAGACTGAAAAAGGCAAAGAAATATATTTAAAACTCAAAGGATTAAAAAATTATCTTAAAGATTTTGGCAATTTCAATGATAAGTCTTTAAAAGAAATATCTCTTTGGAATGAATACATACTTTATGCTATTATTTTAAATGAAAGCAGTAGTTTATCAGTTGAAGCTAAAGAAGAACTCAATAAATTAATCAGTATTATTTACAAAAAATAGGATTTTTATTAATCCTACTTTTTATATGAAGTTTAATAAATTAAAGGTACTTTACTATTCTCATAGTTTTCATCATTAACTTTATTTTCCACAAGATCTAAATATACTCTATAATATTCCATATATTTTTTATCTAAATAATCAAGTATTTCTTTTCCTGTTTTAAATGATGAATAATCTAAATCTTCGAATGTATATTCACTATCAAGTTCTACAATACTTTTTTTGATTTTATCTATTTCAATTAATATTAGCTTTATATAATTATTTGTATTTTCTGTAGTTTTATCATTCATTTCATCTATAGCATAATCTTTTATTTGCTCCATTACATCTACCTTTGATACATTACCAGATACTCTTGTAAGTATTGGTACTAAGAATAATCTAAATTTTTTCACAAATTCATCTATATTTTTATAATCAATTTCTTTTTTACCACATAAATAATCAGTAATATATTGTCTTTCATTTTCTAAATAAGCAATAAGTTCTCTTTTAGTTTGTTCATCTTCACTATATTTAAGTATATCATTTAAAGTATCTAAATCTTTCAAAATTTCATAATCTAAATTAGCATCTTCATCATTTATTTTTTTAATCATACTAGAAATTAAATCTAGAATATCATAAAATCCAAGATTTTTTTCAAAATTATGATATAATGCATCTCTTAAATTTTCTAGCTTAATAACCGCATTTGTATACACTCCATTATTTGTAGTTAATGAAAGTCCCTCAGTTTTTTTCGATAAACTATTATTATATTCATTAACAATATCTTTGACTTTTGTTTTAACGTCTTCCTTATCAAGGCCTATATAATCAATACTCATTATTTCTCTAGCTAAATCTAGTATGTGTTCTGCTTCTTTAGTAAGAGATTCATCATTACTAATATCAGCAGATTCTTCCCTAGCTTTTTTATCAGTGAACTCAAATTTAACTCTTGCGTAATCTTTGAAAAATGATGACACGCGTTTTTCATTAATTTTTGGGCCAGAAAGCACAATTTCATAAGTGTGAAGTTTGTAAAATAAATTTTCACTTTTACAATTATATGTAACAAGATCAAAATGGGAAAATTCATATAAATCATGTTTATAAACAAAATCAATTTTATTATTTCCTCGTTTTTTTGGATTATATTCATTTTTAGTATACTTTTCTCCATATTTGGAAAACAAATTAACAAATCTTTGAACATCATTAAGAAATGAAACAAGCTCCCTTTCTGATGTATAATTAATCCTTAAAAACGATCTATCAAGTAAATTCCTAGCAACTTTATTTCCACTCAAATAAAGTCTTGCAAATAGTTTAATATCACACGGAATAGATATCTCATCACATCTTGGAACTACTTGCATGTTTGCATTTGAAAATACCTTTTCTGCTAAAGAAAGTTTTTTTGTATCTATGTTTACATGACTAATGAAAGCGTCAATACCTGATTTAGAAAAATCAAATGCTTGTGATAAAATAGTAAGATCATCACTTTTAATATTAATGTTAACAGCAAATGTTCCATCTTTATGACAATTATCAAATAAATTTTCTACAGCATTACTAGATATAACTTTTACTTTTGGGCCTATATTAATTTCATATGTTTTTTCATCATGTGAATATAATTTTCCTTCCTCATCCATTTCAATAGTTCCTTCATAAGGAAGATAAAATCGTTGCAAGTCATCATGTATAATTTCATTGCAAACTTTCACATCAGCAGATAAACTTTTAATACTACCCTTGAAAATATCCCTTAATAAATATTCATTTAAAAAGTCAAATCCCTCGTGTAAAAATGCCTTTGGCTCAGTTTTAGTTAAAAAACCCGCGATAATATTTTTACAAATAAGGCTATTACTTTCTTTATCATACTTCCATATTAACGGTTGTACCTTTACATAAGTAGTATTCTTTCCACTTATATAAATATAATCTTCGCCTTTATATGTAACTCCCTTACATGGCACTATAGAGGAATATTTAGGAATAGAATAATCTTTTTCATTATAATCAGAAAAAACTCTTAATTCTTGAATTAAATTTTTATCAGTAACAACCTCTTGTGGATAATAGCCAAGCATAAATTCATCATTGCCTAAATCTTTAATACTATTTTTTCTTATGAAAGTTTCAAGCAAGCCAGTTGTTTTAATAACTGGTCTAATACCATAATATACTTCTTTATCGCCTTTGAAATGGCGCTCGTTTATTCCTAAACTATTTTTTAATTTCTTTTTACTACATATATCATTAACTGGTTCATATGATACAAAATAATCATTTCTTTTACCATATAAAAACTCTGTTAAATCAGTTTGCACTACTCCATTTTCGCTTACATTAAAAGGTTCATATAAAGTTGTCGTCCTATTTTTGTGTTCTGATAAGGATGACATTTCTGTTAAAAAAGTCATGTATACTTTATTCATATCTATTTTCCTTTACTATAACAATTATATAAAAAAAGCAGTTACTTTGCAAGTAACCACTTAATATATTTTAGGAATCATATTGCTTTGATAGTCTTCATATTTTTGCTTTTTATTTAGCAAAATAGTGTAATCTTTATAATATTTTATATACAGGTTATCTAAATAATCAATTATTTCTTTTCCCGAAGCAAAATCTGAATAATCAAGTTCTTCGAAAGTATATTTTTCATCAAGATTAATGATATCTTGCTTAAGCTTATTTATTTCACTTAATATAACTTTTATATAACTATTTGTATTTATATCCGTTTTATTATTCATTTCGCTTAAGGCATAATTTTTAATTTGTTTTATTACATCAATTTTTGACACATTACCAGATACTTTTGTAAGTATTGGCATCAAATATAATCTGAATTTTTTAATAAAATCATTTACACTTTTATAATCCATTTCTTTTTTACCGCATAAATAATCAATAATATTTTGCTTTTCATTTTCTAAATAAGTAATAAGTTCATTTTTAGCTTGCTCATCCTTACTATACTTAATTATTTTAGTCAAAGTATCTAAGTCCTTTAAAATTTCATAATCTATTTTAACTTCTCCACCATTTAATTTATTAATCATACTTTCTATTAAATCTAGAATATCATAATAATCAATGTTTTTTTCAAAGTTATGATACAAAGTATCTCTTAAGTTTTCCAATTTAATAATTGTATTAGTGTATAATCCGTTATTTGTAGATAATGACAACCCTTCCTCTTCGACTACATAAGAAGTATTATATTCATCAATTATAACATTTACTTTATTTCTTATATCTTCTTTATCAAGTCCAATATAATCGATACTTATTATTTCTCTAGCAAGGTCAAGTATTTTTTCAGCTTCTTTTGAAAGTTTTGGTTCTTCTTTCTTATCTTTAGACTCCTTTATTTGTTTAGTATTATCCTCTTTTCGAGCTAAATCAGTAAATTCAGTTTTTAATGGAAAATCAAAAAATAATTCCGTTATTAATTTTTTACTTATCTTAGGGCCTTTTAAAGTAAAAGAGTTCACTTTTAAAATAGATAGAATTTTCCTATTATCTAAAAGAACATTATTAGGTAAAATAGCAAAAGCATCATTAAATCTATAGCAGTTGTGTTTATAAGTAAAATCAATTTCACCTGGAAGACCAAATCGGTGTTGTCTATAGCTTTTAATAATAAGATTTAAAAATCTATTCACATCATTAAAGAAATTAATTAATTCCTTTTCGCTTGTATAGGTAAGTGTAAAATTTGAATTTTCAAATAAATTTTTAGGCAATTCATAGCCGCTTAAATAGAGCCTAGAAAAAAGTGTAAAGTCACAAGGAATCGTTATATTATCAATAGGATCGTGACAACTAAAAGCACATTCTTCCACTGATTTTGTAATGTTATGAACAGTCAAATTACTTATCGTTGCGTTGATGTCAGCATAGGCAAAGCTCAAAGAATTTAAACCTATTTTTAAATCAGTTCCATCAATATCAATATCTAAATTTAAATTATAATTTTCACCATCAACAATTGAACTAATTGCAGAATTTTTTAATTTTTTTACACCTTTTGGAATAGTTAATTTGTATGACTTTACATCATGACACACTATATTACCATCATCATCCATTTCAATAAAATTTTTATATGGATAAGAAAAGGAAACACCATCTTTTTCACTAACTAGCTCTATATTATTATTTGATTCAATTTCATATTCACTTAATAATTCTTTAAAAAGATAAAAATTCATATATATATAAGAAAGCAAAGTATGGATTCCCTTATTTGTATATTCAGCAGAATAAGGATATTCACATATTCTCGATTTACAAATTAGAATATTCGCTGCATCGTTATATTCCCATTCAAGAGGTAATATTTCGAGTGGTTTATTTCCCACAATGATAAAATTTCTATTTTTATAAGTATATTCATCGAAAGCTGCAATTTTGTATTTTGCTACCACAGTTCGTTGTTTGCCTGTTTTTACACAGTTTTGAGGTTTTAGAAATAATAAATCATTAGCCCATTGTAAAGGATAAGTTCCTAAACTAATATTTTTAAAATCTAAATCACCTTTATTTGTTCTATGCTTTTCAATAAATGGTATAAGTGAGACGTCAGACTTTATAACAGGTCTTATAGAATACCCTTTGTCATATTCTCTGGTGGCTGCTATTTTACCTGTAATAATATCATCAGTTACAATATAACTTACAACAAACCGAGTTAATGCAGAACCTTCAGCCTCTTCTAACCAAGGATATAATCTTAAATAGTCATTAGTTAAAAATGTCATATATACTCTGTTCATAGTTCACACCCTTTGATACAACCATTATATAAAAAAAGCAATTACTTTGCAAGTAACCACTTAGATATTTAAATGAACTATACTACTTTCATAGTTTTCTTCGTTAAATTTAATTTTCATAAGATCCAAATATACTCTATAATATTCCATATATATTTTATCTAAATAATCAAGTATTTCTTTTCCTGTTTTAAATGATGAATAATCTAAATCTTCAAATGTATATTCACTATCAAGTTCTAAAATATTTTTTTTAATTTTATCTATTTCAATTAATATTAGCTTTATATAATTATTTGTATTTTCTGTAGTTTTATCATTCATTTCATCTATAGCATAATCTTTTATTTGCTCCATTACATCTACCTTTGATACATTACCAGATACTCTTGTAAGTATTGGTACTAAGAATAATCTAAACTTTTTCACAAATTCATTAATATTTTTATAATCAATTTCTTTTTTACCACATAAATAATCAGTTATGGATTGTCTTTCATTTTCTAAATAAGTAATAATTTCATTTTTAGTTTGTTCATCTTTATTATATTTAAGTATATTATTTAAAGTATCTAAATCTTTCAAAATTTCATAATCTAAATTAACATCTTTATCATTTAGTTTTTTAATCATATTTTCTATTAAATCTAGAATATCATAATAATCTAGATTTTTTTCAAAATTATGATATAATGTATCTCTTAAATTCTCTAACTTAATAATAGCATTTGTATACACTCCATTATTCGTAGTTAATGAAAGTCCTTCAGTTGTCTTTGATAAACCATTATTATATTCATCAACAATATCTTTGACTTTTGTTTTTACATTTTCTTTATCAAGGCCTATATAATCAATACTCATTATTTCCCTAGCTAAATCTAGTATGTGTTCTGCTTCTTTTGAAAGTTTTGGCTTTTCTTCCTTATCTTTAGACTCCTTTATTTGTTTAGTATTATCCTCTTTTTGAACTAAATCAGTAAAATCCTTTTTTACAGAAAAATTTGGAAATAATTTTGATATTAATTCATCACTAATCTTAGGGCCTTTTAAAGTAAAATAACTCACTTTTAAAATAGATAATATTTCTTTCTTTGCTAATAGTTTCTTACTTGGAATACACTTAGTAGCATTGTCAAACATGTACAAATTATGTTTATAAGTAAAATCAATTCTATTTGGGCATTCAAAAAATAATAAGTCTTTTTCTTTTCTATTGCTTTTGATAATAAGATTTAAAAATCTATTTATATCATTAATAAAGTGAATTAATTCTTTTTCACTATTATATGTAAGTGTTAAGTTTGATCCTTCAAACAAATTCTTAGATGTACGACCATCACTTAAATATAGTCTAGAGAAAAGTGTAAAATCGCAAGGAATAGTAATATTATTTATTGGCTTGTTACAACTAAATGCACCTGTTTCAACACCTTTTGTAACATTATGAACAGTTAAACTATTAATCGAAGCATCAATATCTGCATAATTAAAAGCAAATGAATCTGACTCTATTTTTAAATCTTCTCCATCAATATCAATATCTAAATTCAAATTATAATTGTCCCCATCAACGATCCGACTACTTGCAAATTGTTTTATTTTTTTTATCCCTTTTGGAACAGTTAATTTATATGATCTTATATCATGGCATACAACTTTACCATCATCATCCATTTCAATATAGTTATTGTAAGGGTAATCAAATGAAACACCACCTTTTTCATCAACAAGTTTTATAGAATTTGTTGTATCTACTTCATAATTTTCTAATAATTCTTTAAAAAGATAGTAATTCATATATATGTAGGAAAGTAAAACAGAGCTATTATCAGATGTATATGGGATATCCCATATAGATTGCTTACATATTAAACTATTTGTTTTTATATTATATTCCCATTTAAGAGGTTTTAATTCAATTACACCATTATTTACAAAAATAAATTTTCTATCTTCATAAACATATTCATCATATACTTTAAATTTTCCATCTTGTATTAAAGTTATTTTTTTGCCAGTTCTTTCACAACTATTGGGATTTAAGCGAAATAGAGTTATAGCAAAGTATAAAGGGTAAGTTCCAAAACTAATATTTTTGAAATCTAAATCTCCTTTATTAGTTTTATGTTTTTCAATAAATGGAATAAGGGAAGCATTAGACTTGATAACTGGTCTTAATGAACAATTAAAGTTAATTGGCTTATTGCATGCATCTACTTTATCTACAACAGTATCATTAGTTACAATATAACCACCAGCATGACGAGCTAAAGCAGAGCTTTTAAACTCTCTTAACCAAGGATATGTTAGTAAATCATTTTTAGTTAAAAATGTCATATACATTCTATTCATATCTATTTTCCTTTACTATAACAATTATATAAAAAAAGCAGTTACTTTGCAAGTAACCACTTAGATATTTAAATGAACTTTACTATTTTCATAATTTTCTACATTTGACTTTTGTTCCATAAGATCTAAATATGCTCTATAATATTCGATATATTTTTTATCTAAATAATCAAGTATTTCCCTTCCTGTTTTAAATGATGAATAATCAAAGTCTTCGAATGCATATTCACTATCAAGTTCTAAAATATTTTTCTTAATTTTATCAATTTCATTTAGTATAAGTTTTATATAATTATTTGTGTTTACCTCAGTTTTATCATTCATTTCATTGAAAGCATAATCTTTTATTTGCTCCATTACATCTACTTTTGATACATTACCAGATACTCTTGTAAGTATTGGTACTAAGAATAATCTAAACTTTTTCACAAATTCATCTATATTTTTATAATCGATTTCTTTTTTACCACATAAATAATCAGTTATGGATTGTCTTTCACTTTCTAAATAGGAAATAATCTCATTTTTAGTTTGTTCATCTTTACTATATTTTAGTATATTATTTAAGGTGTCTAAATCTTTCAAAATTTCATAATCTAAATTAACATCTTCATCATTTAGTTTTTTAATCATACTAGAAATTAAATCTAGAATATCATAATAAGCAAGATTTTTTTCAAAATTATGATACAAAGTATCTCTTAAATTTTCTAACTTAATAACTGCATTTGTATATACTCCATTATTCGTAGTTAACGAAAGACCCCCAGCTTTCATTGATAAACCGTTATTATATTCCTCAACAATATCTTTGACTTTTGTTTTTACATTTTCTTTATCAAGTCCTATGTAATCAATACTTAATATTTCTCTAGCAAGATCTAGTATGTGTTCAGCCTCTTTGGTTGGTTTTGGGTTCTTTTCATCTTTTTCTTTAATCTCTTCTTCAGGAATATCAGTAAAACTATATTTAATATTTGAGTTTTCTCCTAAAACACCTATTATTATTTCCTTATCTATACTAGGCCCAACCAACTTTATACTGCCTAAACCTATTTTAGAAAATAAGGTTTTAGCGTTTAAATTATAATTGTTTTTTTCTAAAGAATGACATTTATAAAGCATATGCTTATAAGTAAAATCAATTCTATTTCTCATGATTGTTCTTGATAATAAATTAATAAACCTTTGAATATCATTAAAAAATGTTATAAGTTCTTTTTCATTTTTGTAATTAATAGTTAAATTAGAGTCTTTTAAATAATTACGAGCCAAATATTTGCCACAAAAATAAAGTCTTGTAAAAAGATTAAAATCACAATGCATTGATACATTTTCAATGGGACTATCAACACATAAAAATGGATCCGCTAAAAGAAGCTCATTTACATCAATATTAAGATTTTTAACTTTAACATTTAAACCTAAAGAGGAAAAATCAAAAGCTTGCTGGTTTATAACTATCTTATTACCTTTTATGTTAATATTAAATACAGGATCAGTTATATGAACATAAGCATCTAAATTTTCAAGAGCAAACTCACCAATTTTTCTCACGCTTTCATCATCAATGTTAATGTTATATTCTTTTTCTTCATGAGAAAATATTTTACCAATATCATCAGTAATATCAACCCCCATTTCAGAGTAAAATGGAAATTCAATGTATTGTATTTCGTCCAAGTTTTTTCGATTAACTAAATTAACTGGTTCTGTTAATCTAGTTATTTTATCCTGAAGTACATCCTTTAATAAATATTCATTAAGAAAGTTGTAACCATACTTTTCAAAGGCATTGCTAGACATCTCTATAGAAAAACCTGCAATTATGTCTTTACATACTAGGCAGTGTGATACCTTATCATAATACCATGTAAGCGGAGTTACTTTAACATATAAATCATTTTCTTTAATATAAGCATAATCTTCACCATCTAAAGTAACTGAATTACACTCTATTATCTTATCTCCGATTGGAATATGATACTTTTTACCATTAAAATTATTTTCTTTATACACATCATTTAATCTTTGAATTAATACGAAGTTTTTTATTGTATATGTTGGATAACTTCCTAATTTAATTTCATTACCATTAATTGCAAGAGCATTTTTCTCTATGAATTTTTCCATATTATTTGTATCAATAACAGGTCTTATTCCATAATATTCTGTAATACCATCTAGATACGATTTATCCCAAAGAGTTAAAAATTGTTTTTTATATAAAGGTTCTCTAGAAATTAAATATGAATTACTATCATATAAATAGTTAACAAAATTTGTTGCACTTGCATTAATTCCTTTTTCTCTTAAAATATTTAACATCGAAGGAACCTCTGTATCTATTTTGCTTAAAAATGTCATATACAATCTATTCATATCTATTTCCCCTTGCCATAACAATTATATAAAAAAAGCAGTTACTTTGCAAGTAACCACTTAGTATATTTTAGGTATTAAATTTCTCTCATAAACATTTTGTTTTTGTATTTCATCATAAAGTTCAATATATTTTTGATAATACTTTATAAATAAGCTATCTAAGTAATCAATAATTTCTTTACCTGTATTAAAGGATGAATAGTCAATATCTTCGAATGTGTAATTACTATCAAGTTTTAAAATTTTTTGTTTAGTTCTATTTATCTCAGTTAAAATGATTTTTATATGATTATTTGTATTTTCTGTAGATTTATTATTCATTTCATCCAAGGCATAATTTTTAATTTGCTCAGCTACATCTATTTTAGATACATTACCACTCACTCTTACAAGTATCGGCACTAAAAATAATCTAAACTTTTTAATAAATTCATTTACACTTTTATAATCAATTCCTTTTTTATTACATAAATAATCTATAATATTTTGTTTTTCACTTTCTAAATAAGCAATAAGTTCTCTTTTAGTTTGGTTATCTTCACTATATTTAAGTATATTATTTAAAGTATCTAAATCTTTTAAAATTTCATAATCTAAATTAACATCTTCATCATTAAGTTTTTTAATCATACTAGAAATTAAATCTAAGATATCATAATAATCAATGTTCTTTTCAAAATTAAGGTATAAAGAATCTCTTAAATCTTCAAGTTTAATTATAGTATTTGTATAAAGTGTATTATTCGTAGATAATGATAAACCTTTTGTTTCTTTAGTATAAAGTTTATTGTATTCATCAATTATTTCATCGAGTTTTCTGCGAACATTTTCTTTATCAATTCCTATATAATCAATGCTTATTATTTCTTTAGCTAAATCTAAAATATGCTGTGCCTCTTTTGTAAGATCTAATTCATCATTAACTTTGGTAATTTTTTCTTCTGGTTCATCATCAGGAATATGAATAAGATTAAAATTAACACCAATTATTTTCTCAACTTTTTCTATGTTTAATTCAGGGCCATCCAAAGTAATGTCCGTTAACCCTAATTGTTCAAATAATGTACCTTTGGAAAAATCATAATTATCTGATTTAAGAAGTTCAAAATAATATTCAGTATTTTTATAGACAAACCTAATTTTTTCATTATTTAAATAATTTTTCTTAACTTTAGCAACAATTTTACTAATGTCCTTTAAAAAGGTACAAAGTTCTTTTTCTGATGTATAACAAATTGTTAATCTAGAACCCTTTAATAAATTATAAGCACAAAAATCACCAATATGAGTTAGAAATAGTCTAGAAAATATATTTAAATTGCAATTCAAGTTAACATTTTCAATAGGCCCTTTTATATCAAATATTGGAAAATCTATAAATGTTTCTTTCGATTTGATAGTTAAACTTCTAATTTTGGCATTTACCCCAATATCTTTTAAATCAAATGGATTAGTTGAAATATCTTTATTATCGCCTATAATTGTAATATTAAGAGCTATTTCATCTTTATAACTATTTTTAAATGTATATTTTAAAAGATTACAATATAATTTATTTATTTTTTCATCAATGACAATATTAAGTTCTTTTTCTTCGTGAGAATATAATTTTCCATCATTATCCATATCAATATCGCTATCATAAGGTAAACTAATTCCTTGTAATTTATCATTATAACAATCATTTATAGTATTAACCGGCTCTTCTAATTTAATAATATTTTGTTTTAAAGCATCCTTTATTAAATATTGATTCATAAAATTGAAAGCAATCTTATGAATTGTGTCAGGCATTGCTTTGGTATAAAAACCTGCAATAATATCTTTACAAATCAAAGAGTTGAAATCCTTATCATAATACCAAGTAAGTGGCATTACTTTAACAAATACATTCTTATCTTTTATATAAACAAAATCTTCATCATTATAAGTAACTGTTTGACATTCCACTACTTTATCATCAACTGGAATATTATATACTTTACCATTATAATCAATATTTTTTAACAAATTTATAAGATTTAAATCAGTAATAACTTGTGTTGGATAACTTCCTAATTCCACTTCATCACGATTAATTATATTACCATTTTGTTTAATAAGATTGCTAATTAATCCATCAGTTTTAATAACAGGTCTTATTCCATAGTACATTACCGCATCTTTAAAGTTGAATACATCACTTCTTATACACTGCTTTCTTTCCTTTAAATCTGATGTAATTATATATTGTATATCTTTATATGATTCACCATCTTCAGGCAATAAATCTTTAACAATATATGGAGTATAAACTTTTGAGTACAAAAAATCTATTAAATTTGTTGGAAGTGCTTTAATTCCTTTTTCTCTTAAAACAGTTAGTCTTGTAGCTAAAGATATATTATTCTTGGTTAAAAAAGTCATATACACTTTATTATTTACAGCTTTTTCCATAAAGGTTCACTCACTTCTTATTTTAAGACCCTTTTTCTAGATAAAGGCATAGATAAATTTCCTTCAATATCTAAAGTAAAATTATTTTCTAATGTATTTTCATGTTGTAACTCATTTAATTTAGACAATGCTTTGGTAAGCTTTTCTTCATAAGTTTTAATAAGTTCATTATCTTGAATAATATTTTGCTTAAAACTTAAATAATCCTCATTTATCTTTTTATATTCTTTTGAACTAGTTAGTAGTCTATCTAAAGAGACTGCAAAAAGCACTGTTGCTATTAAACTAGGTGATATATTTCCAGTGGATAAGCCCACCACTATTAAAGCAAAATCTAAAATACTTGCAAGTAAAGAACAAATAAGTTTAATTAAAACTAGTGTCCTCGGAGACTTAGCATTTTTTAAACTTTTTTCATCATTACTAAGTTTTTCATTATAATATTCAAACATATTTTTTGCTCTTTTAATTTGGTTTTCTAATTCTCTACTCATTTTAATAACCTCATTTTGTAACTTTCTTTCTTCAATTTACTTGTATTATTAAATTTAATCTTATAATACAATCCATAAATCTCCATTAAAATACTATCAACATATTTAATAATTTCATTACTTTCCATATTGCTATAATCAATATTAATTTTATCAATAATGTTATGTACTTCGAGATTTGTTGGATTAATATCAAATATTTCGTTTTTAGTTTTATCTATTTCTAATAGTACAACAGATAAATAATTTTTAATTGGTTCCTTATAATTAATTTGCATTTGCATATTTGTATAATCTTTAATTACCTCGAGGATTTCTTCCTTATTTAAATAGTTTCTTATGCTAAGTAGAGTTATATTTAAATATGTTCTTATACTTAAGATAAATTTATCCATATCATCATAAGTTTTATTTTCCCCAGTAAGAAGATAACTCTCTAATTTATGTTTTTCATTTTCTAAATAACTTTTTAAATCATTAGTTATTTTTTCATTAGTAAAAGGAAGAATGTTATTAGATAAAAGGTAAAAATCTTTCTCCAAAGAGGTATTTATAATTACTTCTTCACCATTTAAAATACTTAATAACAGATTTACTTCATCCAGCATATCATATATATCTAAATTTTTTTCAAATTTTTGATATAGACTATCTCTTAAATTGCTAAGACTTACTAAAAGTTCTGTATAAAGGCCTTCCTCACTTTGAAGTGATAAACCACCATTTAAATTTGCTAACTTCTCATTATAATTAATTAATATTTCATTAACTTTATTTTTAACATCATTTTTATCAAGTCCAAAATAATCAATAGATAATATTTCTTCGATTATATCATCTGCAACTAATGTAGTTTTATTTACTTCTTTTATGTCTTCAGTTTGCTCTTGCTTTTTAGTTTTCTCTAATTCATCGTTTACAAAATGCACTTTATCGTTATTAAGCATTCCTTTAATTTTATTTTGTACTCCATGGGAAAGCTCAGGACCACATACAGTTATATCTATATCCTTTAAAGATACATCCTTGAAAAAATTAAGGAGAGTATATTCCCAAGTTTCATCATCAAACTTAAATTTAATTCCTGGAACATAATTAATTAAATCATTGTCAGGATCAATTACATGCCTTCTACTAAGCTTACTATCTAATTTTCTGTCTAAACTGTTAAAGCGTTTTAAAAAGTTTAAAAGTTCATCTACATTTTTATAGGTTACTGTTAATTTACTGTTTTTATCAAAAATGTATTTAAACTTCACATAACCAAAACTAATAATATTTTTTACTAGTTCCATGTTACAAGGAATTTGTAAACTGTTTATTAGTTCATAAGAAGCTATAGCACCCTTCTCAACTTTTCCATTAAAGTTTTTATCAAAAACAATTGAATTAATTTTATCATAATAAAAATCACCCAAAAAATCGATATGTTTAACACTATCAGGAATATATATATCATACAAAAAACCATTACCTGTATATTTAGATATAAGTTCACATTTTACCTTTGAAGCTGAGGTTGGTACATTTATTTTTATTAATGTAGTAGGTCTTTCTAAGACTATTTTCCCATTTTCATAATTAATAAACATTTTTCTTGCATGTTCAGGAAGTTCAATTTTATCAAGAACGCCATTGAAAACCTTACAAGTTGCTTCATATGAATCAATTCTATCAACAGTTTTTACTTCAAAAATTTCAGGTAAAATTGCATCATTTAAATAAACATTTGGTAAAGCATAATTAAAAAGTGCTATTTTAGACATATCCATAACAGTACTTCTTGTATAAGAGGTATTAACACAAGTGAAATCTTTACCATTATCTTTCCATTCTAAAGGAACTATCTTATAAAAGTTTTTGCCATCAAAAGTTATATCATCACCTAAATCGCAAACCTCATATTTTTCTTCATTAGTTGATTCAATTTCATTTTTCTTTTTAGCATTAATTGTATCAACTTTAGGTATTAAAGAAACGTGTTCGTACTTTAATTTTACTATTAAATTTTTATCTTTGATTAACCTTTTTTCAACTCCAAAAAAATATTTATTATTTTTAAATTTTAAAGTACACTTAAATTTATCTATATCTCCTTCAATATGCATTGTAAGAAGACCGTTTTCATCAAAATCTAAATATAATTTATCCATAAATCCCCCTTTTGGTAAGAAATATTCTACCACACAATAAAAGAAATAGGAAGTCTATAATTTTATCTTATAGCTTTCCATTTCCAAATCTAAATAACACTCGTATTTAACATTTAAATAAAACCTATATAATTTATTAAATATATTAGTTAAATGTGCAATTATTTCCATACTTTCTAGTTCTTGAAAATTAATATTCAGCATATTTAAAATATCACTAATATCAGCAGTTTTATCAATATTTAAAATTTCTTTTTTAGTTTTATCTATTTCCTGTAATAAAATTGATAAATAATTTTTAATTGGCTCTTCATAATTAATTTGCATTTGCATATTTGTATAATCTTTAATTACCTCAAGGATCTCTTCCTTATTTAGATAGTTTCTTATGCTAAGTAATATTACATTTAAATATGTTCTTATGTTTAAAATAAATTTATCCATATCTTCATAAGGTTTATTTCCCCCAGTAAGAAGATAATTTTCTAATTTTTGTTTTTCACTTTCTAAATATTTTTTTAAATCATCAGTTATATTTTGTTCTACATAAGGAAGTAAATTATTTGATAAAGAATAAAAGTCTTCCTCTAAAGAATTATTTATTATTATTTCTTCCTTATTTAAAATGCTTATTAAAATATTTGCTTCATCTAACATATCATATACATCTAAATTTTTTTCAAATTTTTGATAAAGGCTATCTTTTAATTCATTAAGTCTTATTAAAAGATTTGTATATAGTCCTTCTTTGCTTTGTAAAGTTAAACCTTTATTTGAAACTTTTAAAATCTCTAAATCTTCATTATATTTATCAACAATTAATTTAAGTTTATCATTTACTTTTTCCTTATCAAGTCCAAAATAATCAATAGATTTTATTTCTTCAATTACATCATCCGCAATTAAAGTTGCTTTATTTACTTCTTGATTTTGATCTTTAGTTTGTTCTAATTCATCGATTACAAAATGAACATTATCATTTTTAAGTATTCTTTTTATTTTATTTTGAACTTTTTTAGAAAGTTCAGTACCACATAATGTAATGTCAATATCAGATAATGATGCATCTTTTTTAAAATAATATAAAGGAATTTTATAAACTTCATTATCAAACTTAAAATTAACTCCAGCTTCAAGTTCGCCTCTAGAATTTTTTAATAATGTTCGAATATTTTTACTATCCAGTTTTCTATCTAATCTGATAAAATAGTTTAGGAAATTTAAAAGTTCATTTTCATCTTTATAGGTTAATGTTAATTTGCTATTTTTACCAAATATATATGTAAAACCAATATAACTAAAATTAATAATACTTTTCATTAGCTCTATGTTACAAGGAATTTTTAAATTATTAACTAAATCAGAAGAGGCAAAAGTTTGTTTAGCAACATGCCCATTAAAATCTTTATCAAAAACAAGTGAGTTTATTTTATTCGAATAAAAATTATATAAATAATCAACTTGTTTTACACTATCAGGAATATATATATCATACAAAAAACCATTACCTGTATATTTAGATATAAGTTCACAGTTTACCTGTAAAACTGTTTTTGGAATATTTATTTTTATTAAAGTTTTTGATTTTCCTAAGACTATTTTACCATTTTCATATTTAATAGTCATTTTTCTAGTGTGCGCAGGGAGTTCAATTTTATCAAGAATTCCATTAACAACATTGCATTTTGCTTCATATGAATCGATTCTATCTACATCTTTAACATCAAAAATTTTAGGTAATATTGTATCATTTAAATAAACATTTGGTAAAGCATCATTTAAATAATCACTATTAAACATACTCATAACAGTACTTCTTGTATAATTGGTATTAAGACAAGTAAAATATTTACCATTATCTTTCCATTCTAAAGGAACTATCTTATAAAAGTTTTTTCCATCAAAAATTATGTCAACAGCTAAATCACAAACCTCATATTTTTCTTCATTAATTGATTCAATTTTTTCTTCCTTTTTAGTGTTAATTGTATCTACTCTAGGTATCAAATAAATATCTTCATATAGTTTTTCAATTTCTTTTCTATTTTCAATTAATTTTTTTTCAAAACCGAAAAATAATTTACCATCTTTATTTTGAATAGCTTTAATAAATTTACCTACATCGCCATCGATATGCATCGTAAGTTTACCATCAGAATTAAAGTCTAAATATAATTTATCCATATATCCCCCTTTTGGTAAGGTATATTCTACCACAGGAATGATAATTATACAATAATCAATGTAAACATAATTTTTAAAAGTAGCAATAAATAGTAAAATATGATAAGATATTTTTAAGGAAGTGAAAGTGTGAAAAAATTTTTTATAACATTACTTTGTATTGGACTTGTAGTCGGAGGATTTATTGGAGTAAAAAAATATCGTGCAGCTAAAGTTGAGGAAAGAAGAATTGAGGAAGCTAAAAAAGGATGGCATGTAGAAATTCTTACTGATTATATTAATATTAGAGATCAAGCAGATAGATATTCAAACATTCTTGGTCAAGTTAAAAAAGGCGGTATTTATAAAGTAATTAAATATAGTTTAAATGATCCTAACCTATATTGGTATTACGTACAGCTTCCCGAAGGTAAACGTGGATGGATTGCAAATAATACCTCAGGAACATATTTAAAAGATTGGAATAATCCCGAAGATATTGCTACACCAATTATTAAATTTAAGGAAAACGTTTATAAAGTAGTAAGTATTAATGATATTAATTATAATCATTTAGAGCCTTGGGATGATAAAGATGATTATAAAATAACTCATATTGTTTATCATGAAGTTGATGCATTAAGAGGTATTGACCAATACTGGATTAAATATACAATAACAGATGCATCAGGAAAATATTCTTCGAAAACACAAAAAATTGAATTTGAAAATAAACCATCTGAAGATGAAGTAACATCATTTGCATATTATGATCCAGATTAAACTTAAGTATTTTGCTTAAGTTTTTTTTGCAAAATAAAAAAGCTTATACATTCATATAAACTTTAATATTAATCTTTTAAAGTACCTATAGGAACAACTAATACACCATTTGGTGTTACATAAGCCATATCTGTGCCTGTAATAACCATCAAAAGTTTTGGTTTAATTTTCATTTCATGACTTTCATTTATAAGTTTATTTAACTCAAGTAAATGTTTTTCCGCTTCATCAATTCGATTTCCACTTAACTTAACCTCTACAAGAGCATAAGAACCATCATCATAATGAATTACATTGTCGCACTCTAGGCCGTATCTGTCGCGATAATGTTGAAGATGTCCCCCATACTTTCTGGCATAAATACTTAAATCTCTATTAACAAGGTTTTCAAATAAAAGACCGAATGTATTTATATCAAGCATAAGTTCACTTGTAGAACATCCTAAGGCAGCAACGGCTAAAGAAGGATCAACAAAAGACTTTTTTGGAGATGTCCTAATAGCAGTTTTACTACGAATATTTGGATTCCACGCTTCAATTTCCTCGATAATATATAATCTTTTAAATATGTTAATATAAGATTTTATTGTTGTTTCAGATATATCAAAGGCATTTGATCTTATATCATCATATAATGCCTGATCAGAATCTATTGTAGAATCTTGTCTTGCATAACATTTTAAAATATTTCGAGCTAAAATTGGATCTCTTCTAACTTTATCTATATTTGAAATGTCACTGTCGCAAAGTAAATCTATATAATTTTTAGGCGTTTTTAAAGCTAAATTTTCCGGTAATTTTATTGAATTAGGCCAACCACCGCGACATAATACATAAGCAATTTTTTCATAGGTTAAATCAGTTTTTATTCCATCAATATTTTTATTGCCATTCATAAGTTCTTGTAAAGATATTTTACCATTAGAATCGCCTGACTCATATAAACTCATCGGTTTCATATCTATATTTGCAAATCTACCTACACCACTATGAAGATTAGAAAACTCCTTTGGTGTTGCTGACCCAGTCAAAATATATTCACCAAATAGTCCACTACTATCAACTGAATACCTTACTGCATTCCAAAGAACAGGCGCAACTTGCCATTCATCAATTAGTCTTGGTTTATCACCCTGCAATAGTAATGACGGTTTAGTATTAGCAAGTTCAATATAATTACTCTGTAAATCGGGGTTTTGCATTTCTAAAACACTTTTGGCATGTTGTTTAGCACTTGTAGTTTTTCCACACCACTTTGGCCCACGAATTTGTACTGCACCACATACCTTTAGTTGCTCACTTATTTCATCATCAATAATTCTTTTAACATATTCCATAATTTTTCTCCTTAGATAGTATAAATATACCATATTTTATACATTTTGTAAATCATGTTGACTACTTTTGTGGCATTTTGTTGACTAGATTTGTGGTATTTTGTTGACTAGATTTGTGATAAAAAGTTTTTTCATATTTCAATTCCAAATAAAAAAGCCCTTGTGGGCCTTAAAAGTTTAGCAAACGCAATCTACATAACAATCAGTTAAACATCTAATACAGCATAGACAGCTACAATCCATTGTGAAGAATGAATTCGTAGAAACATAAGGATTTAGTGATGTTTCATCTGGATTAGTTACTAAAACTCTGAAAGTACAACAATTGCCCTCGATTTTCTCTACTCTAAATACAGTTGAGCAAGTATCACTTGTAGTTCCTGCAGCGCAAGCTGTTGCTTCTTTAGCTATTGGCATTGACCAAGGTTGTCCATTTGCACAGCATGTATATAGCATTACTGGTCTTGTATTACAAATAAGGCAATTTGCTCCACCACCTAGCATAGGTCTATCACATGTATCTAAACAGTTCTCTGGACAAGCATTTTCCTGAAGTACTAATATAACTGATAATATTTCATTTATGCAGTTTCCATTTTTATTTGTGCTATTCATAAATAATCACCCTCTCTTTTACTTTCATTATAATTTATGTGAAAAAACAAAAAATGTGATTTACATAATAAAGTTATTTTGATAAAATTATTATTGGAGGAAATATGTTAAATAATATTTATGTACAATATGCTATTATAGCAATAATTATTACCCTTATCGTTTTAGTGGTTTTAAAACTTAGAAAGAAAAACTTTAATATCGAAGCAAATAAACTTATCACATATCTTGGTGGTAAAGATAACATAATAAATGCCGAAGCAAATATGAGTAGATTTAAAGTCATTTTAAAAGATACTAAACTTGTAGATAAGGAAGGTATTCAAAAACTTGGTGCTCAAGGTATTGTTGAAATCGATAATCAATTAAAAATAATATTTGGTAAAGATGCCAAAACTCTAAAAAAATATATTAGCGAAATTGTCTAATATATTTTTTTATACTTTTTCAATGTTTTTAATGTCCTTAATTGGAAGTTTTTCACCCTTTAAGGTTAATAGATAAGTACTTGTTTTACCTACGATGACACATTCTTTAACATCATCAGCAAAATAAACTCGGCACCTTGATTTATAAACAAAATCTTTTGACGAAAATATTTTATTTATTTTACTAACTATACTTTCATTTGAACTTGCCCCTGGAATAGACATCTTGCCATAAAAACGATCTTGTGAATTATTTAACTTTTTCTTTATTTCAAATGCCGATACACTTGGTAAATTATCCATTTAAATCACCCACTATAATATATGATATTTTTTAAAATTTAGACAATAATAATAGTATGAAACATATAAAAAGAAATATTTTAATATCTATATTTTTATTAATGATTATAAGTGTAATAAATATTTATAATGCGAAATACCTAAATAGTTTATATACTTATTACTATCTTAAAGATATTATTTGGTATGTTTTAGGATTTATAACTTTCTTTTTTATAACTAAAATTAATACTAAAAAAATATTTAATATAAGTTTTATTTTATATATTATTAATATATTTTTACTTATATTAACATTAATAATTGGTAAAGAAATAAATGGTTCTAAAGGTTGGCTTAAAATAGGAAGTATATCTATTCAACCAAGTGAATTTATGAAACTTACTCTTACCCTATTTTTAATTGAAATTTCCCTTATCAAAGAAAAAAATACTATAAATATTTTAAAATTGATAATTATTACATTTATTCCTTCATTACTAGTATTTTTAGAACCTGATACAGGAGCCATAATATTTTATATTATAATTTTTATAACAATATTATTTACAAAAAATATAAATAATAAATATAAGATAATTTTAGGTATAAGTTTATTTCTTATTTTTATATCAGGAATTTATTTAATAAAAAATCCTTCGTTAATTGAAAATATTTTTAGTAATGAAAGCTATCGTATAAAAAGAATATTAAACTATAAAGAAAGTTATCAAATGGATATGGCTCTTACAAATATTTATAGTACACCTTTTATAAGAAATGGTTTTAATAAAATACTTCTCTATTTACCCGAAGGTATAACTGATTTTATATTAGATTTTACTATTGGTAATTTTGGATTTATCAGTTTATATATAATTTTACTTTTATATTTAAATATTATTTTTAATCTATGTAAACTTATTAAAAGTTCTAATGATAAAAAAACTAATTACTTAATAATTAGCTTTATCATTATGTTTTTTATTAATATTGTAATTAATGTTTCTATGAACCTTGGCACTTTTCCAATTATTGGTATAACACTTCCTTTTCTTTCTTATGGTGGAAGTAGCCTACTTTTTTACTTTATCTTTTTAGGAATTATATTTTCTTTAATTAGTAAGGAAACTTAGGAGTGTAGTATGAATAAGAATAATTTCCTGATGGATAATATGGATTAAATCCCATATTTGGTGCGGCATTTATAATTGGTCTAGGTCTAGTAAGTCCAACTGCTGCTCCTCCGGCAAGGCCTCCGAGTAAAAATGGTACAAAAAATTGTCTATCAGAACCAATATATGTTGGATTTATTTTTTTATATGGATACATTTAAAACCCATCCTTTCTATAATAAAATATGTAAAAAGTTTAAATTAACAAGTTAAATAGCCTAATTTCTTTTATTTATCATAAAATTTTAATATAATGATTAGAAATTTTCCTCCAAACTATGATCCAAATTTATTTTCAATGGTAGCTGCAATAGCGGGTGCTATTGTTGTCGGAGATTTTGATGATTATGAACTCAATTCTATTGGTAACTGGATAATTTTATTTGGCCAATATTTACTTACATTTGCATCTCAACAACAATTAATAGAGCAAAGAATTGAAGGTCATAATATTAATATAAATTCTAGAAAAGCTAAAATGGGAGGAAGTCCATATGATAATGGCAAAAGTAATTTAAATCAGCAATATGAAATAGATTATCTTTTAAAGGCAATTAAAATAATCGAAGAAAAGTTAAATGAAATCAATAAAAAAATATAGTAATTTATACTATAATTTTTCTTACAAGTGTTTGATATTTATCATCATAATCAAAAACTGTGGTATTTTCATAAAAATTATAAAGTTTTGTTATATATTCACCAATAAATTTTGAAGCTTCATTATTATTGCCTATCATGTAAAGTGCAAAATGTTCAGCAATAAACTCATCAGGATTTCTTAATGAATACAATGAGTAATTTATATCACGCCTGTTCATCAGCATAAAAACCTTATTCATAAAGTATTTATCATCTAGTAAATAAAATATATTTGAAAAAATATGCCCTATTTCATGGTAAATAATTCCCTTTATATCAATAGGATATGTTCTATTAAGTGCATGGTTTTGAGTTAATTTATAATAAAAAGTTTCATAAGACCATGACTCATTAATTGCAATAGCTTGAAAAACTGGTTTCCTTACTATAACTTTCACTTGCGAAGGATAATTATAATAAAAGTATGGATTTAAATCATTTTCATTTGGCATATTGTATGAAAAAGCAAATGTTTTATTTAATTTATTTAGAACATCAATAATTTTTGCTTTACAATATACATTTAATAAACATTTACAAACCCTTTCAATTTCATCATAAACATTTTGAAAACTTGAAACATAATTTATTTTATTTTCAAGTCTTGGATATTTTTCAAATAATATTTCAAAAGCGTTTACAACTTCCCTAGCTATTTTATAATCAATACCCTTTAAATCAAAACTATTTTCTACCATAAGAATTACCATTTTCTAAAGTGGCTTTTGTTTCATCACTTAAATATGGATATACGTTTTCAAATAATTTTTGATTAAATGATTTCATAAGGTTAAATACTACTTTACCAGCAAATTCATAATTTTTCCAAACCTTAATTGAATGTTTTGATATGATGGCCAGAGCTAGTTTACTGTCAATTTCTGAAACTTCACATGAAATTTTTGTAATATCTAAATTATTTTTAATCATATTTTTTTCAAATTCTGGATTGCACATCATATATTCAATTACAAACCTTTTATATTCTTTAAGAAGTTCATTATAATAAGTAGGATTTTCTTCTTTGCTTGGATCATTTAAAATTACTTCATATAAATCTTTTAATGTTTTAACAAAAAAACTGTGAACTAACAAATCTTTTGACCCAGTAGCTAAATTATAATTATATGCTATTTTAAAATCTAGTCTATTATAATATAATTCTTCGGTAACCTTTGCATCACAATTAGGAATAATATTGCCTAAAAAGTCCATTAAATCATCTTCATACTTAATCATCGATGCAATACTCTTTAACGATTTTGCAATTTCTTTTTGGTTATTAACCTCAAGTGCATTAAGTAATGTTACATATTCTTCAATAATATCAGAACTATTTAATAATAACTCTCCTTCAGCTAACTTTTGATTTAAATATTTTTTTCTTTTTAAATAATCTTTTAACATTTTACCATCATCCTTTCTTTTGAATAAAATTTAATATCTTCCATAAGTTCACCTTGATATGATTGTTGATTATACATTCCCATACTGTTATATATATCACTACCTTCCTTTTCCTTTTAATAATGTATCATAAATACTAAGTGTTTTATTACTTCCATCATTTTTATAATTTAAAAAATTAATTAAATTTTCTATATTTGTTTTATCAATCAAATTTAAATAAAAATTGAATATTAGTTTCCTTTTCAAAAGAGTAATTAAACTATCAAATGAACTATCATTTACATCTTTAAGTTCAAATTGATTTATTAGTGATTTTATTTGCCAATAACTTTCTTTTTGAACATTTACTTCATCGCCTAAATCTTGCAATTTTAATTTAGCAATATTAAAATTAGAATTTATCAAGATGGCCTCTAAGTTAAAATTTGTAAGTAATTCTTCATACAATTGTCTATAATAACATTTTTTTACATCATCATATGCATCACTATCAATACTTCTAATAAATAGAGTATCTTCAATCAAAATATCATACATATTTTTATAAGCATATATTAAAGCATTATTATCAAGAGCATTTTCAGACTTTTGATTAAATCTTCTTTCATAATAATTTATTACAAAATAATATAGTTTTTTATCCTCATCAGTTAAATTCAATTCTAAAATATTTCCTTGAGCATTAAAATATAGTGTATCTAACTGTTTTTTATCAAAAAAGCTCATTATTTTTTTTGCTTTAAGATATAACAATTTAATTTTCGAAGTCAAATTTATAAGTTCATCTTCATTTTCTTCGAATAAAGTATTTAATAAAAGATCATACATTTTAATAATTTTATTTATAATATCTTTTAAATAATTATACCCTGTCACTTTTTTCTACTCCCTTTCTTAGCAATTACTTTTATCATTACTATCTTTATCTTCCATAACTTTTACCTCTTTCCTCAACAATTTTTTTAAATTCAGAAATCGTAAAATTGTCTTGTTTTATTGAATATAAATAATCTTTTATCTCTAAAAAGTCTTCATAATCTAGACTACTAACTAGATATTCAAATGAAAATTTATTTTTTAAAATATTTAAAGTATTTCTAGCATCCATTGTATAATTTCCAGTAAGATCAATTTCATATAATGACATATCTTTGATTTCTTCACTTACAAAAGGATAATATTCAATATTTTCAAAATCCAAATTTGCTTTGAGTAGTAAACTTTCAAATTCTGGAATATTGGAAACATCTACAAAAAATGCTTTAGCAAGTTCTTGCTTCATATTATCAAAAAATGTTTTATTAACTCTTTTTAATCCTAAATTATCATTTAATAAAATAGCAAATAAATTTTTATAAGCATAAGCAAGAGAATTTGCCATTATATATGATGAATCATAATCATCTATTAAATCTTCGTTATCATCCATATCTTCATCTGTATAATCATAATCTGAATCTTCTTCATCCAATTCTTCTTCATCCAATTCTTCTTCATCCAATTCTTCTTCATTCCAAAAAAGGCCTTCATAATAGCAAATTATATCTTCATATAAATAACTAATATAAATTGGTTGAATAACATTTGCTTCGTTTTCATCAGCAAAATCATGTAATTCTTTTAATGAATCTTCATCTAAAGTTGCAAAGACACTATCTTTTTTGGAAATACACTCACTAATTTTTAAAGAGATATTATATATACTTTCTTTATCATTTCGTTCATAAGAATTAATAAAAAGTATATACAATTCATATTTTTCTTTCGCTAATTTTTTTAGTTCATTTAGAGCATTAGAAACATTTGGACTGATATTTTTATCTTCCATAGGCCTTACCTCTTTCCTCTATAACTTTTTTAAATTCAATAATTAAATTATTTTCTTGTTTTATGCTAAATAAATAGTTTTTAATATCAAAGTAATCTTCCTTGGAAAGATTTTTCACTAAATATTCAAACAAATACTTTCTTTTTAAAAGATCTACTACATTATCCGCAGTCATTGCTTTATCATTTAATGTTTCAGCATACAAAATTACATTCATACATTCTTTTTTATTATTTTCACTTTCGTGGTCTTCGATAACTATATTGTTAAAATTAAAATTAGCATTTAAAAGCAGTTCTTCGAGTTTTGGAAATAACATAACATCAGAAAATAAAGTTAAATGGAGAAATTTTCTAACCTTTTCATAAAATGCCTTATCAATCTCTTTTAAGGCTAAAGTGTCATTTTCAATAACTTCGAACATCTTTTTAAATGAATATGCATATGAATTTTTACGGACCTCTAAAATATCATCATTACTTATGAGCCTTATGAATTTTTCATCACAATAATTTATTATAAAAAAATATAGTTTATAAATATAGCCTTTATTATCTTCATCTAAATTTTGATTTGCAAAAACAAATAAATTATAAAGTGTTTCATAATCAAGTGAAGAAAGGATGTCTTTTTCCTCTTCGATTGAAGATTTAATCGAGCTTATTAAGACATTAACCATATTTCTATCATTATTTTTCAAACACTCAAATAATAAAATATACTTTTCATAAACTTCTTTAGCTACTTTTTTTAGTTCAATTAAATTTTCCATATACTACCTTTCTATTTTTAATACTTTTTCTTTATATAAATCCTGGCTATAAAAATCTTTGCAGGCCTTTTCAAAATAACGATAGAATAAATCAATAGTTGTACCAATTGTATTAACTGCTTCATTATAGTTTTTATCAATCATATATTTAGCAAAAGAGTCTGCTACAAACTCACTAACTGAGGTCATTGTATATTTTGGATAATCTTCATCAATTTCCATAAGTTCATTTATTTTTGCTAGTGTAACAACACTTTTTTCAATACCAAGCATTCTCGATAAAATATGTCCTACTTCATGATAAACACAAGATTTAATATTTGTACAATAAGTCATATTTTTATTTTTATACTGTCTAAGCATATATCTTAGATCATCATATGAATCTTTTTCATTTATACATATACCAGAAAAAAGTAATCTATTATAATACATTAAATTATTTAATTTTTCATAATATTTTGTTCCTTCAAATGTAAGATATGAAGCACAAAATGATGATGTTTTATATAAAGCTTTTAAATCATAATGAACTTTTTTTTGATTAAATGCTTGCATTGCCATAATATTTCTTTTTTCAAGTACAAATGGATAATCTCCAATACAATTTATAACATTTTTTAAAATTGGATATCTTTGAAAACATTCCTCTAAAGCGGTAAAAACTTCAATTCCTATTTTGTAATCTATTCTAGATAAATTACAATCTGGAACACCTAAAAACTCCATAATTACAACTTTCTTTTTCTTGCTAAATCATTATTTAACTTATCAAGAACTTCAGCACTTTTATATTTTAAATCTTCAAGTAAAGTATTTTCTTGTGTAATAGCATTGTCTACTGAGGTAACACTTAAAATATTTGCATAGCCAGTTTTTTGAATGTTAATAATTGTATTAATCAAATTATTTGTAATAACCTTTTCAACTTGATTTATTGTTTCTATATCATTTATTTCCATAATAGCGCCACCAGATTTAATTACTAAATTTCCATTTACATCATCTACTAAGGAAAAGGTAATTAAAACTTGTCCATCAAAAAAAGTAGTTGTTACATATTTAACAATTGAACTTTCATCATTAAAGATATAATAGTCAAATTCACTAGTCTCACTATTCATCACACTAATTTTATTATCTCCTTTTACAAGGATTAATAGATTGCCCTTCATAAATACTCTTTGCATTGAGGCAAGATTTAACATTCCATCACTATTTTTAAGTGGATAAATAAGTGCATTTTTTAGGTTATGAAAATATTTTTCTCTTAATTCCAAGTTTTTCATGTTTATTCCCCCTTTTTTGTGAAAACTATGATACCACATAATAAATAAATAGTCAAATTAAGTATATGATGGTATAATAGATATGATGACTTATGAATATATTAGCAAATAGTATTAGACCAAAAACTCTTGATGATGTTCTTGGACAAGAGCATTTAATAGGTAAAGGAAAGGTACTTAGAAATTTAATTGAAAATAAAAAAATGTTCTCTCTTATTTTATATGGAACACCAGGAATTGGCAAAACTACCCTTGCAAAAGTTATTGCAAATGAAATGGACATGCCATATGAGTTTTTAAATGCAACTCAAAATAATAAAGATGACTTTTTAAGAGCAATAAATGATGCAAGACTTTCTGGCGAAAAAATAATTATTATTGATGAAATCCATCGTATGAATAAAGATAAGCAAGATATACTTCTTCCTTATCTTGAAAATGGAACAGTTATTTTAATTGGTCTTACTACATCAAATCCATTTATAAAGGTAAATCCTGCAATAAGAAGTAGATGCACTATTTTTGAACTTAAAGCTCTTTCTAAAGTGGACATTAAAAAAGGATTAGAAAAAGCTCTATCATATCTTCCTGATATTGATATTTCCGATGATGCACTAATGTACATTGCGGGTGCAAGTGGTGGTGATGTTAGATGTGCTTACAATATTTTGGAAGTAGCCTATTATGCCTTTAAAAAAGATATTACCGTAGATAAAATAAAGGAAATTATTCCTAAAGCAAATGTTTTTATTGATGAAAGTGATGATGGACATTATGATGCTTTAAGTGCCCTTCAAAAAAGTATTCGAGGAAGTGATGTTGATGCCTCTTTACACTATCTTGCAAGACTACTTTATGCTGGTGATTTAGACTCAATTGAACGAAGACTATCCGTAATTGCTTATGAAGATATTGGCCTTGCAAATCCTGGTATTGGACCTAGACTTGATAGTGCTATTAATGCTGCTGAAAGAGTTGGTTTTCCTGAATGCAATATCATTTTAGGAACTATTGTAACAGAAATGGCTATGTCACCAAAAAGTAATAGCACATATCTAGCAATAAATAAAGCAATTAGTGATTTAAATGAAAAAGGTGCTACAAAAATACCTGATAATATTAAGACAAATTCAAGTACATATTTATATCCTCATAATTATAAAAATCATTATGTTAAACAAAATTATATGCCTAAAGAATATATAGGAAGTAAGTATTATATTCCCCAAGATAATAATATAGAAAATGGACTAAATAAAGTCTATTATGAAAGGACTGGTAAAAAATGAAAATAGCAATGCTTGGAACTGGAGCTTATGGTCTTGCCATAGCAAGTAAACTAGCAGGTAATGGTCACAAAGTTGTAATGTGGACTGAAAATAAAGATAAAGAAAAAGAGTATCAAACTACTCATAATTTAAAAAGTATAAATTCTAGTTATGATCTTTCAGATAATATTGAGGTAACCTCAAATGTTCAAGATGTAATGAATGGTGCAAAAATAGTATTTTTTACATGTGCATCAAAATATACAAATGAAGTAGCAAGTATGATTCTTCCATACTTTGAAAAAAATATGGTAATATGTATTGCTAGTAAAGGTATTGAGGAAAAAACTTGTCATTTACTTTCAAATGTAATTAAGTTTATTTTAAATGCTAAAAATGTTACAGTTATATCAGGCCCTACTTTTGCCGTGGATATGCTTGCCAAAGAACCTGTTGCTTTAGCAATCGCCGGTACTAATCGAAAAAGTCAAAATTTAGTAATCAAGGCACTATCTTGTGACACAGTAAAACTTAGAATTTCAAAAGATTTAATTGGAGTACAAATATGTGGTGCAGTAAAAAATATAATAGCTATTGCCTCAGGTATTTTGGGAGGTTTAGGTTACTCAGAAAGTACAAGAGCATTTTTAATAAATGAATCACTTCACGATATAAAAGAGCTAATTTACTTTATGGGTGGAAAACCTAAAACTATACTCTCTTTTGCTGGAGTTGGTGATTTATTAATGACATGTATGAGTACAAAAAGTCGTAACTATTCATTTGGTTATGTAATTGGCAGTACTAAAGATAAAGTTAAAATTGATGAATTTTTAAATACCCATACTGTCGAAGGTTATTATACATTAAAAACTGTTATGCTTCTTTTAAAAAAGAAAAATATAAATATTGAACTTATATCACTTATTAATGATATTGTTGATTATAAAGAAAGACCTGAAAAATTAAGTGAATTTCTAATAAACAAAAAATAAAACTAGAGTAAGCTCTCTAGTTTCTTTTTTAAGTTCCTCTTATAGTGGGAATCACTAGCTTTTTTAATAACTTTTACATAATATTATATGTAAATAGTTAACTGCATAACTTAATATGCACATTTAATATACCACAAAAATATTAAAATTTAAACAAAAATTGTTATTTTCGTACATTTTTATTAATTTTTATATTCTTTTTTGATTTTATTATAAATTGTTTCTTCATCTAAATTATTTAATTTAATTAGTTCCTCTCTTGTAGCAGTAAACATAAATTTATTTGGAATATTATATATGTAAAAATCATTCTTACTATTTATTTTACTTGCAAATGAAAGAACTACACTATCTAAACTACATCCTTCCATACTTTCTTCATAAATAAACACTTTTTTGTAATATTTTAGTATTTTAGTAAGCATTTTTTCATCTATTGGTTTTAAAAATCTAGCATTAATAATTGTAAGATTAATATTATCTTTAGAAAGTTTTTCACAAATATTTTGTGTTCTACTAACAAAATCACCATAAGTAATAATTACTCCATCTTCTCCGGATGCTAGTACACTCCAAGAGCCTAAAACAATATCTTCTTTCTTTTGAAAATCATATTTTAAATTTATTTTTGGATATCTTATAACAAAAGGTTTATCAGTTTTTAATGCAAGTTCTAAAAGATTATCAGCTTCTTTAGGACTAGATGGCATAGATATAACCATATTAGGAATAGGAAGTAGCATTGGTACATCAAATAACCCTTGATGAGTTTCACCATCTGAAGATACAAAACCCGCTCTATCAATACACATAATTACATGTTCATTCATTCTAGCAATATCATGGACAATTTCATCATAACCACGCTGAAGAAAACTTGAATAAATAAAGCATATTGGTTTTTTACCATTTTCCGCAAGAGAAGAAGCAAGTACTAAAGCATGTTCTTCATTAATACCAACATCAATAAACTGTTGAGGAAGTTTTTCTTTTATAATACTTAGTTTACATCCCTTTTCCATCGCAGGCGTAATAACAATTATATCTTTATCTTTTTTAGCATAATTTAATACATATGAACTCATTATTTCACTATATGATGGTAAATTTGATATTTCTTTAGGCTTTCCATCCTTTATATTAAAGGGTCCTACTCCGTGAAATGAACCAGTTTCATCATTTTCTGCTGGTTCATAACCAAAACCTTTTTTAGTTATAACATGAAGTAAAACAGGCTTATTAATATTTTTAACCATTTGCAAATACTTAACCATTTCATTAAAGTCTTCACCATCTATTGGCCCAAAATACTCAAAACCTAAAGAAGTAAATAAACTGCCCTTTTTAACATATAACATTTTAAAATTATCTTTAATACTATTTAAGACATTAGCACAAACTTTACCAAACTTTGTTTTATTTAAAAAACTTTTAGTGTTTTTCTTAACATCATTATATCCTTTACCCGCTCTTACAGAATCTAAAAAATTATGAACAGCACCAACATTTTTAGAAATGCTCATTTCATTATCATTTAAAATTATGATAAGCCTTGTATTTAAACTTCCTATATGATTAAGTGCCTCAAAGGAAAGACCATTAGAAATAGAACCATCGCCAATAACACATACAACATTATAATTCTTTTTGTCTAAATCTCTTGCTAAAGCAAAACCAAGGCCAGCCGATAAAGAAGTAGAACTATGACCTGCTTCATAGACATCATATTTACTTTCACTTTTCTTTTGAAAACCCTCAAGGCCATTATATTTTCTTAAGTTTTTAAAATCTTTTGCTCTACCAGTTAATATTTTATATGGATATGTTTGATGACCAACATCGAAAATTATTTTATCTTTACTTACATCAAATACTTTAAGCATTGCAATAGTTAAATCTGTAATTCCTAAATTCGAAGATAAATGTCCCCCTGTATTAGAAACATTTTCTAAAATAAACTCCCGAATATCCGCTCCTAAAGTAGCTAGTTCATCATTATTTAAATCTTTTAAAAAGTCAGGATTTTTTATATTTTCTATCTTATCCATTAATAATATCCTTTATTACATAGTCTGATAAATATATTCCTGCTACTGAAGTTGTACAAACATATGATGAAATTGGTTGACTTTTAATTGGTTTTTCTTTAGAACATATTACATTAACATTATCTAAAAAATCACAATTTTTAATTAAATAATGATTAAGTTTTTTACCAAGTGGATCAGATAAACTTTCTTTTAAAGTACTTTTACATACTAATTCAGGGCAAACTCTATTACCTATTCCTAAAGAAACAATAATTTTCTTATTATATTTTTTAGCATTTATTATAAGGTTCGCTTTTGCCGGAACACTATCACAAGCATCAATTATATAATCATATGAAGAAAAATCAAAATCTGAATTAAAATCCAAAAAAGTATCAAGTACATTAATATTAACATTTTTATTTATACTTTTTGCTCTTGCTAAAGCAGTATCTATTTTCTTTTTACCAAGTGAGTCAATTGTTGCATACAATTGTCTATTTAAATTACTTTCTTCATAAGTATCAAAATCAATAACTGTAATATTTTCAACTCCACATCTAATTAATGTTTCAAAACAAAAAGAACCTACTCCACCAATTCCCACTAAAAGGATGTGAGCATTTTTAATCTTTTCTAAATTATTTTCTCCAAACAAATTTATTAATCTTTCTTTCATACATACTCCTATTAAAAAACCCAGTAAGATTAGTCTATGCTAGATAAAATCCCGCGCTCTTCGCAGGTGGGCATCACATAAGTTATTTTAGGATTCTTATGTACTTAATGAATAAGCATTCTACACCATAACCTAATTAGATTCCCTTATTTCTATCTTTAGTCGGTTTTATACGCTATAAACTATCAACTAGGTATCTTAATTATAACAAACTATTTATATAAAATAAATATAATCATTAAAAGTTTACATTACATTTTATTTATTTAGCATATTTACCTATAAAAATTATATTATTATTTTACAGTAAAATGAGTGTCAATATAAAAAGAGAACTAATCTCTTTTGAATTTAGGTTCTCCATACTCTCTTTTCATTGCTTCCATAGTTATAATCCATTGTTTACCAAATTTACAAACATCAACATTATTTATTAATTTTCCATAAACAATTGCTTTTCTCAAGGTACTTTCATTTAATCCCCATAAATAAGTTGCCTCTTTAAAAGACATAAGATTATCAAAAGCTGTTTTATAATCTTTACCATTATCCCATAATTCATTACAAGATAAATCTAAATCATCACCCCAAATTACGCCATAGCCTCCGATATCAACTTTAGCAGTTTTCAAAACACTTATATCCTTTAATAAACAAAAATTATCATATTTTTCAAATAATGGTTTTAAATCATATATTTTATTTTTTCCACATGCAAATCCTATTAACAAATTATAATTATCAAGCACTGTTACACTTTTAACCTTATTAAACATATTAATCCTTTCACTATAATTAAATCATTGTATAGTGATTTTGCCAAGGACTAATTTTATTTTAATCTTCTTCGACGAGAAAAGCCTAAGTCATTATTTAAGTTATAATCTTCATCATAATTATATGATATATCATTTTTGTTCATTTTTTCATTAGTTTCAATTTTATTATTATTTTCACTCTCTAATTCGATTTTCTTTTCATATAATTCATTAAGTTTTTTTTCAGTATTACTAAGCATATATGAACTACATGCACTTGTTATAATAAAAAGACCATCCGCTCCTATTAAACAATAAGATTCAATTAAATGATCAACTCCATTACCTACAAGTATAATAGATGTTATAACTAAACCATAGATTGATATCTTCTTAAATACTTTTAATAAATATTTTTCCCTTTTTTTAGTATCAATTTCATTATTTATATATTCTTTCTTATTATCCATAAATCCTCCATTTAATAATACTATAATTATATAAAAAAATGACTAAAATAAAAAGAGGTAAGATTAATATTGAAGTTGTCAATAAAAAGTAGACACTAAAAAAGTATTATTGAAATCCCAATTGAGTTCTATATTCAATTGGGTTTTTATAATTTAAAGCATAACTGGGTCTATAATTATTATTATCCCAAAT
>CAKONK010000008.1 GCA_934097085.1 uncultured Bacilli bacterium
TATATCTTTATACTTTAAGAAAAATAATCTTAGGATTTATGCGGAAAAGAGGTTATTATGAAGGGTAAAATAAAAATCGTGTTGTTCGTATTAATTATTTTAAGTGTTGGGATATTAAATATTACTTTAAAAAATAAAAAAATGGATAACAAAGAAAAAAGGCATAGACAAAATAATTTAGCAATTATGATAAAAAATGAATCAGGTGAGTATGTAGGTTCTGATAGTATTCCTAAAGGTAATTATGTTTTAAATGAGGAAAAAACAATATGTGAAAATGGAGGTAAAGTAGTAAGTTATAATAATTCTACAGGACAAATAGGATTTAGTTTTTTAGGTAGCGATAGATGTTCACTATATTTTGATAAAATAGTAGACACAGAGAAACCAGTTATATCTAACTTAGTAGTTAATGATACAACAGTAACCGCAACACTTACTGACAATATAGAGTTATCTGGTTATGGTTTTAGTACAAGTAACAGCACTGAACCAACAAGTTGGACCTCAATAAGTGGAACATCTTATAACTTAAGTACAGAGGTAACTACTGAAGGAACTTATTATTTATGGGTAAAAGATAGTAGTGATAATAAAACCGTATCAGATGCAATAGATTTAGAAAAGAAAGGCTATCAAACTATACTTATAAATAATGGGGGTGGTGCAACAACAGTAGATGGTGCAATTAGTTACATTAAAGCAAAAGGTACACCAGATTTTAGTGTAGTTGCCACAACAAAAGAAGGAATGTATGTAGCGAAGGATGATTTAGGAACATCATATTATTTTAGGGGAGCAGTAAATAATAACTGGGTAAAATTTGGAAAAGAAGGCAATAAAGATATATACTGGAGAATAATCAGAATTAATGGCGATGGAAGCATAAGAATGATATATAGTGGAACAACGGCTCCAAAAAGTAGTACAGCGACAGTAATGACAGGAACAGGAACACAAATAAATGCAACAACTTATTCTTTTAATAGTAGTTATAATGATCCGACGTATGTAGGCTATATGTATAAAGCAAGTGTACAACATGGTAATAGTACACCAAGTGGGGTAAAAACAACATTAGAAAACTGGTATGCAGGAACAACATTAAAAAATAATAATTTAGTAGCAGACCAAATATTTTGTAATGATAGGAGTGCCACAAATAGTAGTAGTGGTACACCGGGAGAAATAAGTGGAATTATGTCTACAAGCACAACATATTACTACGGAGCATATGCAAGATTAGTAAAAAATAAAAAACCAAAATTAACTTGTACTACAGCAAGTGATAAATTCACAGTAAATACAAGCAATGGAAATGCAACATTAACATACCCAGTAGGCTTAATAACAGCAGACGAATTATCAATGGCAGGGGGAGTATATGGGACAAGCAACAGTTCATATTATTTGTATACAAACCAGGTATATTGGTCGGGGTCGCCTTATTATTTCTATATTAATACGAGACGTGCTTATGAGTTCAATGTATATTCCTCAGGTAATTTGGGCTTCGATTATGTTACTTATGCATATGGCGTTAGACCTGTCATTAGCTTATCTTCTAAAGTCAAGTTATCGGGCAGTGGAACATACAATGATGTTTACACGGTAAGTTAAAAAAATTGTAAGTTTTTGTTCTTACAATTATTGTTTTATCTGGGTCTTCTTTTCCTTTTTATATTAATTATAATTTTCTATAAAGCCCAATTGCAATTCCAAGTATTTTACAGTCGGGAAGTATAATAGGTGCCATTGTATCATTTTCTGGTTGAAGTCTTATGTGACCATTTTCTTTATAAAATCTTTTAAGCGTTACTTCATTTTCCATCGTCATTGCTACAACGATTTCACCATTGTGAGCACTATTACATCTTTTTATTATTACATAGTCATCATCATATATGCCAGCATTAATCATACTTTCTCCTGAGACATGTAGTGTAAAAACTTCTTCATTTTTAGGTACTATACTTGATGGTAAATCAAAAAATTCATTTGGTGTTTCAATTGCTGTAATAGGGGAGCCAGCAGTTACTTTTCCAAGCAATGGTACTTTAACTACATCTTCATTTTTTTCATCATATTCATTTTCTACGAGTAATGATATTGTTCTAAATTTATTGTTAGTTGAGGTAATATAACCCTTTGTTTCAAGATTCTTAATATGAACGAAAACTGTTGCAGGGCTTGATAAGTGCACTCCCTCACATATTTCTCTTATTGTTGGACTATATCCATTTTTGGCAACATATTTTTTGATATAATCTAGTATTATTATTTGCTTATTAGTTAATTTTTCCATATCTTTCCTCCATCTATAATATTATTTTACAATATCAAATGTAAAATGTCAAACAAATGTTTAAATTTTCTATTGACACAAACAAATATTTGTAATAAACTAATATTGAAACGAGGTAGTAGTATGTTAAAAAGATTGATTGAAAATTATGGAGTAGTAATATTATTTTACTTATTTATTATTTTAAGTGTAATGCTTTTGAATAATAGATTTGCTGGCATGTAATTAATATTTTTAACATATTAATTATTATGAATAATATTTTTTTATCAGATTTACAAGAAAAAGAAATTATATCAATTGAAACTGGCCTTAATTATGGCCATATTGTTGATGCTCAAATTAATGGTGATGGAAAAATTATTTCTTTTGTGGCAGAAAGTAAAAAAATATTTAAAAAACCACTTATTAATAATGAAGTATCCTTTACATATGAAGATATAGTTAAGGTTGGTAAAGATGTAATACTTGTTAAAGTTTAAAAAATTGTTTATAATAATTAATATGAGAAAGAAAATATTAATTTTTAGTATTATGTTTTTGTTAATTGACCAAGCAAGTAAGATTATCCTTGATAAAGTGTTGGCTTTAGGAAAAAGCATAAGTATTTTTGATAAGTTTTTATATATTACAAAAGTATATAATGATGGTGTTAGCTTTAGCATGTTAACTGGTAAAAGATGGTTAATAATTGCTTTTAGTGTTTTAATTATGATTTTTTTATATTTTTATATGAAAAAGTTTAAAGAAAATAAAAGAAATACAATAGCTTTTTCTTTAATATTCGGAGGACTTTTTGGTAATTTAATTGATAGAATTATTCATGGATATGTAATTGATTTTATAGACTTTTATATCTTTAATTATAATTATCCTATATTTAATTTAGCAGATAGTTTTATATGCGTAGGAGTATTAATACTTTTATATAGTATTTATTTAGGGGAAGATAATGAAAATAGTAGTAAATGAAAATAATATAAGAATTGATAAGTACTTAAGTGAAAATACAGATTATTCAAGAAGTTATATAGAAAAGTTAATTAATGATAAGTGTATTTTAGTAGGAAAAAAAGCTGTAAAAGCAAGTTATAAAGTATGTTTGAATGATGAAATCGAAATTAATGATACATTAAAAAAAAATAGTAATATTAAGCCTATGAAAATGGATATTAACATTGTTTATGAAGATAATGATTTAATGATTATTAATAAACCGAGTGGACTTGTGGTTCATCCTGGTGCAGGTAATTATGATAATACTTTAGTAAATGGCCTTTTAAATTACACTAATAATTTAAGCAGTGTTGATGATGTTAGACCGGGAATTGTTCACAGACTTGATAAAGATACATCAGGACTTATGGTAGTCGCAAAGAATAATAATGCCCATGAACTTTTATCAGAAATGTTCAAAAAACATGAAGTAAAAAGAACTTATTATGCACTTTTATGTGGGGTAGTTCCCTTTAACAAAGGAACAATTGATGTACCAATAAAAAAAGATGATACAAAATTTGATAGAATGGTGGCTAGTGAAAATGGTAAAGAAGCAATTACACATTTTGAAGTTTTAAAAAGATATAAAGATTATACTTTAGTAAAACTCAATCTTGAAACGGGAAGAACTCATCAAATAAGAGTTCATATGGCATATATGGGTTATCCTGTATATAATGATCCTGTTTATAATAATAAAAAAACAAGTGATTTTGGACAATTTTTGCATTCAAAAGAAATTGATTTTATTCAGCCAATAACAGGTAAAAAATTGCATTTTGAATGTGAACTTCCAAAGGAATTTAAGGATTTTATAGATAATTTGTAGTAAAGGAGTAATAATGGATAAAGTAAATGTTAGAAAACAAGATGAAATGCTAATGAGTTTAGTACATTATTTTGTTACGAAAGAAGGATATGCACCAATTTATGTTCAAGGTGTTAAAGATGAAATATGGCTTGAAAATATTGATGGACCTTATAGGATAATTAGAATTAATGGCAATTATATTCATAATGATGAACAATATAAATATGATGAGTTTAAAATTAAAAATATAATGAGACAAATTAAGAAAAAAACATTATCATTTAAAGTTAATACTTTGAATATAAATTTAAATGTCGCTGATAGAGTAAAATTAGAAAGTGAAAAAAACATAGATAATATTTTTATTAATAATATCGAAGATATAAAGAAAAATAAAGAAATTAATCAAATATTTCCAAGTATTAAAAATGAGCTATTTGATAATAAAACTGGATTAGATTTAATTTTAAATGTCACAAACGATATAAATAAAAAAACCGAAACAGATAATAAGAAATATGAAAAAATATTTTCTAGGAAGAAAATATTATTGACCTATATAATAATTGGACTATGCATTATAATGCATATAGTTGTTACATTAATGGGTAAAAATACATTTAATTATATTTTACTTGGAGCAAATAATATTGAACTACTTAAAGTTGGACAAGTATATAGATTAATAACATACGGATTTTTACATGGAAGTATAGTTCATTTATTATCAAATATGTATTGTTTATATGTAATAGGTAGTCAAGTTGAAAATAATTTAGATAGAAAGAGATTTTTAATTATTTATTTTATAAGTATGATTACTGGAGGACTTTTAAGTGCGTTATTTAATGATGGAATAAGTATAGGTGCAAGTGGGGCAATTTTTGGTTTACTTGGATCACTTCTTTATTTTGGATTTCACTTTAGACTGTATTTATCTGAGGCTTTAAGAACTAGAATAATTCCAGTTATTGTACTTAACTTGGTTATTGGTTTCGCAGTTCCAGGTATTGATGTTGCTTGCCATATAGGAGGTTTAATCGGCGGATTTTTAAGTGCAATGATGGTTGGCATTCCTGATATTAATAATAAGAAGGATAAGGTTAATGGTACTGTTTTACTTTTGATATTTATAGGATTTATGGCTTATTTAATATGGAGATAGTTTAGTGAAAAATAAGAATAATAAATGGGGTGTACTTGGTTACTTACCTGGTGAAGAAAATTTGCCATGTGTAGATGTTTATTTTAACAAAACATATAAAAACAGTTTTGCTATTGTTGCCATATTATACATAGTTTTTTATGGAGGAGGATTTATTTTTATAAGGTCTTTAATTGAAGGAAAACTCGTAATTGATGGTTTAAGTGGTTTTGGTTTTATAGGTGCTAGTATATTTTTAACTTTATATTATATATTTAAAACATTTACTTTATATTTTAGATTTTCCTTAAGTAAGGATGCACTTGAATATCATTCTTTATTAGGAAATGAGTATTCTTTTAAAAGAGAAGATATAAAAAAGATTAAGGTAAATTGTTCTAAAAGTACGAGTTATGTTTCTATTATAATTTTTGCTGGAGATACTAAAATAAAATTGATAGATTCTTTTTGTGAAAATCTTACTGAATTATTACTTTTTATTAAAGAAAATTATGATGATGTAACTGATGTAAAAATAATTATATAAATCACTATGAATAATGGTGATTTTTTATGTAAAGTTAGTGTCTAAAAACTACCAAACAATAAAAAAATAATTTATAATAATTAATGGAGGTATACGAATGATTTTGGATGGAAAAAAAGTTAGAAATGAATTACTTGATTTTTATGAAAGTAAAATTAAAGAGGAAAATATTAAGATAACCTTAGCAATCATTTATATTGGAAATGATGAGCCTAGTAAGATTTATATTAAAAATAAAATTAAATATTGTGAAAGAGTGGGAATAAAAACTTTACTTTATGAAATGGATGAAAAAACTAAAGAAAAGGAAGTTGTTGATTTAATTGAAAAATTAAATGATGCTCCCGATATAACTGGTATTATTCTCCAGAGTCCTGTACCTAAACAAATAGATTTTGCAAAAGTAAGTGGAATGATTAATCCCCTTAAAGATATTGATGGATTTACTAAAGATAATTTATATAAATTAGTTCACAACGAAAATGGCATTTTCCCATGTACATCAAAAGGAATCATAAAACTACTTAAATATTATAATATAAAAATTGCCTCAAAAGATGTATGTATTATTGGCCGAGGAGATATTGTTGGTAAACCTCTTATATTTGAACTTCTTAATAATAATGCTACGGTAAGTGTTTGTCATTCACAAACTAATAATTTAAAAAAATATACAAAAAATGCTGATATTGTAATTAGCGCAGTGGGACATCCTAAATTAATTAATAGTGATATGATAAAAGATGATGCTATTTTAATAGATGTTGGGATAAGTGTTATTGATGGTAAAATTGTTGGAGATATAGACTTTGAAAGCGTTAAAGATAAATGTTTATATATAACTCCAAATCCTGGAGGAGTAGGACCAATGACAATTGCAATGATAATTGAAAACTTAGTAAAAGCATATGAATTGCAAAAATAAAAAGAAAGGATGATTTAATGGATAAAATAATTATTGAGGCTTTAGCAAAAGAAAGAGAAAGACAAGAAAGATGTTTAGAACTAATTGCTTCAGAAAACTATGTTTCAAATGATATTTTAAAATTACAAGGAAGTATTTTAACTAATAAATATGCTGAAGGATATCCTGGTAAAAGATATTATGGTGGTTGTGAATATATAGATATTATAGAAAGTAAAGCTATAGAATATGCTTGTAAATTATTTAACTCTAAATATGCTAATGTTCAACCACATTCTGGATCAAGTGCAAATATGGCAGTACTTCGAAGTTTACTTTCATATAAAGATAAAATTCTTTCTATGGATTTAAATAATGGAGGACACTTATCACATGGATTTAAAACATCTTTTTCTGGTATGGATTATAATGCAGTATTTTATTATTTAGATGAAAAAACAGAAATGCTTAATTATGATGAAATTGAAAAAATTGCTTTAAAAGAAAAACCAAAACTTATTATCGCGGGAGCTTCAGCATACTCAAGAATAATTGATTTTAAAAGATTTAGAGAAATTGCTGATAAAGTAGGAGCTTACCTTATGGTTGACATGGCACATATTGCTGGACTTGTTGCTGCAGGCGTTCATCCATCACCATTTCCTTATGCAGATGTTGTTACTTCGACAACACATAAAACTTTAAGAGGACCAAGAGGTGGAATAATTCTTACTAATGATGAAGAAATAATTAAAAAAGTAAATAAAACTATTTTCCCTGGTATTCAAGGAGGTCCTTTAGAACATGTAATCGCCGCAAAGTGCCAATGTTTTTATGAAGCAATGAGTGATGAATTTAAAATTTATGCTCAAAATGTTGTAAATAATGCAAAGGTATTAAGTGATACTTTAAAAGAAGTAGGCTTTAAAATAGTATCTGGTGGTACTGATAATCATATGTTTCTTTTAAATGTTAAAAGTATTGGTGTTACTGGTAAAATGGCTGAGGATATTTTAGAAAAAATAAATATAACAGTTAATAAAAATATGGTTCCTGGTGATACTGAAAAAGCTGGTATAACAAGTGGAATAAGACTAGGTAGTGCCGCTCTTACAACAAGAGGCTTAAATACTGATGATTTTAAAGAAATTGGTTTAATAATATCAAAAGCCTTAAAAAATTATAATGATGAAAATGTTTTAAATGAACTTAAGGGTAGAGTTAAAAAAATAACAGATAAATATCCATTATGGTATTAAGGAGGTAATATGTCTAATTGGGATAAAGAATATTTAAAATTATGTAAAACTATTTTAGAGGAAGGTAAAGAAGTTATTAATAGAACAGGTATTAATACAATTAAAATACCTAATTATAATTTTTCTTTTGATTTAGAAAAAGAGTTTCCATTTTTAACCACTAAAAAACTATATTATAAAGCTGCAATAAAGGAACTTTTATGGATATATAAAGGTATTAATGATGTAAGATGGCTTCAAGATAGAGGTGTTCATATTTGGGATGAATGGGAAATTGATGAAGATGGTATTTATAGAATATATTATCCTAATGGTAAAGAACCAGAAAATGCTCCAGTAAGTTTACCAGTCTATTTTAATACGGGAAAAATAGGCAGTGATGGTAAAGACATATTAGAAAAAATGTATTATGATGAAGAAGGCATTTATAAAGAAAGTGAAAAAATAGTAAATGCAAAACCTATGATGGCATCCCCAACAAAAAAAGCAACAGAAGAGGGAAAAGTACTTCGCTTTGCTAGATATTTTGGTAAAGAGTATGCTCATACAATAGGTCATGCTTATGGTTATACAGTAAATAAAAATGATTATTTAAATAGAACAATTGCTTTAATAAATGCAAGTAAAATAGATCCATCGATATCAGACTCTCGAAGAATACTAATTAATTTATGGCAAGAGGAAGATATAAAAGATGCCGTTTTAAAACCTTGCGTGTTTATGTCAATGTGGGATGTAACTGATGGTCATTTAAATGGTACAGTTGTTCAAAGAAGTTGTGATGTGCCACTTGGACTTCCTTTTAATGTAACACAATATTCAACACTTGCTTATCTACTTGCACATATTACAGGTTTAAAACCAGGAGTTCTTAATTATACTATTAAAGATGCTCATATTTATGTAAATCAAATAGATGGTATAAAAGAGCAAATTCAAAGAGGCGAAGAAATTAAACAAGGTCTTAGAGAAGAATATCCAGCTCCAATATTAGAAATTGATAAAAATATTAAGTCTTTTGATGATATTGATGATAAAAACTTAACAAATGTTAGAGTAAGAAATTATAAACATCATGGGGAAATTACATTTCCTTTGGCACAGTAGGTGAAATATGATATCATTAATCGCAGCAGTTGGTAAAAATAATGAATTAGGGCTTGATAATCATTTAATATTCAATATTCCTGGAGATTTAAAATTTTTTAGAAATACTACGTTAGGTAAAACAGTTATTATGGGAAGAAAAACTTATGAGTCAATTGGTAAACCACTTCCTAAAAGAATAAATATCGTTGTATCTAACTCTTTAAAAGAAACTGATGGAATAACTATTATAAATTCTTTTGAGAAAGTTTTAGAAAAATATTTAAATAGCGAGGAAGAAGTTTTTATAATAGGTGGTGAAAGTCTTTATAATTATTTTATTAATTATGCACAAAATATTTATTTAACAAAAGTTCATGCAAATGCAGTTGCAGATAAATATTTTCCTTTGTTTGATGAAAGTAATTATGAACAGACTTTACTTGGAGAAAATAAAGAAAATAATTTAGAATATAAACACATTTTATATAGGAGGAAAAATGAAAGGTAAATTAATTGTTATCGAAGGAACAGATTGCTCTGGAAAAGAAACTCAAACAAAACTACTTGTAGAGTATTTAAAAGAAAATAATACAAAGGTATTTACAATGTCATTTCCAAATTATGATAGTCCCACAGGTAAAATTGTTGGAGGCCCATTTTTAGGTAAAAGTTATATTTCTGATGGTTATTTCCCTGAGGGTGCACCAAATGTTGATCCAAAGGTATCTTCACTTTATTATGCTGCAGACAGACTTTATAATCTTCCTATTATTCAAAAAAAATTAAATGAAGGTTACACTGTAATACTTGATAGATATGTATATTCAAATATGGCTCATCAAGCTGGTAAAGAGGATGATGAAGAAAAAAGACTAGCTCTTTATAATTTTAACGCAACTTTAGAATTTGATCTTTTAGGTCTTCCTAAAGCAGACAAAATAATATTTTTATATATGCCAGTAGAGGGTGCAAGAGCGCTTAGAGCAAATAGACCAGAGGCCCTTGACCAAAATGAAATAGATGAAGAATATTTAAAGAAAAGTCAAAGAGCTTACCTTGAACTTGCAAAATTATTTAATTATATTCAAATTGATTGTTTTGAAGACGGTAAAGTTCGCTCTATTGAAGATATTTCTAAAGATGTAATAAGGGCTTATAAGAAAAAATAACTTTACACTAATTTGACAGTTATAAAAAAATATGTTATAATCATAACAGTTAGGGGGAAATAAGATGAAAATTGATAACAAAACAGAAAAAGAAATAACATTCGGTGTTATAGCGGCTACATTAGCAATGACTTTAGGGGTAACACTTTATTCTCATTCAAACAGTAATCATTTAACTAGTAAGTGTCCATTTGCATTTATCTACGGAGATAAAGTTATAGAACATAGCATTAATGAAGTTGAAAAACATACTAAACACCAAAATGTTAGAATTATTCCTGATGGCTATAAATATGATCCTAATACTTTGTTATGGTATACAGTTGAAAATGGCCAAACAATAGCTACTTCTGGAGAAAATTATAATTTTTATACAATTTATGGTAATCAAGCAGAGGATTATGGAATAGATTCCCATACAATTGATAGCACAACAGTTAATGATCAAATTGAAGAGCAAGTTAAAAGTTTATACAGATAAAAGTGATTTAATTCACTTTTTTTGAATTTTAAAGGAGTAAAATGAAAGATATAATTGAAATTGATGGTAAAAAATATTTTTTACTTTTTACATATGTTGATGATGATTACAAGTATATTTTTTATACAGATAATACTTATAATCAGTATAAAATGTTAAATGTTATATTTGGAACTTATGAAGTAATAAATGATAATTATATTGTTAAAGAAATAACCGAAGAACTTAGAAAGAAAAAAGCTGTAGCAATATTTCAAGAAGTTATGAAAGGTCTAAAAAAGTAAGTTTTAGTATTTGAAAAAAATAAATAATATGGTAAGATATAGTTGCATTTGAGAAAATGTTTAGAAAATGTTAACCGCTTTTGGATGGTGCGGGATATAAATTATTCCATTCGCGAAATGTTAACCGCTCTCGGATGGTGCGGGATATAAATTATTTAGGGTTGTAAATGAATGGAAACCTTTTTAACATTGGGTTTCTTTTTTATAGGCTAAAAAACTAATGCATTTTTCCTAAGTTACATAATTTATGTATGAAGGGAGAAAAGAAATGTTATTTGATAGTGATAGCTATTTTAATGGCTATAATGATATGCTTTATAATTTTCCTGGTTTAGATTTTAGTAAAAAGTATGAAGAAAAAGATGAAGGCTTCTTAAAGGGAAACATGTTTCCAAATGAATATAAGCCTTATAAAAACTATACTTATTTAATGCCAAAACTTAAAACCGAAAAGGATAAAGATTTATTTAAAGTAATGGAGGCATCTTTTGCGATAAATGATTATGTTTTAGCACTTGATTTAAATCCAAACGATGAAAATTTATTTGCAAAATATAAAATGTGGTGTGAAAAACTTGAAAAATACTCTAAAGAATATGAATCAAAATATGGTCCTTTATGTTATACCAAAGGAAATAATTATAATTCATTTAAATGGGTAAATGGCGCTTGGCCTTGGGAAAGTGAGGATGGTAAATATGTTTAAATATGATAAAAAACTTGCTTATCCAATAAATATTACTAAAAAAGATTTAAAGATGGCAAAATATTTAATTACACAATTTGGAGGTCCTAATGGTGAACTTGGCGCTGCAATGAGATATTTTTCACAAAAGTTTACAATGCCTGATGATAAGGGAAGGGCACTTTTAAATGATATTGCTACTGAGGAACTTGGCCATGTTGAAATGATATGTACGATGGTACATGAACTTACAAAAAATGCGACAATTGATGAACTTGAAAAAGCAGGACTTGGAAGTTATTATACAGAACATGGAGTAGGTATATTCCCAGTTGATGCAACAGGAAATCCATTTACATGTGCATACTTTGCAGTAACTGGCGATGTTCTTGCCAATATATCCGAAGATATGGCCGCCGAGGAAAAAGCAAGAGCAACTTATGAAGGATTAATAAATCAAACAAATGATGAAGATATTATTGGGCCACTACTTTTTTTAAGACAAAGAGAGGTAGTTCACTTTAATAGATTCAAAGAGTTATACGATTATTATAAAAATAAAGGATATTAAATAAAAAAAGATCAAATTTCACGCATTTGATCTTTTCCTTTGAATGGATCTTTTTTATCAATTTTATCTACGAATAGAATACCATTTAAATGGTCTATTTCATGTTGAAAGGCAACAGCAATATCTTCGCGAACTCTGATAGTTTGTTTATTACCTTTTATATCTTGATATTCAACGTTTACTCTTGCATGTCTTGGAACTATACCAGTTGTAGGTCTATTTATAGATAAGCAGCCTTCGCCCTCACCAACATATACAAGTTCTTCGGAAGCAGATTTAATAACCGGATTAATTACAATATGTTCTTCGAAAGTGTCGTCTTCATTTTTATTGGCAATAACAAATATTCTTTTTGGAATTCCAAGCTGAACAAAAGCAAGCCCCATACCAGCTCTTAAATCGTATTTTTCTGCAATTTTATCATCTTGTGATAACTCTAAATATTTAATTGCATCAAATATTAATTTTTCATCTTCACTTGAAAGAGGGAAGACTACCTCATTAGAAACAGTTCTTAATATTTTATTTTTTTCATCTAATATATTTAAATTAGGTATTTTCATCATAGCATCCCCTTTGCAATGTATATTTTATCAAAAAAAAGGTAATAACGCAAATAAAAAAAGAAAGGTTTCCCTTTCCCTTAATTATTTGGGCCTTGATTACCAAATCCCCAAGCTCCAATGATTATTACAAGTAGTATAAAAAGTACTATCCAAATAGCGGCACCCATTCCATAACCAGTTGTATATCCACCATATGTGCCACCACAGCAAGGAGTTTGAGTTTGACCATAAGCAGGGTAATAGCCATTATTTCCGTAGTAATACATTTTAATAACCTCCTTTATGTATCTATTATAAAATATACATAATTTTTTATTTTGTGATTAAATATTAAAAATTTTTACAATTTACTTATTAGAAAAAAAATGATATCATAATAATATGAAAGATGATTTAAGAAAAATAGATAAATTACTTTTGTTTTTAGTTACACTTATGTGTATTTTTGGTCTTGTAATGATTTATTCTGCCTCAAGTGTATCAACTATACTTAGATATTATGTTGCACCTAATCATTTTTTTATAAGACAACTTATTGTTTTAGTGGTAGGTTTTGTCTTTGGCTTTTTTGTTACTATTTTTCCAACAAATAGATATAAATTTTTAGCATATTTATATTCTTTTGGAATCTTAGCACTTCTTATGTATGTTCTTGTTAAAGGTAAAATTGCTGGAAATGCTCAAAGTTGGATTGCAATAGGACCTTTTAATCTTCAACCAAGTGAATTTGCAAAGTCTGCTTTAATACTATTTATGGCAGTGTTTTATAATAATTTATCGAAAAGAAACACAAAAAATTTATCATTATATTTTATACCTTTACTCTTAGCGGGAGTTTATATGCTTCTTACACTTTTACAACCAGACTGGGGAAGTGCTGCGATTATTGGAGCAATTGCAATTTTAACCTTTTTATCTGTACCAATGATTAAGAAAAACATTTTAAAAATTATGAAGATTTTTGTAATAGGAATTGTTATTTTAACTTTAGCACTTTTATATAAAGGTGGTAATATTTTATCAAGTAATAAACTTTCAAGGCTTAATTTTAAAGCACCTTGTACCCGATATCAAGAGGAAAGTGGTTATCAAGTTTGTAATGCTTTAATTGCTATATCAAACGGTGGCCTTTTTGGTGTAGGTCTTGGCCAAAGTTCTCAAAAATATTTATACTTACCAGAAAGTCATACTGATATGATATTTCCAATTATTTGTGAGGAATTAGGTTCAATTGTTGGGGCAATTACAATATTACTTTATGGAGTTATTTTGTATAAAATATTCAAGATTGCTAAAAGAAGTGATAATTTAAGAACAAGTATTTTAGCATATGGAACATTTTGGTATTTTACATTACATATATTTATAAATTTATTTGGACTTCTTGCACTGATACCACTTACTGGTGTACCGCTTCCATTTTTATCTTATGGAGGAAGTTATACTTTAAATGCAATATTTTTAATTTTTGTTACCGAAAGAGTAACAATTGAAAATAAAAAAAATAAACTTAAAAGAGAAATTATGGCTATCTAATTGACAACAAAATAAATATCGTGATAAAATACTATCTTATCCAAAAAATGGAGTGATGTAGTATGGATAAAAGTGTTTATTATTTGGTTGTTGAAGCAAGACCAAAAGAGTTTATGCCAATTGATATAAATATTTTACTTAAAAGTAATATAAATTTTTCTAATATTGAAACGATTGATTCATTTACTAAAGAGTATACTTATGAACAGCTTATGAATATGATTATCCATAATAATTTATTACCAGATAGTTTTTTAAATGGAAAATTATATGTAATAAATGACAAGAAGTTTAGATTTAAAGTTTTAACTAAAGATGACAATTTACTGTTGGATGATTTTTTCATTAATAATATCGAAGATAGACTAATGATGAATAAGTTTTATAATATATTTTTAAAGTATGTAAAAGATGAAGAACTTATAAATATGATGAAAAGCGCAATGTCCTTAAAAGATATACAAAAAATATTAGATGTGCTTTGTAAAGTAAGTTATTTAGATCTTCGTATGATTTATGTCTATATTGAAAAAATCGTAAGAGAAAAAGAGGAAAAAAGAGTATTGAAAAATGATAACTAAGGATAAAGTCTTTAGTTATTTTATTTTAAATGAAAAATAGTTTGCTGTAATATTGAATAAAAATAGTAAAATATATATAATATTATTAGGAAGAGGTATTTATGTTTAGAAGAAATAATAATAAAGAAATTGATACAGATGGATTAAACGAAATAATCTTTTTATCCAAAAAAATGCTTAGAGTATTTTATGTTTGCTTAATAGTGGCTGTTGTTCTTGGTATTTTAATCGCGATAAGAGAACTTAAACTTTTTAATCTTGTAAGCGGAGTAGTTAAGGTTATTTCACCACTTTTTATAGGATTCATTTTAACTTGGCTTTTTTATCCACTTCAGAAAAAGTTAGTAGATAAAGGTATGAATAAGGCATTAAGTGCTATTTTAATATTTATTTTAGTTGCTGGATTTATAATTTTATTTATATACATTTTTGTGCCAGTACTTTATAAACAAATAAATGATTTAATTAATATGCTTCCATCGGTTTTTTCAAATTTTACAAATTTAATATCAAAAAGCTTAGATAAGGTTGATATAGGTGGACTAGATATTGGAGCTTTAAAGAAAAGTATTATTGAATCTGGTCAAAATATGATTGTCTCAATTACAACAAAACTACCTAATAGTTTAATAAATGTAGTTAAGTCACTTATTTCTGCGGTTGGTATTATTGCACTTTCACTTGTTATAATGATTTATATGCTTATGGATTTTGATAATATTACATTTTCATTTGAAAAGTTCTTAAAGAAAAAAGGTGCTGATGATTATGTTAAACTTTTAAATAACATAGGTTATAATGCAAGAAAAGTTGTTAATGGAACTTTACTTGTTGCCTTTATGGTATTTGTTTGTGATACAATAGGCTTTGCAATTGTAGGTTTAAATGCCGCAGTACTTTTTGGACTTTTCTGTGGTATTACGGATTTAATTCCTTATATTGGACCGTATATTGGTGGCGCTGCTGCGGTTATTGTCGGATTTACTCAAAGTCCTTTTGTAGGAGTTGCTACTTTAGTAGTGGCAATAATAGTTCAACTTGTGGAAAGTTATGTCCTTCAGCCAGTTGTTATGAGTAAAGCAATGCAGCTTTCGCCAATTACAATAATTGTGGGTTTACTCCTTTTTGGATACTTCTTTGGAATAGTGGGTATGATTATTGCAACACCTTGTATGTCCATAATTAAGGAAATTATTATCTTTGTGTCTCGAAAAAGAAAAAATACTGTCTACTAGGTGCTTGAAAGTCTTAAAATAGTATGCTATAATACTTCTAGCCCAAAAGGTATGTAATCCGCTTAAAAAATATTATTTAATGATTACAGGTAATAAAAATATATAGAAAGGAAGGAATTAAGATGGCTAATTTAGTAGACAAAATTAATGAAAAACATATTCGTAAAGACATTCCAGAATTCCGTGTTGGAGATACTGTTAGAGTTGATGTTTGGGTAAAAGAAGGAAAAAAAGAAAGAATCCAAGCTTTTGAAGGACTAGTTGTTGCTAAAAAAGGTGGAAGTGTTTCAGAAACTTTCTCTGTTAGAAAAAAAAGTGGTACAGTTGCTGTAACAAGAATTTTCCCTGTAAATGCACCAACAATTGATAAAATAACAGTTATTAGAAAAGGTAAAGTTAGAAGAGCAAAACTTAACTTTATTAAAAATATGTCTAAAGAATACAAAGTTAAGGAAAGAAATTAATACTTTCCTTAATTTTATTTTTATGAAAGGAATAAAATGTTTAAAATAATTAAAGAAATACTTAGTTATGTAATTATAATAGTGGTAGTAATACTTATAAGAACTTTTATAGGCACTCCTGTAAGAGTTAATGGTACAAGTATGGTGCCAACTTTAAAAGAAGGCGAAATCCTTTACTTAAATAAACTTGATAAATCTTTTGACCAAGAAGATATAGTGGTCATTGATAAAAAGGTTGAAGGATCCGCAATTATAAAAAGAATTATAGGTGAGCCTAACGATAAAATTAAATGTATCAACGGAGTAATTTTTATAAATGATAAAAAGTATGAAGATAACTTCGGAAGCGGTGAAACTTCAGATTTTGATGAAATTACTTTAGGGGATGATGAGTATTTTGTACTCGGAGATAACCGTATTGTTTCAAAAGATTCAAGAGTATTAGGACCTATAAAAGAAAAATATATTGAGGGAACAACTAAAATAATTTTATTTCCTTTTTCAAAAATAGGAAAGGTTAAATAGCATTTTTATGCTATTTTTTGTAATTTATGAATAGATGTAAATGGTGTAATTTAAAAAATAAAAAGTATATTTTTTATCATGATAATATATGGGGTAAATTAAATACTAATGATGAATATTTATATAAAATGCTTATTTTAGAAAGTTTTCAAGCAGGACTATCTTGGGAATGTATTTTAAATAAAATAGATAATTTTGAAGTAGCCTTTGATAATTTTGATATTGATAAAATAATTAATTATGATGAAAATAAAGTTAATAATCTTTTGTTAGATAAAGGGATTATTCGTAATAAAAATAAGATACTTGCTAGTATAAATAATAGTAAGATTTTTAAAAGTATAGTAAATGAATATGGTTCATTTTATAAGTATTTATGCACCTTTACTAAAGATAAAATATATTATGAAAATAATTTAGTAACTTCACAACTTTCAGATGCGATAAGTAATGATTTACAAAAAAGAGGAATGAAGTTTGTAGGAAGCATTATTATATATTCTTTTTTACAAGCAGTGGGTATTATTTATTCTCATGAAAAAGAGTGCTTTTTATATAAATCTAATGTATAATTAAATTATGGAGGAAATATAATGAACAGCAAAGATTATAATGTATACATTGATGAAGCAGGAGATGAGGGTTTAAATAAAGGTTCAAAATACTTTATTTTAACAGCGATAATAGTTCCAAAAAATAAAGATTTAGAAATCTCAAAAGAGGTAGATTGTATTAAGAACAATTTAGAAATTGATATAAAAAAACAATTACATTGGAATTCTATAAAAGGTTTTCCAAATAAACTTATGATTATGGAAAAAATTGGGAGTTTAGATATCAAAATTGTTAATGTAATAATAGATACAAAAAGTATTAAATTAATTCCTTCAAATAACATTTATTTATTTTTTAGTGGATATTTATTTGAGAGAATTACTTGGATTATGAAAGAAAACAATGGTAAGGCTAACATACTTATAAGTAGTCGAGGTAATTTATCTAAAAATAATTTAATTAATTATATAAGTCATCATAATCATAGTAAGTTTGAAATTGATAGTTCTTTAATCAAAGATATTAAAATAATTCCAAATGAAAGAAAAAAACTTTTACAACTTGCTGATTGTTGTTGCAGTTCTTTATTTCAATCATTAAAATACAATAATAATACACATTTTGAATATATAAATAAAATTAAAAGTAATATATATTATAAAAATCATAATTATGTAAGTTATGGTCTTAAAATAGTGCCAAGTGATGCAAAAGCATTTGAATTATATAACTTAATTGATTATTTAACAAATAAAAAAAAGTGAGCTTTCCCCTGACTGAAGGATCCCACAAGGCAAGCTTGCTGGTACAAATAATGCACCCTTCAGTTACTCAGCGAACTACTAACTCACTGACATTATATTAACATAATAAAATAAATAATGTCAATTATATGATATGAAAAACTAGCAAATATATACTAAAAAATGTATAATTAAATTATGGAGGAAATAAAATGGCTAAAAATAAAAAATTATATAAAGTTAATGAAGGTAAAATGATTGATGGAGTATGCGCAGGTATTGCAGAGTATTTTGATGCAGATCCTACAGTTATAAGACTTTTATGGATATTATTTTGTGCAATGGGTGGAAGTGGAGTCCTTGCCTATATTATTTGTATGATTGTGTTCCCAAGAGAGGATGTAGTGTACATTAAGAAAAGATGAAAATGATTGAAACAAATGAAAAATATGATTTAAAATCTTTTAAAGATTTATTGAATGATTATTTAATAAAAGGGTTAGAACCAGAAATATGTTTTACTTTATATGACAAAGATTATATGATAATTCCGTTAAAAGAAAAAGTATCTTTTCAAGAAGTAGGCAATAAAGAAATGTTTTTTGATAGTGTTGATGATCTTTTTAATGAAAAACTATTTAATGGTAAATCTTTAGAGGATGAATTTGAAAATATTGAAAAGATAGGGTGGATTTAATGAATGAAATATACAATATAAATTTATGGCAAACAGTACTCGAAGGTCAGAATAAAATACTTCCCGAAGACACTGTATATCAAATGATAATAGGCCATAGTAATAGGGAAGATATATGTGAAATAACTACATTTATATCTAAAGTTAATTATGAAAATCTTTTAAATGGAGTTTACCATATTAGAGTTTATCCTTATGCTACAGAAAAAGTTTTATTATTTGATGAAGAAAATAATTTAATTTCTTTAGTAAATGGTTTTGAAATAAATTTTGATAATTTAAATTTTTATCAAATAAATGATATTACTAAGGAAAGACAAAGATGAAAATAATATTTTTAGATATCGATGGTGTTTTAAATGATTTAGATTATATTCATAAGGTTTATCCACAAAAATGTATATTTTCTAAAAAGAATAATATTAATAAATGTTTAAATTATAAAATGTATTTAGAATATATAAAATTTAATTTTAATCCAGAAAACTTAAAAGTATTAAAAAAAATATGTGATATGATAGAATGTAAAGTTGTCTTAATAAGTAGTTTTCGTTGTAAAGAAGTAATTGATGCATTAATTGATTTAGGCTTTCCTGTTATTGGAATGACTAATTATATTAATCAAAATAGATATTTAGAAATAATGGATTATTTAGAAAATAATGCTGTAGAAAGTTTTGTTATACTTGATGATGAAGAAGAGTATTTAAAAGGAACAACTTTAGAAGATAATCTAGTACAAACATCACTTTATGAAGGTGGATTAAAAGACATTCATATTGAAAAGGCAATAAATATTTTAAATCAAAGGAGTCGTTAAATGAAAAAATATGATTTACCTTACCAAAAATGGGAAAATGACAATTTAAATTACTATTTAACTGTTAGTGATTTTGAGGGAGAAGAGTTTAATCTTAAAGAAAATAATTTATATAATGCTCTTAGCGAAGTGATAAATTATTCTTTATATTTTTCCTTTAATATAAGAGAAAAACACTGCCATGAACATGAATTTGATGATGTAATAAAAAATCTTTATTTATATCCAGAAAGTTTTAATTTAAATGATGAAGATAAAAAATGTTATAGTAATGGCGAACTTCGATATTTAATGCATTTACAAAAGTTTTTATTATTTATTGGTAGAAAAGATTCTAATAAAATAACTGAAAATTTATGTAATAATGAAAGAGCAAGCCTTTTTAAAAATACTCGAAAATTATATTTTAGAGATGAAAAATGCAAAGCATTATTAAACGGAAAAATTATTTATTTAAATTTATATAGTAATAAAGAAAATTTTGATATTATTTTATTAAATAAAGAAGGAGATATTTTAGGTTTATTAAATGCGGTTTTTATTGAAACAAAAAATATTGATAATTTAAAAGGAAATGATATTAACTATGATTTTTATGATTATGATAATTTTGAAAGATTTAAAGAAAGCTTACAAAATAGTTATTTAGGAAAGACTATAAATATTTATAAAGTTAGTTTAAAAGAAAAGTATTAAAAAAACTGTAGATTGTTTCTACGGTTTTTATATGTGTCTTGAATAGGTTCCTGTTAAGTCAATTTCATTTTCAAGAGCATTTACATAGTACTCTAAAAATAAATAAGATAATGATAATTTTAATGTACATCTAAGTGCTTCATCTCTTTTACTAGAATAAGTTGATGAATTTATATATTCTTTATTTCCTATTAATATTGTTTCTTTACCATTTGGAAAGTGTTTTATTTTACTTTTATCAAATCCAGAAATATTTGCAACTCTATTATTTGTTCTATTTGAGCCTAGAAAAGCAAATACATTATTTTCTGGATCTAAAGTAAATTGATTACCTGTATAACCTCCCATTGCAAAAGATAATCCACTTAAAGGGTGATATACTTCAGTTGCTTTAGGGTTTGGATTTTTAGAGTAGCATAGCTTGCCAAAAAATTGTTTATAAGAATTTAACTCTTCGATAAATCTTCCTGTAGCATTTTTACTCATTGATTTTAAATATTTTTCACTTAAAATATCATACTTCATTAAACTAATTGCAAATTTTGCCATATTTTCACTTGTAGAAAAGAGCCCTGCATGACCGGCAAAATCATTTACTTGTTGTCCAAGTATTTGTGCTTTTTCATCATTAACAGTTCCCAAAGGAATATTTCTAAAAATAAATTCTCCATTTTTGTAAACAATAGTATTATCAGTGGGTGCTAAGTAAGATAAATCTTGTGGGTTTACAAATATACTTGTTTTTTGCATATTTGCTTTATCAATTATATTTTCCTTAACAAAATCATAAAAATTTTGATTAGTTACTTTTGAAATTACCTCTTTTAAAACCATTGCTCCTAAATCGGTATAAGGATTTGCGGTAGATAAAAACTTTTCATTTATCATTATATTATAAAGTCTATTTTTACTTTCTTCATAAGAAATACCTTTTTCATCAATTCTTCCTTTAGTAATAAGAGGAGTATTAAATGTTAAAAGTGAAAGCAGAGTAACACCTTTTAAATTGTGAAATCTTTCATCATAATAAGTTATATCTTTATTTAAATCAATTATATTTTCACTTGCAAGCTTTAAAATACTTATGGATGTAAATAGTTTTGAAATGCTTGCTAAATCATAAATACTGTTTTCACTTGTATTAATTTGGTTTACTTTCCCAGCATTAATAACTTCTTGATAATTTTTTGTTCCATAAGAAATTGATAGAGAAGGTGCCATTTCCATTTCATAAATAAGATGATTGATAGCCTCATTTATGCCGGAAGTGTCATACATTTTTTTTCTTATTGAAGTAATATCCTCATCAGGATTATTTTTAATAACTTCATAAGCACTTTGTAAAAGATTTTCATAATCTTCATAAGAATATAAATTTTTTTGAATATTTTCTACACCTTTATTTTGATTAATTAAAAGGCTTGTAATAAATTCATTTTTAATATTTTCTAATGCAGTCATTATTACCTCCATTTAAAGTATATCAAAAAAATAATAAAAAATGAATAGTTAAAAATACGAAAAAGTGTTTGACTTTTATTTTTTTTAATGATATACTTATTTTGATGCTCGAAGGGAGGAATATTGATGGAGTATTTATTTGATGATTTAAGGGGTTTACTTATTAGTGCGAAGAAAGAATGTAATAAAAGACTTAAATCTTTGGATGATATGGTAAATAATATTATTTCTTGGGATTATACGGAACCAAATACAATAGAAAAGATATTTGATGAACTTTTAGGAATTGGTATGTTTTGTGATGTTAAAGAAACTTATGAAAAACTATTAAACTATTATAAAAATATTGATTATGAAGGCTATGAGTTTTATAAAAATGAGTATATTAGTCAATTTGAAAGTGATTTAGAAGAAAGTTATTCATTATAAGAAAGGAAATAAATATGATAAAAACAAATAATAAAGGACTTTTAATAGTGGTGTCTGGGCCAAGTGGTGCAGGCAAAGATACTATATGTCAAAAACTTGTAAAAGAAAATTCAAATATTTGGATGTCTGTTTCAATGACTACGAGAAAACCAAGACCACTTGAAAAAGATGGAGTTGATTATTTTTTTGTAAGTAAAGAAGACTTTTTAAATAAAATAAATGATAATACTTTTTTAGAATATGCCTCTTATAATGATAATTATTATGGGACTCCCAAAGATAAAGTAGAGGAAAAATTAAATGAAGGAAAAGATGTAATTCTTGTTATTGATATTAATGGAGCTATAAATATTAAGAAAATTATTCCATCAGCGCTTTTTATTTTTATTATGCCTCCGGATATGGAAACTTTAAAAAATAGACTTATAGGTAGGAAAACTGAAAGTAAGGATAAAGTTGTTCAAAGATTTATTACTGCTTATAATGAAGTTAATAATTATAAAAAATATAATTATGTTGTTGTAAATGATAAAGTAGAGGATGCAGTTAATAAAGTTAAATCAATAATTCAAAGTGAGAAATGTCGTGTTGATCGTATTGAGGATATTTATTTAGGAAATAAAGAAGAATTAATACATGAAATATTAATTGATAAAAATTTTGAAAGTAACTATTGACAGTTGAATAACCATTCATATATAATTAAATAGTTGAATAGATATTCAACTAAAGGAGATATTTAATGAAAGATAGTATGTGTGATTGTAATGTTATTCATAAAGATATAGTTGAAAAGTCTTTAAAAAATAGACCTGATGAAGTAACTCTTTTAAAACTATCTAAGATTTTTAAAATAATAGGAGATCTTACTAGAATTAAAATTTTATGGTGTTTAGATAATAATGAAATGTGTGTTTGTGATATAGCAAATGTTCTTAATATGAGTAAGTCTTTAGTTTCTCATCAACTTGCAGTTCTTCGAAAAAGTGAAATAGTAAAATCAAGAAGGTCTGGTAAAGAAGTATATTATACTTTAGATGATGAACATATAAAGACATTATATGAGATAGGTATTAAACACATTAATCATAAAATCGGAGGTAGTGATGAATAAATATAGATATAAAATTAATAATTTGGATTGTGCAAATTGTGCAAGAAAAATTGAAGATAGTCTTAATAAAAATAAAGAGTTTAAAAATGTTAAAGTTAATTTTAATACAATGATGATTTCTTATGAAATAGAAAAAAATATAAGTATAAATGATGTTAATAAACTAATTAAAAAAATTGAACCGGAGGCTTTTATTAGTGAAAATGAAGAAAATGTAAAAAAGGAGTATCATTTAAGCATACTTATAACTGCGGTAATTATTGGTTTATTAGGATGTTATTTAAATATTTCTAAATCAATTAAATTAATTTTATTAATAATATCTTATATTTTACTTTTGTATAAAGTTTTTATTAATGCTTTTAAGATGATAAAAAATGGTGGAGGTATTAATGAAAATGCTTTAATATTAATATCTTGTCTTGGTGCTTTTGTTTTAGGTGAGGCTATGGAAGGTATGATGGTTATTGTTTTATATACAATAGGTAAGATTTTAGAGGAAAAAGCCTTAAATAACTCAAGAAAATCTATTAAAGATTTAATGAATATAAAAAGTATTTATGCAAATAAACAAGAGAAAGATAAAGTAAAGATAATAAATGTAGAGGATGTAAAAGTAGGTGATATTTTAGTTGTTAGAAAAGGAGAAAAAATTCCAGTTGATGGAACTATTATAAATGGAAAAACTTATTTAGATACTTCTTCACTTACTGGGGAAAGTGAAAATGTTTTAGTTAAAAATGGTGACAAGGTACTCTCTGGATCTATTAATAATAGTGATGTTATCACAATAAAAGCAACATCTACATTTGAAAATTCAACTGTTTCTAAAATATTAGAACTTCTAGATACTGCCACAGATAAAAAGGCTAAAACTGAAACTAATATTTCTAAAATAAGTAAAGTTTATACACCTATAGTTTTAATTCTAGCTTTAATAGTTGCTATATTTTTACCACTTATTAGTAGTGTTACCTATGCACAAAGTATTTATAGGGCATTAACTTTCCTAGTAATATCTTGCCCTTGTGCTATCGCAATATCAATTCCACTTTCTTATTTTACTGGTATTGGTGCAGCATCTAAAAATGGAATTTTAATAAAAGGTAGTAATTTTCTTGATAATCTAGAAAATACAAGTGGTATTATTTTTGATAAAACTGGTACTTTAACAAATGGAACATTTAGTGTTACAGATATAATAATTAATGATAAAAGTTATAGTAAAAAAGATGTTATTAATTATCTTGTTATGGGAGAAACATTCTCAAATCATCCAATTGCTAAATCAATATTAAAATTAACAAATAAAAAAATTGATACCTCAAAAGTTAAAGATTTTAAGGAAACCACTGGTAAAGGTATTTCATATGAAGTAGAGGATAAAAAAGTTATTATAGGAAGTAAAAAAATATGTAAATGTGATAAAGAAGGAACACTTCATTTAAATATTGATGGAAAGCATGTAGCAACTATTATTATTAATGATGGAATAAAGTCCAAAGCTAAAAAATCACTTCAAGATTTGAAAAAACTTGGTATTAAAACTTATATGTTTACAGGTGATAAAAAAGAATCTGCTTTAAAAATTGGTGAAAAACTTGGTATAGATGAAATTTATTATGAGATGCTTCCACAGGAAAAGTTTACAAAATATGAAGAAGTAAAAAATAATGAAAATACCCTAGTTTTTGTGGGTGATGGTGTAAATGATGCTCCAACATTAAAACGAGCAGATATTGGAATATCTATGGGTGGAGTAGGAACTGATAGTGCAATTGAGGCAAGTGATGTTGTGCTGATGAGTGATGATTTAATGAAAATACCTCTTGCAATAAATATATCAAAATATACAAAACATATTATTAAAGAAAATTTAATATTTGCAATGGGTATTAAAATATTAATATTATTATTAAGCATATTTGGTTATGCCAATATGTGGTTTGCTGTTTTTGCAGATACGGGTGTAACACTTCTTACAATATTAAATACACTTAGAATACTAAGAAAATATAGATAAAGATGATATAATAAAAGAGAAAGTTAAATAAAAATAATTTTAAGGAGTAACAAATGAAAAAAGAAAATTATGGAATATTATTAATTATACTTGGAAACTTACTTTATTTAAGTTATATATTTTTTGGAAATAAAATAAGTTCTAGTTTTAGTGAATTTTCAAGTGGTGTACTTTTAGTCCTTTCTATTGGAACTAATTTAGTGGGAATAATTATTACCTCTAAAAATATTGCTGAAAATAGTAAAAAATAGTTATATGTTAATAAAGAGGTATTATGATAGAGTATAATAAATTAACAAAAGATGAATACATTGACATTATGTCATCAGTTTCATGGAAAATTCCATCTGAAAGACTTCTTGAAATATCACTTAAAAATGGAATTAATGTGAAATGTGTAGTAAATAATGAAACTGTTGGAATGGCAAGTTTTGTAACAAATGGTGGTTATGCAGGATTAATTATGGATGTTGTAGTAAAACCAAATTATCAAGGAAAAGGTTATGGAAAACAACTTATTAGTTCTTTGCTTGATTTTGTAAAAAGTAAAATGCATGATGGTGAAGAAATGATGATACAACTATTATCTGCACCTGGAAAAGATAGTTTTTATTCTAAGTTTGGATTCAAAGTTAAAAAGGAAGTTGCCGCTGAAGGAATGTATATGTGGTTTAAAAAGGATTGATATGAGTAAGTATGAAACATTATGGAATTATATAAAAGGTAGTGATAAAAATAATTTGAAACTTGCTTATGATGAAATAAAAAATATATTAGGTTTTGAAATAGATCATTCATTTTTAAAATATAAAAAAGAGTTAGAAAGTTATGGTTATAAAGTAGATAAAATATCATTAAAAGGAAAATATGTTTTATTTAGTAAGATATAAGGTATTATGAAGTATATTGTTTTATTAAGAGGAATTAATATAAGTGGTAAAAATAAAATTTCAATGGAAGAACTCAAAAAATATTTAATAGAAAACAAATATCAAAGTGTTTACACTTATCTTAACAGTGGAAATATTATTTTAGAAAGTAATGAATCAAATAAAGAAGATATTGCAAAAAATATTCATAGTCTTATTAAAGAAAAATTTAATTTAAAAATACCTGTGTTTGTTATAAGTTATTTAGAACTTGAGGATCTACTTAGTAATTCACCTTCGTGGTGGGGAACTGGTAATAAAGAAATCTATGATAATATAATTTTTATATTATCTCCAGTTCAAAGTAGTGAAGTTAAAAATGTACTTGGAAATTTAAATGAAAATGTTGAACAAATTTATGAATATAAAAATTGTTTCTTTTGGTCTTATGAATTAAAAAACTATCGTAAATCAAATTGGTGGGTTAAAACATCTTCAACTTATATTAAAGATAGTATTACTATAAGAACTGCAAATACCGTAAAAAAATTGCTAGAAATGTGTAAAAAATAGATTAATTAGCATACAGGAAAACATACAAGAAAGCATACAAGAAGATTGACTTAAAGTAAAAATTATTGTATAATATTTAATGTAATGTAGAGGTGATTTTAATGAAATATGTACCACCATATGAAATAACAAATGATATGTTAGTTTTAGTGTCTTCGATAATGAAAAAAATTGGAAAATTAGATAATTATAAAGATTTAGATAAGATGCCAGTCTTGAGAAAAAATAATCGAATAAAATCTATCCATTCATCTTTAGCAATTGAGGCAAATTCGTTATCATTTAATGAAGTAAAAGATGTCATTGAAGGAAAAACTGTAATTGGACCAGAAAAAGAAATTCAAGAAGTTAAAAATGCTTATGAAGCTTACTCTAAAATTAAAGAAATGAATCCATATAGCATTAATGATTTGAAAAAAATTCACGGAATTATGACATATTTAACAGTATCTGAAAGTGGGAAGTTTAGATCTGGTAACGAGGGCGTATTTGATGAAAATGGAAATTGTATACATATATGTCCACCGCCAGATAAAGTTAATGGGCTTATGACAGATTTATTTGATTGGCTTAATGATAATAAAGATAGTATTCATCCTTTAATATTATCCTCAATATTTCATTATGAATTTGTCTTTATTCATCCTTTTAGTGATGGCAATGGTAGAACTGCAAGACTTTGGCAAAATATAATATTATCGAGTTATGAAGAAATTTTTGAATATGTTCCTATAGAAAGCCAAATAAAAAAATACCAAAATGATTATTATAAAGCTATTAATGATTCTAATCTCAATGGAAATTCAACTGAATTTATTGAATTTATGCTTAAAATGATTGATGAAACATTAGATAATTTAAATAATCAAGTTAATGAGGAAATTAATCACCAAAATTTATATGTAAAAAAACTTTTGGATGTTATGGAATATGGTATTAGATATAAGACTTCTGAATTAATGGAAAAAGTAGGTATGAAATCAAGAGTTTCTTTTAAAGAAAATTATTTAGATCCAGCAATTAAAAATGGATTAATTAAAATGAGCTATCCAGATAATCCAACAAATAAAAATCAAACCTATTATAAAAATTAAAATATAGCAAATTGGTAGTTTTTAACTGCCTTTTTTGTTACAATAAATATGAGGTAGATAATTAAGAGATATAAGAAAGTAAAGAAAATATTAATTTTTTGGTGCCTTTTTATAGGGATTGGTGCTTTATGGGGTAGTATATGTATGTTTATTAAGACTGACGGAATTTTACTTCATATGGAAAATCTTCTTCCTTATTTTGAGGTTTTACCATTTAGCGATATTCTTTTTAAAAATTATATTTTCTCTGGTATTATGCTACTTTTAGTAAATGGAATTAGTAATTTTAGTGCATACTATTTACTTTTAAAAAATAAAAAAATAGGTATAATTTTAGGAATGATATTTGGTATAACGTTAATGCTTTGGATTACAATACAGTTTATTATTTTACCAAAAAATATGCTTTCAATAAGTTTTTTTATTTTTGGCTTTATGCAGTTTTTAATTGGACTTATAACTTTAATATTTTATGCCCAAGAGCAGTTTGTTTTTAATGAAGAGAATTATCATATTAATAAAAGTTCTAAAACTATTGTTATTTATTTTTCGAGGATGGGTTATACCCAAAAGATTGCTTATGCTTTTGCTGATAAAGAAAATGCTAATATTTACGAGATAACCACTAAAGAAAGAACTTCGGGTACTTTAGGATTTTGGTGGTGTGGAAGATTTGGTATGCATAGGTGGCGTATGAATATAGAAAACATTAATATAGACTTAAAAAAGTTTGACAAAGTTATTATAGTAAGTCCAATATGGGTATTTGATTTATCTGCTCCAATAAAAGATTTTTGCTATAAATATAAGGATGATATAAATTCTTATGAACTTGTTTTAACTCATTTTATGAAATCTAAATTTATAAATGTAAATAACGAAGTGTGTAAAATTATTGGTAAACCTTGTAAAAAATTTACATCAATTTGTATAAGATATGGTAAAATAAAAGAAGAAAGATAAGGTAATTATGAAGTAAAATAGTATATTAATTTTTGCATCGGTTTTTGTTATTGGAGCGTTTTTGGTTTTCTATTTTGTAGGAAATAAACCAAAGACACTTCCTGGTAAGGAAAAGATACCTAAAAATGTTTTAGTCGTTTATTACTCTGCGACTGGAAGTACCGAAAAGGTAGCAAAAGAAATTGCTAAAAATTTAGATGCAGACCTTTTTGAAATTGAGCCTGTAGATAAATATACTAGTGAGGATTTAAATTATTCAAATTCAAATTCTAGGGTAAGTAAGAAACATAATGATGAATCACTTCGTGATGTAAAATTAAAAAAACCACTATTGATAATATTGATAAATATGACACTATTTTAATTGGTTACCCAATTTGGTGGGGTATTGCTGCTTGGCCAGTAAATAATTTTGTAAAATCAAATGATTTTAGTGGTAAGAAAGTTATACCATTTTGTACATCAGCATCAAGTTCTCTAGATAATAGTGGTAAAAATTTAGAAAGTATTGCGGGACATGGTGATTGGCAAGATGGAAAAAGATTTTCATCAAGTGCAACAACTGATGAAATAAAAAATTGGACAGATAGTTTATTTAAATAAATAAGGAGATGATTAAATATGAATAAAACTATAATATGCTATTTTTCAGTATCAGGAGTTACAAAAGCAGCAGCGGAAAAACTTTCAAATATTTTAAATGCTGATATATTTGAGATTGAACCAGTAAATAATGAAGAATATGATAAATTATAAAGGAGTAATAATATGAGTAAAATTTTAGTGGTGTATTTTTCATATACAGGAAATACAAGAAAAATAGCAAATTTAATCAAAGAGAAACTTACTTGTGATATTTTAGAATTAAAACCAGTTACATCATATAGTACTGATTATCAAACTGTAGTTGATGAAGAGCAAAGACTTGAAGGAGCAAACCATATGCCCGAAATACAAGATATTAATATTGATTTAGAATCTTATGATACAGTTGTTATTGGCACGCCTGTTTGGTGGTATAGGGAAGCACCTGTAGTAAGAACATTTTTAAATAAATATGATTTAAGTGGTAAAAATATCTACTTATTTGCTACGAATGCAGGTTGGCTTGGCAAAACGTTTATTGAACTTCAAAAAGAATGCAAAGGTAATATTATTAGTACACAAAATATTGTCTTTGAAAGTTATAGTGATAAACTTGTTATTAATGATGTTGAAATTAATAACTGGATTGTAGGTATAAAATAATATGAAAAAGAAGTTTCAATATACTAAAAATATAGATATTTTATTTTTGTTAATTATTATTTTTTTAACAATTATTGATTTTGTGACAAATTATAAAGAGATTTATAATTTATTTTTAACAATTTTTAATATCAATAAAATTCAAAATTTTTATATGCTATATTTTGTACTATATAATATTATTGCCTTTGTAATAATGATTATATTTAGCTTATTAAAACACTTTTATTTAATTATTGCTTATGTAGCATACAAGATTGCTCAAAGAAAACATAAAAAGGAAAAAGAGGTAAAAATCTCAAAAGATGATGTGAAATACTTTAGAGACATAATTTCAAAATATTCACCATCAGTACTTAGTTATATATATGATTTTAACGTTGGCAAGAATGAATTAATTGCAACTTTATTAATGTTAGAATTAAAAGGGAAAATTAAAATAGAGGAAAAAATAACTATTTTGAATTCTGACTACAAAGATCTTGAACAAAATGAAATATATGTTTTAAATGCAGTAAAAAATTGTAAATTAAAAAAATTTGATTTTGATGAATATAAAAAAGTAGTTTGTGAAGATAGCTTAAACAATAATTTATTAAAGAAAAAGGGAAATAGATCTAAATATATAACAGTTTTTTTCTTAATTACAATTGTCATAACAATTATATTATTTTATTATTCTTTTATCAAAATGATGATAATTTCGAATAGTAATTCAATAGAAATTGTTGATTTCATTCTTCCAATTGTAGCTATGGTTATAGTATCGATGAGTCCAGTATTTTTGCTTGCATATGTGTTTTTTTATCATAAGTTTCAGGTTAATGATCCATATATAAGAAATAGTGAAGGTAAAAGTCTTTACATAAAGTTAAATGGATTAAAAAATTTTTTAACTGACTTTAGTAATATAAAAAACAAAAGTAAAGAAGACCTTATTTTATGGGAAGATTATCTAATATACTCTGTTTTATTTGACTTGAATACAAAATTAACCGATGACATTAACTCTAAAATTTAAGAATGCTTTACACATATTTGACATTTGACTTTTTATGTGCTATAATTAAATCACTGATTAAGCAATGGGGGTTGCAAAAAAGTGAAGTTGAGACTCATTGTATAATCAATGAGTTTTTTATGAGGGGGTTATTATGAATTATAGTGAAGCATTAAATTTATTTGGTTTAACAGGAGGTTTTACTGAGGAAAATTTAAGAAAAAAATATTTAGAACTTTCAAAAAAATATCATCCGGATATGGGCGGAAGTGATGAAATGATGAAAAAAATAAATGCAGCCTATGATACTTTAAAAGGCAAAACAGTTAACTTTGATTTATCATACTTCAATAGTTTAAAAGAAAAATTGCAAAAATTTGTAAGTAAAAAAGTTTATGAATCTGGAAGTGCTGAATATGAATGCGTTAATAAAATTAATGAACTTGTAAATTCGTTTGCTTATATTTCTAATAAGGTTATTTTAAATTCAGCTTACAACAACATTTTAGCAAAAATTAATAGTGTACTATCAGAATATGGAAAAACTGTTTTGAATAATATTCCTGAAAAATTTCTAAAAAAGTATGATACTAATATAGTAGATTGCATTGATGAATTTATTAAAAAAGTAAATGTTATAAAGAAAGATTATGAAAATATTGAAAATACATTGAATAATGTAGTTCAATCACTAGATATAACTATAAATGCGAGTACTTTAGAAAAAATAATTGGTATAAAAGAAACTATTTTAAATGATATTATTGATAATAACGTCAGTTTAGAAGATGGAACTAATAAATTTCGTTGTGAAATAATGACTATGATTATGCAAAAAGAGGCATTAGATAAACAGCTCGAAGAAACTTATAACGCTATACTAGTAAACTTTAATACCAGAATGAAAGAATTAAATTTTACTGATAATGAGCAAATTAAAACTTCTTTAGATGCATTAAAGAGTGCATTGGAAAAATTACAACTTGTAAAAGAAAATAAATTAAATAAAGAAATATTATCAAGTCTTAGAACATTAGATTTTAAAACTAAAATTGATTTTGAAAATGTTGAAGATAAAAATGATAACCAAGAAAATGATAATTATGAAATTTTTATAACAAGAGATTCAAATAAAGATATACCTGAATTTGTTATAAAACTATTCAAAGATGGAGAATTTATTCATTTTTTAAGAAAATATATAAATGATAGTCAAAAAAACGAAGTTGATGAATTTTTAACCTCTGAAAGTAATTTTTATGAAAAATATATGAGATTAGATGAATTTTTAGATAATGCTGAATTTATTAATAAATTTTATAATGATTATTATGGTAATGGTAGGCTTGCACTTTATCTGTTTGATAATACAGTTATTTATATAACTAATAATGGTGCAGGAACTATAAAAGCAAGTAGAATAGGTGATTTAGGATTAGTTGATGAATCTTCTTACTATCCTTATATGTATGGGTTACAATATAAAAAAAGAATTTTCCTTAAAAACGGCATACTTGATGATTTTAAAAAATATCTCAGCCCAAAATATAAATATAAGTTAGATTATAATATTCAAAAAGATAAATTTAATGTGTACAATGGAAAAGGAAGATAAAGCGATTATTTTCTTTTTTTTATATAGCAATTGTGTTATACTGATAATAGTAAGGGTGTTGTAAATGGATTCTGAGAAAAAACTAGAAAAGCGAAAAAGCAAAATTAAAAAGAAGTATTTTAGTACAGGCGCATTCGTAATGATTACTATCCTTGGTATAATTGGCGTGGGTCTCATTTATTTTTCACTTAAAAATATTTTTGTATCAAAGTCTTTAGGCTTTGGAATGGCAATTATAGTAGGACTTTTTTTTACATTAATATCAGTATATTGTTGGATACTTTATTTTTTGAATATTATTTTAAAACCACACAAAGATGTTCTTTTTCTAAAGAAAATTGAACACACAGATATCTACTTTATTGACAAAAAAGGAAAAAGGTATAATTATGATTTCGGTTATGATATGCTTGAGGAGGGATATTATAATGTTTTAAAAACGCACAATTATATTTATGATGTTTTAGAAAAAACTAATGATACTTGGACTTTGAAAGAAAAAAATAACTATTTTTTTAATATGTATACAGTTTCTGGAAATTTTGAGGGTGTATTTTTATTACCTATTATCTATCTGGCATTAATTATTGGACTATTTTTATTTATAATGGGAAATGGGTTTGAAAAACTTTATTCAATTCCTTTAATTTTTGGCCCATTATTTGTGATAATTTATGATTTAATATATAAAATAAAGTTAAAAAAATCAGAAACTGGTAATGTTGATGATACTAATTTAATTAAAATTTCTAATATATTTCAAAGAATACTATCAGTTGTACCTTCTTTAGCGTTTTGTATAATAGTTTCTGTAATATTTATTAACTTAACTGGAGCATTTTCAAAATTGATTTTTTTGCCATTTTTATTTTGTGGCTATTGTACTTTGGGATATTATTTGGCTATTGCATTTCAAAACAATAAATTAGCTATACAATTTTTAAATATATTTTATATTATATTTTTAGTCTATTGGTTTGGTTTTTTAATTGTAGCTAGTGTAATTTCTGTTATTCAAAATCAATTTACAAATATTTTATTTACAATTCCATTTTGGGTTGCAGGAATATTCATGTTATATAAATATTTTACTAAAAAATAACGAGAATGTTATTAAGTATTAGAAAGAAGATAAGCAATTATTTTCTTTTTTTTATATCTTAAGTGTGTTATACTATGGATGTATGAGTTTGATAGGATTCTTTTATTAAAATTATTTGAGGTATCCTAGCAATATCTAAACAATTGAAAATATTTTTGAGAAAAAAGAATTACATAGAAACTAAATGATTTTCAAAATGGTAACTGCAGAAGAATAAAAAATAGCACTATCTTAAAATTCAACGTTGATATTTTTGAAAAAGTGGTAAGATATTAATTTTGATATTATTATATTTGGTCAAAATTATACATTTTTAGTATATGTGCTTTACGATGAGTATTTAAATGAAAGGATTGATAGTAAAATGAATAAAAAAATCAAAAAAATACTGGTGGTAATATCAATTATTATTATTATTTTGGGAATAATATTTGGAATAAGTGTATCTAATAACCTAATAAATAGTGCTGATAACAATTTATATGTAGATGGATCAAATTTTTCAGGCATAGTGGAGTTAACATCGTTTATTGGTTCAAAAGTATTGGGTTTTGTAATTGTAATTTATAGTATATTGCTTGATTGCGTAATTTGGATAGTATATGGAATTATTATTTTGATATTAAAGTTGATAAGAAAAAAGAAAGTGAAAGTAATGAATGAAAATATTCAATAAATGCTGGAGGTGAATAAAATGGCAAAAGATTTAATGATAAGAAGCAGTAGTGCTGAATTTCTAATATTTGAAAGACAAACACATGATAAGGGAATTCAAGTTAGATTTGAAGATGGTGATTTATGGCTAACACAGAAAGCTATTGGAGAACTTTTTAATACAACTCGAAATAATATTACTATGCATATTAATGATATATACGATAGTTATGAATTAGACCAAAATTCAACAAGTAAGAAATTCTTACTAGTTCAAAATGAAGGCGATAGAAAAGTAAAAAGAAATATACAATATTACAACCTAGATGTGGTTATTTCAGTAGGTTACAAAGTAAACTCAGATAGAGCCATCCAATTTAGAAGGTGGGCAACTTATATATTAAAAGAGTTTTCAAAAAAAGGTTATATAATAGATAAAAGGAGAATGGCAAATGGTACATTCTTTGACGAAGACTACTATGATTCTTTACTTGCCGAAATAAGAGAAATAAGATTATCAGAAAGACGCTTTTATCAAAAAGTTACTGATATTTATGCGACAAGCGTGGATTATGATAAAAAATCTCCGACAACAATTAAATTTTTTAAAAAGGTTCAAAATAAAATGCATTATGCAGTATCACATCAAACTGCTGCTGAAATTATATATAATAGAGCTGACTCAGAGAAAGAACATATGGGTCTTACTTCTTGGAAAAACTGCCCAAATGGAAAAATTTTAGAAACGGATGTAGTTATAGCTAAAAACTATTTGTCTAAAGAAGAAATGGAAAGTTTAGAACTAATAGTATCAGCATTTTTGGATTTAGCAGAAAATAGAGCAAAAAGGCACATTCCAATGACTATGGAAGATTGGTCGGAAAGAATAGATAAGTTTTTACTTGCGGATGATTTAGATATATTAAAAGATGCTGGAAAAATATCACACGAAATAGCTTGTGATAAAGCTTTATTAGAATTTGAAAAATATAGAGTTAAACAAGATCTATTATATAATTCTGATTTTGATAATTTTTTAACTGAAGCAAAAATGATAGAAAATGGAAGTGAAAGTAATGAATGAAAATATAACAAAAATTAATTGGTATGTGAGAAATCATGAAAAAACACACTTGAATACTTGAAAATAAAAGAAATTTTTTCTAAATACTTTGTATATTTTGGGACATTTTTTAATAAATTTTAATTTAAATTGATAAGTGTATGACTTATGAAAAACTATAGAAAAGGAGGTTATTAATGGAAGATAATAAACTAATTATATATAAAAATAGTGAAGGTAATATTATAGTAGATGCTATTTATAAAGACGAAACTTTATGGCTATCACAAAAGGGTATGTCAAAAGTTTTTGATGTTGGTGTACCAGCAATATCAAAACATTTAAAAAATATATTTAATGAAAACGAATTAGATAAAAATTCAGTTGTTTCCAAAATGGAAATAACTGCACCTGACGGGAAAAAATATAATACTGAAGTTTATAGTTTAGATGCTATAATTGCTGTTGGTTATAGAATTAATTCTAAAAAAGCAACAGAATTTAGAATATGGGCTACAAAAATTTTAAAAGAATATATGACAAAGGGTTTTGCTTTAAATGATGAACGTTTTATAAATGGAAATAAATATGATACAAAATATTTTGATGAATTATTAGAACGTATCAAAACAATTAGAGTAAGTGAAAGAATGGCATACCAAAAAATAACTGATTTATTTATTGCAACTTCAACTGATTACAGTCCTAAATCTGAAGAAGCTTATACTTTCTTTAAAATTGTTCAAAATAAATTACACTATGCTATAAGTGGGCATACTGCTGCCGAATTAATATATAGTAGAGCAAACTCAGATAAAGAGCATATGGGATTAACTAATTGGAAAAATTCTCCAGATGGTTTAATATATAAATATGATGTAGTTGTTGCTAAAAATTATTTAACTGAAGAAGAAATGAATAATTTAAAAGATTTAACGAATTTATTTTTAGTTTTTGCAGAAGATGAAGCAAAACAAAGACATGTAATGACAATGAAAGATTGGATAGATGCAACTGATGATTTATTAAAATTTAGAAGAAAAGAAATATTAAATAATAGTGGCAGTATATCTCATATGGAAGCAGTAGAAAAAGCAGAAAAAGAATATGAAAAATTTAGAGTTATACAAGATCAAAAATATATTTCTTCAATGGATGAATTTTATAATAAATATTTAAATGAAAATAGTGATAATGAATAAGGAAGTGAAAGTAATGAATGAAAATATAACAAAAATTAATTATTATCCAGGACATATGGCTAAAACAAAAAGACAAATACTTGAAAATATTAATTTAATTGATATTGTCTATGTAGTTGTTGATGCAAGATGTCCAGCCTCTACGATGATAAAGGATATAAATGAAATAATAAAGGGTAAAACTAAAATTTTAGTTATGACCAAAAAAGATTTATGTGATGAAAAGAAAACAAATTATTTTGTAGAGTTTTATAAAAAGTCAGGTTATGAAGTAATACTTCTTGATTTAAAAAATAATAAAGATTTTAAAAAACTATTTGATATTACTAAAAAGTGTACTTCATATATTCAAGAAAAAAGAAAAAGTAAAGGCTTAAAAGAAAAAGAAATTAAAGCATTAGTAATAGGTATTCCTAATGTAGGTAAATCAACTTTAATTAATAATATGGTAGGTAAAAAAGTTCAAAATGTTGGCAATAAACCAGGCGTAACTAAAAATTTAAATTTCTTGCCAACAAAATATGGTATAACACTTTTAGATTCTCCGGGAATATTATGGCCAAAACTTGATAATATGACACATGCTTATAATATGGCGACAATTGGCTCAATAAAAAAAGAAGTCTTAAATATATCTGATATTGGTATGTACATAATTAATTTCTATCTTAAAAGCTATCCAAACATTTTAAAGGATATTTATAAAACATCAGAAACTGATGCAATTGAGGTATTTGATAATTTATCTCTAAAATGGGGATTTACAAAAAATGGGGAAACAGACTTTACAAAAGTTAGTGAAAGACTATATAATGATATTATTGGAGGAAAAATAAAAGGAATTACACTAGATGAAGAAAAGACAGATAATTAATATATTAAATGATTTAAATATAGATAAAGATAAATATATAATTACAGGTAAAACTGCTCTTACTATTTATGGCATAACAAAAGAATGTGATTATATATTTTTAATGTGCAGTGAAAATGTAGATAATGAATTTATTAAAGTTACAAATGATACTTGTGATTTTGAATTAGTTCATAATTTTAAAGTAGAATCGTTAGAATCACTTTTTGCTAAAGAAGAAAATAAAACTTTAAAAAGAAAAATTGAAGATTTAATTTTAATAAAAGATAATCACCATTTTGAAAAAGAATTATATAATAAAGGTTATAAACTAATTGCAGGAACTGATGAAGCAGGAAGAGGACCTTTATGTGGCCCAGTGGTTGCGGCAGCTGTAATACTTCCTCATAACTATGAACTTCCTGGTTTAACAGATTCAAAAAAACTTACAGAAAAGCAAAGAGAAAAATATTTTGAAATTATAAAAAAAGATGCTATAAGTTATAGTATAAGTATAATTGATAATAAAAAAATAGATGAAATAAATATTTTAGAAGCATCAAGACTTGGTATGAATACAGCAGTAGATAACCTAAAAGTTAAACCAGACTTTATAATAACGGATGCAATGGATTTAAAAAGAGAAAATTCTTTAGGAATAATTAAAGGTGATGCTAAAAGTATTACCATAGCGGCTGCATCAGTCCTTGCAAAAGTAACAAGAGATCATATAATGGATGAATATGATAAAATATATCCACAGTATGAATATAAAAAACATAAAGGTTATCCTACAAAAAGGCATCTTGAATTATTAGAAAAATATGGTATATTAGATATTTATAGGACTACATATGGTCCAGTTAAAAAAATTATGGAGGAAAATAATGATTAAAAATAAAATACTAAATAATTACTTAATTTTACTTACTTCTTGTTTTTTAATCGAAGTCATTTTTAGATTAATTAATAATTTAAATATTTTAAATTTTTCTTTTTTAAGAACTTTTATAGGTATTAATGTAATTAGTATTATTTTATCTTTAATATATTCCTTATTTAAAAGAAAGGTTTCATATATATTATCAAGTATTACTGTTTTAATTTTTACTATTTATTCATATGTTCAAATGCTATTTTTAAACTTTTTAGGAGTTTATATGTCCTTTAATACGGTAAGTCAAGCAGGGGCTGTAAAAAGTTATATAAAAGATTTTCTTAAAAGCAGTAAACCAGTATTTCTAACTTTATTTTTACCATTTATACTTCTTATGTTAGTTTTTATTATTATTGGTATTAGACTTAAAAGTAAACCAAATGATTTTCATTTAAAAAAGAAATATAAATATGAATATCAAATTGTATCATGTATTTTACTTATAGCACTATGTTTTTCCTCAATATTTTATTATCATTCATTAAGTGATAAATATAATGATAAATATCAAGTACTTTCTTTAAAAGAATTATTTTATAAAGCCTCAAATCCTAGTTTAGTAGTAAAGGATTTTGGCATTATTTCTTATGGTTTATTAGATTTAAAAAGTAAATATGTTGAGACAAATATTTATAAAAATGATATAATTGCTTATAATCCAGATAAAGATAAAAGAGATATTGACGATACTACTTGGGAAAATATTATAAATAATGAAACTGATAGTACACTCAACTCCTTAAATAATTTTTATATTAATAATAAGGTAACTAGTAAAAATGAATATACTGGTAAATATAAAAATAAGAACTTAATAGTTATTATGATGGAAAGTGTTAATGACATCATTATTAATGAAGAGTATTTTCCAAACTTTTATAAATTATTAAGTTCAAGTTATTACTTTGAAAATAATTATTCTCCGAGAAATAGTTGTGCTACAGGTAATAATGAATTTAGTGCAATGACTTCACTATATTCAATATATAATAATTGTACATCAAATTTATATGTAAATAATACTTATCCAGAAAGTATATTTAATTTATTTAATAATAAAGGTTATACCACAAATAGTTTTCATGATTATGATAATACTTATTATGAAAGAACAAGTATTCATCCAAATATGGGTAGTCAAAATTATTATGATGTTAATAGTTTAAATATGGATTATTCCAATGTTTATGGAGCTTGGCCTAGTGATGTAACTTTAATGGAAAAATATTTAGAAAAACTTGATGATATTGATGGTAAATTTATGAGTTATATTACAACTGTTACAACTCATCAGCCTTATGCATCACAAAGTGAATATGGAGATAAATATTTAGATAAATTCGAGGGTACTTCTTATTCAATTGAACTTAAAAGATATCTTTCAAAAATGACTGAACTTGATAATGCTTTAGGCGTACTTATTGATGGTTTACAAGAAAGAAATCTTTTAGACGATACTATTATAGTACTTTTCGGAGATCATTATCCTTATGGTATAAATCTTAATATATTAAATGAAATACTTGATAGAGATTTAAGTGATTATGAAAATGAAAAAGTACCACTTGTTATTTATGATAGCTCTTTAAAAGAAAGAGTAACTATGGATGAATATACAAGTTATATTAATATTCTTCCTACAATGGCAAATCTATTTGATTTAGATTATGATCCAAGATATTATATGGGTGATGATTTATTTTCTGATGATTATCAAAGTTTAGTAGTGTTCTATGATTATTCATGGAAAAATGAATATGCATACTTTAATGCAAGTACTGGTAAGATTACTTACTTTACAGACTTTACATACTCAGATGAAGAAATTACAAAGATAAATGAATTAATTTATGCTAAAATGAATATGAGTAGTAAAGCAATTAAAAATAATTATTTTGCTTACTTATTTGAAAAAATTGAAAATGAAAAGGAGAGTGTTCAATGAAAAACATAATAATCGTGGAGTCCCCTGCAAAATGTAAAACAATATCTAAGTATTTGGGAGGGGATTATACTGTAGTTTCTTCGAAAGGTCATATTAGAGATTTAGCAACCTCTGGAAAGTATGGGCTTGGTATTGATATTGAAAATGATTTTAAACCTAGTTATGAAATAATTAAGGGTAAAAAGAAAGATGTTAAATATTTAAAAGATTTAATTGAAAAAGCAGATCATATTTACCTTGCAACCGACCCAGACCGTGAGGGAGAAACTATTTCTTGGCATTTATATGATGAATTAAAAGTACCTGATGAAAAATATGATAGAATAGTGTTTAATGAAATTACTAAAGATGTTGTTCTAAAGGCTTTAAAAAATCCTCGAAGAATTGATATGAATTTAGTTCATTCTGGAGAAGCTCGTAGATTTTTAGATAGAATTATTGGCTTTAGATTAAGTAAAGTTATGCAGTCTAAAACAGCTGGTAAATCTGCGGGTAGAGTGCAATCTGTTGCTTTAAAACTTATTGTTGATAGAGAAAGAGAAATACTTGCATTTATTCCTAAAGAATATTGGACTATTGAAGCTGACTTCAAAGACTTTAAGGCAAATTTAGAAACTTATAAAGAAAAAGCTATAGAAATTCCAAATGAAAAAGAGGCTGATAAAATACTTGATAGTTTAACAAATACATTTACTATTAAAAGTGTCGAAGAAAAAGAAAAGAAAAGAAGTGCAAAAGAGGTATTTAAAACTTCAACACTTCAACAGGCATGCTCTAATAAACTAGGGTTTGCTGCCTCAAAGACAATGAAAATTGCTCAAAAACTTTATGAGGGTATTGAACTCGAGGATGGATTTCATGGCCTTATTACTTATATGCGTACTGATAGTGTAAGACTTTCTGATGAATTTACTTCTGCATCTTTTGCCTATATTAATAGTAAGTTTGGTAAAGACTATGTAGGTTATGTTAAAAAAGGTAAAAAGACTGAAAATGTTCAAGATGCTCACGAAGGTATTAGACCAACAAATATTAATTATGAACCAGATAAAATTAAAAAGTATTTAGCACCTGATGAATATAAACTTTATAGAATTATTTACTATAGAGCGCTTGCTTCATTAATGGCTGATGCTAAATTTAATTCGACTACAGTACTACTTGATAATAATGATTATGGTTTTAAAGCAACTGGTAGTGTTCTTACATTTGATGGTTATTTAAAAGTTTATGGTGATTATGAAGATCAAGAAGATACAATTTTACCAGACTTTAAAAATTATAAATCAGGTATAATTTTATCTGATACAATTACTAAAACTCAACACTTTACAAAACCACCTGCAAGATTTACTGAAAGCTCTCTTATTAAAGAACTTGAATCACTTGGTATAGGAAGGCCCTCAACTTATGCAACAATTATTTCCACAATTAAAGATAGGGGATATGTTACCCTTGAGGATAAAAAGTTTGTTCCAACAGAGGTTGGTTTTGAAACCACTGATAAATTGCAAGAATTTTTCTCAAGTATTGTAAACGTTAAATATACCGCTAATATGGAAAAAGATTTAGATGAGATTGCCGAAGGCAATGAGGATTATAAAAAAATGTTAAAAGACTTTTATGATAATTTTGCTCCTCTTGTAGATAATGCCTTTAAAAATATGGAAAAGAAGAAACCCGAAGAAACTGGTGAAAAATGTCCAGAATGTGGTAGTCCTTTAGTTATTAGAAAAGGTAAGTATGGACAGTTTACAGCATGCTCTAATTACCCAACTTGTAAATATATTAAAAAAGAAAATAAACAAACAGAAAAAGAAATTATTTGCAAATGTCCAAAATGTGAAGGTAATATTATTGTTAGAAAAACTAAAAAAGGAAAAGAATTTTATGGATGTGATAATTTTCCTAAATGCAAATATGCATCTTGGTATAAACCAACTGGTGATAAATGTCCTAAATGTAATGATTTATTAGTTATTAAAAATGGTGAAGTAATTTGTCCTACTTGTGATGAATAATTCATCATTTTTTTTGATATTAAAAAAAATACTAAGATCTTGCTTAATCCCAGTGTTTACCTAGTTCGTATTTTCCTATATCTTATACATTTAAGAAAAAATACCTACGAAAATACGTTAAAAGCACTAGTAATTTATAAATTTTTATAGTAAAATTAGTTTGTAAAGTACAAAAGTACAGTGATAAATTTTCTTAAATGTATAAGATTTGAGAAAAAAGGAAGGCGTATTTATGGGAAAAAATAAGAAAAAGGGTATTTTGATTATATCTTGTTTGTTCGTAATATTGTTATCAATATTTTTATATCCAAGAAAAGATGATAATAAAAGTATAATAAAAAAGTCTTATGCTTTTAAAATTAAAAATAATGGAGAAACAAGTTATACTTCAGTAGATACTATTCCAAGCGATTTAACAAATTATCATATTGATGAAGAAAAAACAATATGTGAAAATGGTGGTAAGGTCTCAATAGTGGGTAATAAACTAGCTTATCAAACATTAGGTTCTGATAGATGTAGTGTTTATTTATATTATGAAGAACTTCACGATATTAATATAAATGTTTCTAATCCAAGTTATCTTTTAGGGGGATATACAAAAAGCATAACTAATTGTGCAAATGCATCTTGGGATTATAAATTAAATGGAGTTGTTATTGACAGTATTAATGGTAATACAAAATGTGATTTATCTTTAACTCAAAAGACACCCTCTAATGAAGAACTACTTTCTACAGTAGTAAATAATAAAGCCACTAGAAATGAAAATGGAAAAAGATATGAAGGAAAAAATCCAAATAATTATATATGGTTTAATGATGAATTATGGAGAATAATAGGAAATATTCCAGTATGTTTAACAAGTGGATGTAGTACTACTGAAAATAGAGTAAAAATAATAAGAAATGATTCAATTGGAGCTATAAAATATGGAAGAAATTCAACATGGATGGGAAGTAATATTCAAAAACTATTAAATACATGTTATTTAGGAAAAGAATCATCATGTGATAGTTATTGTTATTCATTTTCTACATCAGTAAAAGGAACATGTGATTACTCAGCAGATGGAATAGTTGTAACTGATTATTATGGCAAAATGGTTGAGGATGTATACTTTAATGTAGGAGTGGGAGATTCAACATATAAATCAGCGGCAAATTATTATACACAAGAAATTGCTACTCATGCAACTAGTACTTCAAAAATAGGACTGATGTATGCAAGTGATTGGGGTTATGCAATCGAAGGATTTAATGGAGTCTTAGGAAGTAGTGGAAGTCCTCAAAATTCATCTGATAAAAACTGGTTATTTTCAAATGGTAATGAATGGACAATGAATGCATATTCTTCTTCGAATCCTCTTCTCGTCGGCACCAGTGGCTTTCTGTACGACGACTCGGCTTCGTTTGGCTATGCAGCTAGACCAGTCTTATATCTAAAATCTAATGTATATGTAGTAAGTGAAACTGGAACTGGAACAAAGGTAGATCCATATAGGATAGGGATGTAATATAAATCGTGCTTCGCTATGTGAAGCCGATTTTAGAAAATTATAAACATTACATTTTCAATGTAAAGTAGAAAGGATGTGTTAAATTTGAAAATGTTTAGTAAATGTAAAGATAATGTAAAATCGGGGGGGGGGTAGATGTATCTAAAAGTATAGATAAAAGTGTAAAGCACTATACATCAAATGATGTAAAGCATGATGATAAATCATTTTTAATAATTTATAAAAATCATGGCAAGTTTTATCAGTGTAAAAATATTGATGCTTGTATTATGAATACTTTATTTGGTTAAATAAATAAAGTTATTAATACTTTGAAAGATGCTAAAATATCTTATCAAATTATAGATGTTGATAAAGATCCTGTGATAAAACATTTTGGTAAAATAAATACGTATTCTAAATATTTAGATATGTCATTTAAAAATTTAGATAAAAAGAAAAAATTAGATTTTTTAATAGATAAATTAAATAAATGTTCTATGAAAAAATTAGAAAGTATAATAAGTTTGATAGAAAATGAATTTAAGTAACTCGAGAGAATTTTTAATTTTAAATAAATATAAAGAGTTTATTAATATACTTGATAATTTAATAGAAAATATACCTAAAAAAGATTATTTTTATAAAGATAAATTAAAGGATTTATCTATAAAATTATTATATTTTATAAATAAAGTTAATAATGAAGATAATTATAAAAATATATCTATATATAAAGTAGAAATAAATTCATTTATTAATATTATAGATTATATATTAGAAAGAATATTTATTAAACATTATATTAGTGAAAGTAATTTAAAAAAAGTTACTTATAAATTAAGTGAAATAAATAGAATGTGTAATAAATGGATGGATAATAAGATAGAATATGATAGTAAAAATAAATGATTTATTAGATATATATAATAATGAAATAGTGAAAGGAGTGAAAAATAGAAAGAAAATTCTTGCATTTGAAAAATATAAAATGGAGTATCTAGTTTATATTAAATATATATTAGAAAATAATTTATATATTAAAAGTAATTATAATATATTTTTAGTAAAGGATCCTAAAGTTAGAGTAGTAATGAGTGAAAGTATTATTGATAAGGTAATAAATCATTATGTAGCAAAATATATTTTGATTCCAAAACTATCAAAATATTTATGTAAAGAAATTACTGCCACAAGAAAAGGTATGGGACTAACTTATGCTATTAAATTATTACTTTTTTATATTGAAAAATTAAAGCATAAAGGTAAAAGTATATATGCACTTAAAATAGATATAAAAAAATATTTTTATAGAGTTGACCATAATATTTTAAAATCATTAATTATAAATAAGCTTACTACAGATGAATATAATTTAGTTTAGTTTGCAAACTAATAGATAGTACAAACTATGAATATATTAATAAAAAAATTGATATTTTAGAAAAAAGTGTTAATGAAAAATTACCTAGATATAAAAATGGAGTAGGTCTTTCTTTAGGAGGACAAGTTCAACAATTTTTTGCTATATTTTATTTATATAAATTACATCATTATATAATTCATGATTTGCATTTAAAATATATGTTATCATATATGGATGATTATATAATACTATCAAATGATTTAAATTATTTAAAAGCATGTAAAAATAAAATAATAAAATATATTAATTCATATAAACTTAATATAAATGAAAATAAAACATGTATAGTTAATTTAAAAAATGGTTTCAATTTTCTAGGCTATAATTTTAAAATAATTAATAATAAAACTATTATTAATTTAAGTGATAATGCAAGAAGAAATATAAAAAAGGGTATAAGAAAAAATATTTATAAATATCAAAATAATATGATAACATTTGAAAAATATTTTTATTCAATACAAAATTATAAACATAGTTATAATTTTGTAAATAAAGATAAATTAAAACATATTATAAATAGATATTATTAAATATATTAGGGTAATTATTTTAAAAAGGGAGCTTTCTTCGAATCCTCTTAACGTCAACAACAATGGCTATCTCAATGGCAACTCGGCTTCGAATGGCTATGCAGCTTTTTATAACTTCTTATGTTTGGAATTTATATGGTTAAGGCTATATAAAGTGTTAGCATAAGAAATATTAATTATCCTTAAAAGTAAAAACTTTTAAAAAATAATAGATGGACGGAAAAATATTCGTATTTTTCCTATAGACACTAAAGATAAAAATAAATATGAAAGAAAGATATAAAGTATTAAAAAAGATTTATCCATATTATTTAATATTAATTAAAAAAAATAATAAATATTATACATTTTATGAAGATAAATTAATATATAAAAATATAAAAAATTTAAATAATATAAATTATATTGTATTAGATAATTTAGAAATTGAAATAAAAAGAGAATATGAAAATAATAATTATTTATATTATTATACAAAATATAAATTAATTAATTTACTAGAAAGAAGGATGTTAAATGAAATATAACAAAAAAATAATAATATGTAGTTTATTTATAATAATAAGTATTACTATATTAATAGTTATAAGTAGAAATAGTACAAAAACATTTAAATATAAAGGAAGCACTATTGCTTTAACAGTTGATGGTAATAGTGTAACATCTTTTCCAGCAAGTGGTAAATATAATGTAACAGTTAATTGTAATAATGCAAAAGGTAGATGGAATCCTAAAACATGGAAATTAGAAATAACTAAAATAACTGGAACAGTTACCTGTGATGTTTCGTTTAACTCTAATGTAACTAATTTGACAACGCAGGTTAATAATAAAGCTACTAGAAATGAAAATGGTAAAAGATATCAAGGTAAAAATCCTGATAATTATATATGGTTTAATGATGAATTATGGAGAATAATAGGAAATATTCCAGTATGTTTAACAAGTGGATGTGCAAGTACAGAAAATAGAGTAAAAATAATAAGAAATGATTCAATTGGAGCTATAAAATATGGAAGTAATTCAACATGGATGGGAAGTAATATTCAAAATCTATTAAATTCGTGTTATTTAGGAAAAGAATCATCATGTGATAGTTATTGCTATTCAAATTCAACAACAGCAAAAGGAACATGTGATTACTCAGCAGATGGAATATTTGTAACTGATTATTATGGCAAAATGGTTGAGGATGTATACTTTAATGTAGGAGCAGGAGCTTCAACATATAAAACAGCGGCAAATTATTATACACAAGAAATTGCTACCCATGCAACTAGTACTTCAAAAATAGGACTGATGTATGCAAGTGATTGGGGTTATGCAATCGAAGGTTTTACAGAAGTCTTAGGAAGTAATGGAAGTCCTCAAAATTCATCTGATAAAAACTGGCTATTTTCAAATGGTTATGAATGGACAATGACTGCATATTCTTCTTCGAATCCTCTTTACGTCTACTATGGCTATCTGAACTACGGCTCGGCTTCGTATGGCTATGCAGCTAGACCAGTCTTATATCTAAAATCTAATGTATATGTAGTAAGTGGAACAGGAACACAGGTAGATCCATATAGAATAGGAATGTAATATAAATCGTGCTTCGCTTTTGTGAAGAGCGATTTTTTCTTGCAATAAAATGGTTTTGTGAGTATAATAGTTCCTACAGGTGGGTTATATGAATAGTGAAAAAGAAATGCTAGAGCAAATGAAAAATGAATTAGATAAGTTAAATGATATGTTAAAGAAAAATAATGATAAGGATTATTATAGGAAAGAAAAAGCAAAAGTTATATGTAAAATAATTGCTCCTTTTGTGGGATTTACAGGAACAATTTCCTCTTTATATTTTTTAATTTTTGGTGTGCCTTTTATGAAACATAATATAAAAGCATATTTAAATAAAGAAACAACTACTTATGATGATAATACTAAAAGTGTTTATGAATATTATAGAAACAAAGAAATTGTTAAACCAATGCTTTATATATATGGCACTTGGGTAAAAGAGTCAGATTATTTTGTAAGAGAGGTATCACTTTATACGGTGAGTGATGAAAATGAAGATATATTTGAAAAAGGAACTTTAGTTTCAAGTGGAAAAGAAAAGTCTATAGAAATTATTGATAATCACAAATATAAATTAATGACTTATGATGTAGATAAAAATGAATTTAATTATGTTTTGGAAAGTAATGATGCTACTATAGTAAGAAACGTTTGCTATATACTTGCTGTATTTATTTCTTGTTTATGTGGATTTGCTTATAATGAGTCTAAGATTAAAATATATAAAAAAACTTTAACTGATTTAAAGGAAAATTATTATGAAGAATATGTAAAACTAGAAAAGATATTTAAAAGTAGAGTAGAAAACTATGAACTTCTTTCCGGAGAACATTATGAAAGATAAATTAAATAGTTTTATTCATTTAAATGAAAATGATATTTTGAGTAAATTTAATTCTAAAGATTTAAGACATTTATTTTTCTTACTCGAAGATTATTTAATAAGCTATAAAAAGAAATTAAATATAAATGATGATAATATTTCATTTGGACTTGAGATAGAAACAGAACATGCAAAAACAGGCTTAATAAAGGATTTTATACAAAGTGAATATCCTTCTTGGAGTTATTGTGGTGATAGTTCATTAGATAATGGCATTGAGGTATTATCACCAATACTTACTAATAATGAAAAGTCTTTTGAACAGTTAAAAAATGTTTGTAATTTTTTAAGAAAAAACTCTTTTATAGATGAAAGTGCTTCAGCACATATTCATGTTGGTGCTCAAATATATAATAATTGGGGGAGTGTTTATCTTTTATTTTTAATTTGGTTTGCTTACGAGAAAGTAATTTATAGATTTTCTTATGGCGAACATAATGCTGGAAGGAAAGAGCTATTTTATTATGCTGATTCTATGCTAGATAATGCTAGAGATTTATCAGTTATTTTTGAAAAAATATTTAAAAGTTCTGGCGATTATACAAAATTTGAATTGGAGTTTTATAAGTATATACAGAAAATAGAAAGATATAAATCGCTTAATTTTACAAATGTTTGTAGTTTTGGTAAAAAAGAAGAAGGAAATACTATAGAATTTAGATGCCCTAATGGGACTTTAAATGAAGTTATATGGCAAAATAATTTAAATTTCTTTTTATCTTTAATGAATTATGCAAATGATAGCTACAATAATGTAGATTGTGAATATTATGTAAATAAGGCAAATGATAATATAGATAGTGATTATGATTATAGTGAACTTTATTTAAAAGATGCTTTAGAACTTGCGGATTTAATATTTAAAACTAATCAAGATAAAATAGATTTTTTAAAGCAATATGTTAAATCTATTAATGATACAAATTATTCTTATGATAGAGTAATTAGACTTACTAAATAAATCTCATTTCGCAAACTGGAAAAAAATTGACATTTGCGAAATGAAACTATATAATCATATTATAGGTGATGAGATGAAAACTATTAAAAGAAAATATTTGCAAGATATTATTGATGTTATGGGAACACCAGATATAAAGGTTATTACAGGTGTTAGACGAAGTGGTAAATCTGAACTACTTCATATGTTTATTGAATATGTTAATGAAAATGATGCTAATTCAAATATTATTTATATTGATTATAACCTAGATAAGTTCGATGAATTAAAACAGTATAAAGAATTAATAAGTTATGTTTCTGAAAAATATAATAAAGATAAAAATAATTATATTTTAATTGATGAAGTTCAAATGTGTGATGACTTTGAAAAAGCAATAAATAATTTTCATGCTGAAGGTAAGTATGATATATATATTACTGGCTCTAATGCTTTTCTTTTATCAAGTGATTTAGCTACTTTGTTTACGGGAAGAACATATAGCATAGAGGTTTATCCATTTTCTTATAAAGAATTTTTAGAATATTATAATTTAAAAGATGTGAATGATAGTTTTGATAGATATGTTTTAGAGGGCGGATTTTCTGGTTCATATTTATATAAGGAAATTGATAAAAAATATAACTATATAAAAAATGTATATAAAACAATGATTGTAAGAGATATTGTTGAAAGAAATAAAATACAAAATATTCCATTACTTGATAGTATTAGTGATTTTTTAATAGATAATATTTCAAGATTAACTTCATACAGGAGTTTAACTGATACATTAAATTCAAATAAACTTGATATTAATGATAAAACTGTCGGAACATATATTAAATATTTGTGTGAAGCTTTTGCATTTTACAAAATCAAAAGGTATGATGTTCAAGGTAAAAAGTATCTAGTTACTCAAGACAAATATTATTTGTCAGACCATGCAGTTAAGTTTGCTATTCAAGGAACTAAAAATATGAATTATGGAAGTATTTATGAAAATATAGTGGCAATGGAACTATTAAGACGTGGCTACGAAGTATATGTAGGCATTTTATATGATAAAGAAATTGATTTCGTTGCAATGAAAAGAAATGAGAAAATATATATTCAAGTTTCAGATAATATAGGAAATGATTTTGAAAATGATACTTTTAAAAGGGAAGTTAATCCCTTATTACAAATTAAAGATGCTTATCCTAAAATGATAATTGCAAGAACTAGACATGATGATTATCAATATGAGGGAATTTTAATAGTAGATATTGCTAATTGGTTAACTAGATTATAAATTAAATAAATGAAAACTTCATTTCGCAAATTAGAAAAAAATTTGAGTTTGCGAAATGAGTTTTATTTTGATGACAAATGCTTAGTTAAATGTTATTATATATTCAAAAGGAGAAGTACTATAGATGAAACATGCAAAATCTTAAAGAAGAAATGCTTGGAAAGAATAATGTAAAAGTAACAAGTGAATCACTTTTGGAATTTTTACTAATCATAAAACTAAATAATTAGTAAAAATGTGTTTAATTGTAATTATAAAACCCTTAATGAAGTATTAATATTATTAAAAAATATTTATAATGAATACCCAAAATGGAGTAAAAGGGGTAATATATAGTGTAAAGAAAAATCTTTACATTTTTATATAAAATATTTTAGAAAGGAAAAGTATTATGAAAATAGGAATAATTTTTGCAATGGAAGAGGAAATTAATGAAACTTTAAAATATGCTGATGTTATTAATGAATATGAAATGTTTGGTATAAAGTTTTATGAAACTTTGATTGATAGTAAAAACTGTATATTAGGTTTATGTGGAGTAGGTAAAGTAAATGCCTCAAGGTGTACACAAATTATGATTGATAATATGAATGTAGATTTCATTATTAATGTAGGTGTTGCTGGGGGTCTTTCAAATAACTTAAAAGTACTTGATATAGTAGTGGGTGAAAAACTTGTACAACATGATTTTGATATAACTGCTTTTGATCATGAAAAAGGCTTTATTCCTAACTGTGGTGTTTATTTAAATAGTGATGATTATTTACTTAATATTGCAAAAAATATTTTAATAGAAAATGTAAATATTCATGAAGGAGTAATAGCCTCGGGAGATATATTTTGTACAGATAAACATATGAGTGAAAAGATTCATAATAAATTTAATGCATTATGCGTTGATATGGAAGGAGCAAGTATAGCTCAAACTTCTTTTTTAGCGGGAGTTCCTTTTATCGTTATAAGAAGTATTTCTGATATACCAAATAATCAAAATGTAATGACCTATGATAAATTTTTAGAAAGGAGTTCTAATATAGTTTCTTTATTTTTAAAAGAAATGATTAATAGAATTAATATTGATAATGACATTTGAAATAGAATTTAAAGTCAAATTTAATGAAGATTATGTTTTTAATAGGGAAAGAGGATTTATAACTATTGAAAATGATGAAATAACAGGAAAGATTGGCAATGATGAAATTTCTGGTATATATAAGAAAAATGTTAAATATCCACTTTTATATTCTGATATTGCATTTTCCTTTTATAAAGATAAATATTTATTTACTTTTCCTTCATTATTTTCCTCAAGTAAAGGGACTATTTATGAAGGTGATAAGATTGTTGGTACATTTTCAATTGGATATGTTAGAAATATTGAGGATAATAATTTAAATGAGAAACATTTACACTAATTTGACACATTTTAAGAAAAGTGATAAAATTATTGTAGTTAGGGGGGATTAAAATGATAGATAAAATAATACAAACTAAAAATCATAGTTATGAAATGCCTGAAAAGAAAGATAATATTAAAATTAAAACTTTTGGAGATTTACATTACTTCAAAAAATTTGATGATAGAAAACTTGAACTTATTAGTGAAAATTTATCAAAAGAAGAATTAGAGTATCTTTGTTTAGCCGGAGACATTATTGATAGCACTGATTTTTTGAAAACACATAAAGAAAAAAGCGAAAAGTTACTTTTATGGTTTGAAAGTTTAAGTAAAAAATATAAAACTTTTGTTAATTTAGGTGCACATGACTTTACTACATGTGACTTTAAGCAAGGACAAAAAGACTTCCCCGAAGGTTATTGGAAAGAGGCAAACTCAATTAAAAATGTTTATGTATCACATTATGAACCATATTATGAAGATGATAAAGTAATAGTATTTTCTTTAGAACTTCCATATGAATATTATTTTAATGGAACTGGTAATGAAAGTAAGGAATATTTACTTAATAAACTCGAATTTGCCAAAAAATATACAAATTATGTGAGTAATTTAGATAATTCAAAAGTTAAAATATTAATAGTACATTCACCAATATATATGACTGATCCAAAAGTTATTTCTTATATAAAAGAATTCGATTTTATCTTTTGTGGACATATGCATAATGGTATGGTATTTCCAATTATAGATGATTTAGTCTCAAATAATAAAGGAATAATTGCTCCGAATAAAACATTATTTCCAGATAACGCAAGAGGTACAAAAACTATTACTGTTGATGGACACCAAATTCATTTGATTATTAATGGAGGAATAACTAAACTTCAGGAAAGTGCAGGATTTCTTGGCCACTTTAATGGATTTTATCCAATGAGTATAGATAAAGTTGATGTTAATAAAAGAGTACTTAGAAAGTAGATGATGATTCTACTTTTTTTATTGAATAATAAATATATATATGTTAGAATATTTTCAGTTGTGGGGGAAATTATGGAAAAAATATCTTATGAAAAATTTGTAAAACTATTAAATGAATTTACTGTTTTTGATGAAGTTACATTAAAAAGTTTATATAAAAAATATGGAAAAAATTTAATTGATTCTTATTTTGATATGATATGTAGTAACTTAAATGAACAAGAATTTATGATATTTTCTAAAAAGTATTCTTGCTTTTTTGATAATATAGTTTTAAATGAACTTAATGATGATTTTGATCTCTCTTCACTTAAATCATTAAATTACACATTTTACTTTTTAGGTGCAAAAGATACTTCTTTAATGAGTCAAAATGAAGAAATTTATTATGGTACTATATTAAAAGAAGCAAAAGAGAATTTACAAGTTTGTCAAGATAGTGAAAATTTATACCCAATTTTATGTGAACTGGATATAATAAAATCCTTATATTTTAGTGGTAATGCCAGAATAGATTTGTTAAAAGATATAAAGTCATTACCATATAAATTACATGATGATAATATTTTTAAAGGAAGTTTAGATAATATTAAATTATATTTAAAAATCAAAGATAATTTAAGTTACGATGAATTACAGAATCATTTTAAAGGTATTGAATATGCAAAAGTAATAGGGAATATAGTTTATCAACTAGAATTATTAAAAAAATATGTTATTGCTAAAAATAATTTCTTTAAAAGAAATATTAAATTACTTTATTTTGTAGCAAAAAAATATTATAACTATAATTTGTCTTGTTTAGATTTAATACAGGAGGGTACTTTAGGGTTAATCGAAGCTATAAATAAATATGACTATACAAAAGGAAATAGATTTTCTACCTATGCAACATATTGGATAAAACAAAAAATATTGCGAGCACTTGTTACAAAAGGTGACACTATTCGTAAACCTTATTTAGCTATTAAGCAGAAAAAACAATATAATGAATTTATTTCAGAATATTTTCTTAAAAATAATAAATATCCAAGCATTGATGAAATATCAGAAAACACAGGAATATGTGTAAGTGAATTAAATGATTTAATTACTAATTATGGTAGCTGTCTTTCTTTAGATTGTCCTATTTTATCTGATGAAGAAGATTCTTCATTAAAAAATGTTATTCCAGATGGAAAAGAAAGTATAGAAACCACTATTATTGATAAAGAATTATTAAGGATAATTGAAAAATCTTTTTCAGAATGCTTAAGTGAAAGAGAAATTGATGTTATTCAAGGCAGATTTGGTTTAAATGGAAAAGATGAAATGACTCTTGAACATTTAGCTAAAGAGTATGGTGTTAGTAGACAAAGAATAAAACAAATAGAGCAAAAATCTTTAAAAAAACTGAAAAATAATGATAATAAATTCGGGTTAAAGGATTATTTATAATATCTAATAAATACTTTACATGTTAAATAAAAAGTTAGTGTCAAAAGCACCATTTTGTGCTATACTAAAAATATAGTAGGTGTTGTAAAGTGAATATTAAGGGTTTAACAAATGCTGAGGTTAATGAAAGAAAACAAAAAGGTTTAATAAATTATGTTGATGAACCTAAGACAAAAACTATAAAAGAAATTATTAAAACTAATTCATTAACATATTTTAATTTTTTAAATATAGCCTTAGGATTAATGGTTTTAATAAGTGGAATAGTTTCCGGAAAATTTTTATATGCTTTAAAAAATTGTCTTTTTGTTAATGTTATTTTTACTAATACAATTATAAGCATAGTCGAAGAAATTCTTGCTAAAAAAACAATTGATAAACTAAGCGTAGTTGCGGATAGTAAAATTAATGTAATTCGTGATAATGAAAGTGTTTCTTTATCAAGAGAACAACTTGTTATTGATGATGTTTGTAATTATGAAATAGGGAATCAAGTAGTTACGGACTCAATAATATTATCAGGAACTTGTGAAGTAAATGAAGCATTTATAACCGGAGAAGAAAAAGTAATTACAAAAGAGAAAGGCGATACATTGACAAGTGGATCGTTTATTGTAAGTGGTAATGTCTATGCAAAAGTAATCCATATTGGGAAAGATAATTATATTTCTAAAATTACTAGTGAAACAAAATATATTAAAAAAACAAATTCAGTTATTTATAATTCATTTGAAAAAATGCTAAAAGTTTTAAGTATCTTGCTTATCCCAATAGGTATATTATTTTTTATAAATCAAATGGGTATTACTAAAAGTATTCCTGATTCACTTATGAGTATGGTTAGTGCATTAATTGGTATGATTCCCGAAGGCCTTGTACTTTTAACATCATCGGCAATGGCGGTAAGTGTTATTAGACTAAAAAAATATAATGTTTTAGTTCAAGATTTGTATTCAATTGAAAACCTTGCAAGAGTTGATACACTATGTTTAGATAAAACAGGTACCATTACCGAAGGGGTTATGGAAGTAAAAAATATTGTACCGCTTAAAAAGGTAAGTGAAAAGGAGATTAAAAAAATATTATCCTCTTATGTTAATGCACTTTTAGACCCATCCCCAACATTTAAGGCTATTGAAAATTTTGTAAGTGATATTAAATACAAAGATGAAGCTTTAGAAACACTATCATTTTCTAGTGTTCGTAAATATTCAGCAGTAAAGTTTAATGATTGTGTGTACTTTTTAGGTAGCCCTGAAAATTTATATAAAGGAAAAATCAAAGGAATAGCAAATTACCAAGATGACTATAGAGTTTTACTTTTGGCAAAGGGTGAAAATTTAAAAAATATTAAGGAAGTTAATCCAATTGCTTTAATTCTTATTCAAGACAAAATTAAAGAAAATGCTGATGTTACCTTAAATTATTTTAAAGAGCAAGGAATTGATATTAAAATAATAAGTGGAGATAATCCAATAACGGTTTCAAAAATTGCTCAAAGGTCAGGTATTACAGACATTAGATGCATAGATATGTCCACGGTAAGTGATGAAGAAATACCTAATATAATTGAAAATTATAATATTTTAGGTAGAGTTAAACCAGATCAAAAGAAAAAAATTGTTATTGCCCTTAAGGATAAAGAACATTTCGTAGGAATGACTGGTGATGGAGTAAATGATTGTCTTGCTTTAAAAGAAAGTGATTGTTCTATTGCGATGGCAAATGGTGCAGATGCTGCCAAAAATGTAAGCCAGTTTGTACTTCTTGATTCAAAAATAGATAATCTACCACTTATTTTAAAAGAGGGGAGAAGAAGCATTAATAATATAGAAAGAAGCTCTTCACTTCTTCTTAGTAAAACAATATTTACAATAATTTTAATTATTGCTTGTATATTCTTAAATACGGAATATTTCTTTATACCAATTCATTTAACACTAATTACATTCTTTACAATTGGTGTGCCTTCATTTATTTTAGCATTAGAACCTAATCATGAACTTGTTAAAGGAAATTTCCTTTTAAAGGTATTTTTAAAGGCTCTTCCAAGTGCTTTAACAGTTGTATTTAATGTAGTAATTATTAAGTTATTTCAAATTAATTTTGGCCTTTCGCAAGAATTATGTTCAACCCTTACAGTATTTTTAACCGCTATAACAGGATTTATATTCTTAAATTATATTTGTAAACCATATAATCTTTTAAGGGGAGTAATGATGTGCGTGCTATTCTTAGCTTTTGAATATTGTGCACTTTATCAATATGCATTTTTCAATATAAGTAATATTAATAAGGATACTATTTTAGTATTTATAGTTTTATTTATTTGTAGTATGTATATTTTTGATAAACTTAAATCACTTTCAAATTATATATTAAGAAAAACAAATAATATCTAAACCACTTGCATAAATATATAGATTAATGATATATTATAAATAGGTGAACGTGAAGGAAGTTCACGTTACCAAATTTTTTGAGAATTTGGAAACGCTATTCAGGCAAGCATTGCTATAATTAACTCAATAATGAGCAATAATAGCTTTACTAAAACTTGAACGGCGTTTTCTATTGCATCAAAGTTGTAATAACAAATCAGAAATAGTATGCATAAAAACTCGAATTTAATTATCTTATCTTTAGACATAAGCATCATCCTCCTTCCAGAATTTTTGATTTATTTCAAACCCCCTGAAAATTGGTGGCAACGCCAGTTCCTGCACGTTCGAGTAGTTATTATATACATATATTTTAGTATTGCAATAACTTCGACAAAACATGTCAAAATAAGACATAAGTTAGTTATAAAAATATAAAATTAGCATAGAAATATGTTAATTATTTTATTGTTTCATTTTCCTATATGTGCTATTATTAAATTATGGTAGGAGGTTGCATGGAAGAGAAATTAGAAAAATTGATGAAAAGATTAGATAAGTCTTTGTCTAAAGATAAAACAATGAAAAAAATTTTAATTGCTATTTCAATATTTATGTGTTTTTTTATGGTAATATGCAGTAAATTAATGTTTAATCGTATGAACAGTTATAATGGAATTATTAAATTATTATTAATTCTTATCGGAGGCATTTTTATATTTTCATCAATAGTTTTTGTTTTGGTAGCATTAGATTTATTTATTAAAAAGAATGAAAAACTGCTTAATGTAATTAGTTTAATAATTTATTTAGCATTTCTAATATTTTGGTTTGGAAGTTTAATTTATTATGATTATTCATTAATAAATAATTGGAATAATTCAAGTTTAAAAGAACTTCTTTGTACTATATTCTTATATTTACCAGGACTATTTATGAGCTATACTACTTATAGAAAAATAAGATATGGGGTGAATGCATGAAAAAGTTTGATAAAGTTACTAGAATATTATATACAATTATTTATAGTGTAGGAATTTTAGCAATTTTTTTGTTTTGGAAATTTTTTGTAAAAAATATCTTTTCTAGTATTGATTCTATTTCAATGTTTATGATATTATTTTCTATTGCAATGCTACTTGGAATATATTCCAATGCTTGTCAAATTGTTAAATTATATAATGAAGAAGCAGGTAAGAAAATGTATAGAATTTTTAGTAATATGTTTTATATAGTATTTATGCTAATGTGGTTTTCCCCTTTAATATATTTTGATTACACAGTTATTAAAGATTATCATGGACTATTATTTTCTTTTATCTTTTATATTCCAGGTTTTATAATGGTTAAAAAAGTAATAGAAACAATAAAAGAGGGGAGAACTTTATGATGGAAAAGAAAGAAAAAATTATATATGCAATTTGTTATGGAGTTTTATCATTGGCATTTGTTTTTACTAGTATTTTTATTTTTAGAACTTTATTTAAGGAACCAGGATTCATTATAATTATAAAGTTATTATATGCTATTGTTTTTTTACTATGTTCTTATATGATTGCAACAAGTGTTATTAAAATATTTAATAAAGAGTCTGGTAAAATGATTTATAAAAAACTTTATGATAAATTTATGTTTTCTTTTATGTTACTAATATTAGTTTCATCAATTTATATGTTTTATGATTTGCTTAAAAAATGGAACGAAATAGGATTGTCTGGAGCTATAGCCACAATTTTTTTAGTTTTAATGATGTTTGTTCTTTCTATTGTTGAATTAATTAAATTATTTAAAAAAATTAAATATACGAGGTATTTATGATTTATCCAGATTATAAAAATAATATTGTTAATATAGCAGGTAGTATTGAAAAGTATTTTGATTTAAAAAGTGATGTTTCTTCACTCGGGGAAATTGATGAAGTATTAAATACTTATAAACCTAAAAATGTAGCAGTTATTTTATTTGATGGAATGGGTTATAACTTAATAAATAAAAAAATACCTAATACATTTTTAGTAAATAATATAGTTAAAAAAGTTACCTCGACTTGTCCAGCCACTACCACTAGTGCTACAACTTCGATTATGACAGGAAAATATCCTTGCACGCATGGTTATTTAGGATGGGATATGTACTATAAAAATGAAAATGCTTTTGTAACAATGTTTACAAATACGTATAAAGACGGTGATAAAGAATATCCCTTTAATATTGCAGAAAAATATTTTCCTTATAAAACAATTACTGATAGAATTTTAGAAAATGGTAAATATCATTCAAAAGTTGTGTTTCCAATTAAGTATGAAGAAACATATAAAGATATTGATGAAATGCTATCTATGATAAAATCAAATTTAAGTATAAAAGAAAAAAATTATATTTATGCCTATTATATGGATCTTGATAGCTCTTTGCATGAAAAAGGTAATGATAGTAAAAAAGTATTATCGATTTTAAAAATGATTAATGATAAATGTGAAAAGTTTGCAAATGGAATAAAAGATACTTTATTAATTATTACAGCAGATCATGGTCATATTGATAGTGAGTATATTTATTTATGCGATTATCCTGATTTATTTGATTTAATTATAGATAATATTTGGCTTGAGGGAAGATGCTGTGCATTTAATGTAACAAATAAAGTTTTATTTAAAAAGTTATTTAATAAATACTTTTCTTCATATTTTAAATTAATGAGTAAAAATGAAATAAGAGAATCTAAAATATTTGGTCTTAATAGTGAAAATAAATATTTTTGTGATTCTATTGGAGACTTTATTGCTCTTGCGAAAAGTGATAAAATATTTAAGTATAAAAGAAAAGGACATATATTTAAATCTAATCATGCAGGTTTTACAGAAGATGAAATGTATGTACCACTTATAATGGTGAAAAAATGAATAAAGAAGAAACTATAATAAAATATTTTAAAAGTAATTATGCGTATAATTTGTTTTTAATGGGATTTATATTTAAAAATCCAATATATAGTGAATATATTTTAGATAAAGAGTACTTAAATGGTGCAACAGTGGGAATTATTTCAAGTATACTTCTTGCAACAAAAGAAAAAATGGTTGACAAAAATAATAATATTTTACTTCCTTTTTCATTAATGGAAAAAAATGTAAATTTAATTGCTAATAAAACAATAGATGGTTATGAAATAAATGGTTATACTTTTAAAGATAGCTATACTTTAGTTACTACGATTAGAAATAAACTAGCTCATGGAGAATATTTAATAGATTTTGCTCATAATAGAGTTATATTAAAAGTATCAGGTAATGATATAGTTATACCTATTTCAAAATTATCTACTTTTATTGTTGCAAGTTTTTCTTCGACACTTCAAAATTATAATGTTTCTTCTTTTTCTAGAAATTTTGTTTTTTCAAAAAGTATTTCTGGTAAGGATAAAGAAAAATATTCATTAAATGAATATAAAAATATGATTTCATCTTACTATAGATATAATATTACTATTAAAAGAAAAGATGGAAGTAATATTGAAAAAAATGTATTCGATAGATTTAATATGGTAGTATCTTCATTTGCTTCATCTCTTGATTTAAAAGAGTTATTAGAATTTGAAAGATTAGTTAAAAATGATTATGAAGTAACTTGGAATAAAATTAGTACTAAAGGGGAAAATATAGGTGCAGTGGCTAATTATCTTTATAATAGTATTTCTCAAAATACATCATATAATGACGTTATGAAAATTGTAGGACATGAGGTAGATAAGTTATTTAATAAAGATAAATATGAAAACTTTTCTATTATTAATGCTGGTATTTATAATCTTGTTTTACTTGATTCAATTAAAAGTACTAATTCGATAGAATATGAGAAAGTATTTCAAGAAGTTGTTGATAAATATGAGTATTTATATATTTCTACAGAAACATTAGCTCAAAGTTTAATATCTTCGTTTAATGCTTTATTTGCATATGGTTATGATGATGTTTTACATAATAAAAATGAATATCAAAATTTAGATTTGGATGGTTTTGATTATTCACTTATAGATACAAGTTCATTTAATGTTGAAGTAGAAAAAACAGATGATGGTTATATTACTGATTTAGGTGTTAAAGAAAATGCTATTAAAAATAATATAAATAAGTTAAATAATGCTTTAGTTAGTTGTAATAATAGTTTAGCAAAAGTAACTTCACTGGGAAAACTTGATGCAATAAATAAAATAAATAGTCAAATAAATATAATTAATGGAAATCTTAATGGATATAATAATGATTTAATAAATATTCAGTCTACTATAAATAATGTAAATAGTTATGTAAATACTTATTCAAAATTAATTAAAAATGAAAAAATAATTAATGGTATTAGAAATAGTATTGCTCATGGAAACTATAAAGTTATTCAAAAAGAAACTTTAAAAGATTCTTTAATAGAGTTTACTGATTTTTATGAAGGAAAGATTACATTTAAGGCTAGTATTAGTATTGATAATTTTGTAGAATTTCTCCATCAAAGTGCTATAGAAATGGAAAAATATTTACCTAAAGAAGAAAAATTAGTGTTAGGAAATTAACATTAATTTTTTTATAAAAAATATTTAGCAAAAGGTATTGACAAGTGCTAATTTGCATAATATAATAGTGTTAGCATTTTGGTTAAGGAAGTGCTAGAAAGGACATTATGGATAATCGTCAAAAACAGTTACTAAAAGTAATAGTAGAGACTTATGTAAAGTCCGTTAAACCTGTTGGAAGTAAGTCACTTTGTGAAAAGTTTAATTTATCAAGTGCTACGATAAGAAATGAGATGGCTATTTTAGAGGATTTAGGTTATATTGAAAAAAATCATATATCTTCGGGAAGAATACCCTCAGAAAAAGGTTATAGATATTATGTTGAAAATTTAATGGAACCTGAAAAACTTAATGGTAGTGAAATGTTAAAACTTCAAAGAGTAGTTAAAAATCAAGATTTAGTATTATCTGATGCAATAACTAAGTGTATGGAGATAATTAGTGATTTAACAAATTATGCTTCAATAGTTTTGGGAAGTAGTAGCATGGATAATTTGCTTAAACAAGTAAGTATTATTCCAATAGATGAAAATAAAATTGTTGCTTTAGTATGTACAAATACAGGACTTGTAGAAAATAAAAAATTTGTTTTACCGGAGGGTACAAATGTTAAAGAACTTATTAAAACTAGTGAAATAATTAATAAGATGCTTATTGGGACACCAATTAAAGATGTTTCAGAGCGTTTAGAGTTTGAAATAAAACCAATTATTGCCCAGGAAATAAGTAATTATGAAAAAGTATATAATATATTTTATAATGCTTTTACAGATTTTGTTGATGAAAATGCAAATGTTACTGTAAGTGGTAAGGCTAAAGTATTAGAGCAACCAGAATATGATAATCCTGATTCAATAAAAAAACTTGCATATAAACTTGAGGATGAATCATTTATCAAAAAAGTTACAAGTATTGATGGTAGTGATGAAATAAAGGTTTATATAGGTGATGAATCACAAGTCGATGATAATACAACTATTGTAAAAAGGACTTATGATATTAATGGTGAAAAAGGTTCTATTGCAATAATAGGCCCAAAGAGAATGGATTATGCTAAAGTATATGGACTACTTGATTATGTCCTAGAACAAATGAAGAAAAAGTAGGTGATAACTTGAAAGAAGATATTAAAAAAGAAGAAAAAGTTTCAGTAAATGAAAAAGAAATTAAGAAAGATAAAAAAAATAATCATCATGAAAAATGCATGGAAGAAATTAAAAAGTTTGCTGAAGAAAATAAAAAATTAATTGAAGAAAAAAATGCACTTTCAGATAAAATATTAAGATTAAATGCTGAAATGCAAAATATGAATAGACGCTTTAATGAAGAAAAAGCTAATATTTATAAATATGATGGGGAAAAACTTATTAAAGAGATTTTACCTATTATTGATAATTTTGAAAGAGCAATATCTCTTGATGATGATAACTTAACTGATGAACTTTCAAAATTCTTATCTGGATTTAAAATGATATATACATCACTTTTATCTACTTTAAATGCAATTGGTGTTAAAGAGATAGAAGCAATGGGTAAACAGTTTGATCCAAAAACTATGGAAGCAATTATGACTACCAGTATTATGGAAGAAGAGGAAGGCGTAGTTGTGGAAGTAATGCAAAAAGGTTATACTTATAATGATAAAGTTATAAGAGTAGCTATGGTAAAAGTTAATGAATGATAATTTTCTAGCTTTGTCACTAATTTTTAATAGTTTTGGTGAGTATCATTTAGAAAGTAGTGATATTCATTCTAGACTTACATCAGAGAAACTTGATAGAGCATATTTTGATTCATTAATGGAGCTTTTAAAAGTTACCAGAGGACTTACTTCGCATGAAGAGTTTTCTAGTAATTATAATAAAATTTTAAGTAATTTATCTAGTGAAGAACAAATTATTATTAATGATGAAATAGTTAGCATTGTTAATGAAATTAAGTCAAAATTAGATAATGAAAATAAAATTACTCGATAAAAAGAAAGGAATGATAAATTATGAGTAAAATTATTGGTATAGATTTAGGTACAACAAATAGTTGTGTAGCGGTACTTGAAGGTGGGGAAGCAAAAGTTATTCCTAATGCCGAAGGAAACCGTACAACTCCTTCAGTAGTTGCTTTTAAAGGTGACGATGAACTAGTTGGAGAAACTGCAAAAAGACAAGCAGTAACAAATGTTAAAAATACAATCTCCTCAATTAAAAGAAAAATGGGAACAAATGAAAAAGTTGAGGCTAATGGAAGAATGTATACACCAGAGGAAATCAGTGCAAAGATTCTTTCTAAATTAAAAAAAGATGCTGAAAGTTATTTAGGAGATAAAGTAACTAAAGCTGTTATTACAGTTCCAGCATACTTTAATGATGCACAAAGACAAGCTACTAAAAATGCTGGTAAAATAGCAGGCCTTGATGTTGAAAGAATTATTAATGAACCAACTGCTGCTGCTCTTGCATATGGACTTGATAAACAAGATGTACTTCAAACAATTTTAGTTTACGATTTAGGTGGAGGAACATTCGATGTTTCAATTCTTGAACTTGGTGATGGCGTTTTTGAAGTTAAATCTACTGCAGGTAATAACCATTTAGGTGGAGATGACTTTGATGAAAGAGTTGCTAATTATTTAGTATCAGAATTTAAGAAAGAACATGGTATTGATTTATCAAAAGATGCTATGGCAATGCAAAGAGTTAAAGATGCTGCTGAAAAAGCTAAAAAAGATTTATCCTCTATGACTACAACACAAATTTCACTTCCATTTATAACTCAAAACGAAAACAAAGAACCACTTCATATGGATATCACATTATCTAAAGCTAAATTCGAAGATTTAAATAAAGATTTATTTGATTCTACACTTGAACCAGTTAGAAAAGCTTTAAAAGATGCTGGACTTACTGCAAAAGATATTAATAAAGTAATCCTTGTTGGAGGATCATCTAGAATCCCTTATATTCAAGAACTTGTTAAAAAAGAACTTGGACAAGAACCAAATAAGAGTGTAAACCCTGATGAAGTTGTAGCAATGGGTGCAGCTATTCAAGGTGGCGTACTTACTGGTGAAGTTAATGATGTAGTACTACTTGATGTTACACCACTTTCACTTGGTATTGAAACATTAGGAAACGTAATGACTGTACTTATTCCTAGAAATACAACAATACCTACAAGTAAGAGCCAAGTATTCTCAACTGCTGCAGATAACCAACCTGCTGTTGATATTCACGTACTTCAAGGTGAAAGACCTATGGCATCAGATAATAAAACTTTAGGAAACTTCCAACTTACTAATATACCTCCAGCAAGAAGAGGAGTTCCACAAATTGAAGTTAAATTTGATATTGATGCAAATGGTATAGTAAACGTTACTGCTAAAGATCTTGGAACTAATAAAGAACAATCAATTACAATTACATCATCAACAAATCTTTCTGATGAAGAAATTGATAAGATGATGAAAGAGGCTGAAGCTAATAAAGAAGCTGATGAAAAGAAAAAGGCTGAAAGTGAAGCAAGAAATGAAGCAGATTCAATGATTCTTGCAACAAATCGTGCTTTAGAGGACTTAAAAGATAAAGTTGATCCTAAAGATAAAGAAGAAGCTGAAAAATTAATTAAAGACCTCGAGGAATCTCTTAAGGGAAATGACATCGAAGATATTAAAGCTAAGACTGAAAGTTTAAATAAAAAGGCTATGGAACTTGCTGGTAAAGTATATGAGGCAAATAAAGCAAATGCTGAAAATACTGAAACAACTAGTTCAAATGATTCATCAGACGATGCACAGGAAGCTGAATATAAAGAAAAATAATAAAAGAAAGGTAAAGTGTTAGGTCCTATTTCTAGGACCTAATATTTGGTTATAAAATATGAAAGAAAAAATTGATTTAAGTGCTTTATTTAAATGTGATGATGATGCTAAAAAAGAACTTATTTCCTTAAAAAAATATGCAAAAAATATTTCTAATTATGAAGGTAAAATATTATCTAGTCCAGAAATGTTATATGAATATTTAGAGTATGATAATGAAATTTCTAAAAGACTTGAAAGGCTTTATCTATATGCTCATATTAATAATGATTTAGATTTAACAAATGAAAACTATAATGAAATGCTTGGAAGTGTACTTAACTTCTTAAATGAATTATCAGAAAAAGAAAGTTATGTTGTTCCAGAACTACTTGAAAAAGATTTTAATTTTATAAAAGAATATATAAAAAAATTTTCAAAGTTAAAGGAATATGAAAATAATTTAAAAAGTATTTATAGGGCTAAAAAATATATTAAGTCTAAAGAAGAAGAAAAAATTATTACACTTTTAACATCTGTGTACTCTAAAAGTGAGGATGCAAGTGAAATGCTTCTTACAACGGATATGGATTTTGGAACTATTACTAATGAAGAAGGTAAAGTGGTGCCTTTAACAATATCTAACTTTAGTACATATCTACATAGTAGTAAACAAAGCATTCGAAAAGAGGCTTTTGAAAAAATTTATAAAGAAATTAAACATTATGAAAATACCTTTAATACAATATATACTACTAAAGTAATGAGTAATAATAAGGTTGCCAAGTTAAGAGGATTTTCTTCAGCAAGAAGTTTGAGTTTATATTCAAATGATATTAAAAATGATATTTATGATAATTTAATAAATGGTGTTAAAAATAACTTACCTAAATTTTATAAATATTATGATTTAAAAAAGAAAGTATTAGGTTTAGAAAAAATTCATATATATGATACATACGCAAATATTACAAAAGATTTTGATAAGAAATATACATATGATGAAGCAAAAAAACTTGTAATATCTTCTTTAGAGGTAATGGAAAAGTCTTATGTAGAGGTAATTAAAAAAGCATTTTCAGAGAGTTGGATTGATGTATATCCTAAAAAGAATAAAAGAGATGGTGGATACTGTACTTGTGCATATCTTGCTCATCCATATGTTGTTATAAATTATGAGGGCAAACTTGATGATGTGTCAACTCTTATTCATGAACTAGGCCATGCAATGCATTATTACTATGCTCAAAACTTTAATACCTATGAAGATTATAATTATTCTATCTTTGTAGCGGAGGTTGCAAGTCAAGTAAATGAAATAATTCTTACAAATTATATGTTAAATCATACAGATAATATTGAAGAGAAAAAGTATATATTAGATAGTATATTACAAAGATTTAAAGCAACAATGATTAGACAAACTATGTTTGCTCATTTCGAAGATAATCTTCATAACAAAGAAATGAAGGGAACAGTTCTTACTAAAGAATTAGTACAAAAAGAATATTTGGATTTAAATAAATTATATTTTGGACCAAATGTTGAAGTTGATGAAGATATTAAATATGAATGTTATAGAATTCCACATTTTTATTATAATTTCTATGTTTATCAATATGCCACAGGATATGCTGCAGCACTCAAAATAGCAAATGATATTATAAATAAAAAGGATGGTGCTTTAGAAAGTTATATTAAATTTTTAAAACTTGGTTCAACACTCGATCCAGTTAAAAGTTTAAAAGTAGCGGGCGTAGATATACAAAGTCCATCACTTTATGATGAAGTATTTGAATTCTTTGATGAAAAAAGAAAGGAGTTAGAAAGACTTTATGAATAGTAAAAAAGATTATTATGAACTTTTAGGTGTTTCAAAGACTGCCACTGACGAAGAAATTAAAAGAGCTTTTAGAAAACTTGCTAAGATGTATCATCCAGATAATAAAGAAACTGGTGATGAAGCAAAGTTTAAAGAAATAGGTGAGGCTTATGCAATATTATCTGATCCACAGAAAAGAAAAGCTTATGATCAGTATGGTTCTGCAGCATTTGATGGAACAGGTAACTTTGGTGGTCAAGGTGGATTTAATTTTAATGCCAGTGATATCGATTTAGGAGATATTCTTCGTCATGTTTTTGGCGATGATGATGATTTTGGTTCATCATTTACAGGTGGTTTTTCCTCATTTGGTGGAGGAAGAAAGCAAAGAACTTCAAGAGGCAGTGATGTAAAAGTAACTATTCCTCTTACTTTCGAAGAGGCCGCATTTGGCTGTGAAAAAACTATTGAAGTTAATTTAAAAAGTTCTTGTAAAACATGCGATGGCAAAGGTGGATTTAATGAAAAAACATGTTCAAAATGTGGAGGCCGAGGCGTAGTTTTAGAACAAGTTCGTTCAATATTTGGAATGATGCAAACTCAAAAAGTATGCCCTGATTGTATGGGAAAAGGTGTTACTTATCAAAATATTTGTTCTGATTGTAAAGGAATGGGTATTGTAAATGAAAAGAAGTCTATAAAAATTAAAGTACCCGAAGGCGTAGATTCGGGTCATGAATTAAGACTTGCGGGTAAAGGCAATGCTTCTCCAAATGGTGAAAACGGTGATCTTTATGTGGATTTTGAAATAAAGGAACACTCACTTTTTGAAAGACAAGGAAATGATATTTATCTTGAACTTCCAATCAATGTTGCCGAAGCGACTTTAGGTTGTGAGAAAGAAATACCCACTCTTACTGGTAATGTTATTCTTGAAATAAAACCTGGGACTCAAAATTATACAAAGTTAAAACTTAAGGGAAAGGGATTAAAAAGTCCAAATGCAATTATGCGTGGAAACATGTATGTAGTAGTAAATATTATTATACCAACGAAACTTACTTTATCACAAAAAAAATTATTTAAAGAACTATTAGATAGTAATCTTAACAATGAAGATGAAATAAAGGACTTTAATAGAAAAATGAAATAGTGCAAAATCTATTTCTTTTTTTATGTAAAATTTGTGTAAAGTAGAAAAAATGCTAAAATTTCATAATTGAATCTAAAAATATAATTTTGGAAGCAATTTAAAATTTTTTTTGCAAAAAATCGTTCTAAAAATATAAATTTAGAATAAAAAATGCTTTTTTTAGGTTTTTGCCTAATCTTTTTTATTTTGCTAATATGCATTTGAAAGGAGGAAAAAATATGCCTTATGGCTTTATTAATGATAGAGCAGCTAAACTACTTATAACGGATAAAAAACTAAGAGATTATGTATGTTTAATAATAAGCAAACTTTTAAAACTCAATTATAATTATGTTAAAAATAATTTAGAATTAGTGCATAATGGCGTTAATGGAAATCAAAACATAAAAGGAAGAGATACTGATGCTTTATTTAAAAATGATTATAGTATTATTAACTTTGAATTTAATGTTGAATATCAACCGGAATATATTATAAAAAACAATATGTATGTATTTCATTTATATTTAGGGCAACTTAAACCTGGTGAAAAAGAAAATAAGATTAAACCGGTATATCAAATAAATATCAACAATTTTGATGTTTATAAAAAAGGCGAGTTTATTTACAAAACACAATTATGTGAAACAACATATCATTGTGTTCGTGATAATAACCTTGTTATTTATGATATCAATATGGACTTTCTAAAAAAACTAAGTTATAATGAAATTGATGGAATGCCAAGTGATAGTTTAGAAAAATTATTTTTAATATTTTATAATAGAAAAGATATTAATTATGAACAGTTTTATAATGGTAATCCAATAATGGAAAGGGTAATTAAAAGGTTAGAGGAAATGTGGAAAGATTTTGATGATATGCTTTATTATGATGCCGAAGAACTTAGAAAGCAAGTAAATGATAGAATATTAAAAGAAACCGTAGAAAAAAAAGCAAAAGAAGTTACTAGAAGGGTTACTAAGGAAGTGACTAACAAAGTTACTAAGGAAGTGACTAACAAAGTTACTAAGGAAGTAACTAAAGAAGTTACCGAAGCAATTGCTCTTAAAATGATTAAAGATGGTCTATCAAAAGCACAAATAATTAATTATTCACAAATTTCTGAAGAAGAGTATGAAACTTTAAAAAGAAGAGTCTTTGATAAATAGGTATCATTGACTTTTTTATTAGAACATTCTATCTTGCAACATAATCATATATTTGCTATAATTATTTTGAAAATAGGATGTGAAAAGTATGGATGATTTTAAAAATGAGTATGATGATAGTACAAATGTTATTGTGGAAATAAACAAAAATGTTGAGGACACTTTATATGACGAAGATAAAGTATCTGTTGAGGATGATGAAATAGTTGTAACTAAAGAAAAGAAAAAGAAACCTCAGAAAAATAAAAAGAAATTTTCTTTTAAAAATTTAACTAAAAAGCAAAAAATAATTTTTATAGTTAGTATATGTTTAATAGTTTTAGTAATAGCTTTTATTTTGATATATTTTTTAGTTATAAAAAAAGATAAAAAAGATTTAGATAATAAAGAGACACCAGTTATTGTTGAAAAGGACAATTATATATATAATAATGGTACATTAAAATTTTTGGATAAAGATGACAAGACTATTGGCGAATATGACTGTGAAAATAAAGATGAAAATAAATGTTATGTAGCGTATTTAACAAATGAAAATAATACTGATTTACCAATTTATCTAGATGAAAAAGAGAGTCCTTTACAAAGACGAAGCCAAATTTATAATAATAAATATGTATTTGTCCAAGATGGTCCAACTATAAATTTGTACAATATTGTTGATAAGAAAAAAGAAGGTTCATATAAAACTATTAAAGTTGGTTCAACTAAAGAAAATATTGTTGCTTATACTGATGAAAAAGATAAATATGGAGTTATTTCAATTAATGATAAAGTAAATGAACTTGTTAAAACAAAATATGATTATATAGATATTTATAATAGTGATGATACTTTCATTGTTAAGGATGGTTCTTCATATTACCTAATTAAAAATGATAATAAAATTTCAAAAGATTTTAGTAATGAAATTATTTCATTTAATGATAAATTTATTGTGAGTGATAATAATTTGTATGACTTAAATGGTAATAAAGTCATAAACAAGGAGTATGAATATATAATATTAGATAAAGGCTTTGTATTTGCAATTGCAAGTAGAAAAATGACGATTTATGATGAAAATTTAAATAAATTAAATGAAGAAGAAGTCAAGTTAAAAACACTTGATTATAAAACAGCATATATTTTTGATGATAAAAATTCTTTGAAAGAAACAAAAAAACCATTTGAATTTAATTATAGCAATGGGCGTCTTACTATTACATATGATGATAAAGAAAAAACGATTAACGTTTATGAAGGCACCTTAAGTAGTAAATTAGATTTTGTAAATTATTTTGATGGAAAGTTATATTTTTATTCTGATGAAGATAAAGAAAATTTAATTGGTAAGTATACATGTAAAAATAAAAATGATGTCACTAGTAAAACTACGGAACTTACAAGCTGTTTTGTTGCAAAAGATAATAAAATTGTAAATGAAAGTTCTGGTTACATTCCTATATTTAACAGTAGCTATGCATTTATTTCTGATAATGATAGCGTTGTATTATATGATTTAAAAAATAGTAAAAACCTAAGCGAATATAAAGCAGTAGATACTGGCATTGGAAGCGAAAAAATCACTCATGTTTCTGCATTGAATAGTTTAGTGTATTGTCAAAATACATCAGATGGATTTGGAGCAATAACTTTTGGAAGTAATGGTCCTGCTGGGGTAATAGCCTTTAGTGATAATAAGTCAGAGGAACCATCTGGTAAAACATTAAGCATATCGCTTATGAAAGATTTGTTACTAGTAAAAAGAGAAAAGAAAAATTTCCTATATGACAAAATAGGAAATGAAATTGCTTCATCATCATTTGATATAATAGATTATGTATCCTCATATATGCTTGTCAAAAATAAAGATAGTTATTTAGTTTATAGTTTAAAGGGAAATATTTTATCTAGCGAAGGTAAATATGTTAAATTATACGATGATTTCTTCCTTTTAGTAAATAAAGATGATACATTTAACATTTATTCATATAAAGATGCTAAAACCGCTATTTTAAGCGTATTTATAAAAAATAAAGGTAATGCTGAAAATATTGAAATAGTAAGTGATGATAATGGATATGTTGTCAAAGTAAATGATACAGAATATAAATTTGATAAATCTGGAAAAATGATCACAGGAGATAATAATGAAGAATAATAGAGCTGTATTACCAGTAATAATAGTTCTTCTTATTATCTTTCTACCCCTTACGGTTTTTGTTTCCTTTAAAAAATTTTCTTCTGGAACTGTATTAGAAAATCCTGGAAAAGAGCATAAGTATAATAATAAGTTATTTTATTATGATAATTCAAAAAATCTAATTGGAACCTATGAATGCACCTCTTCAGACTGTGATGATGCTTTATCACAAATAGATGATGAAACAAATGATTTTTATAAGGAAGGGGATAAAAATAGTATCGGAGTATTTTTTAATGATTTTGTCTTTATAACAGACAATAATAAAACCTTTTTATATAGTTTAAATACTAAAAAGAGTTTATTAACTATTAATATGATAAAAAATTATAGTTCTGATATCGAAGGCAATTATGTAATTATAAAAAATGATGAAAATTTGTATGGACTATTTGATTTAAATGCTGGTAATTTTAAGATAAAACCCGAATATGATTACATGGCTCTTGCTAATAAAATGAAGGATGATAAAGTATTAAGTGATAAAATAATTGTAAAAAAATTAAATGGTTATTATTTAATTGATCCTGAAGATAATAGTTTAACAGATACATTTGGTGTACCTATTTATGATTATAATGATAATGTGATAATCTCTAATAGTAATGGTGTATTTACATTTTATAAATATAATGGGGAAAATCTTTTATCTGATTTAACAATTGTAAAATATGAATTAATTAGTGAATATATAGTTTTAACTGGTAATAATAATTCAATTTATATTTACAATAGTAAAACAGGTGTAGTAGATAAAAATTATGTTCCAGTTGATAATGATAGTATTAGCTACGAAATAAATGATAATAAAATAATTATTAAAAACAATGGTACTGAGTTTGATAGTTATGAAATTAAGAGTAATTAACTCTTTTTTTCGTATGAAAGGTAGTTATGAAATTTAAAAGAATATATATAGAAATAACAAATAATTGTAATTTAAATTGTTCATTTTGTAGTAAAACTAATAGAATAAATAAAATGATGTTAGTTTCTGAATTTGAAGATATTATTAAAAAAGTAAATAAATATACAGATTATATTTATTTACATGTAAAAGGTGAACCGTTACTTTATCCTTATTTAGAAGAAGTGCTTTTAATATTAGAAAAATATAATAAAAAAGTGGTTATTACTACCAACGGAACACTTTTAAAAGAAAAACTAGATATCCTTTTAAGAAGGAATGTATATAGAATTAATGTCTCGCTTCATAGTGAAAATAATAAAACTAATTATTTAAATGATATTATAGAAAGTATAGAATTATTAAAATCAAAAACAATTATTTCATTAAGGTTTTGGACTTTAGAGGAAAATAAAATGAATTCTATTACTAAGGGTTACATTAACCAGTTAAAGTCATTTTATAATATAGATAAAATCGAAAATAATAGTAAACTTTCTGATAATATTTATGTATCTTTAGATAATAAATTTGATTGGCCTAGTGATGCAAAGGGGAATAATCATGGATATTGTCATGGTGGCAAAAATCACATAGGAATTCTTTGCGATGGTACAGTTGTTATATGTTGTCTTGATGGAAATGGAGAAAGTAATTTAGGTAATATTTTTAAATCTAGTATAAAGGATATTTTAAGTAGCGAAAAATATAAAAATATAATTTCCTTTTTTCAAAGTAATAAATGTTATTTGGAATTGTGTAAAAAATGTACTTTTAAGGATAGATTTAAATAAAAAGATTTGATATACTTAATATATAGTAGGTGAGGTTATGAAAAATAAAAAAGGATTTACG
>CAKONK010000009.1 GCA_934097085.1 uncultured Bacilli bacterium
TAATGGCTCCATTTAGAGTATAAAACAAACTTTTATGTTTGTATAACATATAAAAGCCTAGTAAAGCATTGTATTTACTGGGTTTTTTGTTTGCCTAAAAGGAGTGTGATATAGTGAATATCGATAGAAAAAACTTCCCTTTAGCACTAAAAGACAAGGTACTAGAAAAACAAGGCGTTTGACCTTGTTATTTTAAAATATAGTTAGTAAAGTTTCTTTTGGCTCATATAATAAGTCATATTCTAAAGTATCATAGGCATTGATAATTTTACCATTAATAGATACATTATTAATCTTAAAGTATTTTTTTAGACTAGTATCATCATATTCATAATTGTTTATGATGTCTTTTTGTTTCTCAATAGGGTATAGGGTATTAAATATGGCATACCTAAAATTATAACTTACTTCTGATAACTTATCTTCTTTAAAATTAATCTTTATAACTTGGACTTCTTTATGTTTATTAGTAGATATGACTATATTATCGATAAATGAAGATATTATTTTATTTTTCTCAACACTTGTTAAACTTTTCCATAAATTCTTATGTCTAACATAATATGATATTTTTAGATATATATCAGAATTATAATTATAGTTACTACAAGCATTTTCTAGGGTTAATAGGTTTTTGCTTTGATATTTATACTTTGATAATTTATCGATTAGTTGCTTTTTTTCTAAAGACAAGTTATCTAAGGTACCTCTTAATTCTTCACTACTGATAATACCCTCTAATAGTACATTTTTAGCCTTTTCCTCTTTGATATTTATATTATTAATGTCTTTTTGTATTGTTGATATTTCTTTTCTATAATTAGTTGTTGTAGTGGCTATAAAAGTATTATCTAATAGACTATAAAAGTCAAATATTTCATCTATTTGTTTAATAACTTCTTTATCTATTTTCTTTTCATTTATTAAGTCTATTTTCTTACAATTAGTACACTTATAATATAATTGTAATGTTTTGCTACCACCTTGAGAACTAACATTATTTAATATTTTTCCACAATGACTACAAATAAGTTTTTGTTTAAATATATAATCATACTTTCCATAGTGGCTATGTCTATTAATATCTTTTTGTTTTTCCGTATCTATCCAAGTTTGCATATCAATAATAGGAGGAGCGAAGTCTTTAATAATACTAGGCTTTTGTATTTTAGAACGTTTATTAGCCTCATATTCTCCTATATAAATTCTATTGGTAATTATTTTCTCGATAGAACTACTATTCCAAGTTTTATTAAGTACTTTGTCTTTAGTTAAATCTTTAGCTATTCTAAGAGCTGATTTCCCGTCTAAATAATCTTGAAATATATTTCTAATAAGTGGTGCCGTTTCTTCATCAATTACAAGACATTTATCAATTTTTTTATATCCTAAAGGGCATTGTATAGAGTGTTTTTGCTTTAATGCTCCCTCTAAACCTACTAAAGTTCTCTCGCTACATCTCTCTATTTCTAATTGGCTTAAGACGGTCAACATACGGACAAAAAATCTCCCGTTAGCGTTGCTAGTGTTTATTTCTTCTACGGCACATTCTAAACTACAATTATATGTTTCTAAGAATTGCACTAATTCCTCTAAATCTCTAATACTTCTAGTAACTCTATCTAATTTATAAGCCACTATACGATTAATACGACCACTTTTAACATCATCTAGCATACGTTGAAATTGTGGTCTATTAGTGTCCTTAGCACTGATACCCTCATCAACATATATATCTACTATTTGATATTCTTTATAATCACATAATTTTCTAAGTCTGCACTCTTGTTCTGATAAAGAATGTCCCTCACGTACTTGGTCTTGTGTGGAAACACGACAATATATAGCCACACGCTCATTTGTTAAAATGTTATCAACTATCTTTTGTTTAATATTTTCTTTTTCATATTCATACATAATTTATACCTCTTTCTTATTAGTTGTATAAATCAGTATTTAAAGGGTTATTTATTTATAAACATATATTTTCATTTACTATTTTAATTAATTTAGATACACTACATTTATTAATTTCTCCAATTTCATTTATGAATATTGTTAGATTACTACCTAATTCTTCATCAAATACTAAAGCCACTAAGTACTTAGTAGGGTTAGAAGACTTACTTTTAAAGATTATTTTATAAGGCTCTATAAATCTAATATTAGCATTATTAGGCTCAATAATAGCACCATTCAGAAAGGTAATATTTAGTTTACGCTTGTTTACATTTTCTAGTACCTTGTCTTTTAGTGCTAAAGGGAAGTTTTTTCTATCGATATTCACTATATCACACTCCTTTTAGGCAAACAAAAAACCCAGTAAATACAATGCTTTACTAGGCTTTTATATGTTATACAAACATAAAAGTTTGTTTTATACTCTAAATGGAGCAAGTGAGCAGAATCGAACTGCCGTCTCAGCCTTGGCAAGGCCGCATACTAACCGCTGTACTACACCTGCGTTATATACTTTTTCCGTTTGACGAATTTATTTTACCATAAAATGTATATTAATTGCAAGGGTAATTGTAAAAAAAAAAAAATACTGATATAATATATGTTGATAAGAAGGGTTTTATGAAAAAGAAAGTAAGTAATAATATGTATAAAAAAATAAAAAAATCGCTTATTGAATATATAATCTCAAATAGATTATTTATGTCTTATGTGTTAATTTCTGTTATTAGCATGGTTTTAGTGAGAAAAAATACTGTGGGAATTTTTAAAAGCCCATTTCCTTTTTTAACTGATTTGGGCATTATTTTAGTAGTCGGAGCAATTGGTTATTTTATTAAACCACAAAAGCAATATAAATATTTCTTTATTTGGGTATGTATTTTTGCTCTTATAGGTCTAGTTAATTCCATTTATTATGTATTTTATACTTCATTTGCATCATTTGGTGAACTTGCAACTCTTTCCCAAACAGAGACAGTAACAGGTTCAATATGGGAAAAATTTAGATGGAACTATTTAGTGTTTATATTACTTCCTTTATTATTACATTTAATTCATAAAAAATTATCTGATTCTAGTTATTATAATTTTTTAAACTGTGTTGAAAAGGGTAAAAAGATGGCCTTATCAACATTAATCGTGGGAATATTTTGTTTAAGTATTAGTTTTGCTTTTGCAAAGAAAAGTGATTTTTCAAGACTTAATAAACAATGGAATAGACTTTACATAGTTGAAAGATTTGGTGCAATTTTATATCAAGGTAATGATTTAATTCAGACATTAAGACCTAAAATAAGTAGTTTATTTGGTTATGAAGATGCATTAAGAGCCTTTAATGAATATTTTGCATCTGAAGAAAATCAAAAATATAAAGAAGATAATAAATATACTGGTATTGCAAATGGTTACAATCTAATTTTTGTTCATATGGAATCTATGGAAGATTTTGCAACGGATTTAACATTTAATGGTAAAGAAGTTACCCCTAATTTAAATAAACTAGCAAAAGAGGGAATGTTTTTTTCTAATTTTTATCCTGAAGTATCTACGGGTACATCATCAGATACAGAGTTTACACTTTTATCAAGTTTAATGCCTGCAGCATCAGGAACAGTATTTGTAAGTTATTATGATCGAAACTATAATACAATTGCGAAGATACTTTCAAATAATAATTATTATACATTTAGTATGCATGGTAATTTATCATCCATGTGGAATAGAAATAAAGCACATCCATCACTTGGATACCAAGGTATGTATTTTGAAGAAAGTTTTCAATATACCCAAGATGATGTTATTAATTTAGGTATAAATGACAAATTATTCTTTAAACAAGCAATCCCAATTATAGAGGGTATTGAAAATGAACATCAAAATTATATGGGTACAATTATAACATTATCAAATCATTCACCATTTATATACCAAGACAAGTATGGAGAATTTGATTTATCTGATACTTTTGTAAATTCAAATGGCGAAACTGTTACAACAAATTATTTATCTGGTACAGCTGTAGGAAATTATTTAACATCGGTTCATTATGCAGATTCCGCTTTAGGAGATTTTCTAACATATGTTAAAGAGTCATCAGCATTTGATAATACAATATTTGTATTCTATGGTGATCATGATGCTAAACTTACAAGAAAAGAAAAAAATTATCTTTATAATTATAATAAAGAGGATGGTTCAGTTTATGAAGAAGGAAATGAGAATTATACTCAATATGATTCATTTAAACATGAACTTAATAAAAAAACACCTTTAATAATGTGGACAAAAAATAGTAAATTAAAAAATACCTTAAAAGGAGAAGTTAAATACTATATGGGTATGATCGATGTTGCTCCAACAATATTAAATATGCTAGGCTATAAAAATGAATATGCATTGGGACATGATATATTTAATATAAAAAATAATAATGTAGTAGCATTTCCTAATGGTAATTTCTTAAGTAGTGTTATGTATTATAATAATTCAACCGGAGAGTATTATGTAATAAATGATAGTACAGTAATTGATGATAATTATGTTGATAAAACTAAAGAAAGTGTTGAAAAGATGCTTGAAGTATCTAATTCAATAATAGTGTATGACTTATTAAATAAAAAGGAGAGTAGTAATGACTAGGAGAAAAAAGCAAATAAAAAAATCGACATTAATGATAATTATACTTACTATTTTAATTAGTATTGGCCTTTATTTTTTACTTTTTTCTAAAAGTACCGGAGGATTACTTGTAAGAAGTAAAGATAAAACTGCTAAGTTTGATTATACACTAGATAAAGATAATACAAATTTAATGAAAGAAAATTTTAAAGAACTTAAGGATATTCTTGCAAATGATAATATTAATTATGAAGATTATGCAAAAACTTTAGCTAAACTATTTATAATCGATTTATATACAATTGATAATAAAAAAAGTATGTATGATGTAGGTAGTCTTGAATATGTTTATGATAAAGAAAATTTTAAAACTAGATGTCAGAATACTTTATATAAAGGATTAAATGATAAAAGTACAAGAAAAAATAATGAATATCCTATTGTAGAAAGTATTAATATTGATAGTTTTGAAAATGGTGAATTTACTTACAATGATAATAAATATGAATCATATGAAATAACTTTATCTTGGGATTATAAAAAAGATTTAGGTTATGATAAAAAGGGAAAAGTAACAATAATTAAAATCGAAGATAAATTATATGTTGTTTCCTATGAAGGGGGCGAAAAATGAAACATTTAAAAAGAAAATTCAAAAGAAGTAAGCCCTTAGCAAGAATTGTATATTTTTTAGTAATAACCATCTATATAATTAGTTATGCTTTCTTTGTAAAAAGCATTGTATCATTAACAGGTATTGAAACATTATTAAGATTTATCCTTCTTATACTATTTGCCTTATATATAATTATGTATGCATTTATAAATTTCTTTAAATTATGTGTAAGAAAATATAAACATTTTATAATTACTTCAGTAATAAGTGTGATATTAATCATTATATTTATTTTCTCTTCAAGTATAATTGATTTACTACTTGGAAAAATATCTTCATTAACAAATTCAAATAACTCAAAATATACAACATATTTAGTTACTTTATCTAATGAAAAGTATGATAAAAATATGGTACTTGGTATGGTTAGTGATGAAGATGATTATGAAGGAAATGTTTTAGCAAAAAAATTAATTAAGAGGGAAAAAATCAAAAATGAAATAAAAGAATTTAAATCAGAACTTGATTTACTTTATGCATTATATGATAAAGAAGTTGGAGGAATATTTATAAGTGGTAGTTACATATCAAGATATAGTAATGAAGTTGATTTTACAAATATTGCAACAGATACAAAAAAAGTATTTGAGATAAGTGAAAAAAAGAAAATTAAAAATAATGATTATTCTTTGAATAAAAGTTTAAATGAACCATTTACTGCCCTTATTTTGGGAGTGGATTCTGAAACGGATGAACTTAATGATGATGCTGCCTTTAATGGGGATACAATTATTTTAGCAACATTTAATCCAAAAACTTTAAGCGCAACGCTATTTTCAATTCCAAGAGACACCTATGTTCCAATTGCTTGTAAAGGAAAAACATATAATAAGATTAACTCCTCAGCGGCATATGGTACAAAATGTGTAACTGATACTATTGAAAATTTAACAGGTATAAATATTGATTATTATGTGAAAATTAATTTTAAGGGTGTTGTTGATTTAGTCCAAGCTTTAAAGGGTATTACTGTTGATATAGAAAAACCTGATTTTAATTTTAATCAAGGTGTTAACTGTAATGGTAAAGTATGTGAACAAAACTCTGATAGATTATGGGGAAGTCATACTGTATATATTGAACCAGGAATTCAAACTTTAAATGGTGAACAAGCTCTTGCTTATTCAAGATGTCGTCATTTATATGCAATAAGTGATTTAGCAAGAAATAAACATCAACAAGATGTAATAATGGCTATTGCTAAAAAAATGTTAACTATAAGAAGTTATAATCAATTTGAAAAAGTATTAAATGCTGTTAGTAAAAATATATCTACGAATATGAGTAGTGATTCAATATTATCAGCTTATCAAATATTAAAGAAAATGGTTGGTAATATGCTTTCTGATGAAGACTTTATCAATATTCAAAAAACATATCTTGAGGTATATAACTTAAATGTTACATTATCTTCGGGAAGAGTATCAAGTGCTCTTGGTTATTATGAAGATAGTTTAAAAGATATAGTTAAAATAATGAATATTAATTTAGGTAAAGAAAATAGTGAAGTTATTAAAACCTTTAGTTATTCAATTAATGAAACTTATGAACCTTATATAGCGGGTAAAGGTATTACTACAGGAGTTACAAATTCAACTCTTGCAAGTTTAATTGGAAAAACAAGAGATGAAGTTCAAAATTATTGTGATAAAAATGATTTAAATTGCTCATTTTCATATGTAGATAGTCAAAGTGATAAGTATAATGCTAGTGTTGACACTGATTTAATTGGTAGTCAAAATCCACCTGCAGGAACACTTTTAAGAGGAGTATCTTCAGTACACTTTTATATTAATGGAGAAGTCTTAAATGATTAGACTTCTTTTTTATATGAAAAAACCACACAATTTGTGTGATTTATAAAGTTAAATTATCAATTACAACCTCTGAGGGAGTATCATTTTGATTTTGAATTTTAATTATACTCATATCCTCAAGGTAACTAAATACATGTTTTAAATAGTCATTATCTCCGCCAAGGGTTTCAGAAATATGACTAGTAAAATCTTTACCATAATTATTTATTAAATTACATATTGCCGTAATACCTTTATTGTAAGATATTACTGTGGCTATTATTACTTCATCTTTTGTAATTGTTCCATTTAAATAATACTTATTATATAAAGTAGCATATTGATTATTTAGTATCATACATCCAATTTTAATTGCATATTCTGGATTTGCTAAACTAGAACTATCAATTCTTTCTTTATCTACATTACCAGTTTCATAGTTATATGCGCTAATATCATAACCATTCCATATTGATTCAATTTGCATAACTCCATTTGCACCGATATTTGAATTATTGATTTCATTATAAGCATTTTCTTGAGTAAGAATAGCCATCACAAGTTTACTATCAAGACCATAAGTAGTTGCATATTTACTTACTAAATCTGTATAGTTTTCTTTGGCGTAATTACTTTTTTCACTATTTGATCTATCTTCATAATCAAAACTATAAACAGGCATATCATCATCGTATAAATATTCTTCGTCGATTATTACATTGTCAGTGTTTATGGTTGGAGCATTTTGTGTAAGTGTTAAATCTACGTTTGTTTCTTCCAAAGTTACAGGAATATCTTCGGTAAGTTCATTACTTTCATAAGTAGCTTCATTTGTGGGAATATCTTGTGTTAATTCAACATTTTCATTTTTTAAATTTGTTAAACTAACATTATTTTTTTCTTCATAATTAACTAAAAAATCAGGTTTATATTTTTCAGTATCTATTTCAAATGTAATATTATTTGAATCTTCTTTAGTTTTTTCACTAGATACTGCACTAACTTTATTTTTTTTCAAAGCTACACCTGTAAGCATAGAAAGAAGTGAAGCGCTTATTATAACTTTTTTTAAACTATTTTGTTTAGATTTATTAAGATTAGGTACTTTACTAATTAAAGTATTAATAACTTTTCTATCTGTTATAGTAAATTCATTAAACCCAGTTTTTTGAAATTTAACATTTTCAAAGGAATTTAAAATTCTATTAACCCTTATTAAATAACCATCGAGTGATATAGACTTATTACCAGTTTCTAAAAAAGCACTATCAAGGTTACCATTATCATCTAAAGTAATTACTACACATCTTGACATAATAAACTCCACATATTATCAACATATTTTCTTTTATCTTCGGGTATATCTAGTAGGGTAATGTTTCCATCATTTATTTCATATTTATTTATTATAACATCTAAATTACCTTCGTTAGTTAATGTATTATCCGTGTAAACAATATAGTTTTCGTTATCAATATTAAATGTTTTTAATATTTCATATGTTTCTTTTTCATTTTTTTCATTTATTATTTCAAATTTATTATCCATTTTTATCCCTTATTTCTTTTTATTCTTACCATTTGTTTTTTTCTTTTTCTTTCTTTTAACAGTTTTCTTTTTAGTAGGTCCTTTTCCTTTATAACGATTATTTATATTTGGATTAGTTTTCTTTGGTTTATTTGGTGTATTACTCTTCTTTTTAGGAGTATTTTCCTTTGATTTAACATTAGTATTGTTTTTATCTTTTGCATTTTTACTATTATCTTTATTCTTAACTTCTTTAGCTTTATCTTTAGTTTCTTTAATAACTTTGTTTTCTTTTTTAACTGTATCTTTCTTAATAGAAGCCTCTTTAGTTTCTTCTTTTGCCTTAGAAACCTCTTTAGTTTCAACTTTTTCTTTAGCAATTTCTTTTTCTCTATCAGTAACCATTTTTTCAAGTTTTAATTTATCTCGTTGTTCTTTTTGATACCACAAAATTAAACCTATTGTTATTAAAACAATAAGATAAAGTGAAATTAAAACAATAAAAACAATATCAATTGGATCAAAAACTCTATTCATATCTCATCACTAATTAAATTATATTATATTTTACTAAAAAGATAAAGTTATTTTTGATGGCAAAATGTAAAAAATATGCTAAAATATTTAATATATTTAGGAATTTATATTCGTAAATACATTTAAACAGCAATGTTTATTAAAGTTGGAGTACCTGATGCCTTAGTGGGAATTAAAAAAGTGACTAGGAATTACCTAGTTTTATTTTGTAAATAAACTTTTATTAGTAATTTTTTCTTTTAATTATGGCGAAAATGGTATAAAATATGTGTAGGTGAGAGAAGTTATGTTTAAGATAAATAATTTAAATGTTTCAGTTAATGATAAAAATATATTAAATGATTTAAATGTTGAACTGCCTGATGGACAAATTCATGTTATTATGGGTAAAAATGGAATAGGAAAATCCACTTTATGCAAGGTAATTATGAATTATCCTGGTTATACTAAAAAAGGTAATATTGTTTTTAATAATAAAGATTTACTTAAGATGAGTACTTATGAAATTGCTAAAGAAGGGGTAATGCTTATTAGTCAAAATCCTGTGTCAATCGAAGGAGTAAGTAATGCAGAAGCACTTAGAACTGCTTTAAAAGAAAGAAACGAAGGAACTTTAGATATCTTTAAATTTAATAAAGAGATGGAAGAAATTTGTGATAAACTTGCTTTAGATAGAAATTTTATTCATAAAGATATAAATGTTGGAGCATCAGGTGGAGAAAGAAAAAAAATTGAACTTCTTCATATGGGTATTTTAAAACCTAAATTTATTATTTTAGATGAAATAGATTCAGGACTTGATGTTGATGCTTTAAAAGTTGTTTCTAATTTTATTAATGAATATTATAAAACATTTAAGCCTACAATATTAATTATAACTCACCATACAAATATTATTAAATATATTAAGCCTAACTATGTACATATTTTAGATAATGGTAAAATTGTTAAAACTGGTGATTATCATTTAGCGGAAAATATTGAAAATATTGGTTTTAATGAGGCATTTACTATAAGTGAAGAAGGAAAAGATGAATAATATATTAATGGATAATGTTATAAATATTATTAATGAAAGTAAATGCCTTGTTTTAGAGGTAAAAAATAATTTAATAATTAATATATTTAATGAAAATGATAATAAAATGGATATAAATATTATTCAGCACAATAACTCAATTTTAAAAATTAACTATTTAAGTATTAATAAAGAAGATAGTAATGTTTTAATAAATGTTTTAATAAAGGGAAATAATAATAAGTGTGATATAAATTATCATGTTATATCAGAAAATGGTTATAGTAAGTCAAAGGTAAGTGTAAAAGCAAATAAAAATACTTTTGGAAATGTTATAACAGAAAATTTAAAAGGTTTAAAAGAGGGTGGAAATATCTTAATTGAACCAATTCTTGAAATTGATACTAATGAAGTTGAGGCATCACATTTTGTAACTATTGGAACTTACGATGAAGAAAGTTTACTTTATTTAAATTCCCTTGGTATTAAAGAAAATGATGCTAAAAAATTATTAAAAAAGAGTTTTATGTTAAGTATATTTGATGATGATTTTAAAAAGGAGGTTAACTATGAATAGAGAAGATTTTCCAATTTTAAAAAATGATATTATATATTTTGATAATGGTGCAACTACTTTGAAACCAAAATGCGTAATTGATAAAATAACGGATTATTATGAAAATTATAGTGCTAATGCTCATCGAGGTGATTATGATATATCATTTAAAGTTGATATGGAATATGAAAAATCTCGTGATTTAGTAAAGAATTTTATAAATGCTAAATATAATGAAGAAATTATTTTTACATCAGGAACAACAGAAAGTTTAAATATGATTGCTTCAGGGTTTTTTGCTCCCTTAATCGAGGAAGGTGATGAAATATTAATTACTACTTCAGAACATGCCTCAAATGTACTACCTTGGTTTAGACTTGAAAATGAAAATGGTGCAGTAGTAAAATTAATTGATTTAGATGATAGTTTTCATGTTACTTTAGATAATATAAAAAAAGCTGTTACACCAAGAACTAAGATTATTTCACTTGCAATGGTTACTAATGTAATTGGTGATGTAAGACCAATTAAAGAAATATGTGCTTTTGCTCATGAATTAGGTATTTTTGTAGTGGTTGATGGTGCTCAAAGCGTTCCCCACATGAAAGTAGATGTTTCCTATCTTGATTGTGATTTTTTAGCTTTTTCAGCCCATAAAATGTTAGGGCCAACTGGAGTGGGAGTACTTTACGGTAAAAAAGAACTTTTAGAAAATTTAAATCCTATTAATTTAGGTGGGGGAATGAATGAATCATTTGATAATCCTAAAGAAATATATTTAAAAGATTTACCTTATCGTTTAGAGGCTGGAACACCAAATATTGCTGGAGTAATTGGTTTTGGAGAAGCTATAAAATATTTAAATAATATAGGTATGGACAAAATTCATGAAAGAGAAATGAAATTAAAAGATTATTTAATAGATAAAATGATAAAAATACCTTTTATTGATATTGTTAATGTTGAATGTGATAGTGCAATTATTTCCTTTAATGTTGATGATATCTTTGCTCAAGATGTAGCATTTTATTTAAATAAATATAATATATGTGTAAGAGCGGGTAATCACTGTGCTAAAATACTTAAAAATGCTACAAAAGTTAATAATACAATAAGAGTTAGTTTATATTTTTATAATACAGAAAAAGAAATAGATGAATTTATTGAACTTATTTCTAACAAAGATAAAATCTTAAAGGAGATGTTTTAATGGATGCAGAACTTAAAAGAGAAATAATTATGGAACATTACCAAAACCCACTTAATAAGGATAAAGTTATTGGTGAAGGATATGAAAAAGTAAATACCTCTAATCAGTCATGTATTGATAATATAGATCTATATATTTTAATAAAGGATAATATAATTAAAGATATTTGTTTTACTGGAGAGGCTTGTGCAATAAGTATTTCCTCAACATCAATAATGATAAAAAACTTAATAGGTAAGACAGTAAATGAAGCAAAAGAATATATTAATAACTTTTTAAATATGGTAAATGAAAAAGAATATAACAAAGATTTATTAAATGAAGGACTAGTTTATGAAGATATTTATAAACAATCTTCGAGAAAAACTTGCGCTTCGCTTCCATATCGTGGTATAGTAGAGGTACTAGAAAAGTATTAAGAATAAAAGGATTGACTATTCTTGTGATAAGATAAGGATAGGGTATGGAAAATAATTTACAAATTGGAGTAATTTTAGAGAAAAGAGAGAATATTTATACTCCAGAAAAAACAATTTATGGTTATTTTAAAGAAGAAGAAAAAAAATTTATCGATATAGATAATAATGAGTATGATGTTATTTCTTCGAAAAAAGATAATGCTGTTGCATTTGTTTTTGATGTTGACGTTTTATTAAAACTTTATAATACTGATAAAGAAAATTTACCAAGTATATTTTTTAAAGATATAAGTAATTATTTAATCGTAGAAAATGAAGATGATATAAAATACATTTATAAAGGAGAAGCACCAGAAATATTAGAACCTAATGAATTTGCTAATCATTTTGTATCTTTAGTTAATGGTAAAAATGCTGAATATTTTAATCTAGATACAAGTAAAGAGTTATGTATGGGTTTATATAACAAAGTATTTATGCAACCTGAGGCTATTAAAAAGCTAGTTGTTGGTATATCTACTCATTATTTAGATACCGAGGGTATTAAAAAAAGTAATATTATTATTGATGGCAAAAAAGGTTCAATTCAAAATGATATAGTTTCTGTTTTAAAGGATACTTTACCGGCACAAGTTTATTATGAAGATTTAAGTAATGAAAATTTTTCTTTTGATGCACTATTTATGAGTTTAGCAAATACTGGTAGTGAGTTAAATTCAACATTAATTTTAGATAATGCAGAAAGTTTATTATTTAATCCAAATAGTTATGTTTCCTCCTCAAGTGAAAATACTTTAAGAGATTTAATGATGGGAATTGATTATAAAATAATAACTGAAAATGGAATAATTAATTATCCAACAAAAGATATGTTAATAATAATTATGGGTGACTTTTCAAGAAAACCTAAATGTGGTTATTCATCATATTTCGAAGGAGTTCCAGAAAAACTTTCTAGTTTAACAAACTATAATATTAAATTAAGACCAATGAATAGAGATATGATATTATTAAAATTATGTCATCCAGAAAATGGGTTAATTCCATATTATATTAACTTTTTTGCAGAACATGGTATTAGTCTTGAGGTAAGTAATTCATTTATCGAAGAAATTTGTAAAATTGCTTTAGAAAATGAACATATAAATTTAGATAAACTAGTTTCAACCGTTTTCGAAGAGGCTATATTTGAAATACTTACAAGTGATGAACAATTTACTAATTTATCAATTAACAAAAGAGTTTTAAAAAATAATAAAAATTATAATTTAAGATAATGTGCTGTTATGTACATTATTTTTTTATTTATTGACTAGAAGTAAAAAAAATGCTATATTAAGTATGTAAGGAAACCTCCTTGCATATAATAAAAAAGGGAAGCAATCGTTTTTGTAAGGGCGAGCGCTGCCATAAATAATAGCTTACGCTTATGTTACATCACTGTAACATAGGCGCGTTTTTATTTAAATATGAGAAATAACACTGCAGCACTTAGTACTACAAATGAAATACTCATAAAAAATATTATCATAATTATGAAAAAATCTTTTAAATCTCTTCGCATTATAACCACCTCCTTGTTATTTTTTAACTTGAAAGTGGCAGCGCCCGCCTAACGGTTACTTCCAATTATAATGATAACAAAGAGTTGATATGTTGTCAATTAACTTTACACTAGTTTTACATATACAATCAAAACTTGTTTACACTGTTGATGCTAAGTCAATTACATAAAATTTTTGTAAAAATCAATTTTTGAATATACATACACTTTATTACTTGTTGACTTAAAGTAAAATAATTGGTATATTAAATATGTAAGGAAACCTCCTTGCATGCAATAAAAATGGGAAGCTGCTCGTAAATTGCATTGCGACGCTGCCACATAATTGTGTAGACACTTTAATCTGTATACAAGTATAGATTGAGGCGTGTTTTTATTTTAATATGGGAACGCTTATGTTACATCACTGTAACATAGGCACTTTTTTATTTAAGTATAATAATTAATGTTATGGCTATTAATTACACAAAATTTTTAGTTGAAATTCATAAAAGCAAATGTTATAATAACTTTGTAAAAACGTTATGCAAGAGGAGTAGTTTAATTATTTTATTAGAGAGGAAAAGTAGTATGCTGAAAGCTTTTCTTAAACCCTAATTAAATGAAGTAGCTTGCTAGTTGCTTACCTAAGTAAATAGGGTAGGCTGTGAGTCCGCATTAAGGATAATAAGTTAAATATAAAGGTGGTACCGTGCAATATGCACCCTTTTGGTAACCATCTTTTTTTTGGAGGTAAAAATGGAAACAAAATATGATTTTAATTTAGTTGAGAAAGGAAAGTATGAGTTTTGGCTTAATAACAAAACCTTTTTAGCGGGTAATGATAAAAGTAAAAGACCTTTTGCTATTGTTATTCCTCCACCAAATGTAACTGGTAATTTACATATAGGTCATGCTTGGGATACAACACTTCAAGATATCATAATAAGATATAAAAAACTTTGTGGTTTTGATGCACTATGGGTTCCTGGTATGGATCATGCTGGTATAGCAACTCAAGCAAAAGTTGATGAAAAATTATCTAAAATGGGAATTAATCCAAGAACTCTTTCAAGAGAGGATTGGTTAAAATATGCTTGGGATTGGAAAGAGGAATATGCAAATAACATTCATAAACAATGGGCTAAACTTGGACTAGCACTTGATTATTCTCGTGAGAGATTTACTTTAGATGACGGACTTTCAAAAGCAGTAAGAAAAGTTTTCGTAGATCTTTATAACAAAGGACTTATTTATCGTGGTTATCGTATAATTAACTGGGATCCAAAAGCTCAAACAGCACTTTCTAATGAAGAAGTTATATATAAAGATGTAAAAGGGTATTTCTATCATTTAAAATATGTTATCGAAGGAACAGATAGATATTTAGATGTAGCCACAACAAGACCAGAAACATTATTCGGAGATACTGCTGTTGCGGTTAACCCAAATGATGAAAGATATAAAGACTTAATTGGTAAAAATGTAGTGCTACCAATTGTAGGAAGATTAATTCCAATTATTGGTGATGAACATGCAGATCCAGAGTTTGGAACGGGTTGCGTTAAAATAACTCCAGCACACGATCCTAATGACTATGAAGTAGGTAAAAGACATAATCTAAAAGAAATTATTTGTATAAATCCTGATGCTACGATGAATGAAAATGCTGGTACTTATCAAGGACTTTCTAGAGAGGAAGCAAGAGAAAAACTTGTTAGTGATTTAGAAAAAGCAGGTTTACTTCTTTCTAAAGAGGAAATAACTCATAATGTAGGTCATTCTGAAAGAACTGGAGTTATGATTGAACCTTATTTATCTTCACAATGGTTTGTAAAAATGCGTCCTTTGGCAGATAGAGTACTTGAAAATCAAAAAAATAAAGATACAAAAGTAAATTTTGTTCCAAAAAGATATGAAAAGACAATGAATCACTGGATGGAAATAACTTATGATTGGTGTATATCTCGTCAACTATGGTGGGGACATAGAATTCCTGCTTGGTATAAAGGTGATGAAATCTATGTTGGTGAAACTGCTCCGACTGGAGAAGGTTGGGTTCAAGATCCAGATGTTCTAGATACATGGTTTTCTTCAGCACTATGGCCTTTTTCAACATTAGGATGGCCTAATAAAACAGATGATTTAGACAGATATTTTCCTAATGATGTTTTAGTAACAGGGTACGATATTATACCATTTTGGGTAAACAGAATGACTTTCCAATCACTTGAATTTATGAATGAAAGACCATTTAAAGATTGCCTTATTCATGGACTAATTCGTGATAAACAAGGCAGAAAAATGAGTAAAAGTCTTGGTAATGGTGTAAATCCAATTGAGGTAATTGATAAATATGGCTGTGATTCATTAAGATTATTCTTAACAACAAATTCTGCACCAGGAATGGACCTTAGATATGATGAAGAAAAAGTTGCTTCCTCTTGGAACTTTATTAATAAACTATGGAATGCCTCAAGGTATGTAATAATGAATACTAATAATTTAAATGATAATAATTATAAAGAATATAATAATTATGATAAATGGATTTTAACAAAATATAATAATGTTATTAAACAAGTAACAAAATATATGGATAAATATGAATTTCATAATGCATTTAACACTCTTTATTCATTTATTTGGGATGATTATTGTTCATCGTATATAGAAATATCTAAAATATATTTAAATGATACATCAAAAAGCGTACTTCTTAATATATTAACAGGTATAATAAAAATGCTGCATCCATTTATACCATTTGTTACCGAAGAAATATATCAAAATTTACCATTTAAAGAAAGTAAATCAATAATGGAAAGTAGTTATCCAGTATATAATAAAAAAGAAGTTTATGATATTTTAGAAACTACTGAGATATTAAATGATATAACATCTCTTCGTAATTTTAAAGCTGAAAATAATATTATAAATAGTGATGCAGTTAAAATAGAGCAATTATTTGATGAAAAATTATATGATGGTTTAATTAAATTTAAAAATAAAGTAGATAATATTGAGGGCTTTATTAAATATGAATCGAAATATGCTACATTATATTTTGAAGTTAAAAATAAAGTTTGTAAAGAAGATATTCAAAAAGAAATTGATGAATTAGAAAAATCTATTAATAAAAGAAAAATGCTTCTTGAAAATGAAAATTTTGTAAAAAGAGCACCAGAAAATATAGTCTTAAACGAAAAACAAAAACTTGCTGAGGAAGAGGAAAAATTAGCAAAATTAAAAACTGATATTTAGTCAGTTTTTTTCTTTGTATACACATTATTCATACAAACTCTTTTGTAATTTAAAGAAGGATGTATATATAAATTTTGAGTTATATTTGCACTTGAATGTCCAAGAACTTCAGAAAGGGCTTTAGTACTCATACATGTTTCATCAGCGTTTGTAGCAAAGGTGTGTCTCGTAGTATGAAATTTTTTGTTGTTAATTCCCCAATATTTTAAAAATCTTTTATAATGATTTGTATAACATCTTGGCTCCATTGCTACAAGAGAATTTGTTAGGAAAAAATTTCCTGTATCCATATTTATTACATAAAACTTTACATATTTTTTTAAAATATCTGGTATTGGAATTGTTCGGAGTGATGTTTTACTTTTGGGATTAGAAACTACAATTCTCGTTTTATAATCATAGAGCTTATTAGTATTTTTAATTCTAAGAATTGTGTGACTGACTGTTATTGTAAAATTTTGTAAATCAAAACTTTCTTTTTTTAATGCACATAATTCTCCGATTCTTAGTCCCATATATAAGCAAAGTATTATGCCAAAATCACATCGATTATCGTAAGTTAGAGCTCTTTTTTTGATTATTTTTATTTCATCTTTATTAAAAACTACGATTTCCTTTTGCATTTTTTGGGGAACTTCAAAATCAACCACTATTTTATGAAATTTTAATATTTGTTTCAATATTATTCCTATATCATGAATAGTATTTATTGATAAATCACTATTATTTTTTAGTGATTCCAAATAATTATTAATTACATCTTTACTTATTTTTTTTGTTTTAATAAAACCTATATTAGATCTTACTTTAGTTTCCACAATATATAAATATGTTGTATAAGTTGACTCTTTTACTTTACTTTTTTTAAATTCCAACCATTCATCTATTTTATAGTTAAAGCTTTGTAAATATTCTTTCTTTTTTTTTACTGGTTTTTTATAATAATTAAAATTTAGCTCATATTTTTGAGAGTATTTTAATTTTTTTCTTACTTCACTTCTGGTGTTTCCTTCTACATATCCATATATTATTTTATTATTAATAATATCTTTTATATATTTCGCTTCATAAGTACCATCCTTTCTTTTAATAATATTATTGTCATTACGACTCATAAATAAATCACCTCTATTATAATTGTAACATTATTAAAAGTTAAAAAAAAACACGATTAGTTTAATATCGTGTTTGGAATGGTAGTCTCAGTATTTTCAAATAACTCATTTATTAATTTTTTTATTTCTTCATTTATTGCCATTTTATCATTATATGAAAGATTATCCTTTTCAATATAATTTGTTTTATTAAATAGGGTAAATGTAGAGTTTTCCTTTAATTCGAATTTACCGTTTATTTTATAATTTTTTGAGGTGAAACTATATTCATATGTATTTTTATTTGTTTTATCAATATTAAATAATATGTTGTTATAGGTAATATCTATATTACCATTTTCTTTGATAATAACATTGATTGATTTATTATTTTTAATTAAATCTATATTTATTTTAGCATTTGTAAATTCATTTACTTTTATTTCAAAGCCTTTAACTTTAAAAGTATTATTTGAGTAAGATACATTATATTTTTTTTCACCATAATTTAAATTAATTTCAAAAGTATTATTTTTATAAGTAAATAAATTATCACCCTCATGATATATTTCGATTTCTTTAATATTTTTACCAAGTAAATCAGTATAAATATTAATTCCAATATTACCATCATAATCCTTAATTAAATCTTTTGTTAATTTATTTAAGGTTTCTTTTACATTATCCATGTTATAACCATTTGGATAATTGTTTTTCTTTTGAAGTATTTTAAATAAAATTTCCATAAATTTTTCATCATTTTGAATATTTGTATTTATGCTAGATAAGATATTATCAAAAGTTACATTTTGAAGTAAGAAAGTAATTTTTTTCTTAAATATATATTTATTGTTGCTGTTACTTATATCAAGAACTATATCAAAATCGTCAGTGTTAAAACTATTAAATAAATAATTTTTGAAAGATGTAATTAAGTAGTAATAATCATTTAATGAAATATAATCTTTATGTTCAAATAAATTATTATTATCTATTTTAATAGGGTAGTTATTAACTTTTTTAAGTAGTAAATATGATCCCTTATTTTCATAATTATATATTAAATTGTTAAGTTCATTGTTATTTTTATATAGTGTTTGGGCATATGCCATTTTCTCGCTTTCGTAATCTAAGTCATATTCAATGTTAAATAAATAATTATTATCTTTGTTATTTATATTCATATTTCCTATAAAACTTATGGGTTTATCAATATTAAAATCTAAATAATTATTGATTTTGTTATAAACAATGTCAATATAACTATAACCTTTATTTATAACTGATTTATATACTTCTTCACCATTTTTATTAAATATAAATAAATAGTAAAAACATACTCCTAAAACACTGATTATTAAAAGAATACCAATTGTACTAAATATAATACTAATAATACTTTTTTTCTTTTTGGGTTCTGGTTTATATTCTTCAATATTTTGATTCGGTACAAGTGGTGGAGTTATATCTAAATTTTCTACATTGTTTTGTATTTCATTTTCATTATTCATTTTCAATCCCTTTCTATCATATATATAATAACATAAATTTGCAAAAAAAAAATCAAATTTTTAAAATAAATTTAAAAAAATGATAATTGAGTGTTTTCTTCATAAATATTATCTTTTCGTTTCTTATTTTCTAAAGATTTATTAAATTCTCTTTCTAGGTGTACTAAATAAATTACAAATTCATATAAATGTCTTTTGTTAAGATAAGTTATTCCATCTTTATTTTTAAGTGGTTTTACTTTATCGGTATCAAATTTATCATATCTAAATGATAGATGTTCGACTAAAAGGGATACATATTTGAAATAGTATTTATTATTTACATAACCATTTTTAATGTCTTTTACATAATTAAGTAGGCCGTAAGCACTTTCATAAATATCATCATATTTATAAAAATCATTTGTTAAAAGTTCTTTTGAAATCATTTGTAATATAGATAAATTAATTATTTCTTTTTCGTTTAAATTATCATATGAAGTAAATGTCATATTATTAATCTGCATGCTTAATAAGTGATTTATTAGTGATGGTGGGTTAAATAAAATTGCTTCATCTTTAAATAGAATATCACTTTGTCCTTGCACTCTTTTTCCACATTTATTCCATTTTCCTTCGATTCCATTTCTTTTGGGACTTTTGTAGCATATACAAAAATGTTTTGAGGAATCTTTTGCATCCACTAAATTAAATTTAGCAAGATATGCAAAAAGGTTTGCTTCACTTTCAAATCTTCCTGTAAAATTTGTTATACCATCAATACTATCAAGTTTAAAATTTAATACATTTTCTAATTTGATTGTCTTATATCTATCAGATTTATCTTCGTTTGTACTTCTTGTTTGATCTATAGCTAAATAATATTTCATTTTTTATTTCCTTTCTTTTCCTTCATAAAGTTTAAATGTTTCACTATATAGTTTATGGGATATTCCCTTTATTAAGGTATTTTTACTAATAAATTCAAAATCTTTATCATTTAAAATACTATTTATTTCATTTTCATAAAATATTAAAAAGTTTTCTACAAATTTATTAACTAGATTAACAAGAAATAAATAGTCATTTTCATTTTTTAATTTTAGATTAAACTTATTAATAAATCGATAGAAGGAATCATTTAAATGATTATATAGATTTGCAAATTTTTCATTAAGTTCAAGAGAAATATATCTTTCTTCATATTCTTTTTTTACTTCATATTCAATATAATAAGGGGTTTTATAATATTCAACATCAATCGGCTTATAAGATTTTATTGCTTGGGGATTAAATAGTATTAGACTAGAAATGCAATAATCTTCATAACCAATATTATAAATAACTCTTGAATTTATGTAAAAACCATCATAATCATTTGCTATGGCTTCATAATCAAGAATTTTTTTGTTTTCATTACTGCTTGGGTATTTATTATAAGCTTCATTAAAGTCATCAGTATTTTCAATCCATAAAATATTAACATCACTATTTAAGGTTACTATTGATGCTTCACCATTAAATTTTTGAAAAAATATACTTGGGTGTTCTTCGAGAAACATAAGCCATTCATTAGCATTAATATCCGTATATTTTGTAAGCCAAAGACCGCCATATGGTTTTGTGTTAAATGGAACAATATCCCTAAATATTGATGTATTTATATTTTTAGTGCCAAATGTAATAAATTTATCCATATTTCCCCCTTAAATTTAATGTATATACTAGCATATATTGGGCAAAATATCAATAGGTATAAAAATATTTTAATTTTATTAGCACTATCTATTGACAAGTGCTAACCATAGTAATATAATGTAAGTATGAAAGGAAGATGATATGGTATGTTACCAAGTAGAATATTTTTAGATGATTTTTTAGATGATTTAACACCTAGTAGAAAGGAAAACAATAAAATGATTTGTGACATTTATGAAGAAGATGGAAAATATTTCATTGAAGTAGATGTTCCAGGATTTAAGAAAGAAGATATTAAGATTGAATGTGATAAAGGAAACCTTAAAATAGTTGCTGAAAAGCATTCAAATAAAGAAGAACACAACAAGAAAAAATATATTCATCGTGAAAGAAAATTCTATGAAAGATGTGAAAGATCATTCTATCTTGGAGATGTTGATGAAAGTAAAATCTCTGCTGAATTTAAAGATGGTACATTAAAAATTGTTGTTCCTAAAGAAGAAAAAGAATCTACTAAAAAACTAATTAATATTGACTAAGGCTAAAAACCTTAGTTTTTATATTTAAAAATTTTCTAAAATATTATATAATTGTTGTATGAAAAGAAGTAAAAAGAAAGATAACTCATTTAAATTAATATTTCATTATTTAAAAGGTGATAAAGTAAAAATGATTTTACTTGTTATTTTGATGATATGTAATTATATACCTGATTTATGTTGTCCAATATTTATAGGTAAAGCTTTAGAATTTTTACTTTTAAAAAAATATGCTTTATTTGTAAAATATTTAGTTTTATATTTTTCTGGATATGTAATAGTTTATGGAGTTCTTTTAATTCCTAGATTGATTTTATATAATAAATTACAAATGAGTTTTATTAATAAAGTTTGTAAAGACATGTATAATAAATATCAAAACTTACCCGCTATAGCATTTGAAAAAGCAGGTGTTGGTGAATTAATAAATAGACTTTCTTCGGATCCAGATAGAGTACTTGATTTACTTAATCAACTAGTAAAAATGATTTTAAAGATAATTATGGCTTTAATTATAGTTATAGTATCATTTAAAATATCTATTTTTATTGGTATTGAAATAACTATTTTTGCAATAATTATGGGTATAATTTCTTCAAAATATTTTCCTGTTATTAAAAGTACTCAAAAAGAAATTAAAAAAGAAAGTGATAAACTTATAAAAAGAGCAACAGAAAATTTAACTGGAATTAGAGAAATTAAAGCATTAGGCATTAAAAATAATATGATTAATTTAATAAATAATGATATTGATAATTATTGTAATAAATCTCTTAAAATAAATAGATATGAATCAGTATATAATGGATTAAATAATATGGTTTATTATGTATTACAATTTATTATTTTATTAACATGTGGATATCTTTTTATAAAAGGTCATATTGTTTATAGTGTACTTATGTTGGTTCATACTTATATTTGGCGAATAGATGAGGTTGCTGAAACACTTTCCTCTTTTGGAGTAAATTATAATAAAGTAAAAGTGTCTTTATCCAGAATTGATGAAGTTGTTAATAATAAAATTTTCAAAGATGAACTGTTTGGAAATATTAATTTAAATAATGTTAAGGGAAATGTTACTTTTAAAAATGTATCATTTAAATATACAAAAAAAGAAAACTTAACACTTAATAATTTATCACTAAATATTAAAGCTAATCAGAAAAGTGCTATTGTTGGTAGAAGTGGTAATGGTAAATCAACAATATTTAATCTACTTCTTAGATACTTTGATGCTACTTCTGGAGAAATTTTGATTGATGGAGTTAATATAAAAAATCTTACTGAAAGCTCTTTAAGGAAAACTATTTCTTGTGTTAGACAAAGCCCATTTTTGTTTAATATGTCTATATTTGAAAATTTTAAAATAGTTAAACCAGATATTACTTTAAAAGAGGTAAAAGAAGTATGCAAAAGGGCATATATTGACGAATATATTGAAAGTTTACCTAAAAAATATAATACAATTATTGGTGAAGGTGGAATCAATCTTTCTGGTGGACAAAAACAAAGACTTGCTATAGCAAGAACACTTTTATTAGATACAAAAATTATTTTATTCGATGAAGCAACCTCAGCATTAGATAACGAAAGCCAGGAGTATATAAAAATGACAATTGATGATTTAGCAAAAGATCATACAATTATAATAATTGCTCACAGACTTTCAACAATTATTGATGCTGATGAAATATTTGTTATGGAAAAAGGTAAATTATCTATGAAGGGTACGCATGAAGATTTGTTAAAAAAATCAAAAATTTATAAAGGACTATATAAAAATGAAGAAAGAATGTAATAATGAAGATTTTGAGTTTGATTTAAATGATTTAAAAATGGAAAGAGAAAATAAAATGTATTTATCTAACAATGAAATAAAAGTGTTGAAAAAGTACAATGTAGATTATAAGAAATATGATAGTATGACTAGTTTAATATTCGAACTAAATGAAATCGAAGGTGATGATGATCTCGAAGAAATTGCTATAGAATTATCAGAATTTAACTATTATAATAATCAAAATAAATAAAAAAGAGTTATCTATACATAGATTCTCTTTTTCTTTGTCTTTCTAATTGTTTTTCTCTTTTTAAGATAAATGGGAAATTAAAGAATATTTCTCTTTCATCTTCATTTGCATCAACTAAAGTAACATTTAAATTTGAGGTAACTTTAATAATTTTACCATTTTCTAAATTTTTAATTTGTTTAGTTTTAGGATCAAAATAATAATGCCAATTAAGTTCTTTATAAGGAATAATACCTTCGACTAAATTATCTGTTTTAACTCTAATAACACTTTCATTAATATCTGTTACATAAACACTAAATTGTTGATTAATAAAATTTTGCATATACCAAATATCACATAGTTTATCAGCTTCTGCTTCGGCCTTCATTTCATCTTTTTCTTTTAAAGATGCTTGAATAGCGGCACTTTGTAATATTGATTCTAATTTTTCTATTTCCTCTTCATTAGGAAATTTTTCTTCATAATAATCTATTAACATATGTACACATAGGTCACAAAGTCTTCGTATTGGTGATGTAAAATGTGTATAACAATTCTCTGCGAGTCCAAAATGCCCTATATTATTTGTATCATAACCAGCTTTTTCCATGGCTCTTAAAATATAAGATGAAAGTATTGGAAATTCTTTTTTATTTGCTAAACTATTAAGTATTTTTTGAATTACATGAGGGTCATTTACATCATTTATTTTTTGAATTTTAAAACCAAGTGATGTTATAAATTTTACAGAATTAACAAATCTTTCAACATCAGGAATATTATGATTACGATAAATAAATGGTAAATTGTTGTAATAGAAGTGTCTTGCTATAGCACAATTAGCTTGTACCATAAATGTTTCAATCATTAATTGTGATGCACCAGTTTTTAGAACTTTAATATCCGTAATATTTTCTTTTTCATCATATATTCTTTCTTGCTCTGAACTATCAAATTCCAATTTTCCTTGACTAATGTTAATTTTATTAATTTTAAGAGCAAGTTCATAGGCGTTTTTTAAATCATTTACAAAAGGTTCATAGCCTTTTGGAATAATATTTTCTTCGAGAATTTTATTAACATTTGAATAAGACATTTTCTTTTTAGAGTTAATTACCGCTTTAACAATACGGTCTCTTTTTTGATTACCTTTTTCATCATATTCCATGATAACAGTACGTGTTAGTCTATCAACACCTTCGTTAAGTGAACATATTCCATTGGAAAGCTCTTTTCCTAACATTGCGGAAACGTAGTAGGCAATATAAGCACTTGTACCTCTTTCAAAAGCATCTGCAAAAATTGCTGTACCATATTTTACATAATGACTAACGTGAGCAATATTTACATATAAAGTGTAAGGTACATTTTCTGATTTTTCTACTAAAATAGCATCATCTAAATCTTTTGCAGTATCACAATCTATTGTAACTATATTTTTATCACGAAGGTCAAGTCTTCCAATAATTTCTTCATCGGATACTTTAGTGGGAATATTTTTTAATTCTTCATAAGTTTCTTTGCTATATGTCGGGTTAAAACCATAAGAAATTGCTATTTCTTCCATTTTTGATACTTTTCCAAGTACTGTATCAATTTCTGCATCATAATATTCATCATATCTTGTTGTATATAAATTTACTAAAAATTTTTGGCCTAAAGGGTATTTTCTTAAAATCTTTTTACTTATACCAATTTTATATTCACCTTTAGAATGGGTGTCTTTTAAATATAGATTATTATTTTCATCCATTTTAAGTTCACAAAGAATTTTACCTTTGGCTCTTTTAAGTATTTTAACTACTTCATAAGTTTTACTTTTCTTAACTTTTTTAACAATTACTTTATCACCGTTTAAAGCGGAATTTAATTTATTATCTTTAATTTCGTGAAAGTTATTTCCAATTCTAACAAAACTTTTTCCATTATTATCTTGAACTATGGTTGCAACTCTATAATTCTTTGGAAATTTATGATATATAAAATCATCATCTTCGTATATTTTTCCTTCGCACTCAAGTTCAAATAATATATGTTTAAGTTCTTCATCAATCTTTTTCTTCGAGGAATTTAAAAGTTTTTTAATACCGTGGTATGTAACATTTAACTCTTTTTCATTTTCTATAATTTCTAATAACTCTTCTTTCACAAAACCCTCCACTAAAATAATTAATTTTATAGTATCACACTTTTTTTATGATGTAAATTGTGTTATGATTAAATTATGAAAAAAGTAGTTGTTTTTATTTTAAGTTTGTTAATTTTTAATGTTGTTAATGCTGAAAGCGATAAAGCATTATTTTCAAAATGTGTAGATGGAGATACGGCTTATTTTTTAGTAAATGAAAATGAAATTAAGGTAAGATTTTTAGCAATTGATACACCAGAAAGCGTAAGTACAAAGGTTAGCGAGCAACCTTTTGGAAAAGAGGCAAGTGATTATACATGTAATAAAATATCAAATGCAAATGAAATTGTTTTAGAGTATGAAAAAAATAAAACAGATAAATATGGAAGAACTCTTGCTTGGGTATGGGTAGATGGATCATTACTTCAGGAAGAACTTATTAAAAATGGTTATGGACAAGTTGCTTATATATATGGAAAATACAAATATACTGATAGACTTTGTAAAGTTCAAAAGGATGCTATAAATAATTCTTTAAATGTATGGAGTAATTCTTCTTATGAAGAAGGTTATTGTAAAAATAAAGATGTTGAAAATACTGAAAATAATATTATATATGATAATATTAATAAAGAAAATGAAAAAACTAAAGAGACTATAGATAAACTTGATAAAGTATCTGATAAAATAGATGATGTTATGAATTCACCTAAATTTGATAATGTACTTCTTTATATAGTTTTAATAGGTTCAGTAGTATCATTGATTTTTAAGAAAACCAAAAAGAAAAAATAATTAGGCTTTTTAATTAACTAGTGCATCTTATAGAAAATATAATACTATGAGGTGTATTTTTAATATGATTAATTATCTTTCAAATTATAATAATATTTTTTTAGCCTTTGTTGCTTGCTTATTTACATGGCTAATTACCATTTTAGGGGCAATGGTTGTATTTCTATTTAAAAAAGTTAATAAAACGCTACTTGATGCAATGCTTGGTTTTGCTGCAGGCGTAATGATATCGGCGTCGTTTTTCTCACTTATTTCACCAGCACTATCTATGTCTGAAAATTTATATATTAATGGACCTGTTATAGTTACAATAGGTTTCATATGCGGAGGTCTTTTACTCTTTATTGGTGATAAAATATTTCCTAAAATAATTAAAAAAAATGAAAAAGCAAAAAACTTTAAAAGAACATTTATGTTAATTTTTTCAATAACCCTTCATAATATTCCTGAAGGACTTGCTGTAGGTGTTGCCTTTGGTTCACTTCGTTATAATTTACAAGGTGCTACATTAATATCCGCTTTAATACTTGCATTTGGAATAGGACTTCAGAACTTCCCTGAAGGTACAGCAGTATCTTTACCTCTTAAAAGAGATGGTATGAGTTCAAAAAAAGCATTTTTAATTGGTAGTTTAACTGGAATTGTCGAACCAATTGCAAGTGTTATCGGAGCATTACTTGTTTTAAAAGTTAGAACTATTTTGCCATTTTTACTTGCATTTGCCGCAGGGGCGATGATATATGTTGTAGTAGAGGAACTTATACCAGAAAGTCAAACTAATAAATCTAAAGATTTAATGGCTATTTTTACAATTTTAGGTTTTGCAGTTATGATGTTTTTAGATGTATTTTTTGGATAATTTATAAATTAACTAGAGAAATAACTCTAGTTTTATTATGTAAAGATATTTACACAAATTTATTTGTCAAACAGTGTCAAATAAATTACTAAAAAACGTAAATAATTTGTAAAATTTTATCTTTTTTAAAAGAAATTATCAAAAAAAGGAGGAAATCAGAAATTTTTCGGTAATAAATATATATGAAGGGAGAAAAATACAAAGTTATAAAAACAATGTAAAAATGTAAACTATTGTAAATTAAAAAGTGAGGTAAAAAATGAACGAATTAGAAAATATTAATGAAACTATATTTGAAAGTATTAAACATGTAGATGATGAAGGTAATGAATATTGGTATGCAAGGGAACTTCAAAAGGTTTTAGAATATGCTCAATGGCGTAAATTTAATGGAGTAATCGAAAAAGCAATGAATACTTGCAAAGCCAGTAATTATGTAGTATTGGATCATTTTGCCGGCGCCGGCAAAATGATAAATTTAGGTAAAGGTGGTCAAAGAAAAGTTACTGATTATAAACTATCAAGATATGCTTGCTATCTTATTGCTCAAAATGGTGATAGTAGGAAAAAAGTCATAGCTCTTGCACAAACATATTTCGCTATTCAAACAAGAAAACAGGAATTATTAGAAGAGGAATATAATAGTTTAACCGAAGATGAAAAAAGATTCTATCAAAGAAATCAAGCAAGAAAAGGAAACTATAATTTAAATAAAACTGCTGTTAATAGTGGAGTAAAAGATTTAGCAAGATTTCATAATGCAGGTTATAAAGGCTTATATAATGGTGAAACCGCTGATGATATTTTTAAAAGAAAAAAATTAAGATATAGGGAAGATATTTTAGATAACATGGGAAGTGAAGAACTTGCTGATAATATATTTAGAATAGCTCAAACAGATGCCAAATTAAAAAGAGATAATGTAGATAATGAGTATACTGCAAATTCAGTTCACTTTGAAGTTGGTAAAAAGGTAAGAAATACAATTAAAGAATTAGGTGGAACAATGCCTGAAAATTTACCAACACCTGATAAAAGTTTAAAAGAACTTGAAAAAGAAAATAAGAATCTAATAATTTCAAACTGAAAAATTGATATAAATATTTGGGTATAGAAAAAGAAGATGTCAACACTTGTCACTTTTTGTAAAAAAATATATAAATCTATGATATAATGTAAAAGAGTAGAAAGGTAGTGATAATATGAAAAAGTTTTTAAAAATATTTTTTGTTTTATCATGTATCCTAGTATATTCTACTGTAAATGCAAAAGAAAAGCTTAGAGTAGACTATAATGATGTTAATTTAAGGGAGGGACCTGGTACTAATTATCGAGCAATAAAAAAACTTGGTGTTAGTTCAACATTTGATTTAGTAGAAAAAACATTATTTCCAAATGAAAAAGGTTGTCCAGATGGTTGGTATAAAATATATTATTCAGGTCAAAATGTTGGCTTTGTTTGTGCAAGTTATATAACTTTATATGAAGAAAAAGATACTCCAGTGGAGGCAAATACTGCTTGTGAAAAAGAAATGGCTAGTTTAGGATTTCCAAATACATATTGGAATGGATTATGTTCTTTAAAAGAAAAACATCCTAATTGGACATTTAATGCGGATATTACTGGACTTCCATTTGATGTGGCTACATCTAAAGAAAGTATTATAGGTAAAAGTTTTATTCAATCTAATTATCAAGGATATTTTAGTACTGAATCAGGAAGTTATGATTATTTGACTGATACATTTAAAGTAATGGAGGGTAGTAATTGGTATGCTGCCTCAAAAGATGTAGTTGCATATTATATGGATCCTCGAAACTTTTTAGATGAAAGATTTATATTTATGTTTGAAAAACTATCATTTGATGAAAGTTATCAAACTGTTGAGGCAATTAATGCAATTTTAAATGGAAAAGATATTAAAGAAAAATCTAGTGTTATATATGAAGCAGGTAAAACTTATAATGCTAATGCAATTTATTTAGCAAGTAGAATTAAACAAGAAACCGGAGGTAATTATACAGGTAATTCTTTAAAAGGAAGTACAATAACTTATAACGGAAATACATATTATCCGGTTTATAATCCATATAATATTGGAGCAAACACTGGTGTATATGATGGACTTGTATGGGCTGTAAGTGGTACAAGTTATTTAAGACCTTGGCTTTCCCTTGATAATGCTATTAAAGGTGGAGCAAACTTTATAACATATTATTATATTTCAAAGGGTCAAGATACTTCATATTTTCAAAAATTTAATGTAAGTTCATATTCAGCATATGCGGCTTATGCACATCAATATATGACAAATATAAGAGGTGCTGCAAATGAAGCCTCAATAACATATGATGGTTATAAAGAAATGGATTTATTAAATTCAGTTAATTATAAATTTGTAATTCCTGTTTATGATAATATGCCAAGTAATGTTTCAATGCTTCCTAATGGGGGTAATCCTAATAATCATTTAAAAAATTTAACTATTAATGGTAAAACTATAAATGGTTTTAGTCATGATAATTTTTCATATAATTATTATATAGGTTCAGGTATTAATAAAGTTTTAGTTGCAGGTGAAGTAATTAATTCTAAAGCTAGTATTAAAGGCGTTGGTGATATTAATTTAACTGGAGATAAAACAGTTGTAACAATAAAAGTAACTGCTGAAAATGGAAATATGCAAGATTATATTATAAATATTATTAAAACAGAGGGTGCTAATGTATCAGTAAATGATATTGTTGCCTCTTCGGCAGTACCGGTAAGTGAATCATCATTTATTTTAACTGCGGGTTATACAGCTGAAGCATTAAGAGAATTATTCTTAAAATCTTGTTCTTCAGCAGAAATTAGTTTTAATAATAAAAGTGGTCTTTTAGCAACTGGTGATGAAATAACTATTAAAAATGGTGATGATGCAAAAACATATTCAATTGCTATTAAGGGAGATACTTCTGGAGATGCAAATATTAATATTGCTGATTTATTAAAAGTTCAAAAACATATTTTAGGATATATTAATTTAAGTGGAAGTTTTTTAAAGGCTGCTGATGTAAATAGCGATGGATCAGTGGATATTAAAGATTTACTTATAGTTCAAAAGCATATTTTAGGATATACAACAATAAAATAAAAAGGAGGATAAATGAAAAAAATATTTAAATATTTTATAGCTATAGTTACTTTATTTACATTTATAACAAAGGTAAATGCTGCGGGAGCGACAATTAGCGTAAGTACATCTGCATCACAAATAATCGTTGGTAATAATATAACTGTTACCGTTACAATATCATCATCATCACCGTTAGGTTCTTGGGAATATAATTTAAATTATGATAAAAATATATTTTCTTTAGTATCTAGTGATGTAGGACTTCATTATGCTGGTGTAGTTCAAAATAATTCAACTAAAGCGGTAAGTTATCGTTATACATTTAAAGCAAATAAAAGTGGAAATGCATCATTTTACATAGATGCTTCAACTGTATTTGGTTTTGATGAAAGTATATTCGAAGTAACTAATGGAAAAAGAAATGTTAGAGCAATAACATATTCTGAATATCAAGCAAGTTTATCAAGTAATAACAATTTAAAAGATATAAAAGTTGAAGGTTATGAAATTAGTCCAGTATTTAATAAAGATACTTTAGAATATACTGTTAAAGTTGATGAAGATGTTACTAAAATAAAGGTAATAGCTTATGTCGAAGATAATAAAGCAAAAGTTAATGGAGAAGGAGAACTTGAAGTAACTCAAGGAAACAATTCATTTAATATTGTTGTAGTTGCAGAAAATGGTAGTGAAAAAACATATAAATTGAATGTTGAGGTAATTGATAAAAATCCAATAGAGGTTGAAGTAGAGGATGTTAAATATACTATAGTTAAAGTAAAAAGTATGTTACAAAAACCTAATAGTTTTATTGAAAAAACAGTTACAATAAATGAAATGGAAATTCCTGCATTTTATAGTCAAATTACTGATTTTACTTTAGTAGGTTTAAAAGATGAAAATGGTAATATATCATTATTTATATATAATGATGGTAAATATCAAAAATATACAGAATTTATATTTGGTAATATAACACTTTTTCCAATTAAAATGGATAAAACTATTGATAAATATGAAAAAGGTAATGTAACAATTAATAATATTTCAGTAGAGTGTTTAGAACTTAGTAAATCAAATAGATTTAAAATTATTAAAGCATTAAATGTTGATACAAATGAAGAAGGTTTATATTTATATGATACTAAAGATAATAGTGCTGTAAAATATGATGATAGTTATATTAAAATTATTCAAAAAAATAATCAAATGCTTATGTATGCTGTAATATTTTTTGCTAGTTTAACACTTTTATCATTAATATTATTATGTACTATATCAAAGAAAAAGAAAAAAGTTAAAAAAGAAATTCCTAAAGTTTCTTCAGTAAAAGAAATTGATGATAAAATAGAAGAAATAAAAAATGAAATGAAGGATGAATCCGATGAGGAAGTATATAACATTTTAGAGGATTCAAAAAAGAGTAAAAAGAAAAAGTAATTACTCTTTTTTGTTGACTTTAAAGCGAAACTATTTTACAATATTTATACTTTTAGGGGGGACTGTTAATGGAAAATATTCAAGTACTAAAGGGATTGTCACTAATTTATGATAAAAAAAATGATAAAGAAAAATTAGAAAAAGCATTAAATTTTATAAAAAGAAATGCATTTCTTTTTAGTGATTTAGTAAATGAAGATAAAGGTAAAGTTATAAATATTAATGAGTTTGAACTTTTTGTTGAGAATATAGTTAATCAAGTAATTCAGGATGAACAAACGAAGAAAGCAATTGAAAATGAGGATTTTTTACCATCATTTTATTTAACATATTTAATACTAAAAAATGATATGGTAGGAAATACTATATTTGAAATTCCTAAAAATGTAACAATGGAATTAGTATTATTTTTATTGTCTGTGTATTATTATAATTATAATTTGTCAGATATATGTAAAGCACTTTTTTCTGAGAATTCTGAAGAATATGAAAAAATTATTTCTTGTGTAAAAGATTCTCAAAGGATTAATGTTTATAATTATCTTTTAAAATATATGAATGCTTTTTTCGAAGAATATGATTCAGTAATGCTAGATAATTTAGAAAGTATTATTGATAAAATTATAAATAATGGCGCCACTTATTTTAACGCTTTAGTAAAAGAAAATGATAAATTGTATGATTTAAAGATGTTAACAGAATCTGAATTTGATAATTTATTTATAGATTTTTTAAATGATATAAAGGCACCTGAACAATGGATGGATACTTATCAGTATCTAAAAACTAATAAATTAATTAGTTTTGAATATAGTGATGAAGTTGAAAATGGACAATGCTATTTAGATGATAAATTGCAAATAAGAAAAATAGAATTAATTGGTGATGGTACAATAAGAACCTTTGTAACATTTGTACATGAATTTATTCATTATGTTTCACTAATAAACTCTGAAGATATTGATTTTTCGTTAATTGAATTTCCTTCGATATATTTTGAAAATATTGCAACAATGTTTTTGAAGAAGAAAGGCTATGATGAAAAAATTGTGGAAGATGTACTTAACACCAGAAATGCTAATAATTGTAATTTGTTTATTCCCCAAATAATACAATTAAAAGAAATATTAGAATATAGAAAAAATGGTTTATTTTCTATTGAAAAAAGAATTCAATTTAATAAAAATTTAATTGATGGGCTAAATCAATTTAAAATAAATATGGTTAAATTATTACAAGAAACAGGTATACAAGAAATACCTCAACATTATCTTCAGTTAGAGGAAAGAGATCCAGTTGAGATTACTTATGCAGAAATTGATGACAAAATTGAAGAGTTTGTAAAATCTGGGTTATTGATATTAAATGGATATCAGTATCTTGTTGGAAGTTTATTATCCTCATATCTTTTAGAAACAAAAATTATTAAGCTTTGCAATGAAAAAATGATTGATATAACAAATAATTTAGATAAATATACTATAAAAAGTATAAGAGATTTATTTGATAATGATATAACATTACAAGATAAAATATATTTATAATTATAAATATCTAAAATTAGAATTTTTTTGTTGCATGTCAAGAAAATGTATGATAGTATACATACTTGACGAGGGTAATATGGAAATAAGTAAGGAAAAGTTAAGATATACTTTAAGAAATATACGAAGACTTTCAGGAGGTGGCGGAGATGGTACTTGCTACTATAATCCAAAAATTGATAAAGTCATAAAAATATTTCATTGCTTTGATGAACCTTTTTTATATGATTATCCTTTAAAAGAGGAAGTTTTAAAATTTAATTCAATTGAACTTACTTATTTTATATTTCCAATCGATGTAATAACGGTAAATGGCCACGTGGTAGGGTATATTGCAGATTATATTAAAGCTAAAAATTTATATAAAACAAATCCTCTTGATATAAATCTTTTAGAATTTATGACTGGAATATTAAATATGTATAAAGATATAATTAAAATATCTAATGAAGGTATTGTAATATATGATCTTATTTATAATTTAATGCAAAATAAAAATGAGATTTATGCTGTTGATACAGATGATTATTTCTTTAGTGATAAAGATGGTATTTTAAAAAGAAATGTTAATACATTTAATGAATCAATAATGATCTTTTTGGTGGATAACTATTTTGATGAATTTGTTCAAAGTAATAAAGAGTTATTAGAAATGTATAAAGGAAAAGATATAAATTTAGTCGATTTTATAACTTTATTTGATAAACTACTTTCTGAAACAGTTGGTAAAGAAATTACTACGTTAAATGATGCTAAGTCTTTAGTTAATAAAAAATATTATGAACCTAATTTTATAAGGAGTATAAAAAGATAGTTTGCATTGTAATTAAACTCAAATTTTGAGTTTTTTATTTTGTAAGGGCATTGACAAAATAAATTACGATGTTATAATTAATAAGTGCATAAAAAAGTATGTGAGGTTGTTATGGAAAATAATGTTTTAAAAGATATAAAAATATTTCATCAATTAGTAATTAATAGTATAGGTGTTAAAGATATGCCAAAGTATCCTAGTGTAACCACTACTCAAATTCAAATTATGGAATATATTATAAGTAGGCCTAAAAAATGTGCACTTCAAAAGGAATTTGAAAAAGTTTTAGGACTTTCACGAGCTACAGTATCAAGTGTTTTAATTACTATGGAAAAAAATGGTTTAATTGTAAGAATTACTGATAATACTGATACTAGAACTAAAAAGATTGTTTTAAATAGTAATGCTCAAAGAGTTTTTAATAGTAGTAAAGAAAAAATAAAAAAAATTGAAGATATTTGTCTTAAGGATATAAATGAAAAAGATTTAAATATATTTATAAATGTTTTATCTAAAATGACAGAAAATTTAAAGGAGGAAAGAAATGAGAAAATTATTTAAAGATTTAAGAAAAAAAGATTATTTATTAATTTTAATATGTGCTGTAATTATTTTTAGTGAAGTTTGGTTAGAACTTAAAATGCCAGATTATATGAGTAATATTACAGTTCTTGTTCAAACTGAAGGCAGTAAGATGAGTGAAATATTAAAAAATGGTGGTTATATGTTACTTTGTGCTTTTGGTTCACTTGTCGGAGCAATAATTACAAGTTATATATTAACTTATGTATCAACAACATTTTCAAAAAATATTCGTAAAAAAGTATTTACAAAGACAATGGATTTAGCTACGGCTGAAGTTAAAAATTTTTCCGTAAGTAGTTTAATTACAAGAACAACAAATGATGTAAGTCAAATTGAATTAGTATTATCAATGGGATTATCACTTTTAATAAAAGCACCAATGACTGCAGGATGGGCAATACTTAAAATACTTAATAAAAGTTGGCAATGGAGCGCTCTTACTGCAGTATGCGTATTAGTTCTTCTTACAACGATAGGTATTATAACAAGTATTGTTTTACCTAGATTTTCTTTAGTTCAAAAATTAATTGATAAAGTTAATCGTGTAACAAGAGAAAATTTAACTGGTATCAGAGTAGTTCGTGCTTTTAATGCTGAGAATTTCCAAGAGGATAAATTTCAAAAAGAAAATGATGATTTAACAAATACACAACTATTTAACCAAAAATGTTTTGCTGTAATGGAACCAGTTATGCAAATGGTAATGTATACTTTAACTTTAGGAATTTATTTTATCGGAGCAAATCTTATTAATAATTCTATAATGGCTGATAAACTTACACTTTTTGGTGATATGGTTGTATTTTCAACTTATGCAATGCAAATAATTATGTCATTTATAATGCTTTCTATGATATTTATGATGCTTCCTAGAGCAAATGTGTCCGCAACTAGAATTAATGAAGTTCTTGATGAAAAATTAACAGTTAATGAAGGTTTATTTAATGGCGATACAAAAGAAACAGGTACAGTTGAATTTAAAAATGTTTCCTTTAAATATCCAGATGCTGATGAATATTTACTTAAAAACATTTCATTTAAAGCAGAAAAAGGCCAAACTATTGCTTTTATAGGTTCAACTGGTAGTGGTAAAAGTACACTTATAAATTTAGTGCCAAGATTTTATGATGCTTCCGATGGAGAAGTTTTAATCGATGGTGTTAATGTAAAAGATTATACTTTTGAATCTTTACATAATAAACTTGGTTATGTTTCCCAAAAAGCAGTTATGTTTGATGGAACTGTTAAATATAATGTTTCTTATGGTAAATCTAATAAAAAGATTACTAAAGAAAAGGTGGAGGAAGCACTTAAAATTGCACAAGGATATGACTTTGTATCTAAAATGGATAAAGGAATAGATTCACATATAGCCTCCGGAGGAACAAATGTCTCTGGTGGACAAAAACAAAGACTTTCTATTGCAAGAGCAATTGCTAAAGATCCAGAAATATATATATTTGATGACTCTTTTTCCGCTCTTGATTATAAGACTGATTCTGTTTTAAGAAAAGCCTTAAAAGAAAATGTGAAAGATGCAACAACTTTAATTGTAGCTCAAAGAATAGGAACAATACTTAATGCAGATAAAATTGTTGTACTTGATAATGGTAATGTAGTGGGAATAGGAACTCATAAAGAACTATTAAAAACTTGCGATGTTTATAAAGAAATAGCTTATTCTCAACTTTCTAGAAAGGAGCTTGAAAATGCATAATAAAAAAATGGAAAATGCTAAAGACTTTAAAGGTTCTTTAAAAAGATTAATTTTAGAATTAAAACCTTTTAAAGTACTTATATTCATAAGTTTAATTTTAGCAATTTTTGGTTCCACTTTAACAATTAGTGCTCCAAATAGGCTTTCTAAATTAACTGATGAAATTCAAAAAGGATTAGTTATTAACACTAAAAATTTAAATATTTTAAATGAAAATCTTACTACTTCCTTTGGAAAGAATATTGTAATTGATGGAGTAATAGTAAATGCAAGTGATCAAATAGAATATACAAAAATTATTCAAAATCTTAACAAGGATATGAATACAAATGAGTTATATAAAGCACTTGATGAGATGCCAGAAAGCATCCAAAAGGTAATTAAACCTAAAATGGATATTGATAAAATTAAAACAATATGCACTATGCTTTTAACAATATATTTTGTAAGTGCAATATTTAACTTTTTACAATCTTTTTCAATGACACATGTTTCAAATAATTTTGCAAGAAAACTTCGAGGAAGAATTTCACATAAAATAAATAAATTACCACTTAAATATTTTGATAATCATCAAACTGGTGACGTACTTTCAAGAGTAACAAATGATGTTGATACTCTTGCTCAAACACTTAATAATTCATTATCAGCTCTTGCTAGCAATGTAACACTTTTATTAGGATCAATTATAATGATGTTTAAGACAAATGCTCTTATGAGTGTTACTGCTATAATTTCTTCATTATTAGGCTTTGTATTTATGGCAATTATTCTTTTAAAAAGTCAAAAATATTTTGTAAAAAGACAAGAGGGTTTAGGTAAACTTAATAGTCATATTGAAGAAATATATTCAGGATTAAATGTTGTTAAAGTTTATAATGGACAAGAGGATGCAAATAAAAAGTTTGATAAAATAAATAATGAAGTAAGTGAATGTAGTAGAAAAAGTGGTTTCTTATCTGGACTTATGCATCCAATGATGGGCTTTATTGGTAATTTTGGGTATGTTGCAGTATGTATAGTTGGAGCGCTTCTTACTATGAATGGCAAAATATCATTTGGTGTTATTATTGCCTTTATTACATATGTTAGATTATTTACAATGCCACTATCCTCAATTGCTCAAGAGTTTACATTTATTCAGTCAGCTTTAGCATCTTCAGAAAGAGTATTTGAATTCTTAGATGAAGAAGAAATGTCTAAAGAAGAAAATAAAGATAAACTTCTTAAAAATGATGTAAAAGGTAATATAGAGTTTAAAAATGTATCATTTAAATATGATGAAAATGGTAAAACTATTATTAAGAATTTCTCTGCAGATGTAAAATCTGGTCAAAAGATTGCAATTGTTGGTCCAACTGGTGCTGGTAAAACTACAATGGTTAATTTACTTATGAAGTTTTATGATATTCACGATGGTGATATAACTATTGATGGAAAAAGTATTTCTAATTTAACAAGAGAAAATGTTCATAGTTTATTTACAATGGTACTTCAAGATACTTGGCTTTTCGAGGGAACTGTTAAAGAAAATATTAGATATAATAATTCAAAAATTACTGATAAAGAAATTGAAAATGTTTGTAAATATATTGGACTAGATCACTTTATTAAAACACTTCCAAATAATTACGATACGGTAATATCTGAAAATGATAATATTTCTGCAGGTCAAAAACAACTTCTTACAATTGCAAGAGGTATGTGTGAAAAAGCACCACTTTTAATACTTGATGAAGCAACATCAAATGTTGATACAAGAACCGAAGAACTTGTTCAAAAAGCTATGGATAAATTAATGGAGGATAAAACTTCATTTATAATTGCCCACAGACTTTCAACAATAAAAAATGCAGATTTAATACTTGTTATGAATGAAGGTAATATTATAGAACAAGGTTCTCACGATGAACTTATGAAAAAAGATGGATTTTATGCAAAACTTTATAATTCTCAATTTGAATTATAATATATATTTTTATCTATTGACAAAGAAAAAATATAGTTATACAATTAATTTGTAAATCGATGAGAAAGAAAAGTAGGTATTATTTGTTTTAAAGAGAGTAACTAGTGGTGGAAAGTTATAAATGGGTAATATACGAAATGGGCTTTCAAGAGGCTACCGAACCAGTAGTAGGCTAGCACGGAGTACTTAACTTCGTTAACAAAGTAGCGTGTATAATTGTACATGAATTGCACTTTTTAGGTGGCATTAATAAGAACTTAAATCTTATCCTAACTGTTGAGGATAAGATTTTTTTTAAGAAAGAGGGATAAAAATGAAAAAAAGAATATTAACAGGATTAAAACCAACTGGAGAACTAACTTTAGGTAATTATATTGGAGCAATATCACAAATGGTAGAGCTTTCTAATGACGAAAATAATGAAGTTTATCTTTTTGTAGCGGATCTTCATGCACTTACTGAATATCAAGATCCAAATACTTTAAGAGATAGAATTAAAAAGTTTATTGCAATGTATATTGCCTGTGGAATTGATCCAGAGAAAGTTGTTATTTATATTCAATCAGATAATGAATATATTCCAATGATTTCATGGATTTTAGAGTGTAACACTTATTATGGAGAAGCCTCAAGGATGATTCAATTTAAAGAAAAATCAAAAGGTAAAGAAAACTTTACTGTAGGACTTTTAACATATCCAATTTTAATGGCAGCGGATATTTTATATTGTGATTCAGATTATGTCCCAGTAGGTATAGATCAAAAACAACATGTTGAAATTGCCCGTGATATAGCAGAAAGATTTAATAATAAATATGGTGAAACTTTTAAACTACCACAGCCCTTAATTAGTAAAGAGGGAGTTAAGATTAAAGATTTAAAAGATCCTACTAAAAAAATGAGTAAGTCTGAAACAAATCCAAATGGTGTTATATCTTTATTTGATAGCCCAGAAATGGTTACTAAAAAGATTATGGGAGCAACTACAGATAGTGAAAATTTAGTTTATTTTGATGAAGAAAATAAACCAGGTATTTCAAATTTACTTAATATTGCATGTGTTATTTCTAAAAGAACTGTAGAGGATATTGCAAATGAATATAAAACAGCAGGATATGGTAACTTTAAAAAGTATGTTGCATCATTAACCTCAGATATGATAAGTGATATTCAAGAAAAATATAACCATATTATAAGTTCTGGTAAACTCGAAGAAATATTAAATAAAGGTAAAGAAGAATCTAGAAAACTTGCTTATGAAAAAATGATGGAAATGAAGAAAAAAGTTGGGCTTAACTAAAAAAAGATTAGAAATTAACTAATCTTTTTTTTATCTATCAAGCATATTGCTAATGAAATTATAATTATTAGTTCTGTGATAGAAATAGCCATTAATAATGGTATTTTGATATCTTTTTTTCTATTTAGGGTATTATCATTATTAATTATATTGTGTGTATTTTCTATATTATTATAATCATCGATAATTTCATATTTAATATCATTGACTTTCGTTATTGTTCCACTTTTTACGTTATCTTTAACTTTAAGCACTATTGTATAAAATGGAAGTGATCCATCAACATCGTATAATTCAGTATTAGAACCATTTATTTTCTCATAAGTATCATCGTAACTAATATTATATTTTGTTTCAAATTTTATAAATTCAAATATGTTTTTATCATAAGTAAAATCATTTGATTCTAATTGAAATTTAAAACCACTCATATAAATATTAAATTTAATGTATTCTCCTTTACTAAAAAAGTTTCGTTGATAACAGTAGTCTGCATTTTCACTTACACAAACATAAGACGTTTGAATTGGATTTGGAATAGCAGCGTAAACATTTGAACAAAGAAAAAATGAACATATTAAAATAATGAATATAATTTGCTTTTTCATAGTCCTCCTTTATTGTAAGTATACTTTATTAATATTTTTTTTTCAAGATATATATCTTTTTTCTAATCAAAGTGTTATAATTTAATTACATCTTATAAAGAGTGATGGAGGGACTAGCCCGTTGAAGTCACACCAACCTATTAAATTAGGTGGTAATGCTAGAGCTATAAGATAACTTTATCATTCAAGATATTGTTATCTTGGATGTTTTTTTATGAAAGGAGGAAAGTTTTATTAAGCATTTTCTTTTAAGATGAAAAAGAAAAGGAGTATAAATGAAAATTTTTAGTAATGAAATAGTATTTCGTGGTCACCCTGATAAAGTATGTGACCAAATTAGTGATGCACTTTTAGATGCATATTTAAGTGAAGATAAATCCTCACGATGTGGAATTGAAGTAATGGGAGGAAAAGGTAAAATATTTGTAACTGGTGAAGTTACAAGTAGTGCAAAGGTAGATGTTTCAAGTATAGTAAAAAGAGTTTTAAATGATGTTGGCTATGATGAAAATTATGAGATAATTAATAATCTTGGTGTTCAAAGCATTGATATAGCACTTGGAACTAATGATAAAGTTCATGGTGCTGGTGATAATGGTATGATGTTTGGTTATGCTTGCCGTGATACTAAAGAGTATCTGCCTACCTCTATGGTAATACTTCAAAAACTTTCTATGATATATGATGAACTTAGAAAAAAAGATAAAAGATTCTTACCAGATGGTAAGGCTCAAATAACTGGTTATTATGAAAATAATAAATTAGTTAAAATAAAAGACTTTGTAATTTGTTATCAAAATACTGAAGAAGAAAGAGATAAAACAGATGAAATATTAATTGATATTTGTAAAAGTATTTGTAATGAATACAACATTGAAGTTGAAAAATTTATTTTAAACCCAACAGGCAAATTTTTAATAGGCGGTTTTACTGGTGATGCAGGTCTTACTGGAAGAAAGATTGTAGTAGATTCTTATCAAGGCTTTGCTCCAGTAGGCGGAGGTGCTTTTTCTGGTAAAGACCCAAGTAAAGTTGATAGGTCTGGTGCTTATATGGCTAGAGTTATTGCAAAAGATATTTTAAAAAATAATAATAATTTAAAGTATGTTCTTGTTCAACTTTCTTATGCTATTGGTCTTAAAAATCCTCTTGCAATATATATAACTTCTGATAAGGGTAATTTAAAAGTACCTGATGATTTATATGAAAAATGCTCTGTTCAAAATATCATAAATTCATTAGATTTATTAAATGAAAAATATGAAAAAAGAGCAATGTTTGGTCATTTTAAAGATTGATTTTTTTGAACGCTAATTAATTGCATCACTTTCCCTTTCAATTGCATCATTTTGTATAGTAATGATGCAATTGAATTAATTTATAAAAATTATTATAATAAAGATAATTAGTGAAAGGAGTCAATATGAGCAAAATATATATAATTAGACATGGACAAACGGATTGGAATGTAAAGGGACTATTACAAGGTACCACGGATATCGAATTGAATGAAACTGGTATCAAACAAGCAGAGGAACTTTCTAAAAAACTAGATTTAGATAAAATTGATATTTGTTTTTGTTCTCCTTTAAAAAGAACAAGACGAACAGCAAAAATTTTACTTAAGAGTAAAGTAAAAGTGATTTATGATGATATGATAATTGAAAGAAGATTTGGGGATTATGAAGGTAAACAAGTGGACTTTGATTTAATTGTCACTCAATTTGATTACAAATTAAATGATAATTCTCATAACATTGAAAGTATTCAAGATTGTTTATTAAGAGCAAAAAAGTTTATAGACAAAATAAAAAAAGAGTATCCAAATAAAACAATTTTAATAATTTCGCATGGAAGCTTTATTAAAACACTTCATTATAATTTAATTGGGTATGATGAAAATACTGATTTCTTATCATTTAATCCCCAAAATTGTACATTATATGAATATGAAATAGATTAGTGGTTTATTGACTTAAATCACTTTTTTTAATATAATCTATTTGCAAAAGAGGTAAAAGTATGAATATAGAACATTTATATATGTCATTTGGACTTCAGGAGATATTTAATGATGTATCTGTTCATTTTAATGATGATGATAAAGTTGGCATAGTTGGAGTAAATGGTGCAGGTAAATCAACATTATTTAATTTAATACTTGGAAATATTTCCCCAGACTCTGGGAAAATAACTGTAAAAAATAGAGATTTAATAGGATATCTTCCCCAGGTAATTACTGATGAAATACCAAATGATGATATAACTGTTTTTGAATATTTACTTTTAGGAAGACCAATTCAAAAACTAAAGGATAATATAACTTCTTTATATGAACAAATAGCAGTAGAAAAAGATGATAAAAAATTAAATTATCTTTTTAAAAAGATTACTAATAATCAAAATAAATTAGAGTATTATGATGAATATAATGCAGAAAGCATGCTTCTTAAAATAATAGATGGTATGAATATTGATGAAAAACTACTTGATTTAAAATTAAAAAATATTTCTGGAGGACAAAAATCAAAAGTTGCATTTGCAAGACTACTTTATTCAAAACCAGAAATTCTTTTACTTGATGAACCTACAAATCATCTTGATTTAGATACAAAAGATTATATTGAAAACACTATCAAAAATTATCATGGACTTGTACTTGTAATTTCTCATGACATTGATTTTTTAAATAGTGTTACAACAAAAACTTTATATGTAGATAAAATAAAGAAGAATGTAGATCTTTATAATGGAAATTATGAAAAGTATCTAAAGATTAAAAGTGAAAAAGATAAAGCAAAAGAAAAACTTTATGAAAAACAAGTAAAAGAGGAAGAAAAGTTAAAAGGTATAATTAGTAAATATATTCGTGGTAATGAAAAGAAAGCAAATATTGCTAAAGATAGAATTAAGAAATTAGAAAAACTTCAGAAAGAAAAAGTAGTACTTGAAAAAGCAAATAAATATACAAGATTTAATATTAAAATAAATGAAAAAAGTTATTTAACACCTTTAAAAGTTGAAAATCTAACATTTGGTTATACAAAAGATAATCTTTTATATCAAAATTTAACATTTGATTTAACCAGGGGAGAAAAACTTTTAGTAGTCGGTGAAAACGGTATTGGTAAAACAACTTTATTAAAACTTATTATGGGGCTTCTTACTCCAACCGAGGGAAACATCATAATTAATGATAAAACTACAATTTCTTATTATGCTCAAGAACATGAGATACTTGATAATAGTAAATCAATATTAGATAATTTTACAGAGTTTAATTTAAGAGATTTTGAAATAAGAAAAATACTTGGAAGTTTTTTATTTTCTGGTGATGATATTTATAAAAAAGTAGAGGTTTTATCTCCGGGTGAAAGGTCAAGAGTTGCACTTGCTAAAGTTGCTTTAAAAGGTGCAAATACACTTTTACTTGATGAACCAACAAACCATTTAGATCCAATGACACAAGTTATTATTGCTGATACTTTTAAAACTTTTGAAGGCACAATGCTTGTGGTTTCCCATAATCTTGATTTTGTTGATAACCTTGGCATTTCAAGGATGCTTTTACTTCCAACTGGTAAAATAGTTTATTATGACAGAGATATTGTATATCATTATGAAATGATTAATGAGGAAACAAAAAAATAATTTGCATATTATTGGAATCAAAAATAATATTTATAAAAATGCTATAATGTGATAAACTTATAATAAGAGGTATTTATGATAGCATATGAAAGTGAAGTAACTAAGCAAAGTGTTGCATTTTATGATAAGTTAAAGGATTTTTATTCTAATGCAAAAGCTGAGGGATTCATTACGGGAACATTTGATGAAACTTTTAAAGACAATAGTTCAAAAATAGATTTTATTGCTAATCTTATGGATTTAGATATTGAGGGCAAATTATCCTCGAGGATGCACTTGTTACTTTCTGAAAATTATGAATTTTTTATAAATTTTATAAATGGAAAGTCTAGTGAAAAACCACTTGTTGTTCCAAATAGTATAATGAATAAAATAACTGAAAATAGAGAAATACCTAAAGAAGATAATCTTTATTCTCAAGAAGAACTTATGTATTTATTAGATATAATTGAACGTAATTATAATATGTGTCAAAATAACTTTGCAAATAAAACCATGTATATTAAACTTCCTAATGAAAGCTTGCATCATGATATTTACGAAGTACTAGAAATAAGAGATGATAATATTGCTCATTTACTTGGTCTAACAAGTGAAACTTCTTCCTTAACAAGTTTTTATGTATCATTAACTAATGATAATAAACCTGCTCAAAATATTGCAAAATTCTTTTTGAGTAACGAAGGTAAGCAAATACTTATAGATGAATATAATAAAAATGTAGAATTTATTAAAAATTTTAAATCAACTGATTTTAACTTTTTTAAAAGTGAATTTAAAAAAACTTTTGGTTATGATTATCCATTATTTGAATTAAATAAATTGTTAATAAAAAATGTAAGTCTTTTTGATTATGAAAGATTAAATTTTAGTGAAGTTATTGTGGACCATATAGATGATAATATTAGTTGCGATTTATATATTCCACATTACAATGGTGATTTTAAATCTTCTTCTATAAAGTATACTTCTCAAATTAAAGATGTACTTGATACTTATTTTTTGTTTTCTAACTTAACAAAAGAAAAACAGTCAATGGTGGAAGTTCAGTTTCCAGAATATAAAAACTTTTTTGCAAATAAAAATATAATTGAGGCATTACAAAAGAATTTAAGTTATGATTTTATGGAGAAGTTTAGAATAACAAATCACGATTTAATGAAACAAATTAAAAATATAAAAAATTATATAATTTCCTTAAGTGACTATGATTTATCATTAATAGGTTTTGGCACAAAAAGGATGCATTCAATTTCTGATGGTAAAACTTTGGTATTTGAAAAAATATGCAAAACTATTATTACAGAGAAAACTCCGAATATACTAGAAAAATATTTAAAAGATGGAAGAATATATTTTATTGATGTAATTTTATCTGGAAATGGACAAGTCCTTAAAATTAGTAATTCTAGTGAGGAACTTGCATTTTATGAAAGACATTTAGAAAGTACTAAATATTCTGCACTTTATGAAAAATTGAAAAGTTTAAATAATAAAAAAGCGAATTATGATTTATTCTTAGAAAAAAATTATGGTAAGACTAGATAGTTTTGCTTTTTTTGTTTACATATTTTTGACATTTTGTATAAAAAGTGGTAAAATTATCGTAGTTAAGGGGGAAGACTATGATTGATGAATTAAACAATCAAATTGAAACAATGATTTTAAATAAAAAAACTTCAGAAATAGGATATGCTATTTCTAAAAAAATATCAAAAAAAGCAAGAATGGCTTTAATAGATTTAGAATTTAATCATAATAATTCTTGGTCTGTAGAAATGTTTCTAAAAAATAAAAATAAACTTGATAATAATGTTTTATTTTATCGTGGTAATAAAATTAACGGTTATGAATTTTGGACAAATGTTTATAAGTTTTGTAAATCATTTAAAGAAATGGGAATAACTAAAGGCAGTGAAGTACCGGTTATGGTTTCAAATAGTCCCGAATTTATTTATAGTTTAACTGCTTTAAATATGATAGGTGCAGTTTCTAATATTGTTGGTGAATGGTTTGCTGAAGACTATCTAGTCGATATTATTAGAGATACAAAATCGAAAGTTATTTTAGTATCTGATGATATTAATGAAAAAATGCAAAATGCTATTGTAAGAAGTCCACAGATTGAAAAGATTATAACATTTTCTTTAACTGATTCTTTACCAAAAAATAAAGATGGAAATCATTATAATCCTTATGCTGAAATAGATGATAAGTTTGGACACTTTAAAAATAATGTTTTACTTTTTAAGGATAAATTTGGTGAAAAGATAGTTACAAAAGATGAATTTTTGGAAAAAGGCAAGGCTTATGAAGACGGTGTTGTCGAAGATATGTCCTTATCTGATTTATGCCAAATAACTTATACAAGTGGTACAACAAAACCTGGTTATCCAAAAGGATGTAAGCATAGTAATAGAAATTATTTAGCTTTAGCAAGATTTAAATGTTCTGATGTATCTCCAATGCCAACGATGAAAAAATTAAGCGTACTTGCACATTTACCAAGTTATACTCAAACAGTAATGTCAACAGCTTATACAGATCCACTTTATATGGGGTGGACTATAGCTTGTGAACCATATTATGATATTAATTTTTATCCATATTCATTACTTATTAATAAACCTAATTATACAGTAGAAACACCTGAATATGAAAAATACGTAGCAAAATTACTTGATAAAGATGAAAATTGGAAAACCGTTAAAATGCCATTTCGTGTTTGTGTTTGTATTGCTGGTCAAGAATTATCAACAGGTTTAGAAAAATATTTAAATATTATTTCAAGAAAACACAAATATGGAGTTGAAAAATTACCTTTCCCATTTGCACCAGTTAAAATGACTATAGCCGGAGGTACTACAGAAAATGGTGGATTCTTGGTAACTTTATTTAAAAATTTACAAGAAAAAAGACTTGATTATTTAATTAAAAATAAAAATATTAATTTAATGTCAATCGGACTTGCTGATGCTAGAGTATTAAATAATGATGGTAAACCTTGTAAACCATACGAAAGAGGAATGCTTTATGTGGACACACCCACTAACCAAATTGGTTATGTAAACGAAGAGTTTAATAAAGATAGAGAAGTAGTAGCTGATGATGGTGTAAAACTAATGAGTACTGGTACATATGCATATCAAGATGAATTTGGAACATTTAGAATGCTTGATAGACCAGGAAGTGATATTACTTTAGAAAATGGAGAAAGTATACCATTTTATGTAATAAATGATCTTATTAGACTAGATACAAAAAATATAATGGAGTCTTACATAGTTAAGCTTTCTGATAATGAATTAGTTTGTCATATTGAAAAACAACCAAATTCTAAAAAATCTGATGAACAATTAGTTAATGAAATTAGAACTAGATTAAGTGGAAAAATTGATGAATGTATTTTAGATAATATGTTTTTAAGATTCAGAACTTTTGAAGAAGGGTTCCCCGTGGCTGGAAGTGGAAAAACTGATTTAATTACACTTGCTAATGAAGATATTTCAAATAAAGTATACAAACTTAATGAAGAAAAAAATCTAACAAGAAAATTAGAAAAAAGATGAGAAAAAATATAAATTCTCATTTTTTTATGATAAAATTAATATATGAGGAGTTGATTTAAGTGAACCTACTATGGATTTTGGTATTAACAAGTGTTTTTTCCTTAACATTAAACATTTTGTTTTTTTCAAAAAAACATATACCAACATCAGAAAATAAAATTTTTTCCATATTATTAATAACAAATTTTTTTGGATTATTAATGGAATTATTTACTAAACTATTTACTTTATATTTTAGTAAGCCTAATCAACTAGTCTATATTTTTACTAGGATTTATTTAATATATATAATTATGTTCTTTTCGGTTTTTAATATCTATGTTTTGCTATATTGTATTAATAATAAAGATAAATATATTATGTATTATAAAATTTCAAATATTATATTTTATTTATTATCATTTATTTCAATATTTTTACCATTATCAATAAAAAAAGGATATGCCACTGGAATTGCTGTTAATTATATGTATTTAGTTACAGTAATTACGACTTGTATTTGGATATTATTATTAGTTAAGTACTTTGATAAAACTAAATTTTCTAAAACATTACCACTTTTATTATTAATTATATTTGGTTCACTTGCTGGTTTGATACAATTTTTTAATCCATCCATAACTTTAGCAACTTGTTTACATTTTTATGTATTATTTATAATGTATCATACTATTGAAAATCCGGATTTAAAACTTTTAAATGAGTATAGTCAAAATAAAGAACTCGTGGAAAGTAATATAGAGTCAAAAATAAATATGTTATTTAAAGTGTCCGAAGATGTTAAATCTCCATTGAAGAATATAAAGAAAAATGCAATAAATATATTAAATGTAAATAAAAAAATAGAAAAAGATGATTATGCCAAGAAAATATATAATGAATCTAATGATGTTTTAAATGATATTAATGAAGTCTTTAATGTTTCCTCAATAGATAATAGTAAAGTTAAAATAGTGGATACCACATTTAATATTTATAACTTATATGATGAAATAATATATATTATTAAAAATAAAATAAATGAAAATACCGATTTTAAATACAGTATTACAGATACTATTCCAAGAAAATTATATGGCGACAATGTTAGAATAAAACAAATTATAGTGGCACTATTATTAAATAGTATTTCAGACAAAGAGGGCATTATTGATTTAGATATTTATGAAATTGTTAAAAATGATATATGTAGACTAGTAATTATAGTTCAAAGTTCATATATAAAACTTGACTTAAGTGAAATAAATAATATTTTAAATAGCAATGTTAATATCACTAATGATTTAGAAAAATATGATATTTCTTTAAAAGATGTAAAAAAATTAATCGATGTTATCGGAGGAACACTTCTTATAAATGATAATGATGGTATGTTGAGTTTTAAGATAATTATTAATGAGGAAATTAAAACTAAAAAAGGTACTGATAATCTTGATTTAATAGCAAATAGGTTAACTAATAAAAAAAGAGTTTTATTAGCTAGTGATGATTATTTAGAACTTTCTACATTTACAAATATACTTAAGAAAAATAATTTTACTGTAGATACAGTAATGTATTATAAAGATATAACATCAAAATTAAATGGAAAAACGAAATATGATTTATTAATAATTGATGATGAAATAAATGATGAAAGTGCAGTTTCTATTATAAAAGAAATTAATAAATTAAAGATAAATCATCTTATAAAAATTGTACTACTTGATAATGATAAAGAGTTAATAAAAAAACATTATTTAGAGAATAATGCATTTGATGATTACATATTTAAATCTAATTTTAAAGAAGGATTAAAAAAATTTACTACAAAATATAAATAGAAATTTTGGTAAGACTAGGTAGTTTTATCAATTTTTTTATGCTATACTTATTTTATGGATATATTAGAAATAAAAAATAACACAATAATTGTATGCAGTAATAACGAAAAGAAAAATTTATTAAAAAAGTTAAATGAATCTGATAAATTATTACCAATTAAATTTTTAAGTAAAAGTGATTTTATTAAAGAACTAACTTTTTCATATGATGAAAAAACTCTTTATTATGTTAGAAAAAAGTATAATGTTAAAATTGAGGTTGCAAAAGAATATCTTGATAATATTTACTATGTTGGTGATAAAAAATACGATAATGATAAATTAGATTTTTTAGTTAATTTAAAAAAAGATTTAATAGAAAAAAAGTTATTAAAAACTGATGAATTATTTGTAAATAGTTTAAAGGGTAAAGATATAATTATATATAATTTAGGCTATATTGATAACTTTTTAAGTAAACTTCTTGATAGTATAAAAAGCATTTGTAATGTTAAAATAGTTAATAAAGAAAATGAAACTTTATATTCAAAAAAAGTATATAGATTTACAAATATTGATGATGAAGTTAATTATATAGCATGTCAAATATGTAAACTTGTAAAGTATGGTGTAGATATTAATAAAATCAAACTAATTATAAGTGATAATGAGTATATAAATGTAGTAAAAAGAATATTTAAAATGTATAATATACCTGTAAATCTAAATGACAATATTTGTTTATACTTTACACTTGCTAGTAAATATTTAATTAGTAACTTTACATCTGATTTAACTAAAGTTATCGAAGAAGTTAAGAATAAATACTCTGCTGAAGTAGTAAATAAGTTATTAAGTGTAATAAATAAGTTTACATTTATAGAGGATAAATTATCTGTAAAGGAGGATATAATTTATCTATTACAAAATACATATTTACCAGAAATAAAATATGATAATGCAGTAGAGTTTTCCACTTTTGATAGCGTAAACGAGGATGATTATGCTTTTTTACTTGGATTTAATCAAAAAACATATCCAGTTATTTATAAAGATGAAGATTATCTTTTAGATGAGGAAAAAAGTCTATTAGGACTAGAAAAGTCTTATGAACTTGCTAAAAAAGATAAAGAAAATTTAATTTATAATATTCGTAAACTAAAAAATTTATTTATAAGTTATAAACTTCAAAGTGAAAGTGGTTCTTTCTTACCCTCAACATTAATTAGTGAAATGAATATGGAAACTATTACTGATAGGGTACCTTTAAATTATTCAAATAAATATAATAAAATAAAACTATGCTCTTTACTTGATAGATTTTATAAATATAGTGAAGTAAACGAAGAATTAAAAACATTATATAATAATTATAAAATAGATTATAAATTATATGATAATACATATAAAAAAGTACCTTTTGAGTTAATGAATAAAATATTTAAAAATAAACTTTATTTATCTTATTCAAGTATGGAAGGTTATAATGAATGTAGTTTTAAATACCTTATTAATAATGTACTAAGGCTAGATGTTTATGAAGATACTTTTGCAGCATTTTTAGGATCACTTTTTCATCATATTTTAGAGATATCAATTGATAAAGAAATAGATGTTCATAATGAAATCATTAAATATATGGAAAGTTCTAATAGAAACTTTACTGAGAAAGAGAAATTTTATATATTTAAAATGGAAAAAGATATGCATTTTGCAATTGAAACTATAAAACAGCAGAATACTTATTCTTTATTAAATGAATATATGCTTGAACAAGAGTTTAAAGTAAATAAAAAAAGTAAACTTGATGTTTTATATAAAGGATTTATAGATAAACTAATGTATAAAACTATTAAAGATAAAACTTATTACGCAATAGTCGATTATAAAACATATGATATAGATGTTAAAATGGATTTAATTGATTATGGATTAAATTTACAACTTCCCATATATTTATATTTAATAAAAAATAATTATAAAGATGCTTTAATATGTGGTTTTTATATTCAAAAGGTTTATTCATCGGATAATAAATATGATGAAAATAAATCGTTATTAAAAAGAAAAAAAGATTCTTTAAAACTTACGGGTTACTCAAATATTGACGGAAGTATTATAAATAAACTTGATAAAGATTATGAATCATCGAAAGTTATAAAAGGTTTAAAACTAAAAAAAGATGGTAATTTTTATAGTTATAGTAAAGTATTATCTAATGATGAAATGGATGAAATATATCATAAAGTTGATGAGCAAATAGATAAAGTGATTAATAATATTGAAAACTCTAATTTTGATATTAATCCTAAAAATTATAATGGTAAGAATATATCTTGTATGTATTGTAAGTTTAAGGATATTTGTTATAAATCTATTAAAGATGAAGTAATTATAGAAACGGAGGATAGTAATGGCGTGGACTGTTGACCAAGAAAAGGCAATTAATGAATGTGGTAAAAATATTATAGTTTCTGCAGGGGCAGGTTCTGGTAAAACAGCAGTTCTTACAGAAAGAGTTATTACTAAATTAAAAAAAGGTATAAATATTAATGAACTTTTAATATTAACATTTACAAATGCTGCGGCAATGGAAATGAAAGATCGTATTAGAGAGGCAATTACAAAAGATGAAAGTTTACAAAGCCAACTTGATCTTATTGATGGAAGTTATATTACAACATTTGATTCATTTGCATTATCAATAGTAAAAAAATATCATTATTTACTTAATATTTCTAATGATATTAGTATTTTAGATAATGAAATTGCTAAGAATATAAAAACTACTTTTCTAGACGAAGTATTTGAAACTTTATATGAACAAAAAGATATTGACTTTTTAAAAATGATAAACGATTTAACTATTAAAGAGGATATACCCTTAAAAAAAGAAATTCTTTCATTAAATGAATTATTAGAAAGATTACCTGATAAAGAGGAATATTTAAATAACTATATAAATAATTTTTATAATGAAGAAAATATTGAAAGTATAGTTAAAAACTTTTATGAACTTATAAATAAAAAAGTTAATAAAATTAAAATATATTTAGATAATTTATCATATAACTGTGATGAAAAATATTATGAAAAGGTAATTAATGTAGTTAATCCAATTTTAAGTGCAAAAACTTATGAAGAATATAAAAGTTATAGTAATGTAAAAGTTCCAACACTACCTAAAAATAGTGAGGAAGAATTAAAAATTTGTAAAGAAAAGCTTCAAAAAGAAATAGATGGTTTGCATAACATTTTAATTTATAAAGATGAAAATCATATAAAAAACTGTTTATTAGAAACTATTACTTATGCTAAAGCAATTATTAAAATAATTAACAAGCTTGATGAAAAAGTATTAAGTTATAAAGAAAAATATGCTTCTTTTGAATTTAATGATATTGCAAAAATGGCAATTAAAATTGCTAAAACTCCAAATGCTAAAAAAGAACTTTCTTCATCATTCAAAGAAATAATGGTTGATGAATATCAAGATACCTCTGATTTACAAGAAACATTAGTAAATTTAATTTCAAATAATAATGTTTATATGGTTGGTGATATTAAACAATCTATATATCGTTTTCGTAATGCTAATCCTTTGATATTTAAAAATAAATATGATAAATATTCAAAGGAAGATGGAGGAATTAAAATAGATTTACTTAAAAACTTCCGTTCAAGAGATAAAGTGTTAGAAAATATTAATAAAATATTTAATTTACTTATGGATGATGATTTTGGAGGAGCAAATTATAAAGAAAGTCATCAAATGGTTTTTGGTAATACTGTATACTCTGAAAATAGTGTTAATACTGATGATTTAGATGTATTTGTTTATAATAAAGAGGATAAAAAATATAGTGATACTGAATATGAAGCCTTTATAATCGCAAGAGATATTAAAGAAAAACTATTAAGTGGTTATAAAGTTTTAGATAAAGAAACAAAGACTTTAAGGCCATGTAAATATGATGATTTTTGTATATTAATAGATAGAAAAAATGGTTTTGAAATATATAAAAAAATCTTTGAATATTTAGATTTACCTCTTTTAATATATTATGATGAAAAAATAACTAATGAAAAAGATATTTTAGTATTAAAAAATATAATTGATTTAATAGTTTGTATTTATAATAAAGATTATAAACAAAAATTTAAATATGATTTTTATTCAATTTCAAGAAGTTTTTTATATAATGAAAAAGATGAAGTATTTATAAATTATTTTGTAAATAATAATTATTATAATAGTGATTTATTTAAAAAATGTGATAATATTGCTAAGAAATTAGATACAATGTCTAGTAAAAAGTTAATAGAAACTATAATAGATGAATTTGATTTTTATGAAAAAGCTATTTTAATTGGAGATATTGATAAAGTTATTAAAAGGTGTGATTATCTTTTATCTTTGGCAGATAATTTATCATCTTTAGGAAAAAGTATAATAGAATTTAATGAGTATTTAAATGATTTAATTGTAAATGATGCCGATATTTCTTTTACAGTTAATACTAATGTAAAAAATAATATTAAACTTATGAATATTCATAAATCAAAAGGTCTTGAATTTCCAATATGTTATTTTGCTGGTTTTGATAAAACATTTAATAAACAAGATCTAAATAAAATGTTTAATTTTGATTATGATTTAGGATTAATCTTACCATTTTATGATGATGGGGTAGGACCTACTATATTAAAAAGTATATATAAAGATAAATATTTAAAAGAGGATATATCAGAAAGAATAAGATTATTTTATGTAGCCCTTACTAGAGCAAAAGAAAAAATGATTATGGTTATCCCAAATAATATGGAAGATATCTCTTTTAAAGAGGATTTAAATTCATTTTTAACTTTTATATCTTTAGTAAAGTTTGTTTTAAAGGACAATATAAAATATATTAAAGATGTAGCTTTAACTAAAAATTATAATTATACAAAAGAAAAAGATTTATTTGAAAAAAATAACGATTTATTAAATGTTGAAGAAATAAAAGTAAACTCAAATTTAATTACTCATAGTAATGTTTCTAAAAAAGTATTAAAACTTCTTACAAAAGAGGAAGTAAATGTAATGGAGTATGGCACTCATATACACGAAATATTTGAAACTGAGGATTTTAGAAATGCAAATAATAAATATGTTTTAGCATTACTTGAAAAAATAGATAATAACTTTAAAAATGTTTATAAAGAATATGAATTTATTTATAAATATGAAGATAAAGAATACGAGGGAATTATCGATTTACTTTTAGAGTATGAAGATAAAATGGTAATAATTGATTATAAACTTTCAAATATTGATGATGAAAATTATGTGAAACAATTAAGTATTTATAAATCATTTATTGAAAATAAAACTAAAAAAGAAACTGAAACTTATCTTTATTCAATACTTAATGATACCTTAAAAAAAATATAAAATATTTTACGATTTTATATTTTTTATTTTACCTCTATAATTAAATCGTTATATGGAACATAATCCTTTAAAAGATTATTATCTATAAGTAAGTTTTCTAAGTTAACAAGTAATTTTTCTTCGATATAATAACTATCTAAAAATGAATCAGCATCTTTATATCTTTTTATAATAGTACTTAAATCATTTAATGATAAATCGGGAAATTGTTTATATATACTTTTAGCAATTTTCATTTCATCATTATTTTTAACAAATTCTAAACCTTTATTAATGGCTTTTGTAAATGATTTAATTATTTCTTTGTTGTTTTCAATATAACTTTTTCTAGCATAAAAGGTAGTGTAGGGCATTTCTCCGGAAAGAAGTCCAATACTTTGAAGAACATAACCATACCCCTCTTTTTCAAGTTTTAAAGCAGTTGGTTCAAATAAATTTACATAGTCACCAGTATTTCCTATAAAAGCACCTGATAAAGAAGCAAAATCAATATTATAGTTTATTTTAATTTTATTTTTATCAATTTCTTCATTTTTTAGGGCATTTAGAAAGTTTAAAGCGGGCATACCACTGCTTCTTCCTACAAGTATTTCTTTACCATATAGATCTTTAAGTGAAAAATCTTTTTTATCTTTTCTTCCTAATATAAATTGACCATCTCTTTTTGTAAGACCCGAAAATATTTGCAAATAGTCTTTTTCATTTTTTTCATAAACATAAATTGCACTTTCAGCTCCTGCAAAACCTATTTGAACATCACCAGAAAGTACTGCAGCACTAACTTTATCTGCACCAGGTGTTAAAATAAGTTTAATATCAATATTTTCCTTTTTAAAATAGCCTTCTTCGATGGCAACATAAAGGGGAGAATAAAATACTGAATGAGTGACCTCCGCAATTTTAATACTATTCATATTATCATTTTTTTCTTTTTTAGGTAAAAAGAAAATTAAGCATAAAACTAAAAGTAAAATTACTAAAAATGTATAAAATATTTTTTTCAAAATAACCTCCTTATTATTTCTTTTGTATTATATGAAAATTTTGAATTTTGGTGATTTTTGATTGAAAGAATTTTGATAATCGTATATAATTATTTTATAAGGTAGGTGCGATAGTGAGAAAAAGTTTTAAATTACTAACATTAGGATTATTTTTATTTAGTAGTGCAGTTAATGCTCAAAGCATTGATGAAGCAAAAAAGGTTAATGAGGAAATTATTAAAAATCATAATTTTGAATATAAATATGTAAATCCAGATAAAATGATTGATAAAAATTATGAATGGTTTCAAAAAAATGATTATGATGGGAGTACTTATTCAAAGGAAAGAATTACACATAATTTTTATGAATATATGTTCCGTGAAGATTTATATAATATAGTTGATTTTGAAAATGTTGCGGGAATTGATACGGCTTGTTATTTTAAAGGCGAAACTCGTTATAATAAGCAAAATAAACTTGAAATTGTTACTAATGATAGTTGCGAGGCTATGATTTATTATGGGGAGCTAGGCAATTTTGAAGATGAACAACTATTTGAAATAGAAGTAAAATTTAATGAAGTGAATGGTGATGAAAAAATTAGTCAAAAAGTGGATAAAATAACTGATGATTTATTTGGAACATTTCATATTGCTGATAAAGATATGATTAATCACTTAGTTAATTATGAAAGTGATACTTCAACATTTTTCTCTAATAAAAGGGCTGCTAAAGAGTTTTCTAAATTAAAAAATATTGTTGAGAAAAATCCTGACTTTGATATTACTGTATCTTTTGAAGAGACAAGAAGAGGAATTGCTTATACTGGGATTGCTGATGGATTAACTTATGTTAAAAAAGATGGCGTATATTATGGATTTACTTATAATGGATTTTTCCAATCAAATATGTATTATGTACCTGTTGGAACCCCTTTAGAAGACTATGGTAAGGTTTTAGAGGATAAGCTTATCAAATATATTAATAATAATGATGTTAAAATTAAAGTTACTTTATCTGATGATATTGATGAATATAATGGTGCTCAAGGTGTTGAAGAAATATTAAATTATACAATGGGTTTAAAAGTAAATGAGTATTATAAACTTGTTAATACAAATTTTGATAAAGAATTTGAAACATTAAAAAAATATCAACTTTCAAAAAATTACTATGAATATTATACCGAGGATGCTGGTTTAATTACAGGTGTACCTTATAAACTTAGTATCAATGATAAAGATTATTATGTTGCCGTTTTACAAATGCCTGAAAAATATATGGAAAGTGTTGGCATAATTTCAACAGTTGATACAAAGACTGGTATTATTTTAAAAACAAAAGCAAGTAATGTACCTCTTGATGCAAATTTAATTAGTGATAAATATGATTTAACTAGTGAAGAAATAAAACTTCTTGAGAAAAATGGTTATAAGAAAATAGATAGTTATTCATTAAAATTATATTCAAGTATTTTAGATAAGATTATTAGTAATTTTAATGATGTAACAAATGTTTTAATCCCTTATGATGGAGAAACTAAAGATTTAGTAGTTTTATATATTAAAGATGATGGAACCTTTGAAAAATATGATGCTCAAATAGTTACAATAGAGGGAATTAAATATTTATCATTTAATACAAAACATTTTAGTAATTATATAATTGCAAGTAACAATGTTGTAAATCCAAATACATTAGATAACATAGGTTTATACTTTGGAATAATGGCATTAAGTTTAGGCGTAATAGTTATTCTTGCTATAAAAAGTAAAAAAATAATTAAAAGGTAGTTTACATATACCTTTTTTTTGTGTTATAATTCATATATAGTAAAGGGTGTGAAGACAATGAGATTAAATTCTGAAATGAGAATGCTTCTTGATAAATTATATAATTTAAGAGGAGAAGATAGTATTGTACTAGTGTCTATGGACAAAGAAAGAGATCAAGCAATTAAAACTAAAGAAAGGACTAGTAAAAGAACAACTGAACTAACAAGTCAAATTGAAAAACTAGAATCTGAGGGACATATTCTTGCTAAAGAAGGCGAGAGTTTTAAAAGTGCTTTAGAAACTATAAGAAAAGATGACTTTAGAAATGTTTTAAAGGAATTAAATATTGCTTTTGACCCAGATGAAATTAAAAAAGAGTTAGAAGTTAAGCTTCCTAAAACTTTAGATGAATTTTCTATGGAAAAAGAAAAGGCTGAAAAAGAACTTGTTACTGTAGAAGATGAAATGAATAGTGCAACCACTAAAATAGAGGAATTAGGACTTCGTAAGGATGAAGCACTTGCTAATCAAGAAAGATTAAATAGATATTTTGATTTAGCACTTGAGGGAAATATAAATATAACAAGAGATGAAATTACATCACTTCTTGAAAAGTTTAATTTTAGTGAAGAAGAACAAAGAGAAGCTGCTAAATTATTAATGTTCCCAGAAGATGGACTTTATGAATATGAAAAAAGTTTAAAAGGAATAAAATCAAAAAGCATAAGTGATGTTTTTAAAGAGGCAAAAGAAGAAATAAAAACAGAGGAAATTACTAAAGAAAGTCCGGTAGTTGAGGCACCACTTCATGAAGAAGAACCAAGTTTTAACTTTGATTTTAATATAAATATTCCAGAAAACAAAGAAGTTAAAGAAGAACAAGTTGAAGCAGTAGTTGAACCTGTAAATGAGGAAGATAAAATTGTTTCAAAAGAAGATGTAATTAATCTTTTAACAAGCTTAGGATTTGATTATTTAGATTTCACAAGTAATGATTTTGAAAAAATAATGAGTAATTATGATGAAAAAACAATCAAAGAAAATGCTGAATATATTAAATCATTAAATATTTCACTTGATATTTTTGCAGATAATGTTGAATTAATGTATGATAAACAAATGAAAGAAAAAATAGAAAAATTAACAAGCATTGGTAAAATGCCTCAAGATATATATTTAAATCCAAGCGTTTTAACTAAATATGATTTAAATGGATTAAATAATGCAATTGATGTATTAAAACAAAGCGGATTAGATGCCAAAAATGTTCCATTAATTGCTTATTAGAAAGGAATAAGCTATGTACGATATAGTAAATAAAATAAATGCTTTAAATTTACCTAAAGAAGTATACCCAAATATACCAAAATTTTATGCTTCTTTTTCTGATGATATAGTTACTTTAGAGGAAATAAAAGAAAAGATGGATTATTTAACTTCAAAAGGAATAGCAATTACAAAACCATCCCAAGTAAAAATGTTATCGTTACCTTTAGACTTTATAAAAAGTCAGGTTGAACAAGCTGAAAAGTTAGGTTTATTAGATATGTTTATAGGTGATCCAACAAGAATTACCTCAACAGAACTTTTTCAAAGATTAGGTTATATTTTGTCACTAAATGAATCTTTAAAAGATGAAAAAGGTAAATATAGTAAAATATTATTTAATAAAAAAGAATTTGATAGAAGATATGGTGTAGGATACTTAAATGTAAAACCAGAAAAAGAAATAATTGATAATGGAAAAGCTGAAAAAATTATTGCTAATAATATTGAAGAAAACATTTCGAAGGAAGAACCTATTGTTGCTGAAACAAATTCTGATGATGATGATTTAAGTATTGAAGTTGAAAAAGCAATGAATGCTCCAGTTGTGGAGCCAGTAGTAGAAAGCCCTGTTAAAGATATAGAGCCAGTAGAAACTCAAGCTGAAGCAGTAGTTGAACCTGTAGTTGAAGCCCCAGTTCAAGAAGTAACTCCAGTAAGTGTGTCTTCAGAACCTGAGGAAGTTAATCCATATGTAATGGCACTTTCTAAAGAGCAAACAATTAGATTGGATGATGAAATGCTTGCAAGATTCGAAGATTTAACAGCACATTTAAAAAATGTTTTAATAACACTAGGATATAGTGATGAAATTGATGGAACAAAATCTGATAATTTAATTAAGCTTCTTACAAGTGGAATTACTGAAGAAAGAGAAATTTTATATTATACATTAACATATAACAAAAATTTAACAGATGAAGAAAAAGTAAGTATTTATAATGCTATTGATAATGAACTTAAACTTACTAATAATGGAGAATTAAGTCTATGAAATATTTAGAAAAAATAGGTTTTAGTAAAGATGATATTGCATATATGATGGAAAATACTCCAGAAAAGTTTATTGAACTTTTAAAGGAACAAAAAAAATTAGTAACTGAAAATATCTCTTATTTAAAAGATTTAGGAGTTACTAATTATCAAGATATATTCTTAAAGTTTTATGAAATGTTCTTAATGGATAACAGTAATTTTATAGCAATATTTTCTAAATATGAAAAAGAAGACTTAGTTGAAAAATTAAAGAAAAATATAAACATAGTAGAATTTTTATAACTACTATGTTTTTTTATATTTTCTTTAATCTATATACATTAATTGAGGGTTTATTAAATGTTCTTATATGAGGTGGATTAGTACCAATTCCGAAAGACACATAAAGTCTTGTATTATTTTCATTATAATAATCATTTGTATAGATACTAGCACCATCCTTTTTTAATGTTGCTCCCCAAAAAGGTAATCTTATTTGACCTCCTAAAGAGTGACCTGCAAGTATAACATCAATATCATAGTTTTTAAGTTTTTCAAATTCATCTGGTTTATGCAAAAGACCTATTGTAAATGATGGTGTAATTTCTTCTTCATTATTAAGAATATTTTCATCAAAATTATTTAAATCCATTATTTTAATAGGATTTATATCTTTATTAAAAATATAATCATAGTTTTTATCAAGTACTTTAAAACCAATACTTTCTAAATTACTTTTAATATTATCATTATCTTTATCTCCTAAAACGGCATATTTATAATCAGCTTTAATATTATTAAGTTCATTTATTACATTAGTTATGTTAGTATTATCTAAAACTAAATCACCAGTAAATACTATAATATTAGCATTTTCATTATTAATACTTTTAACTAAATTTTTAATTTCTTTTATATCACTTTTTTCATAATATAATATATCAGAAAATTGAACTATTTTAATTCCATCAAAACCCTCAGTTATTTTATTACTAGTTATTTCATATTCTTTTATATCTAATCCCTTAATATTAATATATTTACCATATATAAAAAATAAAAATAAGCAAAGTATAATTACACATATTATTCTTTTCATATAAATGCTCCGATTATAGTTATTACTAGTGCAAAAGTATTATTAAAAGCATGTAAACACATTGAGGTATAAATATTATCAGAATCAAAATACATGTACCCAAGAACAAAACCCATTATAGAGTATGTTACTATATATAAAAGTTCAATTAAACTTTCTGCAACAAGTAAATGCATTGATCCAAATAATACTCCAGTAAAAATACTAAATACGATTTTGTTTTTAAATAAATTTCTAAAATTTAATCTAAATACCAACTCCTCTTGAAAAGGAGCAAATATGCACATTTGTAATGCTGAATAAAAAATACTATTTCTAATAGCTTCTCTATTTAATTCTTCGTTAGTCGGTAAATTTCCAACTAATTTAAATAATATTAATTGAATTATTATTACTAATAAATAGGCTTTAAAATATATTTGAAAACCTTTTTTTAAATAACCTCGTCCGTTTTTCTTAAAATCTTTTAAAGAGGACTTTAATTCTTTTCTAAACACTATAAATAAATAGATAGATAATAATAAATAGATAATAGTTTCTATTAATGGTGTTAAATTATATGAGTTACCTCTTGTAAGGTATGTTCTAAATACTAACATTAATAAAAAATATCCAAAGAATATTAAAATATCTTTTCCTAGCAGTTTTATTTTGTTTAAAATTTTTTCCATCTTGTAACACTTCCTTATACTAAAATATTATCATATTTTTCTTTTTCTTACTAGTTTTTATTGAAAAAAAAAATAGTTTATGATACTATTTTAATAGTAGGGATGGTGCTATGCATTATGAAAAAAATTAAAAAAATATTTGTGTTATTTGCGGTTTTATTAATGGCAAAAAATGTTCATGCAGCATGTGATTATGAAACTCAAGCTAAACTTAATAGTGAAGCCGCAACAATTAAGGCTATTTATGAGGAAATGACTGAGGAAAGTGATGGCGAACTTAGGTGTAATGATGGGACAACAGCATGTACTGGAGCTAGTTATTTTAAAGTATCTATATTAAATTTAAGTGAAAATTTTACAGTAACTGTTAAAAGTAAAGGTTTTAATAAATCTTTTAGTTATTCTGATGTTAAAGATGGAATTGCAAGTTTTGATTTAAAAAATATTATGGAAACTCATACATTTACATTTGATGTTTATCCATCTAATAATACAACTTGTGCAAAAAAGAAAGTTAGAACATTTTATTTAACAACACCAAGATTTAATCATTTTTCACATTTTGGATTTTGTGAAGATAACCCCGAATATTATCTTTGTGAAAAATATGTTACTTTCGAAGATATAGAAATAACTGATTTTATGAATAAGTTTCAAGAATATGAAAAACAAAAGAAACAAGATGAAGAAGAAAAAAATAAATCTTTTTTCCAAAAATTAGGAGAATTTATTAAAGAACATAAAGAAATATTTATAGGTGCAGGATGTACAGTACTTGTTGTTGGGGGAGTAGTTATTTTCCTTCAGGTAAAAAGAAGAAAGGATATAATATGAAAAGAGTAGTTAAATCATTTTTTATATTTTTGTTACTATTTGCAGTAGTTAATGTAAATGCACTTAATGTTGGCGATGAATTTAGTATTTCAATAAGAAAATCAAGTACAAAACATTCATCATCATATGAATTTAACCAATATTATGAACTTGAATCAGCCACTGGTGGTGGAAAAACATATGATGCTTATTGTATGGATAGAGGAAATGAACCATCTGGAGGAAGATATGTAGGTAGACTTCTAAATAAATTTAAAGGTGATTATGCTGTATTATATATACTAAATAATGGATCTAGTGATGAAGAAATTCATTTAGCTATAAGAGCATTAGTTTCAAAAGGTATTTTAGGTTGGGCAAGTACAGAGAATGCTACTGCTGATTACCTTGCGGAATTAGATGCAAAAGTTAATTGTATGAAGTCTGATTCAGAGTTCAGTTCAGTATTAACAGAATTTTTATCAACATCAAGTAAAAAGAATGAAGATTCTGATGAAGGTGGTAAAAGTATTGCATTATTAGGATTTGATAAATATAATTTATTAGAAAATACATGTTATTCGAGTGCTGCTCAATGTGCTGATGCAACCGGCAAGGGATGCTTTTTGATGAGCAATAATTGTTATGAGCCTTCAACTTCATCAACTGATGCTTGTCCAAGAATAAAAGATGATATTTTTGAGTGTTATACCGGAGGAAGAGAAAAACATGGTTGTAAAATAGTTGATACTTGTTCTTTTAATACAGCGACTGAATGTTCAGACAAAGCAGGGTTAAAGTGTAGAAAAAGAGATGGAAAATGGTATCAGCTTAATTTGGCACCTTGTGATAAATGTACGCCTAATGAATATCAAGGTATTATTTGCCCAGATGATGCAAGAGATGATGAAACTGGTTGTAAGAGATCTGCTTATGCGTGTTCTGGTTCTTCTGACAATTTAAGTCATAAAGAGTGCGATAATGCTGCTAATAATAGAAACATTGATAAAAATGAACAATATCACGATTGGACATGTACAAAAAAATCTGGTAGTATTTGTTATAAATTAGAAAGAAAAGGAAGCGGTTCATCTGGAGGTTCTTCATGTAATGCAAGTAAGGGAGAATATTCACAATCTGAATGTCAGGATAGGGTTAAGGATGGCCAAGGAACAGAGTGCCAAAAAGTATCATTATTTTCAAAATGTTATAAACTTGTTACAAAGTGTGTTAAAGCTAAAAATCAATATTCTCAGAGTGATTGTCAAAAAATGGTTGCTCAAGGTAAAGGAATTAGTTGTAAAAAGATTGGAAATGATTGTTTTCAGTTAATTACAAAATCTTCTGGTGATGGTAATGGCGATGGCAGTGGAGGTAATGGCAGCGGTGGATCTGGTTCTAGTAGTGGTGCATCTACAAGTTGTGGTGGATTTGATAGTATCAAAGAACTATTAATTGCAGCTATGAAAGATGCCAATGAAAAGTTTGATAGTGGTACTGGTGAAAGTAAAGTTGAAAAAGGGCCTGCTACTGACCCTGAAAAAGCTGATGGAGTAATAAAAAAGATAGTATCAGTTAAAGTTGATATAAAAAATATAATAGATACAAGTTCTGATGATGAATATTTTAAATATTTAGGATTCGAAGTAGAAAAAGCTACTGATGCAATTAATGTTAAACTTTTAGGTACTTCAACAGAATTTTTACAAACTGAGGAAGGCTGGGAGCCTCTTTCTGAAGGTGAAGATTTATCTGATAGACTTGGTGATGAAAAAAATGGAACTCTTTATGTTGGCTTCTTAGTATGGAGGAATTCTAGCGAAGATTCAGAAGAAGTTACTGATGATAGTGAAGAAGAGGAAGATTGTGATGTAAAAATCAAATTTAAGTATGAGCAATCCAGTGCTGGTGGTGGTGCAGTATTATACGGATATGCTGACAATTCTCAAAGATACTTTATTGCGACTGAAGGTGAACCTATTCAAGATGAATTTGAATTAGATACAAGTTTATGTGATGAAACTACTTGTGATCCAACTTCAACACTTCCAAATATATGTGAGGATGGTTTAGAACTTGATAAAGAAACTGGAAATGTTGAATATGAATTTAGAGAAGCTTATAATGAAGAAAGTGGTAAATATAACATTAAAAAATGTTTATTATCAAAAAATAGTAAAGACAAAGCAAATAATTCATATAAATTAATAGATAATGAATATGCAGATATGGTTGCTGAAAACGATTATTGTGAAGTAAAATGTAAGGAAGATTACATATTTGGTGTTCCTTATAAGAAAAATACTGAATCAGGAAGATATTTCCAAATTAGTGTTTCTTTAAAAGGAGATCAAGATTGTTATACAACTAAATTGGATTATAAAAAATATACAGAAGATATAGTTAAAAAACAAAAAGAAATTGTTGAAACTTATAATGTATGGTTAGAAAATTATGAAAATTATACCTTTACATTAGTTGAAGGGGATGCAGTAGATTGTAATGCTGTAAGTTGTCCTTCTATAACCAATTCTACTGAGTGTAATACTAAAGGTATGGAAGGTAAAGATCATAAAAAGAAAATTAAGCATAGTAAAAATTTCTATACTGCTGAAATTGAAGAAGGCGAAGATAAGTGGACAATAACTGTAGAAATTGGTGCTACTGTAAAAGATCCTCAATTTGGTGAGTGGAGTGATGATACTAAATGCGAAAATTGTTCTGTAACCGGAACATGTGATTGGGAAGAAGGAAAAACTCCTGATAAAGATTATGCGGACAAAAAGGATAGCTTTAAAGAAAAAGCTCAAGCTGCAAAAGATAAACTAAAACAATTACTTGAGGATTTAAGAACAATTATAGATACATTTAATTCTTGTGCTGCAGATCATGAATATCCGAATAAACAAAATGAACTTGATCCTATTCCAAGTCCAGTTCGCGGTAAATCATATTGGGATATGATTTATAAATACAATCCAGATATTCTATATAGTTATGAAGAACCAGAACCTGGTATTTCATCTACAAGGTGGATAAGCAGTGTTCAAGCTCTACCTTCTTGTGAACATGGCATGAGATGTGATTACATGTATAGTACTGATGCTTTAGTAACAGCTGAAAAGTGTGCTGATACCACAGGAGGAAAAGTAAAATGTAGTGAAAGTACATCAATCAAAGATATAGATGATGATGAACATGTTTCAACTTGGTATTGTGATGGTGATATAGATAATGAATATGAAGTATGTAAAGGTAATAATTCATTAGATTATCAAGAAGAAACACAATGGACAGTTCTAGATGAAGACTTAGATACAGATATTGATGGAATTGTTCATATAGGTAATAATTTAAAAAATTCAACCCATATAATTACTACCGTAGATTATGTACATAAGATAGCATCTTCAGAAGGAACATATAAAACTGAAAGAGTATATTATACTGGACATGATGATGGTGATATCGAAATTGAGAAAACACCTGAACATGAAAAAGAAAATTATGATATAGTAGATGGTCTTCCAGTTGGTATTAACACGCCAACAGGAATATACTATTACAAATTAGCTTTAAAGAATTTTGGTACATTCTATACCCCTTCTGATGCACCACAAATAAATGGTAGAATTTATGATGAATTAAATAATAGTTTATCAACCGTAATAAGAGGTACTGCTACATCTAAAAATGATGATCAAATTGGTACTAATGAGTATGCATGTACATATGAGGTAAATCAAAATGTGTGTGTTGATTCAGCTGGTAATAAACATTATAAATCTGAATGTAAAGAGAATGAAGATTGGGATAAATGTCAAGAGAGAATATGTGGAGCTACAAGTGGTGGACCATATTGTGTTGAAAAAGCAGAACAATATTATAAGTGTAGTAATACATATTATGATGAATCTTGTGAAAAGGTTGGTAGTGGTACTAGAGAAGAAACACTTCTTGCAGTAGGTTGTCAACCTGGTGAAGTTTGTGAACATAATTATAGTTGTTGTCCTAATTGTAAAACTGTATGTGTTGGTATTTGTACAATTGTTCCTCCAGGAGGCGGCGAAAATAAGCCAAATTATGATTTTAGACCGGTAAGTCCAGGTAACCTTTTCCCAAATGATAGAGAGGTTGGTTTTAACTGGGAACGAGATGAAGGTGTATATAAAAACTCACTAGTTGCAAGAAAAGCTGGAGATACTATTGATGAAATAACAACAAGAGCGAAAACTACGACAACTGAAGAAACTCCATCAACATCAGGTACTCCAAAAGTTGGTGATTATTCATTAAAAGTTGTTATGAATAGTGACATGATTACAAAGATAAGAGAGTATAATAAATCTCAAGAATCTTACAACAATGATACAATGACTTGTTATGATTATCCAATTGATAGAGGTGAAGATCGCTGTAAGGAAGCTGGATACACATGGAAAAAAGAGGGAACTTCTGGTAAATGTGTAATGGCAAATATATTCTGTTATTCTTCATTCGTTGATCAACTGGTGGCTGGTGATTTTGGTGGAGAAGTTGATATTAAAAATGGCGATGAGCGTATAAAAGCAAAAGAAAACTTTAATCCAAAAAATTATACAGCACCTGGTGTTAGCAATACTGATAACTTAATAGTAACAAATGATTATTGGACAATTTATACATTTAGTTCATTAGATGTAAATAATGATGGAATTCCAGATGTTGGACCATCTTGGAAGTAAGGAGGGAACAATAATATGAAAGAATCCTATTGGGGATATTGGCTAATGGTATTTGGAGTATTCATAATTGTTGTACTCCTTCTTATCCAAAGCTTTACCTCTACGAATACTCAAGACTATTATTTAATTAAAGAAATTTCTGAAGCCGCTATGGTAGATGCAATAGATTATGGATATTATCGTACTTATGGCGAACTTAAAATGAATAAAGAGAAATTTTATGAAGTATTCTTAAGAAGATTTGCTGAAGAAGCATCTCTTACAACAAACTATACAATAGAATTTACTGAAATTTATGAGGCACCTCCGAAAATAGGTGTTAAGGTATCTAGTAAATCTGCATCATTCCAAGTAGCGGGTGATACAACCACATTTGATATTGTTAATAAGGTAGATGCAATACTTGAATCAAAAGTTGATCCAGTTAACAAAACTTCAGTTAGTGAGGAAGGTATTGTTAAAAAGCCTGGATTAAGTAATAATCAAAATAATTCAGGTAATTTAGGTAATTCAGGTATTTCTGGTAATTCAAGTAATCCAGAAACACCTTCAGAGGAAAATCAAAATAATGGTGAAAAAACGAATCAAACAGTTGGATCGCCTGTATCAATAAATCAATCTGAAAGAAATCAATATGTAGAAACTGTATGGGGAAACAAAAATGTTAACATGGGTTGTGCATGTGGCCCTATTGCTATAACTGAGGTTGCCTATTTGTTAGGAAAAAGTGGACAATTAAAAAGTTATACTGGTGTTAGTGGCGATGCTAATTCTGTTGCAGCAGGAGCTTATGTTGGAATGTATCAGGCTGGTTTGAATGGCAATCCTGAGACAAAAAATTATAACGCAAATGAATCTGGATTTTGTGGAAGAAAGTCATCTTATTATGCACCGGGTAATTCATTTTATACTTCTATTGGAATTACACCAGTTGCAGGTAATGGTAAATTTGGCGGAACCACTGGCAATTTTGCTGATGAAATATATGAACAATTAAAATCTGGCCATCCAGTAGTTGCTTCACTTGGACCAGGAACATATCCACCAGCTGATTCAGGACTTGCTACAACAAACAGTGGACATTACTACACAATATATGGTTATAGTGCTTCAGGTAAATGCTTTAATGTTTATAATCCTATGAAAGGAAGTTCTTGTGTTAGTGAAGCAAATGTTAATAAATACTTTACTGAATATATAGCTTTTGCTTAATTTATAATTGAAAAAGGAAGTTTTTGCTTCCTTTTTCATTTACTATATAACATTTAAATGTTATAATCTTTCTTGAAAAGGAAAGATTTTTTTATGAAAGTAATGAAAAAGTTAGTAGTAATTATACCGGTTATATTATTAATTAGTTTGTCTATCTACATTGGTATAACATATTTTAATATTGGTAAGTATGATGACTATTACATAAATAATACTGTACCTGTTATGAAAGAGGAATATATCGAGCAAATTACCTCTTTAAAAGAAAAGTATAATAATAAAGACGTAGTGGGTACAATTGCAATTGAAAATACTGATTTTAATACAGTAGTAATGCAAGGAAATGATAATTCATATTATTTAAATCATTTACCAGATAAAACTTATAATATAAATGGTTCAATATTTTTAGATTATAGAGTTAATATTGATAAAAGTGATAAATTACTTATATTTGGACATAGTTCACCAAGTTATTTTTTACCTATTATGATAATTGAAAATTATAAAGATGAAGATTATTATAAAGAACATAAATATATTTATTTATCTTCGATTAAAGAAGTAAAAAAATATGAAGTATTTTCTGTTTTCGTTGAAACTTCAGATTGGTCCTATATGAATTTAAATTATGCAAGTAAAGATGAATATTTAAAACACTTACAAAATTTAAAAAGTAAATCATTTTATGATACAGGAGTTGAGGTAAATAATAATGATAAAATTTTAATTATGCAAACTTGTTCAAATATGAAAGAATATAGTAAGTATCCTAAAAAATATATGCTTGTTATAGCAAAAGAAGTAAAATAACTAAATTTCCAAAATTTGGTTATTTTTTTGTATATTTTTTTTTGATTTTCCTATAATACTAATATGAAAAAATTGTTGACATACATAACAAGGTATGGTAGTATAAGGAACTATCAGGAGGTTTTTGGTTTATGAAGAAACTAAAATATTTTTTTGCTAGTGCAATCGTTCTTGTTGCAGTAGCTGTTTCAACTATTGTTTTTGCAGAATATAAAGAACAGAAAGGTGATTTAAGAGTAGGTAATACTATAAGCAACAAAAACGTTTCTGTAAATGCTGGTAGTAGCAATTTAATTAATGATGGAGATGTTAAAGTTGTTAAAACAGTAAGTAAAACAGATACTGATGGAGTTTACAATGTTAAATTTGATATTTCAGCTAAAGAAAAAGAAAATACAAAAACAACTCCAATATATGCAGTTGTAGCATTCGATAATTCTGGAAGTATGATTTGTGATTCTGCAAAAGGATCTTATGCATATTCAAAAGCTGATGCTGAAAAAATGACTAGAAATTATAATTATAATTATAATAAAAGAGAAAATCTTAATTACTATTTTGAAGAGTATAAATCTGCTTTAGGAGATAATACATCAGTTTATTGTACAAAATATACTGAAGAACCTAATGGTTGGTTTAGTACTGAGTTAGTTAAAATTGATGGCGAAGTTGTCTTAAAAGATAAATGGGAAAGTGCTGTTAATGGTGCTAAAGCATTTACAAGTGAAATCTTAAGTATTGATTCATCAAAAATAAGTTATGTTCCATTTGCATCTTCTGCACAGACTGCTTCAAAATGGTATGCAAATGGTGATACTATACCTTCATCAGTTTATAGTCATCCAGTAGGAGCAACAAATTTATCTGATGCAATTAATAAAGCTTACAATAAATTAAGTGAAAGAACTATTCCAACAAATGCTAAAAAAATTATAATTGTTATTTCTGATGGTGAGCCAACTGAACCTGGAAATTATCCAATTCAAAGTGCTAAAGATTCTGCTAATAAAGCAAAAAAAGCTGGTATTAAGATTTATTCTATTGGCTATGCAGTTGCTAAAGATAGTACTGCAGCAAACGTTCTAGAGAATGTTTCATCAAATTCTGCTAATGATACAACTAATTATAGTTTTTTAGCAGGACAAGATAATGTAAGTGATATTTTTAAAAAACTTGCTACAGATATTACTACAGTTTATGCTAAAGATGCTACATTAACTGATACAATTGGTGGAAGCTTTAAATTTACAAGTTCTAATGATAATGTAAAAGTTAATGGTCAAAATGTTAGTTTTTCAATTGATAAATTAACTAGACAAACACAATCATTCTCATTTAATATTACAATTGATGATGAAAATATTACTGAAGATGGTTGGTATCCAACTAATGATGGATTTAACTTAACATATACTGATGTTTATGGTAATTCTCAAAAAATTACTTCACCAGAGGACCCAGAGGTATATTGGGTTGCAAAAAGATATGATTACAAAATTGAATATTACTATGATGGACAAATTGATAATACTTTAACTGAACCTGGTAAAGATGTTAAAGGTAAAGAAATCATTGTAAGTGAAGAAAGTATTAATAATAATACTAAAGAAGGTTATTCATTAACAAGTGTTAATCCTTCTACAAGAAAAATTGTAATTTCTTCATCTGAGGAAAATGTAATTAGAGTATATTATGAAAGAAATTCATATGATTATGAAGTACATTATTTCTTTAATGGTAATGAAGATGAATCATTAATTGA
>CAKONK010000010.1 GCA_934097085.1 uncultured Bacilli bacterium
TTGAAAAATCTCCATAGTTTCTTTTCAATAGAAGATTGATTAGAAAGAAAAGAATCGTCAATATAACATTTAGAAATGTCTAAAGTAGTAACATTTTCTGCATTTATAATCGAAGTTATAATATGAGGAATCATTTTTGCTTGAGGTTTAGAAAGCTTAAAATTGATATTTTTAAAAAAATCACTTAATCCCTTTACAACTACCATTTCATTATTATATAATTTATTCATAAACAACCTCTTTCTATTTTTATTTTTGGTATATTAATAATAGCAAAAAAAGGTTGTTTTTAAAAGGTATAAGAGTCATTCATTATTTAGTGACTATTTATACCTTTTTCTATTATTTAAAAAAGTGTCCGGTAATAAGACGCATATAGAATTGGATAAGGAATCTTGTATAATATGGTGTGTAAATTTTTAAAAAGTTACAAGCCATATTTTTTTATTTGACTGAATAGCTAAAATATAGTAAAATAATAGTATCGATTGGGGGATAATATGAAAGAAAAATATTTAATAATAAATGCTGGTAGTTCATCATTAAAGTTTTCACTTTATGAAATGCCAGAAAATAATGAAATTGTAAATGGAATCGTTGAAAAAATTGGTGCTTTAGATAGTTCTTATACTCTTAAATTTAATGGACAAAAGATTAAAAAATCCAAAGAAATATTAAATCATGAACAGGCCACTAAAGTAATGATGGAAGAACTTTTGCAAGATCATTTTATTAATGATATAAGTGAGATTGTTGGTGTAGGTCATAGAATACTTCATGGAGGAGAGTTTTATAATAGTTCAGTACTTATTGATAATGAAGTTCTTGAAAATATTAAATCACTAACTAAACTTGGACCTCTTCATCATCCTGGTGAACTTGCGGGTATTTCAAGTATTAGTAAAATTATGCCTAGTGTACCTCAGGTAGCGGTATTTGATACATCATTTCATCAAACAATGCCTAAAGAAAATTATTTATATGCTGTACCATATTCTTGGTATACAGAAAATGGCGTTAGAAAATATGGTTTTCATGGAACATCACATAGTTATATAACTGAAAAACTTAAAACCATTTATGGAGAAAATGTAAATGCAATTATATGTCATATTGGATCTGGTGCTAGTGTATCTTGTATAAAAGATGGAAAATGCTATGATACCTCAATGGGGCTTACTCCTTTAGATGGACTTGTTATGGGAACTAGATGTGGTGAAATAGATCCATCTATTATTGATTACATAAGTAAAGAAAGAGGACTTAGCATTTCGGAAATTAATGAAATATTAAATAAGAAAAGTGGCCTTTTAGGAATGTGCGGTAAAAATGATTTTAGAGATGTAACTGCCCTTGCGGAAAGTGGAAATGAAAACGCTATAAATGCTATAAAAATAATGGAAAATTCAATTGCTAAATATATTGCAAATTATTATGTAGAACTTAGTGGAAATGTTAATGCTCTAGTATTTACTGCTGGATGTGGTGAAAATGCTTGTAATTTAAGAAAAGATATTATAGAAAAAATATCTTGTTTAGGTGTTACGCTTGATGAAGAAATGAATAATCAAATTGCAAGTTTTAAGGATATTCATGAAGGAATGATATCAAGTTTATTTGGTTCTACATTTGATTGTTTAGTTATACCAACAAATGAAGAATATATGATATTAAGTGATACTTATAATATAATTAAAGATAGAAAAAATGTTAGGGTGCTAGAAAAGAAAAATAATGCATAAAGTCTATCTTGATGAAAAAGATGCATTAGATTATGTTAAAGAATCTATTGAAGAAGCGAAAATAAAATTAGTAGATATTAAAAATGCAAGGTATCATCATAATTCAGATTATCAAAATGCACCCTCTATAGTAAAACATGGTTTATTACCCATTGAATCTTTACATGGCTTAGGAGTAAAAACATGCAGTGATAAATTTTTAAAATGCTGTGATGATACAACAAGTCATATAAATGGATGCGATGGAATTTCTTTAGCGGTCGTTGGAATGACTGATTTATATAAAGATGAGGATGAATTTGATCCTTTAGTGCCTCATAATATAGATTTTATTATATCTAGTGATGTATATGCTTATAGAAATACAACAAATTATGGAAATGAATTTATATGTCCAAACTCTATTACTAATGATTTGATTAGAGCGGTAGATATTAGACTTCTTACACTGATAAATGAAGCTTTGGATAATAAACTTAATGATAATACTGAACAAGTTAAGTTGATACTTGAAAAATATAATGCACTCAAAAAAGTTTGCGAGCAAATGAAAAAATCAAATTTAGATGCTTATTTAAGAGAAATGTCGTTGAAGAAAACAACTTTAGATTATGAAAAAGTTGCATCTAATCCAATATTAAAATTAAAAAAATAAGAAATCCTTGTTTTTTTAATTTTTTTTTAGTATAATTTTTTTGTAAGAATAGGAAGGTGAAATTATGTTTGAAGGGAAAGTTGCAATAGTTACAGGAGGTGCAAGTGGAATAGGTTTAGCTACAGCAAAAAAACTTATTTTAAAAGGTGTTACAGTGGTTATTGCGGATATAAATGACAATATTGAGGATATTGCTTCATATTTAGGTAGTAATTGTTATGGAATTAAATGTGATGTTTCAAATGAAGAAGATGTAAAAAGAGTAGTAAAGGTAACTTTAGAAAATTATCATAAAATTGATTATTTAGTTGCTAATGCTGGTATAGGTGGTAATGCTAATAAGCCACATGAACTTTCATATGAAGATTATAATAAGGTTATTTCTATTAATCAAAATGGTATATTTTTATTTAATAAATATGTTATTGAACAAATGCTTAAAACTGGCGGAGGATCAATTGTTAATACTTCCTCAATGTTTGGAGTTGTAGGCACTAATTCAGCATTTGCATATTCTGTAAGTAAAGGTGCCATTAATAATATGACAAGAAGTTTAGCTTTAACTTATGCAAAAGATAATATAAGAGTTAATGCAGTTGCTCCAGGATATGTGGATACACCAATTTTAAAGGATGTTCCAAAAGAATATAAGGATGTAATGGCATCAAGTATTCCAATGGGAAGACTTGGCAAAGATAATGAAGTAGCTAGTTTAATATGCTTTTTATTAAGCGATGAAGCTTCATTTATTACCGGAGACATTGTATCTGTAGATGGCGGATTTACCGCAGCATAAAAAATCTATTTACTTTTAAAATTATTTTTGATATTATTAGTTTGGATGTAAAAGTATAAGTAGGAGTTAGATTTAACTTCTATTTTTTAGTTAAAGGAGGTATTTATGTTAAAACTAGAAAATATTACAAAAATTTATGATGGCAAAAATTTTAAACAAAAAGCCTTAAATGAAGTTAATCTATCATTTAGAAAAAACGAATTTGTCTCTATTTTAGGACCAAGCGGTTCAGGAAAAACAACACTATTAAATATTATTGGGGGACTTGATAAATATACCTCAGGAGATTTAATTATTGAAGGTGTAAGTACTAAAAATTATAAAGATGCTTCATGGGATGCATATCGTAATAAAAAAATTGGCTTTGTATTTCAAAATTATAATTTAATTTCCCATCAAACAGTTCTTTCTAATGTAATTTTAGCATTAACTATAAGTGGCATTACTAAAAAGGAAAGGATTAAAAGAGCTAAAAAAGTTTTAGAGGATGTTGGCTTAAAAGAACATATAAATAAAAAGCCGACTCAACTTTCTGGAGGCCAGATGCAAAGAGTTGCAATTGCAAGAGCACTTGTTACTAATCCAGATATTATTTTAGCGGACGAACCCACTGGGGCACTTGATAGCGAAACATCGGTTCAAATAATGAAGATTTTAAAAAATATTTCTAAAGAAAAACTTGTAATAATGGTAACTCATAATAGTGAGCTTGCAAGCCTTTACTCTGATAGAATTATATCACTTAAAGATGGAGTTATTATAAATGATACTAATCCATATGTAAATGAAATGAAGAAAGAAAAAACAAGTAAAATTAAAAATAAATCAATGAGTTTTTTTACATCTTTATCTTTGTCATTTAATAATTTACTTACTAAAAAATTTAGAACAATGTTAGTTTCTTTTGCAGGATCAATAGGCATTATAGGTATTGCCTTAATTTTATCTTTATCTTCAGGAGCAACAAAATACATTGATAAAACTGAAAGAGAAACACTTGCATCTTATCCAATTACAATATCTAAAAATGAACCCAATTATGGTTTAATAATTGGAAATAATAATAGTGAAACCGAAAATAAAAAGTGTAAAAAAAATATCTTATGTATATATGATGATATATCAAATAACCCTTATGTTCAAAAAAAGAACTATTTAAAAATTAATAATTTAACAAAATTTAAAAATGCTCTTGATAATAATATTCAAAATATTAATGACTTTGTTTTAGATATTAAATATTCATATAATGTTAATTTAGAAATATATAATTTTAAAACTCAAAAGAAGATTAGCAGTATTGTAGATAATTATGAAACATCCATTTTTAGTGAACTTATTGATAATAATGATTTAATAAATGAACAATATGATTTATTATATGGAAAATATCCTGAAAAATATAATGAACTTGTATTAGTAGTCGATGATGATGGACAAATACCATTAAGTATTATTTACGCCCTTGATTTAATAAAGGACTTTAATATAAATGATTACTTAAATAAAAAAGATAAACCAGATTTAAGCATTAGTTATGAAAATATCGTTAATGAAAAATATAAGTTATTAATTACCCCAAATTACTATGAAAAGGTTAATGGTGTGTGGGAAAATAAAAGTAATGATAAAGAATATTTAAATAGAATAATTCAAAATAAAGAAGATATTAGTATTGTTGGAATTTTAAAAATAAAAAATAGTGCAGTAAATGATTCAAGTGGATATATTGGTTATCCAAAAGCTTTAGCTAATTATATTGTATCTAAAACCTTAGAAGAGAATATTGTACAAGAGCAACTACAAAATAAAGATATTAATATTTTAACAAATCAAAAATTTGATGATAATTTTAATTATGATGATATATGTACTTTACTTGGTATAAGTGATATAGATAATCCAACAAAAATAAATATTTATCCAAAAAATTTTGAAGCTAAAGAAAAAATTGAAGGCATATTAAATAAATATAATGAAGAAGCCATAGAAGATGATAAAATATTGTATACTGATTTTGTTAAAATTCTAATGAATGGAATAAATACAATAATTAATGTTATTACCTATATCTTAGTGGCATTTGTTGCTATAAGTTTAATTGTTTCGTCAATTATGATTGCTATTATTACTTATATTAGTGTACTTGAAAGGACTAAGGAAATCGGCATCTTAAGAGCAATTGGTGCTAGTAAAAAAGACATAAGTAGAATCTTTAATGCGGAAACTATAATTGAGGGTGCTTTTGCTGGCAGTTTAGGAATACTTTTAACGCTTTTATTAAATAAAGTAGTGGATAAGATAGTATATAATTTATCATCTGTGGCTAATATTACACACTTATCTTTTTGTGCTTGTATCATTTTAGTACTAATGAGTATTTTTTTAAGCTTTATCGCAGGATTAATTCCTTCGAAAATTGCAAGTAAAAAGGATCCAGTAATATCACTTCGTAGTGAATAATATAATTATAGTAATGAAAAAGTTAAAAACATTACTTTTAATTATTGTTACTTTAATGGCATTATATGGCATCGTTATGATATATTCGGCTTCAAGCGTTTGGGCTGAATATAAATTTAATGATGCTTTTCATTTTGCAAAATTACAATTTGTATTTTTTATTATTAGTTTTTTGTGTATGTTTATTGTAAGAAAAATAGATTATAATTTATATAAAAAACATGCAAATAAGATTCTTTTGATAAGCTTTATTTTGTTAATATTAGTTTTAATTCCAGGTTTAGGAACTTTAAGAAATGGTTCAAGAAGTTGGTTTAAAATAGGACCATTTGGTCTTCAACCTAGTGAAATAGCTAAAGTAAGTTTAATTATTTTCCTTTCAAAATATTTAGAGAAAAATCAAAATAACTTAAATGATATTAAAAAAAGTATATTACCAGTTTTGGGAATTATTTTCTTGTTCTTTGGACTTATCATGCTAGAACCTGATTTTGGTACAGGAATGGTTATTGTTTTATCACTTATGCTTATTTTATTTATAAGTGGTGTAAAACTAAAATTTTTTGCTTCATTAGGTATATTAGGAATTTTAGGAATAGCTGGGCTTATTATTATTGCACCATATCGACTTAAAAGAATTATATCTTTTTTGAATCCATGGTCTGATCCCTTAGGTAGTGGTTATCAAATTATTCAATCACTTTATGCTATAGGCCCTGCAGGATTATTAGGCCTTGGTTTTGGTAAATCTATTCAAAAACAATTTTATCTTCCTGAACCTCAAACTGATTTTATATTTGCTATTATTTGTGAGGAATTTGGCCTTGTCGGAGCAATAAGTGTAATAGTTTTATTTATTAGTTTATTTTATATTATTTTAAAAATATCACTAAAACAAAGTAATTTATTTGCAAAATATTTATCTTTTGGACTTGGCATGCAAATAATACTTCAAGGGACTCTTAATTTATGTGTAGTAACCTCACTTATACCAGTAACTGGCGTAACGCTTCCATTTTTCTCTTATGGTGGTTCATCACTACTTGTTAGTATGATAAGCATAGGAATAATACTTAATATTTGTGGAAATGGTAAATCATAAAAAGATATTTCATTATAAACCGGTTATTAGAAAATGACTGTTAATAATCATTTCATATTTAAATTTTTATTTAAAAGGAGAATAAGTATTTTTCTTTGTTTATCATGCATTTTTATAATATTCATTTACTATCTAATGACTGATATGTTATAATGTTTAATAGATATAGTACATAGTATTGGAGGTAGTTATATGGAAAGTAGTTTAGTAAAGCAACAATTAATAATCACATATGTTCAAAATGTTGCTAATCAACTAAACCAACAATATAATGGCATTATAAACGAAGAAAAACTTAAACGCGCTATCAAAATGTTTAAAGATTCAGAACTACCATATGAGGAAGTTGTTAAACAAATAAATGAGTTAGTTGAAAATACTATTCGTATTTATCTTGAAGAGCAAGAAAAAAGATTTAATCCAGAATTTGTAAAGAAAAATCATGAGCAAATATATAGTAAGTTAGAGATTTTAGTAAAAAAATTAAATGAAAATAATATTGATTATCAACTTGCAGGTGCTCTTTGTGCTTATATAAAATATGGTGTAGAATCAAATAGAACTCATGATGATATTGATATAAATTTAAACGAAAATGATATTGATAAATTCAAAAAAGTTTGTGAAGAAATGGGTTTACAATTTCACGATAATCGATTAACCACAACAAGAGTTTTAAAAAATGGTATTCCATCTGGCGAACATGAAGTATTAGCTACTTTGGATGGTTCCGACTTTCATATTGGTGCTTTTTGCTTTGAAAGAAAACAAGATGGAACAATTATTAACAAGGGTTATTACCATGATGATACAGGCCAAGTCTTTACTAGAGATGAAATAATGAAACCTGAATTAGCAAAAGAAATTTTTGGAAAAGAGCAAGTGGATTTTAAAGGCCAAAAATTAATAATTACACCGCCAGAATTTGTATATAGACTAAAAAAATATACTAAAAGTGATAAAGATTTAGCTGATATTAATTTTATGGAAGGTAGAATTGATAAAAATAAATTAGAACAAATTGATAGGTTATCAAAAACCTCGGTGGTAAAGCATACTAAAGTCAAAGAAGTTTTTCAAAAATTTAATTATAATATTCAAGTAAACGATATTTATAATACAGGCGATATATTAGAACACGCTAGAAAAAATGGTATTACAAGTATTGGGTTTACTTGCAATATACCAGAGCCGGATCTTGTCCTGCCAGATGAAGATCATAAAATGCTACATTCTGAAGTAGAGGATTATATAAACTTTATTAATAAAATGAAAAATGCTAATCCAGATATGACAATATTATCAGGGTTTGAAGCAGAATTTGATCCTATGAAAGAGGCCTTTTTAGGGGAAATGAGAGAAAAAGTTGATTACATGATTTTAAGGCAGAACTCTGTTTCTAAAGGGTTAATGAATGTAACCGTAATTAATAATCCAAATTATCCTATAGAATATGCAAATATGATATCAAAAGCGATAGATAGTGGAATATTTGATATTGTTTCTCATCCAGATGAGTTTATGCAGTTTAGGGACACTATGGATAATGAAGAGTCTAAAAAATTATTTGATGAAAATAGTGTTATTGCTAGTCAAATTATATGTGAAAAAGCAAGAGATATGGGATTACCTATAGAACTAAATTTAACCTCTTTTGCATTAAATCAAAACCTTGCTTTTTGGAAAATAGCACAAGAAATTGAAGGTTTACATGTATTAAAAAATGCAGACTTATTACAAACAAAGCAGAACTTTGATGAAGTAACGCAAATGTTAAATGATAAAATTATTCATACTGATTACAATCCCATTGTTGCAAGAAAAAACAATTCAGAATTACAAGAGGCTTTTAAAAACAATCAAAAAAATGCATTGACTTTTGAAACTCATATGATAAATAGCATTGTAAATGGTGCTTTAGCTAACACTGATTCTGAACTGGATGCCAATACTTTAGCGGATATAATTGATACATCTTTAAATAATGTTAGTCAAAGCTGCACAAAATTCGCAACTGAAAAAGGAAAGTCTTTAGTAAAGGAAGTATCAACTCTTTCTGAAGCTGATGATTTATCAGTAGAGGATAAAAAATATAAAATTGAAAGAAAAAAGCAAGCTTATGAAGAAACAAAGCAAGTTTTAGAAAACCAACAAAAAGCAATAGGAAATGCTAAAAATAATGTCTTAAATGCAATGAATATGGGATGTGAAACTAAAATGGAATATTCAAATATGATTGCTCAAATGACACAATATCAATCAACAAAAGAGTTATCTCAAAAACCACTACTTGAAAGCCATATTGCTGAATTTAGACAATCAAAACTTGAACAAAAATCTTATTCTCAAGAATATGGGCAAGTAAGAAAAAAGGAAAAGAAAAATGATAATAATTTTTCTGGCGGTTTTGCAAATGCAATATTTATAATTTTTGTTGTATCGCTTTTCATAATAGGGGCAATTGGCATTGGCTATATTCTTCATAAAATTGGTATAGGAGGCTAAAATGGAAAATAAAGATGTATTAGAAACTAATTTTAAAAGTACTGAAAATGAGCAAAAAAATAGTGAACAAGATATAGATAAGGCACAATATAAATATTTAAAAGAACTAAATAAGAAATTAATTTTATTTAAGAAAAATGAACAAGTTAATAAAGGCACTGATGAAAGTTCAAAAGAAATAAGAAGGTAATAGTATGAACCCTACAGAAATTAAGAATTTTATTATTAATCATGAAAAAATCATACAGGATTTAACTAATACCATAGATAGTTTACCTGTAGAAATATCCGAAGAACTTGAGGAATTATTTAATTCAAATAATGTTAGTGAAATATATAACATTATTAGTAGTTATTTTCCTAATAGTGGTGTGACTTTAACAAATCTAAAACTTAGCATGTTTTTTCAAGATGCAAGATTAAAAGATCAACTTTTAACTCAAGAGGAATATACGAGTTTTTTAAAGGAACTTGTAGATGTTTATGGTGACAATTTTTCACAGGTTTTAAATATAAATGATAAAGAAAAAAGTATGGAAAATTGGAACTTTTTGCTATCATTAAATGATCCAAAATATTCTGAAATATATAAAAATATTCTTGAAAAGAAGGTATTATCTGTTCCAACAATAAAGGATTTTTTAGAACTTATTAAAAATTCTAATACCAATTTTTTAAGTGAAGAATTAGTAATTAATTTCTTAAATAATGTTAGTAGTTTTGCTCAAAGCGATGCAGAAATATTAGAGTATTTACCTAATTCAATGCTTCAAGATGGAAAAATAGCTAAGATATTTTTTGAAAAAGCAAATATTTCAGATGTAGGCAAATATTTTGATTTAATTCCAAATGAATTAAGAACTCGTGATATGTGGGAAAAGATATGCACTTCTAATTTTGATTATATAAATCAAATCCCCAATACTAATATTGATCCGAGTATTACCCAAGAAGAGTATTCTAAGTGGCTAGAAAATATAATAGTAAAATATGTGTCAAAAAATTTAGAAGATATAGTAAGGTATTTTAAAAAAATAAATGATGATAAAATAACTGTTTCTTTATGTCAAAAACTTGCTGAATTAGCACCAAATAATAAATGCCTTGATTTACTACAATGTATGCCAGAAAGATGCAGAACACAAAAACTTTATGAAACTTTAGCAATAAAGGATGCAAAAGTTTTAAGTGAAATACCATTAAAATCATTTGTTGCAAATATTTCAGAGGAAGAGTATGATAAGTGGTTTGAAAATTTAATATCACAAGTTATTAAAAATTATCATTTTAAAAGCAAAGATACAGATTTATTTCTTATTGATTCTATACCTAATGAAAAAATTAATGAAAGAATTTGGAATGAGTATTTGGATAAATGTTTGTCAGAAGATATCAAATTAGATAGTGCTTCCATTCACAGACTTGACCCCAAAAATATAACTCCACAAATGGTTGAACGCGCAATGAGAGACATTGACGTCGCAGAAATAAGAGATTTCCCATGCATTGATCAAAATTTAGAGGATATTCCTATTGAAAAAAGAGAGAAATTTAAAAACTGGCAGAATTCACTTTCAGAGGAGCAAAAAGAAACCTATAGAAAATGGTATGAACAAATTTGGATTAATTCACTTAATGAAGGTCAATATAAGGATGTAATGAATCCTCACAAATTACTACAGTACGTTCCTAAAAATGCGATTACCTTTGCAATGAAAAAAGCTTGTATAGAAAAAAGTTTTGATGGAAATAGCTATACTCCTATAGCAAAGTATTTACCATTACCAGAATCACCGGAACAATTAAAGGAATATCAAGATTTACTAATATATTATTTAAGTTTAGTTCCCACTGTTGATTATACAAATGAAAAAGCAATAGGCCGTGTAGAATACCAAACTGAACATATTGATATTCTTAGTGACATTCCAAAAGAGTATATTAATGAAGGTATATTGCGAAAGGCAGTAGAAAAGGCTATTAAATATTTAACTTATGCAGACGAATCATTACCGTATTTTGATGAACTATTGGATATAGCCTATAAATCCAAATTAGAAAGTTTAGGCAGAACTGAATTAACTCCAAAAGAACGCGAGTTAATACATAAATTTTATCTAAATAATGCAGATTTATTTAAAACCCTTCAATTGGAAGTACTAGACTCCAAAATACTTAATACTATTGGTGAGGATTGTTTAGAGAAAATTGTGAGATATAAAGATACGCAATATCTTATTTTAAATGTAGCAAAAACTGAAATTAAATTAAAAACCTTAGGTTTTGTTTTAAATAATTTAAAAGCTGATAATTTATTTATTGAACCTCTTATTGAAAAAATAAGTGATTCTATTACTCATCAAAATAGCGATAAATTTAGTAGTGATTCAGTTTTTTTAGATTTAGTATCAAAACGAATAGATCAAAAAGATATTCCTTTTACCGATTACGAAAAAGTAATTATATCTTATTTAACTCTTAATCCTCAGGAAGGAAAGAAGATAAAAACTTATGAAGACATTTTAACATTTGTAGAAAGAAAAAATAATGAATTAGAAAGTATTATCAATAATAATAGTTCTACTTTATTAGATGTTAAAAGGGCTTATTTAGAAATGACAACAGGACTCGATTACGAAAGTACTATTAACTTAATAAAAATGTATGGTAATGACCCAGAGGAGTTATTAAAACAATATAATAATGTTAATCCTAATTCTTATAAAGAACTAAGTGAAAAAGAAGCTTTAGAAATAATTATTAAGTTAAAATTTGTAATTGAATCATCAGATATAAATCTTATTAGAAGTGAATTCCAAAAAATTGTAAGAAGTGAAAATAAGGAAATTTCATATTTAAAATATCAAAAATATTGCACATTAGAAAACTCTTTAAGAAGAGCATATGGTAGAGATGTAACTAATTCTCTTTCAAAAGATTCAGATACTTTACCTTTAAAAGAATATGAGTACAATGGTGAAAAATACTATGTAAAAAATGTTGAAGGTAATTTTAATAGAATGGTTAGTTTACTCGGCGCTTATCGAGAATCTTCAGCTTCAGAAGGTGATTTGTATGATAGATGGAATACTAATCAAATGGCAAATAATCATGCACTATGTTATAGTTTAATAAATCAGTCAAATCCTGGAACTGCATTAATACATGATAAAACTGGTGTAATTATTTCAATAAATGGATTTAGTCCTGAGTCTTTATCTGCATCTGCACCATATGATTTATGTTCAGATAATAGACATAATACCGTTCAAACCTGGAGACAGCAAAGATTTTTCACTGCAAAAAATATGCAAAATCAAGTGCGAGGCAATTATTCAGAATATGATATTGAATTACAAGATGTTTTGTCTAATAGTAAAAAGTATCAAAAAATTCAACCAGCAACAATAATATGTTTCGAGGAAATTGATGAAGATAGTATAAATGCCTCTATTGAATTAAGCAAAAGACTTGGCTATACTGTTCCTATTGAGTTAATAGATCGTAGAAAATTAGCAAATGAAGAAATGATTAAAATAGATAGTTCTCTTGAAAAATTTAAAAATGGAAAAAATATTGATACATCTTTAGTAGAAACTATTATTACGAGTTTTAATAATGTTAGAAACGCTCATAGATATTCTAATTTATCTGATGAGATAATGGGAGAGTATGCTGATGTTGAAAATAAAGAGGCGCCTTTTAACTGCATTCATTTAAATCAAATTATAAAAGAATGTCTTCAAAATATTGAACAGCGAATAAGAAATGGTCAGGTTCAAGAGGGATTAAAAGCTTTAGAAAACATAAAAAACATTATTAATAATGAAAGACAAAAGTCATTTTTAATGACAACAATGTATGAAAAACAATTATGGACTGGTATTGATTTAGATATTGATTACATCTTAGATAATTTACAAAGAACTTATGGAAGACCAAATGTTAAACCTTTAGAAAGCATTAATACTTTAGATGTTTTAATGCAAATGCAAAATCAAGATTTAAATTCAGTAACATATGATCTCACGTATAGTGAAAAAGAAAGAACAGAGCAACTATCAAAAGAGAACATTATATCATTAATTGATATTCAAAAAATAGAAAAAGGCATTGAGGAAATTCATGAAAAAGGTTATTATAAAAATAATAAAGATTATGATGAAGAACATATTGCAAGAGTTATTTTATATAGTGATTTAATAGCTAAAATGGAAGGATTTGATGATAAAACAAGAAACTTAATTACAGAGGTTGCTAAATATTACTCTTGTGGAAGACAACTTGATATTCCAGAATCACATGAAAAATATAGTGCTGATCTTGCTGGCAAAGCATTAACTGGAAAATATTCACAAACGGAACTTAGTGTAATAAAAGCAACAATTGAATTACAAAATTTTGATTTTCCAGAGTCCAGCAATAGTGAATATGAAGCAAAAATAAACGAAAAAGCTAAAGAATTATGTAAAAAATATAGTATAGCAGGGGATTTAATACCTGTTATAAAGAAAATGTCAGCATGTATAAAAGATTCAGTAAATTTGGATAAAACTAGATTTGTTCATAAAGCAAGTGATATGCCTAAAGTTGCAAAAATTCACAATGGATTTGAACTTTCTAAATCACTTAATATTGGATCATTAAAAACTGATTCCTCAAAAAAATTGCTTAAATTTAGTTATTCATTGCAAGAAAAATTGGCACAACAAGAATTAGATAAATTGTCAAGTTTAGTTCAAATAGACTATCAATGTGAAAAGAAACAAATTATGGATGCTTTTTTCGCAGATGAAACAATTTATCCCCCTAAATATATTGTTGATGAAAAAATTATTGATTCACCCATTGTTAAACTTGAATATTTAAAAACAAAATACCCTGAGATTGCAAAATTAGATTATGAAGAATTTATAAAACAAAGAGATTCAATAAATATCAAAACCAATAGTCCTGAAAAACTTCAGTTGGAAAAACAAATAAGAGATTTAAGAAGAAAACAGTTTGAAATTAAAGTTAAAGAATTAGGCTTACAAAATAGTCCAACATTAACTTTAGACCAATTATTAAAAGAGCAAGAAAAAATGGAACAAGTTATAGAATCATCAAAGGGGAAAAATTTATAATAAAAAAATAATTTGAAAAACTCAAATTATTTTTTTAATGTTCTTATAAATGCATCACTTTCATTAGGAACAATAAATTTACTTTCCATGACATCAATATAATCAGAAATAGAGCATAGTTTTAAAGAAATAATTTCTTTGTAGTATTTTAAAGCTAAATCTTTATTTTGCAAAAATAAATCATATAACTCTAAAGAATAAAAAGTACTTATAACATATTTGATAATTTCCTCAAAAGAACATTTATATACTTTTCTTAATTCTTCTTTAGTAATATTTCTTTTTTGATATAATTCTTTGAAAAAATTACTATCAATATTTTTAATTTGTTCCTCATGCATAAATTTATTAATTTTATATTTAAAATAAACATTTTCTACATCACTTGTTAAATTTTCAATTAATTGAATTTTCATTGTATTGATGTCTTCTTTATCGAAACCTTGTTTTTCTAAGTAATCACATAATATCAGTTCTAAGAAAACACTTTCAATTTCTTCGAAGTTTTGATGAACTGGATCATAATACGAATCGGGATTTTTCTTCATATTTATAGCATGTCCATATTCATGAACTAATGTAAAAATATCCTCGATAGTTTTATATCTATTCATTTTAATTACTACATCATCTTTTCTTTGATATGTAATACCTACACATGACTTAGTGGGACTAACGGGCACAAATATAAGATTTTTTTTGTTATTTGCAAATAAGTTAAAGAAATCTGTAAACATTTCACTATCAAGATTTTTAAAAAATTCATACACAATTTCAAAAAGCATTTTTGCATTAACTCTTTGATAAAAAACTTCATCATCTGGAAATTTAAATTGATTTTCTCTTAAAAAAATTTCTAACATTTCCTCATAACAAAGTGAATTTTCCACTTGTAAATTGTCTAAATATATTCGATTTTTTAAAAATAGTTTTGATAAAGGTTTATCATTTTCATTAAGATTATTTTTTTCTACTAATAAAATATTATTCATTATCATCTTTCTTTCTAATTAATTTTCTAACATTTTCTCCGTAACTAATAGGTACTCCTATACTTTCTAAATATTCTTTTGATTTATTATCTTTACATAAAATTCTTTTATAAAGATAAAAGGCTTTTTCAGGGTCATTTAAATAGATATCATAAAGACCATAAACATATAAATCACTTATTGCATAACATGCTTGATATGTAAAAGGGTTAGAGTAGATATATTTTAAGTACATAAAAAAAGTCTTATAATTAATTTTGTCTTTATTTATTGAATTTTGAAATATTTTTTTATAAAGTAAGTTATCATATGGAAAAATGTTTTCTTTTTTCATAAAATCATATATTTGGTATTTTGATATGGTATCATCACTCATGCATTGACTTCTAGCACAAAACATATTAATTAATTTTGCGGGTTCCTCCTCATTAATATTTTTCATTAAGTAAAAGCAAGATAATATTTCCAAAAATTTACTTTCAATTTCTCTATAATAATGTGTTTTAAGTCCCTCGGTATTAGATATCATTGCTAAAGCATGCCCATATTCATGAACAAGTGTACATACATCATCAATAGTTTCAGTTTGAGCTGCTACTATATATATATTATCATTTTTAATGTCGGTATAGCCACCAGCATCCTTTAAATCTTTTTTAGTAAATATAACATTAGAATTTCTTATTTTAAACGCACTTAAAAACTTTTTGAATATTTCTTTATCAAGAGTAGCAAAAAAATCATGTGTAAGCATAAAAACATCTTCTTTAGAATATTTTTTAGCAAGCTTTGGAATATCAATATCTTCCTCTATATTACTATTATAAATGTGCTCTTTGAAAGATAAGGCTCTTCTTTCTATTTCACTATTGTCCCAAGCAATATATTTTCTAGTATTTAGTTTTATGTCACCGTTTTCTGATTTCATTGTATCTCCTTTACATAAGTAATGTCTATTATATCAAAAATATTTGCAAATGCAATATAGTAAATGTTATAATTAATATACAAATTATAAAATGTGAAAGGAGTTAATTTTTATAATAGCGCAAGGCCTAATTAGGTGACGAGGACTTACATTGTCGATTTATCAGCGGATGTGTAAGCGGAGAAGTTTTACTTCGTAAAATACTTTAAAAAAATAAAATCAAAATTATAACAAAGAGGTATTTAATAAAACAAGAAAGGAATTTTTATGTGTGGAATTGTAGGTTACAAAGGTAATCAAAATAGCATTCCTGTTTTATTAAATGGCTTAAAATCTTTAGAATATAGAGGTTATGATTCAGCAGGACTTGCTTATATAAATGGGGGTAAAATAACAATTAAAAAAGCTATAGGAAGGGTTAAAAATCTTGAAAATTTAGTTTCTAACGAAGACTATGGAAATATTGGTATTGCTCATACAAGATGGGCAACTCATGGGGGAGTAACTGATAATAATGCTCATCCTCATAAACAAGGTAAAATAACTTTAGTACATAATGGTATTATTGAAAATTATAAAGAATTAAGTGAAAAGATTGATACAAAATTATTAAGTGAAACTGATACAGAAATATTATGTGCTTATATAAATAAGCTTTATAATGAAAATCATGATATGCTTAAAACTTTAGCAAAACTTAAAAATGATATAAAGGGTAGTTATGCACTTGCAATAATTAATGAAGATGAACCAGATACTTTATATGGGGTTCGTAAAAATGTACCTTTAATACTTGCTAAAAATGATAATGAATATTTTTTAGTATCTGATATGACTGCAGCACTTAAGTATACAAATAAATTTTATTTACTTGAAAATGATGAAATTGTTAAAATTTCTGATAAAGAATATATTTATGATAGTGATCTTAATCTACTAAAAAAAGAACTTTTAACTTTTGAGGGAACAAGTAATGATGTTATGCTTAAGGGTTATCCTCATTTTATGTTAAAGGAAATTCACGAAGAACCAATGGTTGTTAATAATATTTTATCTTATTATTTAACTGATGGTAAGTTTAATGAAAATATGCCCAACTTTAAAAAATATAAAAATATTTATTTTGTAGGTTGTGGCAGTGCTAGTTATACTGCTGATATTGCTAAAAAAGTATTTGAAAATTATGCAAATATTAAATGTGAAGTATTTTTGGCAAGTGAATTTAGATATCAAAAACATTTTTATGATAAAGATACTTTAGTTGTATTTATTTCTCAGTCTGGAGAAACTGCAGACACTTTAGAGGCTCTTAGAATTACTAAAAGTGATGGTATAGATACATTAGCTATTGTTAATGTAGTGGGCTCTTCGATTGCTAGAGAAGCAGGTAAAGTATTATACATTAAAGCTGGTACTGAAATAGCGGTAGCAACCACTAAAGCATTTACTGCCCAATATTTACTTCTTACACTTATTGCTCTTAAAATGGCTGGTGTAAATAATCTAAATGAGTTTTATAAAGTAAATGAAGCATTAGAAACTGTATTTGCTATAGACTTTCAAAAATATGCTGAAAAAATATATACTAAAAAAGATGCATTCTTTATTGGTAGGGGAATAGATTATGGCTTATGTGAAGAGGGAAGTCTTAAATTAAAGGAAATAAGTTATATAAACTCATCTGCATTTGCCTCTGGAGAACTTAAACATGGTACTATATCATTAATTGAAAATAATACTCCAGTTATGGGAATAATAACTGATGAAAATCTTGCTTTAAAAACAATAAGTAATATAAAAGAGGTTCACGCAAGGGGAGCATATAGTTTATTTATTACAAGTTTAGATATTGATGGTGACTTTTATGATGATAGAATTAAAGTGCCTCATATAAATAATTATATAGATCCAATTTTGATTGTGTCAAGTCTTCAACTTCTTGCATATAATGTTGCTCTTTTAAAAGGTGAGGATATTGATAAACCAAGAAATTTAGCTAAAAGTGTTACTGTGGAATAAAGTAGCACTTTTTTCATAGTATTAATTATGGATTTAATTATTAGTTTTTTATTTATATCTATTATTGGCACACTTTTTCATTTTACATATGATTATTTTAAGCATAATAAAGTTGTAGCCATCTTTTCAGCGGTTAATGAAAGTACTTGGGAACATATTAAGATGGGTCTTTCATCAGCTCTATTATTTAGTTTTTTTGATGGCTTTAAATATGGTAAGATTGAAACATATTTTTTTGCTAAATCAGTAAGTTTACTTATGATAATCTTAATTATACCAATACTTTTTTATGGTTGTAAACTCTTTTTTAAACGAAGTTTTCTAGTTATAGACATCTTAATATTTTATATTGCTACCTTTGCAAGTTCTTATTCATTTTTCTATATTATTAGAAATATAAAAGAAATATATATTTTAAATTATATTGGATGCATAATGTTATTTATTATATTTAGTTTATATTTACTTCTTACAGTGTGGCCACTTAAAAATGAATTATTTTTAGATCCAATTACTAAAAAATATGGGTTAGATAGCAAAAGATAGTTTTATCATTTTAATAATTATGGTAAACTATACTTATGAAGAAAATATTTTTTATTATTAATATTATTTTAAGTGTTATATCATTTTTATATGGAATATCGATTTTAAATGTAAATTCTGGTACTCTTTTTTACTTAATTTGGTTTTTAATTAGTGCATTTTTTATTATTATAGATTTACTTATTTATTTTAAGATTTTTGAAAAGTATAAAGTTTTTAAAAGAATTTTTATTTCTGTATGCTCTATTGGAATATGCATTATTTTAGTTATTTTTAGTTTGATTATAAGTAAAATGAATGTAAAACCAGTAAAAGATTTAGATTATATCATTGTTTTAGGAGCTCAAGTTAAAGAAAGTGGCCCTAGTGTAGTTTTAAGATATCGTCTTGATAGAGCAGTAAGTTATTTAAAAGAAAATGATAATACTTTAGTAATTGTTTCTGGAGGACAAGGCATAAATGAACCTTCGACCGAAGCAAGTGTTATGAAAGAATATCTAATTAATAAAGGTATTAATGAAGATAGAATTATTATTGAGGATAAAAGTAATACTACTAAAGAAAACTTAATCAACTCTAAAAAAATAACCCGTGATAATACATCTATAGGAATAGTTACAAATAATTTTCATATGTATAGAGCTCTTTTGATAGGAAAGAAGTATAAAGTTAATGCTGTAGGTATTCCCTCAAAATCTAATAGTTATTACCTTCCTAACAACCTTTTAAGGGAAGTATTTGCATATATAAAATTTATTATATTAGGGTAATTGAATTTATCCTTTTTTTATGGTACAATAATTTCACTTTATGGGGGGTAATTATGAATTATCAAAAATTTATGGAACTTGTTCCAAAAGAAACAAAAGATTTTGTATTTACAGTTTTGAAAAATTATTCAAAATATGAAGATTTGTATTTAAAAAATATTTTAGTTAATGGTTGCAGAAGAAATATATATTTTTCAATTGAAGAAACCAAGTTAGCAGTATTAATGATTAAAATTTTTAATACTACGCCTTATAGTTCACACTCAAAAGATATTTTAAAAAATGATGTTTATTTTGAAAAAACTAATTATTATGATGGTGTCGTCGAGGAACACAAACTTGGAAATATCAAATTGTCCTCATACAATCCAAATACTAATTATGAAGAATTGTTTAATAATTTAAATTCCTATTTTTGCTTTTTAAATAATGAAATTGACTATATAACATTATCTCCTTTAAAAATTTATAAAAGGGTTTTAATGCAATGTTATAAAATAGATAATATTGAATATTGCTTTATACCTCAAGTAAGTGCAGCAACAATATTGCCTTATGATAATAACATTAATAATATGGAAATGAACTATATAAGTGAAATAAGAAACAATTTATATGAAAAGGCAAGTATTGATGTTATTAAAGTCGTAGAAAACGCCTCTATAATATTTCAAAAAGCAAAAGATAACATTAGTGATTACAATTACTTATCAAGTATTACAATTTTGATGTCTATTCTTTTAACTAGTTCTTGTAAAGAAATTCAAAGTAAACTTTCCTCTTATGAATTTGATATTGTAAATAAAGAAAAATATAATACTTTTATAGAAAATGAAAAGGTAGATTGTACACTAGTAAAATATTATTTTGAAAAATATTTAAAATTTAAAAATGTAAATGAATTATTTTTAGCATTATTTGATAGGAAGGTAACTAATTCTGTAGAGGTTGAAAAAATATTTTTAAGTGCAGGACTTACTAAAGAAAAAGCAAAAAGTATTTTGCTCACTCCCTCAAAAGAGGAAATTATCTCTAACTTTTACTCTGATATTCCTCCAAAAGAAAAAGGTGATTATCAATTAATATGTTCGATGTATAATAGCATTAATACCCAAAATAAAAGGATTTACCCTGATGATAATATGTACTTAACGCTTATTATATTTGATTATCAAAAAGGTGGCAAACTATCAAAATATTTTTTAGAAAATGGTATTACTTTAGATATGATTTTATCTAAATATAGTATTGTATTAAGTGACTCACAAGATATAGACTATCAAACATATTTAAATGAAGTGTTAATAGGCTATAAAGATGCAAAAGATAAATTAAAATTTATGACAAGTAGTGATTTTATAATTAATTTATTTAATGAATTTGCTGAAAATAAAACAAATAATTTAGATAGTGATATTAATAATTACTATAAACTTATTGAAATAAAAGAAACTGAAGCATCTTATGAAAGAATTTACAAGGGTAAAGATAAAATATATATAGATTTTTTAAATACCTCTTATGAAATATATGATAAGTTAAGAAATCTTGATGTAGTAAATAGCATTTTATCACAAACTGATTTAAAAGTACTATCAATATTAATTACATTGGAACTTATTACATTATATATACCAATGATTGATACTATAAAAAATACCGTTATAAATGAAAATAACATTAATGAGGCTTTAGGTGATGTTTATAATGTTAATTTTAATTTATATAGTAAAGTAGAAAATCTAATTAATATAAATATTTCTAATGGAAAAGAAAGTACAACTTTAAAGCAAAAAATTAATGATATTAATCACCCTGTTGAAGTTGAAAGAGTGTTTGGCTCATATTTAGATGATGATTTATTAAATACATTATATAACCTTTTTGAAAAAGAAAAAGATAATAGTTTAATTTTGAAAAAATTATTTATGGGTAAAACTCTAAAGGAAATTAAAAGTAGTATTGATAATGAGGTTATTAGGGTAGCAACTAAGAACGAATACGATGACTATCAAAAACTATTATGTATGCCAAATGATAATGCTTGTGATTCTGCAAAACAACTCCTTAATAAACTTTGTATGATTAATTTAACTGATATAAAATTAAATATATTATATGAATTTGTGGCTATGAATTTTGATAATAATACACTTGATTTTTATCAAGATGCTTTAGAAAGATATGGAATTACTAAAGAAAGTTTGAAAGAAAAATTTGGATTTATTAATAGCAAGCTTGCTTATAATGAAATTAATTTAGAAAATTTTATGACTTTGATGGATTACTTCACAACCCAAAAGAATAGTCACAAATATAAAAATAGTATTCAAAATATATTAATTGATTTAATTGAAAGCGGTTATTTTGATGAATTAATTACTAATAAAAAGGCTCTTTTATATGAACTTAAAGAGACTAAAAAATATATTCCATCTTTATCTGAAACTATTGAAAACTTACAAAGTACTGTAGTTGAGGAAGTTAATATTGATAGTTTAAGTGAAATTATGAAATTTGGTGATGCCTTAAACGGAGAATATGAACTTGTTACAAGTGAGGAAAGAAAAGCCCTTGAAAGCGATAGTAGTGCATTATCAATTCAAACTATAAATGATTTATTATCAAAGAAAAACAAACGCAAAAAGGGATTTTGGGCATCATTATTTGAGCCATATGAAGAAGAAAAAAACATTACTGATGTTCCAACTTTAAAAGAAGCAATTAATAAAAATATAACGATATTATCTAGGGAACTTTTAACATTTGATTTAGTAAGAAAATATATATCAGTTTATTTTGCTAAAAATCTTGAATATGTTAATAAATCTAGTGAAGCACTTGCTTTATTAAATGAAAGACTTAGTAAGTTAAATCCTAAAGATACCTTTGAATATGCTTCCTTTTTAGAGGTAAATTCAATGAAAACTATTATGACAGAAAAAAATAAAAGATTTAATGTTACAAGCTCGCTTTTAAATCAAGAATTATATAAAATTAATGCCGCAATTGTAAACCATTTTATTACAATAAATGCCTTAGAAATGGCAAGAGATGATTTAATACCTTTAATAGGTAGTGAGGTTATAATTGGTACGGGATTTATATCAAATAATAATGCTATGCAAATTACAAATGATGTAATAGGACTTTTCCAGGCAATTCTTGCACAAAATGTTGAACAAACTAAAATTATGCTTGAAAGACTTAATAATATGCCAAACATTGATGTTACAAAGTTAAATGCTAATGTAAATGGTTATATTGAAATGCTTGAGGAAAAAAATAGAAGTTTAGAAATGTAAAATCTAAACTTTTTTAATTTATAAGTTTAAATTTATAATGATTTATGTTATACTACTTGTAGTTATTTAGGAGGTTATAATGAACGAATTTTATTCAAAAACAGAAGATTGTTATCTATTAGCAGGAAAACTAAAAAAAGAGTTAGAAAACAAAATTGAATTTTGGGGTTCTACATATCAAGAAGTTCCTAGTGGAAAGTATTTATCTTCTTATAGAAGAAACAATGGAGAATATTTATTTAATGGACAATACATTCCTTTTTATTTTAAATTTTCAGACAATGAATTTTTAAGAATAGGCGTAGGCTCTAACTTTCGTGGTAGTTCAATTGGAGAGAAAATGGCTGCATTAAGTGACTTTTATTCAATATTAAGTAAAGAATATGGAGATCCAACTGTATTTTATACTATTAAAGGTGATGATAAAGAGTTCTTAACTTTACAGTGGGCATTTATTAATAAAGAAGAAGAGATAGTAAAATTTCAAAATGGAACATATTTTGATGATGCTGAGATTGATAAATTAATTGTGATAGGTAAAAATAAAGAAAATGTTGAAAGTTACAGTTTCAATGACACAACTAGAAACTTTATTTCTAGGCAAGTTGGTTTACCATTTGAATTACTATATTTAATAGATGAAGATATTGAAAATTTTGTTAAACATAAAACAGGTAAAGAAATTACAATCCCTCAAAATGCAAAAATAGACTGTGCTCCCGTTACTTCATTAGAAAGAACATTGAAAAAATAGAAGTTTAGAAATGTAAAGTCTAAACTTTTTTTAATATTTAATTGAAAAAATGTATAAAATATAATATACTTAATTTAGATAGGAGGACAAAATGAATATAGCGTTAATTGTTATTATAGTTTTAGTTGTAATAATTGCTTTATATGTAATTAATACAAGAAATGCATTAGTAGTTTTAAGAAACAAGGTTAAAGACCAATTAAGCCAAATTGATGTTCAACTTAAAAGAAGATTTGATTTAATACCTAATTTAGTTGAAACTGTTAAAGGTTATGCTAAACATGAAAAATCTACTTTAGAGGATGTTGTAAAAGCCAGAAATACATATTTATCTGCTTCGACTCCTGAAGATCAATTAAAAGCAGACGGTGAGCTTACTAAAGCAGTTAATAAACTTTTTGCTTTAGCGGAAAGTTATCCTGATTTAAAAGCAAATGAAAGCTTTTTATCACTTCAGAAAGAACTTACAACATGTGAAGAAAAAATTACTTATGCTAGACAATTTTATAATGACTCAGTGCTTTCTTACAATAATAAGATTGAACTTTTTCCTAGTAGTATAATTGCTAGTATGTTCCATTTTGAAAAAGAGAAATTTTTTGAAGCAAGTGCTGATGAAAGAAAAAATGTACAAGTAAAATTCTAGGCATTGCAAAATGCCTTTTTTAATAGGAAGGTTTATGAGAAAAAGAAATTTATTATTATTTATTATTTTAATGTTATTTCCAGTTTTAGTATTTGCTAAAAATGACATTTATTCTAAAAATGCTGACATTTATATTAATAAAGATGGTAGTGCAAATGTTACTGAAACTTGGGATGTAAAAGGGCAAGATGGTACAGAATGGTATATACCCCTTACTAATCTTGGACAAAGTGAAATTTTAAACTACACTGTTTCAATAGATGGTAAAGAATTAAAATTTAAAAGTTGGAACATTAATGAAAGTATAAGTCAAAAAGCCGGTTATTATGGAATAAATTATGTAAATAATGGTATGGAGTTATGCTTTGGTAAAACAGATTATAAAAGGCATACTTTTGTAATTAAATATACTATAACTAATTTTGTATTTACTACAAGTGATGCTGATGTTATCTCTTGGCGTATATTTGAGTATCAAAATAGTTCAACAAATTGGGAAAACTTTACAGTTAATATAAAAAGTTTTTATTCATTTCCTGATACTTTAGATGTATGGGGATATGGATACAAAGGTTATGCTTATGTAAAAGATGGAATGATTCAAATGTCTAATGAAGGAGATATGGGTACAAACTATGTTGTACTTCAGGCAAAATTTCCAAAAGGGACTTTTGAAAACCTAGTTACATATTCAGAGTTTGATACTTTTGATGATGTAAAAAATATGAATGATAAAGGCAAATTTGAATATGATTACGATAATAATTCTAATTTAAGTACATTTGCAAAAATATGGAATTTTATAAGGGGAGCTTTCTCTACAATATTTCCATTTGCCTTATTTATATGGATTGCTGTAATGTGTACTAAACCAGAATATGGTTACAAAGATAATAAAAAAATTGACAAGAATAATACTCCAATGTTTAGGGATATTCCTTGTAATAAAGATATTTATTATGCAAATACACTTATTTATTTAAATAAATTTGGTTATAAAGAAGGAAATATAATTGGGGCAATCATTCTTAAATGGATTAAAGAAGATAAAGTTAGATATATTAAACGTAATGATGGTACAATAAAAGAAGAAAGTGTATTAGATTTAACTAGTAAACCTGAGTTTACTGAAAAAGTTGAACAAGAATTATTTGATATTATGTATAAAGCTTCAGGTGATGGATATCTTGAAAGTAAAGAACTTGAAAAATACTGTAGAAATCATTATTCAAAGTTCTTTAGTATATTTACAAGACAAGTTAATGAGAAAATTAAATCTTTAGAAGTTGAAGGTAAAATTTATAAAAAGATTAATAAAAAAGACTCTAAAGCAAAGAAGATTATGGATGAATCAATTTATGAAGATAGTCAAAGACTATTTGGTTTAAAACTATTCTTTAATGAATTTGCTAAAATGGATACAAAAGAGACTTTAGAGGTTAAAATTTGGGATGAATACCTAATGTTTGCTTATTTATTTGGTATGGCTGATAAAGTATCTAAACAACTTAAAAATTTATATCCAGAATATATTGAACAAGAACTTGAAAGAAATAATTTAGATTTAAACACTTTAGTTTTAATCAATAATATGACAACTCGCTCAGTAAATGCTGCGAGTGCCGCAAGAAGTGCTGCTCAAAGTTATTCATCTGGTGGCGGTGGATTTTCCTCAGGAGGCGGAGGAGGAGGCTCCTTTGGTGGAGGCGGTTCTTCCGGAGGTGGAGGAAGTAGATAATACTTTTTCACAGAAAATGCAAGAAATTGCATTTTTTTTATTTATTTTTTTTTAAAATGTGGTATACTTAATTTATGCGAGTTATTAAATTATAATTCAATGGGCTGTTAGCTCAGTTGGTAGAGCAACTGACTCTTAATCAGTGGGTCTAGGGTTCGAATCCCTAACAGCCCACCATTGAAAAAATAAAGTCTAACAATATTTTGAATTTGCTAGATTTTTTTTTATAAAATAAAAAAACTGATATTAACTATCAGATTTAGCATCTAAAAAGTAAATAGGTCTTCCTTCTTTTTGATATTGTTTTTCATAATTTGTCATTATATTTGGAATATTTCTTTCATCTTTATGTAAGTCAAGTGAAACAGTATTAAAAATATACCAATAATTAGATAAACTTTCAAGAGAATAAGCAAAGAAACCTTTGTTATCAGTTTTTAAAATAATATGTTTGTGTTTAGTAAAAATTTTATCATATATTCTTAAATAATTTTCATGAGTAAATCTTCTTTTTTCATCTTGTTTTTTTGGCCAAGGATCACAAAATGTTAAATATATAGTATCAATTTCTCTTTGGAAAATATTACCAATTTCTTTAGCATCTATATTGATTAATTTTAGGTTATTAAGGTTTAAATTTGATAATCTATTTACAGCCATAACCATCTGTGAATCTACAATTTCAAGACCAATATAATTAATATTTGGATGAGACTTAGCCATATCAATAATAAAATCTCCACGACCCATACCAAGTTCTAAACAAATAGGATTACTATTATTAAATAGTTCATGCCATCTTTTTTGATATTCATAAGGATTTTTAACTAAATACTTACTAGAACCAACGATTAAATCTGCATTTTTAATTTTTTTATATTGCATTTCTTCACTTCCTAAAATAATTATAATAAAAAAAGGCTAAATTAGCAAGTTTTTAGTTGCTTGGTTTCTATTTATATGATAAATTATTTTTGAGGTCATATTATGTATTATTTAGCGTATGGAAGTAATTTAAATTTAAAAGAAATGAAGTCAAGATGTCCATTTTACAAAGTAATTGGTAGTATGTTTTTATATAATTATACGTTATCTTTTAAAGGTGAAGAAACAGGATTTTTAACTATAGAACCAAAAGAGGGTAGTGTAGTACAAATTGGTATTTTTAAAGTAAATAAATTGTTTATTAAAAATCTTGATATGTATGAGGACTATCCACATTTATATAATAAAAAGGAAATTGAATTTGAATTATATGGCAAAGTAGTTAAAGGATTAATCTATATAATGAATGATGATTTTGATTATGCAATGCCTAATGATTATTATTTTAATTGTTGTAAAGTAGGGTACAATGACTTTAATTTTGATAATTCTTATTTAAAAGAAGCTCTAGATTATACCTCAAATAAGATAAAAACTAAGAAAATAACGAGAAATTTGTATTTATAACAAATTTTTGATAAAAAATAGTTGCATTTATTAAAAAAATAAGGTACAATTAATAAGTACGAAAAAGAAGTGGGCTTGTAGCTCAGCTGGTTAGAGCGCACGCCTGATAAGCGTGAGGTCGGAGGTTCAAGTCCCCCCAGGCCCACCATTTTTTGGCCCGTTGGTGAAGCGGCTTAACACACTGCCCTTTCACGGCAGCATTCATGGGTTCGAATCCCGTACGGGTCACCATTAAGTTAATAATTGTCCGTATTTTCGGGCTTTTTTTATGCTAAAAATTACCCCATATTATATATTTTCCATATTTTCTATATAGTTCGGGGTAAAACGGCGGTAATTTTTTGTGTTAAGCCTTAGACTTGAACCTTAATACCTCATGCTTATCATCGTACTTTGTCACATAAAAAAAAATCTAGGATACCCTAGAATATTTTTTTATATAATGGCGGAGCAGGAGAGATTTGAACTCTCGCGCCAGTTACCCGACCTACACCCTTAGCAGGGGCGCCTCTTCAGCCTCTTGAGTACTACTCCAAACCAAGTTACTTATACATTTTACTATATAAATAACCACTTTGTCAATTAACTTAATGAAGTTTTTACATTTTCTATGAAAGAAGTCATTGTACTGAAATAATCATCATCCATAGATAAAGTCATTAGATTAACATCAATTAATTTAGCATTATTATTAACTAACTCTTTTATTTTTTCATTTTCTTTATCATTTTCTGTACTTAAAATATATGTATATTTTTTATTTTTAAATTTTGATTTTATATTATTATATTTATTTTCTTTTAAATTATCAGCATCATCAAGACTAATTACATCAAATCCATAGCTTTTAAGAAAGTTAAATACTTTACTACTTGCAATAATTGTATATTTACCATTAGATTGTGCTTCATTTGCAATACTTCTTAAGTTAGCATCCATAAGAGATATTTTTTCCTCGAAATCAGCATAATTTTTATTAACCTCTTCGATAATATATTTACTTGTTAAATAATTTGTAAGATTCTCTTTAATATTTTTAGCAAGCATTAAATAATTTTTAGGACTTAACCAAAGTTCAGCAGGATCATTTTCATAAGATAGTCCATAAGAAACATCAATTATCAAAAGATTTTTGTTTTTATTTAATAAAGTTTTAGCAATTTCTTTTTCTTTAGTTAAACCATTATAAACAAAAAGGTCAGCATTTGCATAATTTGTAATTTGTTTTCCTGTTAGTTTATATGTGTTTAAATCACAATCTTTTGGGTAGATACTACTTATTTCTCCGTAATCATCATATAAATATTTTACTAAATAATTTACTGGGTAAACCGTAGTATAAATAGTGGCACCTTCGAGGTCATCTTTTTTAATTGAACATGAAGATAATATTAATGTAAATAAAGTTAGCAAGCAAAATGTTTTAAATAATTTTAATTTCATTTAAATTTTCCTTTCATGGAACTGGATCATATCCACATTTTCCATTTGGACGACATCTTTTTAACCTTTTAAAACCAAGTTTTAAGCCCTTAATTACGCCATACTTATAAATAGATTCAATCATATATTCACTACATGTTGGAGTAAATCTACACATTTTATGTGATATATTTGGAATAATTTGATAACCTCTTATTAAATATATTATAATCATTTTCATATTTCGTCCATATTTAGTATTATACTATATATTTTTAAAATTTACAATTACCTAATAATATGTTATACTTACTAAGGAAAGTAATAGGTGAGTATATGAATTTCTTAGAAAAATATAACATTAAAATTAATAATACATTGTTATTATCCGAAGCATTAACTCATTCTTCTTATGCATATGAAAATAATATTAATTCATATGAGAAACTAGAGTTTTTGGGAGATGCAGTATTAAGTGTAATAGTAAGTGAGTATCTATATAATAAACATAATTTAAAAGAGGGCCAAATGACTAAAATTAGAGCTAGTTATGTATGTGAGGATGCTTTAAATGTTTATGCTAAAGAAGTAGGCTATGCTGAATTTATTAAGGTTGGCAATGGTCTTCATGGTAAAGCAAATGAAACAATAATTGCAGATGTTTTTGAGGCTATTTTAGCGGTTATTTATATAGATCAAGGATTTGAAACTTGTAAAAGATATATTTATGCTGTCGTTATACCTCATATTCAAAGAAATGAACAGTTCTTTGCGGATTATAAAACTGCTTTTCAAGAGGTTGTTCAAACAAGCCAAAGATCAGTAATTTATGAAGTAGAAAGTATTACTGATGAAGAGGGTAAACTTTTATTTAAGGCTGATGCAATAGTAGATGATATAACACTTGGAAGTGGCATTGGTAAATCTAAAAAAGAAGCCGAACAAATGGCAGCTAAAGATGCTCTAAGGAAAAGTGCAAGGTAGATTATGTATATAAAAAGTATTAAAATGCAAGGGTTTAAGTCCTTTGCTGATAAAACAGAACTTGATTTTGATAAAAATATATGTGCAATAGTCGGACCAAATGGAAGCGGTAAAAGTAATGTTGTTGATGCTCTTTTATGGGTTTTAGGAGAGCAAAGTGTCAAAACCCTACGTGGTGATGATAAGATGAGCGATATCATTTTTAGTGGTTCTAAATCAAGAGAGGGTTTAACTAAAGCAAGCGTAAGTATTTTATTTGATAATGAAGATCATACTTTACCATCTGAGTTTGGTGAAGTTGAAATAAAAAGAACTATTTATAAGACTGGTGAAAATGAATATTTTATAAATAACTCGAGAGTAAGACTTAAGGATATTACTGACCTTATACTTGATGTATCGTCAAAGTTCAATATAATTACGCAAGGAAATATTAATGCTTTAGTGGATAATAAATCCTCAGAAAGAAGAGTACTTTTTGAAAATGCTGCTGGAGTATTAAAATATAAAAAAAGGAAAGAAGAAACTTTAAAAAAACTAGATAATACCAAAGAAAATATCACTAGATTAAACCTAATAATCAAGGAAGTTATGTCTTCTTTAAAGCCGTTAGAAAAACAAAAAAAAGAAGCCGAAAAATACATCAAAATAAAAGATAATCTTGAAAATATTGAAGTATCTTTAATTGCAAGTGATATAACAAATATAAAAGAAAGATATGAAAATATTAAATTAGAAAATAGCAAATTAAAAAAAGAGCAAGAAGTAAATGTATTCTTACATCCTGAGGAACTTGAAAAACTTAAATTAATTCTTTTACAAATGGATGAAGAAATAACTAAATCAAATGAACAAATTATTCAAATTAATGATGATATATCAAGACTTCAAAGTCAAAAACAAATTAATTTAGAAAGAGTAAAATTAAGTGTAAATGAAAGTGCAATTAATGAAAACCTTTTAAGATTAAAAGAGGAAAAACTATCTATTGAGAAAAACATTGCTGTACTTGATAGTGAAATAAAATCTTTAAAAGATGAATATAATATTTTAATTAAGGAATATAATGATAAAAATAATACACAATTAAAGGAAAAAATTAAAATAACTACTTTAAAAAGTGATTACAATGTTAAATCTAAAGAATTATTTGACTTAGAAAATAAAATTAATATTGCTAAAAGTAATATTGAAAATAATTCTTTTTTACCAAAAAGTATTGCAGCAGTTTTAAATTCAAAAGCTTTAAGTGGTATTTGTGATCGTATTGAAAACTTAATTGAGGTAAATGATGCTCATAAAATAGCCATTTCATCTTCTTTGGGAGCAGCCAAAAACTTTATAGTAACAACTGATTTTGATAGTGCAAAAAGAGCTATTAAATATCTTAAAAACTTTGGTTTAGGAAGATGTACATTCTTCCCACTTGATACCATAAAATCAAGATATATTGATAATGCAGCATTAACTAGTATTAAGGATTTACCTGGTTTTATTGGAATTGCCTCTGAACTTGTAAGTTATGATAAAAAATACAAAAATATTATTGAAAATCAACTTGGTAATGTTATTATAGTAGATAGCCTTGATGATGCAAATAGAATTGGTAAAAAGACTGATTATAAATATAAAATTGTCTCTTTAGAGGGTGATATCTTATATTCAGGTGGAGCAGTAAGTGGTGGTAGAGTAAATACAAATAATGATGATAAATTAAACCTTTTACATATGCAAAATGAATATAATGATAAAAAAGGATTACTTCAAAGTATATCAGTTACTTTAGATAATGCTAATGATAAATATGAAGAACTTGAGAAAGAAATTAGTGAAATTAATTATAAATTAACCGAAAAAAGAGTGTTAATTGAAAATAAAGAAAGAGTGTTATCAGAAACTAAAGATAAATTAACATACACTGAAAGTAATATTGATGGTTTTAAAAACCTTAATAATAATACTTTAAATGATAAAATCGAGGAAATATTATATACACTTAATAGTAAATCTAAAGAAAAAGAAATACTTGAAAATAACCTTATTTCTTTAAAATCTAGAAAATTTGATTTAAATAATAAAATCGAAGATTTAGAAAAAAAGATTAATGAAGTAAATAGTAAATATAATAGAAATGAAAGCTTAATTAAAAATAATGAAATTGAAATCGGTAAGTTAGAGGTAAAAATGGACTCACTTCTTGAAAACCTTCAAAATGAGTATAATATGACTTATGAAAATGCTTTAAAATCTTATGAACTTACAATGGATCCTGAAGAGGCTAGAGAAATTGTAATTAAATATAAAAATGATTTAAAGGGACTTACAAATATTAATACAGGAAGTATTTCAGAATATGATAGATTAAGTAAAAGATATGACTTTTTAGCGGGTCAAAAAGATGATTTAGAGTCATCTTCTAAAGAACTTTATAATATTATTGATGAAATGGATGATATTATGAAAAAGCGTTTTAAAGAGACTTTTGATAAAATATCTACTGAATTTTCCATTGTATTTAGGAAGATGTTTAAAGGTGGAAACGGTGTTTTAAAACTAACTGATGAAAATGATTTACTTAATACAGGAATTTCTATTTTAGCGGTTCCACCAGGAAAAAAACTTAATTCAACATCGATGTTATCAGGTGGTGAAAAAGCACTTACAGCAATATGTCTTATATTTGCCATACTTAATGTTAAACCTGCGCCATTCATTGTACTTGATGAAGTTGAGGCACCACTTGATGAAGAAAATGTATCAATGTTTGGTGATTATTTAAAAAGTATGCAAAATATTAGTCAATTTATATTAATAACTCATAAAAAGAAAATGATGGAATATGCAAGTAACTTATATGGTGTAACTATGCAAGAGAGTGGAGTATCTAAGCTAGTAAGTGTAAAACTTGAAAATAATATAGAATAACATTAAAATAGGTTTACAAAATAGTGTTAAGTAATGTATAATAAAAATGTAAAGGAGTACAAGGATAATTTATGGACACATTAAACAAATTATTACAAGATTTAGGAATATCTAAGGTAAAATTAGCAAAATATTTGGGAGTATCAAGACAAATGGTTTACAATTATTTGACATTTGAGGATATCAATAATTGGCCGAAAGAAAAAAAAGCATTATTATTTCAATTATTAGAAATCGACTCATCAACTTTTAAAGGCTTTGATAAAATTAAAGTGACTACTGAATATATGCTTAGAATTGAAAAGAAATTAAATAATACATCACAAAAGGAAGAAAATATGACAAATAATTTTGATTTAAGTGGTATAACAAGAGATGATAAATGTCTTTTATCAGATATTGTATATTTACTTAAGGAAAAGCTAATTGATGGCTCAAAAGCAGAGAAGGGGACAGTACAATATATTTATTATCTACTTTCTTCAATGGAAAATGTACCGGAAATTAAATATATGCTTGCCTATATAGCTAAAACAAATGGATTTATTGATCCAGATGAATTTCTTTATAATGAAGATAAACAATTTATTTTTGAGGGAATATTATATTCTGGTTTAACTTTATATAACAATGGGGGAGCTTCAAAGAGTAAAGTTGCTGAATCAAGAAAAAGATTTATTCGTGAAATTGAACTTAAAAAACAAGAAAAAATTGGCCGTACACAAGCTTTAAATACAATTAGAGTTCAAGCGTTACATGAACTTGGATACTCAGATATAAATACAGAAAATGCTACTGAAGTATTTGAAAAGATTGCCGAAATTGAATCTAGAAAAATGTGCGGTATTAATGAAGATAAAAAGAAATAGGGGATTACCCTATTTTTTTTTGAAATAAAATATATATGCATATGCATATATCCTTATTTATATATTAATAAGGTATTATATTATAACCTTATTTTATATTTAATAAGGTAAATATTAATTTATTTATTATTAATAATGTTTATTAATAATGTTCTTATATTATTTTAACTAAATTATAATTCAAATTATAAATTTAAACTGATATTTACTATAAAAAAAAGCATCAATGAATTAATCAATTAGTGCTTAAATTATTTTTAATTTTATATCAATTATTAACTTCGTATAATATATATTATGTTAACTTCAATTGCTCTTTCAAATAGTCAATAAACTCTGGACGATATCTCTTATATATTGTATCATAGTTTTGTGAATTTACAAATATAACAAGATGTTTCATTGCTTCTTTTAAAGACATACCAACAAGACTGTCAATAAAACAATAGATGTCATCAATTTGGTCTTGTTCAGTTTTTAGATCATCAAATGCACCAAAGAACTTTCTTTGAAAACTATGTGATACTGTAACATCAGTTAAATCATATTGTATCTTTGAGTCATCATCCATATGCACAAGATAACGGCAACTAGCACGAAGTGATTTAATAGGCTGTATGTAATTACTCTGCACCCCTACTCTACTAGCAATAGAATTAATACTTCGACCATTATCTAATGATAAAATAAAATGACAATGTTCTTTCTTTTCATCTTTTTCTGGTTTATGAAAAATGTAAGCATAATTTTTAAAAGAACCTTTCAAGTCAAATAACACATCATCAAATGAATATGACTCACTATCTTTATACAATATAAACATAAAATGTCTATACCTTTTTTGCTCAATTTCTTCGCTTAATGTTTCAGATTTTTTCATAAAAAATACCCTTTCTAAAATTTTGGCACAAAATACACAAAATACTATATAGTCGTAGTAGCATAGTATTTTGTATTTTTTTATAGTATAAATTACTCTTTCTATAAGGTAATTTTAATCTTATACCTCCGGTGGCAAACTTTGAAAAGTTTGACCAAACTTATATGCTTTTTTATGGGACTTGTAAACATCGTCAAAAAAATGTTTTGACGATGTTTTTTAACCATTATCATACAAAGAAGTATCGTATCAATAAACTTTCGCGGCATAAAAGCTAAAGCATTTATTCCACGTTTTATTGACACTTAATCAAGATGTACAAAGATGTATATCAAAGTAGATCATCGACCTAAAGTCTTTTTTAAAATAAATTTAAATATATCAATATTATCAACAACAAGTTTAATAGTAATTACAAGTGGAATAAGCACTTTTAGTAAAGATATAGGTAAGAAAAAAGATACAAAGCCTAAACCACTTTGAATTAAATTAGTTAGTGCATCAATATAGGGCTGAATTGCATTATTAACAGCATCAAAACCAGGAATTGAATCTAAAAATGAAAGAATAAAACCAAAAAGATATATTAAAATTTTAAATAAACCATATATGATCATATTTTTTCCCTCCTTGTTTTTCGCTCATTATGTTTCATACCAGTTACTTCACCTGAAGAATAATCGATATTATAAGAGTCCTCAGATGTAATATACTCATAGTTTTCATCAGGATCATTAATATCAAGTATACGATTATATTGTTTTTTCAAAAAAGAAACAAAAGCTAATAATAATAAGCCACCAACAATTAATAAACAGGATGTTCTAAATGTATTTAATTTTTCATTTTGAAGTAAAGTATTAAAGCAAAAAGATGAAGAACCAATTAAAAGTTGATCATAAACCGGATCTTTAATATCATCAAATTGAATACAAGTATTTTCATTAACATCAGATGTTAATAAATTAAGAAATTGTGTATAAATAGAAGTTGGCAAGCCTAAAATACCGAGTTTAGAATTAAGTTGTGTCTGAGTATCATTAAGTAAATCACTCATTTGCTCATCACTTGGAATAAATAAAGATTTTAATAAATCACCAATCTTACTAGGTAAATTAGCAATACCGGTAAAAATGCCCTTTAATTTACAAATAATACCACATTTACTAGAAGTAGTATCATCATCAGTAGAATTAATAGAATCATTAATTTTATTACCATTTTCATTATTTCTTTTAGCTAAATCTAAATCTTGATATTTAGATAACAAACTAGCATATTCAGTATTATCAAGAACTTCCGCATTAATAAAATAAACAGCATCAGCCCAAGAATTAGAATTATAAATAGATAAATTTACATTTTTAACTTCAAAATGTTTAATAAGAATAGAACCAGAAGAAGATTCAACATCATCATCATAAGTATTTGAAACATTTAATTGTAATAAAGTGTACTGTACATGATTATTATCACTACCCCAATTAAAACCACAATATTCATTAGATATATAAGAAACACCCAAATAATTTTTAGTATAAGGGTAAACATTAGTAAATTTATGGTCATTAGCAACGCAAGATGTTAATAAAACATTAATTTTATCACCTATATTATAAGGAATAGTATTTTCATAACCAGAAGAATAATCAAAACTAAAAGTTAAATTAAGAGCATAATCTGTAGAAGTACTAGCAGGTAAACCTACCCAGTTATCTGCATTTCCAAAATTCTTACCACCAATAGTTGATACACTCTTACTAAAATACACATCTGATTTTGCATTAACATTTATAGTAAATAATGAAATAAGAATAATGGGAATAATAAAATATTTAGACTTCTTAATACACTTTTTTGCTGGACAATCCCATACCTTGCATTTTTTACAATCGTAATTAGCTTGCTTACGCCATCTTATTCTAATAGGTTCAACAATTAAATCTAATAAAATACTATAAAGAATGCCAATTAAAAAGAATATTAATCTTATAAAAGTATCTTCAGCCATATTACCTCCTAAACATTTCCCTTAACCAGGAATATAAAAACATTACACAGCCAAGTATAATAATAATTGCCTGAAAAATAAGATCATAATTAACAGAATACATTACACTAGTAGTTACATCCCTACAAGTTGGAATTGTAGAATATTCGCTAAATCTTTGAGTTCCAACATTGTAGGAATAATTTAATCCAGGAAAATAATCACGATAAGAAACTTCAGAATTATAAGTTGGAATTGTGCTATAAACACGAATAGTATTAGAGTTATAAATCACAGCACAATTCCCCTCTTTATATTCAGGAACATAAATGTATTTATTGATCATAAATGCACCTCTTTATCTCCTGAAATAAATGATTTAATAATATTAGCTAATTTAACACTAATAGAAAACAATAATGAAATAGGAAATGCAACGGCAAAAAATATAACAATTAAATCAAGAATTATTTGATAATTTAATAATGGTATCATTTGTATCACTCCTTTCTACCCCAACGGCTAAATCAGGGTTATCAATGACAGCATAAGTATCATAATAATTAAACCAGTCAGGGTTTATAAAATATTTAATTTTTTTAAAAACTTTAGCTGTAAGTTCTTGTGATGAGTTGGTAGAATTATCAGTAACAGAGTCTTTATTGATAAATAACAATTTGATTTTATAATTGAAAAGATATTTTTTACACATAATTATTGTATCAAATTGTTCACGCAAAGATTTCTCTAATTTACCGTAAATCTGGGTAGTACCAACTATATGAACTCTTTGCTTTCTTTGCTGACAAATAACCTGAAATAAAGCAGGGTCAATATTTTTACTACCTTTCATAGATCCAAAATAAAGTTGTATTTCATCAATTAAATAAATAGTTCCATATTCCCCATTACGATATTTTTTTAGATCATAAGCATTAGAAAATCTAAAAACTCTTTTATTATCGACTGGAAAATATTTCAGATCAATATTTGTACATAAAATAGCTTTAGGATAATTCATCATAAGATTCATAACATAAAGTACAGCAGTAAGCGTTTTACCACTACCCTGTGATCCACAAAAGCAGATAAAATTATCAGGGTAAAAATAACTTGGATGACTTTTAGCAAATTCTTTGTTATATTTAAATAAATCAAGAGCATTTAAAAAACTAGAATTAAACTCCATTGAATGAAAACTTATCATTTCTTCCTCCTATTGCGTATTTTAGATATAAAATAAAGTATTAATAAAAAAGAGATAAATAATTTATACATTACTCATCCCCATTAGAATTTCCACTTGTAAAATCAAGCATACGTTTAAATTCAGACTGGAATTTTTTTGTAGCAAATGTTATGCCTAAATAAAATCCAAGACTAAATAAAAAAACACATAATATTAAAATTTTAATCATTTTTTAATTCCTCCAATTTTTTCTTTAAAAATTTAATAAATTTAATTATATAATTAAGTAGATTAAATAAAACATCAATATAAAAAGCTATTACAGATAGATATAAAAATGAAAAGAAAATAATGTCAAATAATTGCATAGAAAGACTAGAAAACTAGATTCTAATCTTTCCGTAAGCAACAGCACTGGTAAATGCATGAGTCGTTTTTCTAACACCAAGCCACATTAAGAAGAATGACATACCAACACCTACAACACTAGCTAAAATAGCAAGAATTTGTGCAGGAGTAATAGCATTAGTTAATGCAGCTTTATATGCAGTAAAATCAATATTAGAAGTTGCAGTTGATGCATCTTCTAGCATACGCATACCAGCAAGTTTTAAAGCAGCAATATTCATAGTTAACTCCTTTCTTCCTTTAAGGAAATTTATATCAATTTTAATTGATATTTTATTTATGATGCCATTTATACCACTTTTTAGACCTGTTATCGCAGTTTTTAGGATTAGATGGTTTATTATATACTATTTGGGCTAACTCTTCTAGAAAGTGGCTAAAACGTTGTCTAAATGGCTTTTTGGAATTAATTTTGATACAATGGGCAACATATTCATCCAGATTATACTTTGAAATACGGGAAATTAATATTCGGTTGAATTTGTCAATTGTATCTTCTTTCTTCCAGGCCCCACAACGAGGGGGAGAATAATCACAAATAAATTTGTGAGAACTCAAACTATAATACACTAATATCATTGAAATTTTTAGGTTTAATTCTTACCAACTTTGTTACATTTCTTAAAGGATTTGATGGATTCGGCTCACTTGTAAACTCAAATTCAGCAGTATCGCCACACATTTCAACTTTTAGTTGGTCCCAAATTTTAGCACTATCTAGGAAAATAGATAATTCAGCAAAACCTTTAAATTTATCTTTGTTGGCTATGTATGATACATCATTGTTGATGTAACCAATTCTTATTTTTTCTTGATGTGTATTCTTGTCTTCATACTTTAAAAAATTCAATATAGTAACCTTTAGTTTCATTTGTTACTCCTTTCTAGTACCATATTGGTACCACTTACAATATAACACACTTAAAGTAATAAATCAATACCATTATGGTACCATATTGTGTCTAGACAAAATAGCAATATTTTAATATCATAATGGCAGCAAAGGAGTATTATGGAAAATACAATAAATTCAAATGTAAGAATACCAGAAGATATATGGGAAGAAATCAGAAAAATAGCACAAGAAGAAAATAGAAGTATAAATTCACAGATAATTTTTATCTTAAAAAAATACATAGAAGAGCAAAAGAAAAAAGCCGAATAACCGGCTACGCCATTGAAACGGATTAAAAATCGGTATATAACGGACCGATTTTATTTGTATTTTATTATCACGAAAGAAAAGCATTGAACGGACTTTTCTTTCTCAACGGATTATTAAAAATCGGGTTTAAGGGGCCGATTTTTAATTTTAGATCTTAATATCACGAAAAAATGAATTTGGTCTGGGTTCATTTTTTCTCAATTGTTGCAATTAAAAAAGTGGGTTTATGGGTCCACTTTTTTAAAAGTAAGAAATTTTATAGTATATATTATGTTAACTTATATTTCTTTTTCATTATCTAACTAAACTGATTATTAATATTATTATTATAACAAGGACTATTCCAATGGAAACATACAAAAGTATATTACCTCCTACAGAATGGTCATTTAAGTCGACTGTAGTATTTTGGTCTTTATTTTGATCAGTTTTAATTGATTCATTAGTATTTTTAGTATCTTTAACATTTTCAAACATATTATTTTTTTCTTCATCTTCGCCAACAGCGCTATAATATAAACCATATTCACAAGGACTATACGTTTTAATTTGTGTTGCACTAGTGTAGGGTTTATCATTACCATTAAGCCAAGAAGTAAACCGAGTACCTTGCTGTGATAAATGGTATGAATAGCCTATTTTAGATACTTCATAAGCTGTTTTACCACCAAATGATGTAAGCGGTTTATCATAATCTAAAACAATCTTGTTATCTTTATATAAATGTAAATATAGTTTTTGAATTTGCCAAGGTTCATACCCTACTCCATCAATCACATAATTTTTGTCACTAGCTAGTTTGTAAGCACTCTCAAGTGCATAAGTATTAAGCATATGCTGTCCATGACCATACTCCCCTTTTTCATCGTGACCTACAACAACATAAGGTTTGTATTTTCTTATTTGAGTTGCCTCATATCTCACTGCATCCTCTATAGAAAATCCTGCATTCTGTAAATTTAATAATGCGCCATCTCTTGTTGTTGCCCAAGCATCTGGAAAATCACTTACAACTGGATAATATTTGATTCCTACAGCCCATAATCCATTTAAAAGTTCATGATATCTTAAAACATTATTTGTATGTCTTGTAAAATAAACAACCTGAATTTTTTTGCCAGCATCTACATAAGTTGGCATTAACCCTGCGAAAAAGAGTTGTTCATCATCGGCGTGAGTTGTAAAAAGCATTAAATCTGCAGTATCCAAACTTTTCCAATCTTGAACCATATCAGGCAAATTATCATCATTATAAATATAAATATCCGCTATAGAAAATTCATCATCATATTGTATTTTGAATGTTTTAACATTATTATTAACTTTGATAAGTTCATGTAAATAACCATTTTGCCCTACAATATTTTCATAATTTTCAAAAAGAATTTTTCCTTTTGTAGAATGATCGTGATACATAATATAAACATTTTTAATATCCTCTTCACACTCGACATTTACAGCATAATTTTTTGATTTAGTTAAAAATGTTGAGAAATTATCGTCAGTTATGTCCTTTGTAGGATAATAACCAACTTTTATAGTACACTTGCTTGTAATATCTTTTGCATTTACCATTATAGGTAATACCATCATAATAATTAAAATAATAAATTTTTTCACTTTTACCACCTTTACTATATATTTAGTATACCACACTTTATAATTTATTTATAAAAAAATTAAATAATTTTTCAGAATTTTCGTCCTCTAAGTCTTCAGGATGCCACTGCACTCCAATAAAGCATTTTTTAGTTTTGTCCTCAACCTCTTCGATTATATCATTGCAAACTGCGCCCACATTTAAATCAGTATTTACAACATAGTCTTTATGTCTAGAGTTTACCATTATTTTTTTCTTACCTATAATAGAGTATAGTAAGCTATCCTTATTTATATCTACACTATGTACATACTTATCTTTACTCTTATGAGCTAAAGTATTTAAATGGCCTAATTTACCATTAAAGGCTACTCCCATAGTCTGCATACCTAAACATATTCCTAAAAGTGGTTTATTTAATTTATGTAAGTATTTTGCTACCTCAAGTTCTAAAGGATAGATATCATCTCCACCAGGAAGAATTATTCCATCACAAATATCAATTAGATATTTAACTTTATTAAAATCATCATTTAAAACAAAAGGCACTAAAATAACTTCTACCTTACCATTTAATTTATTATATATATTTTTAGGTATATATAATATTTCCTTATTATTTAAATTTTCTTCTCTTGTTAATATTCCTACTCTTTTCATAATTAAATTATAATACTAATTAAGATAATAATAAAGCCTAAAATAAAACCTAAGTTCATAAATTTATTTTCTTTATAAGAAAGTACTCTAGGAAGCATTTGTTCAATAGATAAAGTTATCATCAAAAATGCTACTCCAGTAAGTATTAAAGAAAGAGTTATAACGCTAACAAATCTTGCTAAAAATAAGTATGATAGTACTGCTCCAATAAACTCTGAAAAGCCACTTAAAAAGGTATTTAAAAAGGCTTTTTTGCGACTCCCGGTGGCATAATATATTGGAACTGCTATAGCAATACCTTCGGGAAAATTATGAAGTGCTATTGCTAAAGCCATCTTAATTCCTAAATTTAAATCTTTATAACTACTTATGAATGTAATTACTCCTTCAGGAAGATTATGCATAATTAAAACAACCATTGATAAAACACCTAATTTATATAGATTATTTTCATACTTTGACAAAAGATTACTAATATATTTAATTAAATAATAACTACATAAAAATAATAAGCTAAATAATAATATTGACCATATTTTATATCTATTAATTATTATAAATATTGAACTAGGAAGTAAATCAAATATACTAATTCCAATCATAATAGCAATTGAAAAAGATAAAGAAAATGTAATAAATTTATTTATATTTTGACTTTTAATTTTAACAAACAAAAACACGCAACCTAAACAAGTTGAAAATGATGCAAATAAAGATACTAACAAAGCATTAATTATATTCATATTAAATTATATTTTCTTTTGTAAATAATTATTAATAAATTTAATTGACAGGTTGTAAAAATAATGTTATATTACCATCGCATTCATTGAATGCTAATGCAAATGTAAATCGCCTCTAGGTGGTGCGAGCAATAAATGATCTCGGTTGCAAATGTTGGGAACCCTAAATCTATTTTAGAGTTTCCATTTTTATTATTTTTTTATGAAGGAAATGAAATTATGAAAGTAATAACTTGGTTTATTCCTTTAAGTTCTAAAATTCAAAAATATCAAAAAATTATTGATAAAAAAATTGAAAAATATGGTGATTGTAAAACAATATTAATTAAAGAAATTGCGGGAAATAAAGAAACAATCTTAATTCAAAATGCATTTTCAACATTAGAAAAATATATACAAAATAGGCATACTATAAATGGAAAAGTAGTTAAAGTTCCAAGCACAGTATGTAAAGAGATTTTAAATAATTTTAAATATATGCTTTCTTTAAAAGAAAATGGTTTAAATTTATTTTTTACTGATAATGATTCAATTAAAACACAATTATTAAATGAACTTTAATAAAATATATACCAATTATTTCCATAGTATTTTTATCAAAACTATCCATAATAATATCAGGAGGAAATAAATGAGTAATTCAAGAAGTAATGCTAGAACTTGTAAAGCTAAAGCAAGAAACAACGCTAGAAGTAATTCACAATCTGCAAGAAGTAATTCTACAAATGCTAGAGCTAACTCAAGATGTAAATAAGCATTATATATGAAAAAAGGAAGGTAACCCCTTCCCTTTTATATGTGATTAATCTATAACAAAAGGATTTGTAAATGATCCATCACCAGTTGTAAATTCAATTCCTGGTTTTAGTGATACAGATGGACGCACACCTAAGCCATTGAGTCCACTACCAAGAAAGAAGTTAGAATCATTCACTCCCCAGATCATGGTGTTGATATTGAAATCACTAGGAGAAACAAGCCAAGCAAATCGTCCATTATTAAAGTAATGACTACTTCCATAACTAGCTAAACTTAATTCTGGTGCTGACAATAATCCTATAGGATATTTCAAATATGCTTTGGCATTACTATGACTAAATCTATCTGTTTCATTTGCACATACCAAACTTTGATTAATATTATAATTTTTAAATTGTAATTCATTCGTAGTACTTCCTCCATTTGGATTCCATCCATTTAGATTCAATATTCTTCTATCATTGCAAAATACTGTATCTTCTAGTTTATCTTCATAATTTGTTAAATTTTTTTCATACCAACTATCTATATATTCTTTTATTGTACTATCATTTTTATTTACATCATCTGCATATAACATTTCATTTAATGCATCACTTACTGATTTTCCTCCAGTTAAAGTTATATAATATGCAGTACCATTATCTATAGAACTTATATAATAAATAGATGAACAGGTTGTTCCACTACTTAAGCATGTATAATGATAATTATTTACTGTTGTCTTTTTTGTTACCCAATCATCTGAATGTATTGTTGTTGTATCACTTAATGAATACGAGCCATTATAAGTAAATGACTTTCCAAATACATAATTACTTCCATTATCAGTTCCATCTACATCTCCATTTGATAATGAATAATAATATATATAACTATTACTACAGCCTACTATATAATATACATTTGTACATGTTGCTGTTGTTGTTGATTGATTACATGTATATTTTCCTACTAAAGTACTTCCATTTGATGTTGATACATTTAGTGTTGTTGCTGTTGCACTATCTAATGTATATTTATTTGTACTCCTATCATATGTTACCGAATCTGCATATGCTCTTGTTCCACCAAAGTATAAACCATTTAGTATTTTTTTCCATGAAGATATATATACCTTATCAGGATTATACATATATCCTACATATGCTGGTGAATTATCATTACTATTAAATCCACTTGTTCCTATTTGCGAATCTGTTCCTGTATTATTACAAGTTTTAAATATATTATTTGCTTTTCCAAAACTAAATATAATATTATTTCTACTACCTGATGTACTTGAACTTTTTCTCGTAAATACAACTTTTATTATATTTGAAATACTAAGATTATTAAAAACTATTTGTCCTAAATTTACACCTGTAAATTTGCCTAAACTTACATCATCCTTAAATATTTCTACATATATATTGCTTGGGGAATATTGATATATAGATAAATCATAGTTTAATACATAATTACCACTTGATGGTGCAGTAAATGTAATTGTAGAGCTGTTTGTTCCTGTGTTCGTACTTGTCCAAGTCTTATTTGTGCTATCAAAAGTATATGGATAATTTGCGTCATTATTTAAATTATTATATTCATTTTCACTTAATAATGTATAATCATCCGAGACATCTTTTTGTTTACCATTATATACTATTTTTACTCCGCCTGTTTCTGTAGTTCTTACTATCTTCCAACAAAAACCTCCAAATAAGACATTATTATTTTGAACATTGTCTTTATAATAATATACTGGATTTGTATAAGTATCTGCTCCTTCACCAGTATATAAACCTAGATATGTTTTATCTTCATTATATCTATTTTCAATAGTTTGATATAATCCATATTTTAAACTTCCAATTGTGTTACCACTGCCAAGTGTCAAATAAGAACTAAGTACTTTATCCATAGTGGAGCCATTACCAAAACCACCTTCATCTTTATCAATCCATAAATATAAACTAAATGTTTTTGATGTATTAGCATTCACTGTACCACTACCAACACTATATCCTGTTTTTAATGTTTCGTTTTTGATAGATAATAATTGTTTTTTGATTGTGTTATCTAATGAATAGGCATTAGAAATAAGTGTACCAGTTGTAGGAGTGACTCCTTCTTCAACTAAAACGTATTTTAATGCTCTTATTGGCATTGTATTTGAACTATTTGGCACAAGTAATAAATTAAAAGATTGAGAATCACCACAATTATTTTGAATTCTGACATCCGTTTTATATACATCAGCGCTTAATGCTTTAGCATCTGACACAGGAACTGCATATTCATTAGAAAGTGTAATATTATTTGAACTTAACTGAAGTGACATACATAAGTTAGCTACATTTATTGTAGCTGTACTATTTGCATTATTATTAGAACTAGCAACCTTAAAAAATGCATAAGAAATTGATATACCAGTACACATTACAAGCAATATCATTATAATAGTTAAAAGTTTTTTATTACTATTCATACAACCTAGCCCCACTAATTTTCATTAATAAAATAAATTTCATAAAACTACTCCAATCCCACATAAACAGGGACATCAATTTTCTTAAAATATATACATTTAAGAAAATTTAATAGTGATTTTCTTGAAAATAGGACTAGATTTTTTTATTAATTAATGTTAATATTTAATAGTAATATACATAAATACGGGGATGATTTTTCTTAAATGTATATAATATAGGAAAAAACGAACAAGGTGAATACTTGGATAGATACTATTTTACTATATTGTTAAATATATAAAAAAAATAACATCTTGCAATGTTAAATTTTTCTTTTTTTAATCTCTTGGATGCATTTTATAATCCTCTTTTAAAGATTCATTAGAAAGATGAGAATAAATCTGGGTAGTAGTTATATTACTATGTCCTAAAAGATGCTGAATGACTCTTAAATTTGCTCCATTATTAAGTAAATGAGTTGCAAAAGAATGTCTTAATGTATGTGGAGAAACATCTTTGTTAATTCCAGCATCCTTGCATAACTTTTTAAGTATTTTAAAAAAGCCTACTCTACTTATAACATTACCAAAATTATTTATAAATACATAATCACTAACTTTAGTTTTTAGTAAAAAAGGTCTATAATTATCAATATAATTTTTTAAGGAATTATATGTACTATCATTCATAGGTACTATTCTTTCTTTACTACCTTTACCAAATATTTTTATAGTGCATTCATTAAAATCAATATCAGATATTTTCATATTACATAGTTCACTTACTCTTATACCGGTGGCATATAAAGTTTCCATCATAGCTATATTACGATAATCATATATTTTAACTGGATTAATATTTAAAAGTTTATCTACTTCCTCGATTGTTAAAAAAGATGGTAATTTTTTTTCAAGTTTAGGAAGTTTAATAGTTTCACAAGGATTATTTTTAATATACTCAGTACTTATCATATAATTATAAAATGAATTTAAAACAGTTAAATAATGTGCTCTAGTTCGAGCTACTATACCTTCATCATAAAGAAAATCTCTAATTTCATCAGCATTCAAATTTAAAATATTTTTCTTGTCAAAATGACTATAAAATTTTTTAAGATTTTCATAATAAGAACTAATAGTATTATTACTTAATTTCTTTTCATACTTTAAATAATCCATATATTTATCAATATTTTTTTCTATACTTTCCATAATTTAATTGTACTTTATTTTTATAAAAAAATCTATACTTTTTAATATTAATTTGGTATCATAAATATGGTGATTGAATTGAAAGTTAAATATTTAAGATTAGATAAAGATAAAAGGAAAAAAGTAAAACAAAAATATTATGAAACGTCTTTGGGTAAATATGTTAAAAAGAAACTTATTTCTTCATTTGTATGTGGAATTTTATGTATAAGTATTGGAATTTATCTATTAATAAGTACTAAAAATCCTAAATTTATCGACTATTTTTATAATGTAAGCATCCTTTTGATAGGAATAGGATTTCTAATCGCTATTAGAAAAATCGAAATTAAAAAAATAAATGAATATGTAATAAAGAATAAAATATAACCTTTATTACATATTTTTTATTATGGAAGATAAACTAAGAATGCTTGATAAAGAAAATATTATTTGGCTTATATATATATTTATTTTTGTAATGGCTATTGTATCAAACTATTATGAAGAAAAATATCTTTTTACTAAAAATTTTAAAGCAAAAAGAATATATAAAAAAATAAATCTTACGGTGCTTGCTATAGGTCTTTTGATATACTTGTATTTTGTTATTATTAATTATGAAAACATTAGAAATAGTAAATATGGCTCTTTAAGAGAATTTGCTTCGATTATGTTTTTTATCGCTGGTGCTATTTATTTATATATTGAATATCAAGGACAAAATGAGATTGAAGTTGGAATTATATAAAAAAGTATGAGTTTTATTTACCCATACTCTTCTTAATTTCATCCAATTCTTCTTTGGATATTTGAGCGAATTTTATTATATCTTCATC
>CAKONK010000011.1 GCA_934097085.1 uncultured Bacilli bacterium
TCAATCACGTAGACCAAATAATCGAATAGATAAAGTACGCCATATGTTTAATAAAAAAGAAAATTAAGTTACTATTCACTAAAATTACAATTTATAGATTAGATAAAGATAATATTTGAGTAGATAAAATTCTACTCTTTTTTGTAATATAAAATAAGGAGGAATGTATATACCAAATTGGACTACAAATAGAATTATTTGCAAAAAAGAATTAGGCGATAAATTACTAACAAAAACTGATGGAGGATATTCATTGGATTTTAATAAATTAATTCCTATGCCAAAAGGACTAAAAATAGAGGCAGGATCTAATGGCGAAAAAGGACTGATTTTTTTGTATCTAACATCGTTAGATTTGAGTGATAACATAGATATTAGGAAAGCATATAAAAGTTTAAATCCTTTTAACCAAGATATCCATACTGATCCATATTTTGAAAAGATTAATTCTAATCTTTCAAAATATAAAAAAGATGAAAATTTTCAGGAATCAATTGAACTCGGCAAAAAATATTTAGATAATTATATTAAATATGGATATTGTAATTGGTATAATTGGTCTATTGATAATTGGGGAACTAAATGGAATGTGGAAGATGATTGTAGCATTGAATATGACAAAGTTAAAGAAGAATATACTATTACTTTTGATACAGCATGGAGTTGCCCTGTAGGGATACTCAAAGAATACAGCAAAATGTGTAATGATGGTGAACTGGATTGGATGTATTATGATGAAGATTATGATGGTCATATATTTGTAACTAAAGAAAATGGCGAATTGATGTCAAGAAAAGAATATTTTGATATTGATTATGATGGTGATATTAGAATATAAGGAGGAATAAATATACAAATTACAAAAAATAGAAGTTTTGAAGTAAGCCAAACTTTTTTTGATGAATTAGAACAAAAATTAAAAAATGTTTCCGATAACTTGCAAGGATATTATAAAACTTTTAACAATTGTAGAGAACAAGGATTAATGTTAACAATTTATGAACCTACTACAGATAATGAATTGCTAATATGGGCTTGTGAGAGTCGTAATAGTGATAACATTATGGTTATTACAGCAGATAGGAGTTGTTCTGATATAAACGATATGTTTAATGATACTGCTTGGAGGTCTGCAAAATATTTTAAATATGACGAATATGATAAAGCAGTTAATCATGTATATAACATAATAAAAAAACAATTTAATAAGTTTTTTTTAGAAGAATATAATACAAAATTTAAAATGCATAAATGTATTGCTGATTTACAGCATATTCAAGTTGATGCAAAAGATTTAGATTATGAAGATTATTATGATCTTGCTACATTTGAAGATGTGGATAATTTGTATTTTTGTGACTTAATTATTCTTGAAGGCAAAATGGGTTTAAGATATTCAAAATATACTGATGCTTATAAAGATGAATTTGATAACCTTATCTTTGAAGAATGGGAACCTGACTTAACAAGTGATACAACTTTAATGTTAGGTATGCAAAATAAATTAAGAGATTTTATAGAAAAAGAAATAGATTACGACATTAATATTGGTATTGGAATATAGGGAGGAAGAAATATAAGTACAAGAGCAAGAATTGGAATATTAAAAAAAGATGGTAGTATTGAGAGTATATATTGTCATCATGATGGATATCTTGATGGTGTTGGTAAAATATTAAATGATAATTATCAAAATTATAATGATGTAAAAGAATTAATAAAATTAGGAAATATTTCAGGATTAGGAAAAAAAATAAATTCTGATAATAAAAAAGATGAAACAATTGCTTATCATAGAAATTTAGGAGAAGATTATAAAAAAAATAAACCAATGGTCACTAAATCTTTTGATGAATTTCAAGAGATTTTATTTGATGCTTGGATTGGATATATTTATTTATATGATGAGCAAACTAATAAATGGCTATGGGATAATTACACAGCTGAAGTTTCTAATTTAGAATTAAAACCACTTTCAGATTGTTTTAAAAAAGAGATTGAGAAACCATTAGCACCTATTATTGGAGCAGATGGTAATGTATTTAATTTAATTGGTATATGTAGTCGTGCATTAAAAACTGCAGGATACCCTGATAAAGCAAAAGAAATGACTGATCGAATTACTAGTTCAGGAAGTTATGATGAAGCACTCTCTATAATGTGCGAATATATAGAACCAGTTAATCAAAATTATGAAAAAATGGAAGATATCAACGATTATGATGATATCTATATTAATTTATAGGAGGATTTAAATGTTAAAAGATTATCAAATAAAAAGAATTAAAGAACAATACCCTAAAGGAACTGAAATTGAATTAATTAGTATGGAAGATTCTCAAGCAGTTCCATCGGGTACTCATGGTATTGTTGATTTTGTAGATGATATGGGTACTATTCAAATGACTTGGGATAATGGTTCATCACTTGGATTAGTTGTTGGTGAGGATCAATTTAAAGTCATAAAAAAATCAAAAATAAAAGAATTATCTTGTAGTGAAGTTAAAGAACTTCGAGATAGAAATTATGAATTTTTAATATTACAAGGTTGTGGTGGTGAACTATCAGAATGGGTTGATGGTTTCACTAAAATGTTAAAAGATGAAGGAATCGCAAAAGATTCCTTTTCTTTTGATGAAGTTTATTTATTTCAAAATAATAATTTAACTAATATTGCATTTGCTCTTAATAACAAAGATTTAGATATTAGTAAATTAGCAATGTTTAGATTAAAGATTAGAGAAACATTTGGAGCAATGTGGTTATCTGATTATATTGACAATGGATATATAAAAGATATAGGAATATAAGGAGGAATTATCTATTTCAAAATATATAAGAGTTAAGTCTAGTTTAAATAAAATTATAAAAATTGATAGTGACAATCTAGATGAGGCAATAGAAATTGCTAAAGAAGATTTCTCCGAGCTTGAATTAACTTCGGAGTGGCTTAATGATCGTGAAGTAACTTTTGAGGAAGAAAAAAATATTACAAAGTTAGGAAAAGAATTAGCAAAATTATATTCTACTAGGAGTGATAGATATGAGAGTTTTGATGATATAAAAAAGTTTGTTGATATGATTTTTAAAGATCCAAATATAGCAGATTATGTATATGAAGAAATTATTTTGTCATTAAAAGAAGATTATAATATTTGTCCTAGCAATATAAACATATAAGGGGGATTGATGTTTGTTAGAAGAACAATTAAAAAAGATAAATGAATTAAGTTTTCAAGCTAATAAAACTAAAGATGAAAAAGAAAAGGAACAATTAGAAAATGATGTTAAATCCATTATATTTGATTTAAAAAAACAAGCTATTGAAAGTTTTAAATCTGAAAGCGATATTAAAAAGTTTTTAGATAATATAATTAAGTTCAATAATTATTCATATAATAATCAATGCTTGATATGGATGCAAAATCCTGATGCAAATTATGTTGCACCACTTCGCACTTTTAATAAAATGGGATATCGTATAAATTCAGGTGAGCAAGGTATTAAAATATTAGTTCCAACTTTTTATACAATTGTTAAAATTAAAACTGATGTTAATGGTAAATATGAATATAAACCACTCTTTGTACTTTCTGAAGATGAATTAAAAAAATATAAAGATAAGTCAGATGATTCAATTACATATCATAGTGAAAAGTTAAGTAATTTCAAAGTTGGTTCAGTATTTGATGCAAGTCAGACTAATATGCCTTTGGATGAACTCAATGAAAAATTAAATCCTGTTTTGGAAGATGATCGTGATGAGGGCATTGAGGATATATTTATTAAATCAATATATCGTAATGGTTTTAAAGTAAAATATGAAGATAAAATTGAGTCAGGAGCGAAAGGATATTGTGATTTTAAAAATTCCACAATAGTTGTGCATAAAGGTTTAAGTAATCTTATGAGATTAAAAGTTGTTATTCATGAATATGCCCACTCTCTTGCTCATAAGCATTTACTTAATAATCATCAAGATTATCAAGAACATAGAAACAAATATGAAACAGAGGCAGAATCAATTGCTTATGTTGTTTCAAAATATTTAGGTATGGATACAAGCCAATATTCAAATATGTATCTTTATTCTTGGAGTAAAGATAAAGATTTTAAAGAGATAGATGATTCTCTTAATACTATTGTTAATTATTCTAAAATGATAATAAATAATTATGAAAAAATATTATCTAAAAGTCAAAACATATCGTTAGATGAAAATTCATATAATTCATATGTAAGTATTTAAGGGGGAATTAATATTAATAATCTAGGAGATATGTTAATCGAAATTGGAACTATCATTAATAAATATCAAAAACAAAATGAAGTTAATAATGGTGGTCAGATATTATTAAAAACTAAAGAAGTATTAAATCGATACCCTGCTATTAGCAATTATGGATTAAATGAAGCAATTAAAAATGGTTTTATTCCTGTTGTTAAAATTGGTAAATTAAATTATTTTGATGTTAAAGATATTGAGAAATATCTTGCTAGTAATAAAATCGTTGTTAACGAAAATGAAAAAGTTAATAAAAAATATGTTTAGGAGGAATAATATATAGGTAAAATAAATGATAACAGGATGAAAAATATTTATCAGGAGTCTGATGGGGTTTTTAGAATTGAATTAAGTAATGGTTTTAGAGATGATGGTACTCGTGATCGAATAGTTGAAAGAGTTTATGGTACACCTGAAGATGCAATCAAACGAAGGGATGAAATGAAAGCACTTCAAAAACAAATGAAAGAAGAAGGACTTAAAGCAGAAAATGGTGGCTACACTCTTACTCAAACAGCAAAAATATATTTAGATGATACTAAATATCAAAAGAGATCACTCACTACTATTCGAGGTTATAAACAATTACTTAATAATTGGATTTTACCTGATTTAGGTGATATTAAAATTAGAAGTATAACTGAACAAGATTTAGAAAAATTATATGATAAAATGAGAAATACTATTAATCCACAAACTGGCAAACCACTATCTGAAACTTATATTAATCATTGTCATAAACTTATTACATCCATTTTCAATTATGCTAAAAAGAAAAAATGGTTATTATCTAATCCTGCAGAGTTTGTAATAAATCCCCCTAAATTAAAAATCAAACAAAGAGATTATTATAACTATGAAGAAATGATGGAAGTTTTTGAACTTTTAAAAAATTATGATATTAGATTTAGAACTGCAATATTTACTTTGTTTAATACAGGGTTTAGACGAGGCGAACTTGGTGGCTTGAAATGGAAAGATATAACTAAAAGAAAAATGCCTATTACTGAAAATGGTGTGAGAAAATTCCAAACTACTCATATTATTAGTATTAATCGTGAGCTTATGACCGTGTCGAAGGAAATGCAAGAAGATCCTGATTTTTTGAAGAAATACGATATCATAGAACAAGTAACTGATTCATTGGTTGCCATTAAACCTAAAACTGATAAAAGTATTCGTAAAATTATTGTTGTAGATGAGGTATATGATGTATTTATGGAATATAAAAAATATCAGATTGATAATGGTTTTAATCCAAGTGATGATGATTATATTTTTAGAACATTAGAATTAAATAGTGTTTGGCATCCTGATTATATAACTAAAGAATGGGCAAGATTTATAAAAGATAATAATTTAAAACCGATAACTGTCCACGACATAAGACATAGTCATGCAACTTATTTATTATCAATTGGAGTTCCACCACAAGATGTTGCTCGTAGACTTGGTCACTCTGAACCATCTACAACTTTAAGAATATATACTCATAGTAATTTAATACAAGATCAAAAAATAGTTAGTATGATGGCGAGTAACATTTTTAATAATGATATTCCTGATGTAGAAGTTCAGCCATTAACTTTATTATCAATTTTAGTAAATGATTCTACACTTACTAATGACGATGATTTGTTTAATACATTAGAGTGGTTAACTCATGATAATATTACTCGTGATGATTTAGATAGTTATATGAATATGTGTAAGCAATATATATTGGATAGTAATCCAAATTTACAAATGTTTAATCAAGCTATTGAAAGTATTGATCCTGAATTAAAAGACAAACTACTTGGTGGCATTTTTGCCATTTTTGATAATAATCATGAACTTTCACTTAATCCTATAAGTGATATTACTAAATATAAAGATGAGAATATTAGTATATAATAAATCCCACAATTCGTTGGAATTGTGGGATTTTTTTTAGTTGGTGGCTATTTTCAAGAATACTAGCAGTCCAAAAGACCTTTGTTGCACTTTTTAATGTTAATTGGTGGCACTTTTGGTGGCAAAAGTATTGTTTTTAATCAAATTATATCGTATAATATCAACATATGAATTGGCAGTTTGGCTTGGTTTTATGGTGATTTGCTATTTTATAACAGGAGTTTTAATATCCTCCAAAACTTTAGATGGGAGTTCGATTCTCTCCGCCCCTGCCATAAAAAAATTACTCTCAAGTTTGAGAGTTTTTATTTTATATAGCGTATAATTAATATGATATGATTATATATAATTATATGAACAAGTTTTAAAAGTAAATTTAATTAAAATCTAAAGTACTTCCATTTTCTAATTCTATATATTTCATATTAACAAAATCTTTATATTGGTTAAATAATTTCCTATTATAATTTGATAATTGGTAAGTATAATCTGCGACTTCTAAAAAGAAATTTATTTCTTCAATTGTTTGTAAATTAGTAAAATTTTCAAAATGAAATTGGCAAATACTAAATATTGATTTTATCGTATCTTCATTATAATTTTTACAATTTTTTAATAGCATTTCAAAATGATTTTTAAATAATTTTAAAGCAAATTGATTTTTATTAAGATAGTCTTTACCTATATGAGCATTAGATTGTATATTATTTAAAATATTGGTGTAATCCAGTTTTATCCTATTATCAAATTCTTCAACAGTCATTGTTTTATTATCATCAAATTGTAATATACTAAAATTGTTTGGCAATGTAAATAAGCAGTAATGTGTCCTATCAAAATTTTTTGTGTAATCTTTAAATTGCCTATAATACTCTTCATCATTATTAGCGTTTACATTTAACGCACAGAAACTATCCCTACAATTTTTTTCCATTTGCCAAAGCAAATCATTATAACGAATGTCATTTCCAACTATTTGTTTTACTTCTGCATAAGTAAGTTTTTTACCATAATATACTTTACCTATAAGTTGTGAAGGATAAATATCTAATATTTTTCCATCAAACATCCTTTTTTCACCCTCTAAAAATGACATAACCAACCATTTTTCTTTGTAAATAGGCAATTTTTCTATGCTTTCTAAAGAAAAATTATTAACCTCATAAAATACTGGTTCATTTTTGCCTAAATCAAATTGTATGTATTTTGCCAAGTTTATCATCTCCTTATTTAAATAAATTATAGCATATTTAAAAGTAATATTAGGGTTTAAAAAAATAATTTACATAAACTTTACAACATTTTTAATTTGTGATAATAATAAATTTTTATTTTTTATTTAAATAATTGTATGTTTAAAAGTTTATTTAGTTAATTTTTCAATATATAAATCTATAAATGGTTTTAATTTAGTTATTGATTTGGAATCTATTAAAAATCCCGCAGATAATTTATGACCTCCACCATCTGGATGAAATGTTTTACCAATTTCATTTAAATCAATACTTTCTTTAACACTTCTTAAGGAAACTCTATTACGATTAAAATTAATTATTATTATAAAATCTATTTCTAGTCTTAATTTACAAATGCTATTTCCCACTATAGATCTATATTGCTCACAAATAGTTACACCAACTTTATAACCATTATAATCAGTTATACATAAATTTTTATTTATAAATTCAATATATTCTTTTTGTTTTTTTAAATCAGATTTATATAAGTCTTCATATATTTTAGGTAGTTTAAAATTTTCGTTATCATTTAGATTAAAAACAAGTTCTATATAATTTTCGGGTCCAATTAGGGCATGCGTAAATGCAAGTAATTTAGCATTATACTCTTCATCACCAAAATCAAAATTGTCTTGTTCTCTAGTTGCCTCAACAAAAGTTTTATAATACTTATTATTAAATTTGTTATCTAAAGTTAGTAAATAATTAAAAAATAACTGGGTACCACAGGTTGGTTTATCATTTAAATAAATTATACTATTTACATAATCTGGAGAATTTTCTATTATTTCATGATGATCAAAATGCTTTATTTTATTAGTAATTTCTGGATGTTTATTTAAATAATTTAATATTGTTTTAGATAGTGCAAGATCGCATACATATATTGTTTCATAATTAGAGAAATCTATTGAACTAAAAACCTCTATTAATTCATTTATTTCACATAATATATAATCAATATTACTATAATGTTTTTTAGCAAGTATTAATGAACCCATACCATCAATATCTGCAATATGAGTTATCATAATTATTTTATTATTATTTATATTTTTAATCATAATTTATTCACCCAGTTATATTTTAATAAAATTTTTATGATAAGTAAATGATGTTTTTTAGTTTTAAAAATTGAAATGTTATAGTATAATGTACTTAAGGAGGAGTGCGTATGTCTAAAAACGACAAAAAAAGGAAATTGTTAATTGGAGTAATAAGTGGTGCTATATTACTTGTAATTATAATTTTCTTATTATGGTTTTTCAATCGAAAGTTTGATATCACTTTAGATTATAATGATGGAACAAAAACTAAAATTGTTCAAATCAAGTATAATAAGGCCATAAACAAAAAAGATATCGAAAATACAGATGGTTTAAATGCAACTTGGTATGAGGTAGTTGAAAAGAAAGAAAATGAAGAAATTTTAGCAAAAGAGCCTTTTGATTTTAAAACAAAAATTAATAAAAATATAAAATTAAAAGCATTATATGATGTTACCTTAGAAGATGAGGATACTAAAAAAATAACTATTTCTTTTGATTCAAAGGGTGGAAGTAAGGTACAATCAATTACCCTTAATAAAGAAGAAAAACTTACTTTACCTAAAAGCCCAACTTTAAAAGGTTATACATTTAAAGGATGGACTGATAAAAATGGTAAACCAATTTATAATGGCGCTTTATTAGCGGAAAGTACCACATTATATGCAAATTGGGAAAAAATTAAAGAGGAAGATAAGAAATCAAATAATGTTACCGATAATAAAACTCAACCTGTAACTTATTATTGTGATAGTGATTTTACTTTATCTGATAAAAAATGTATTAAAGTTGATACTGTAAAAGCAAATGGTAAATGTCCTAATGGATATAAAGGTGGGGCATGGAATAGTGAGTATTGTTACGATGAAGTAGATCCTTATTATTATTGTGATGATTATTCTAGTTATAATGGTGATGATGCAAAATTTGATGAGGATAATAACATGTGTTATTATAACCTAATATATACGACAGATAAAGATTCTTGTGATGTTTCTTCAGGAAGAATTTACTATGATCATGGATGTTATGCTGCAAAAACTCCAGCAGTATTAGGATGTTCTAAAGGTGAACCATTAAATTCTAGTGGTATGTGTGACATAAAAATTAAAAAGAATTTTACTTGTCCAAGTGGTTATGAATTAGATAATGCTACAAAATATTGTAGTAAGACTATTACTATTGATGCAAAACAAAAATAGTATAAAGAAGCATATTTAGTTATGCTTTTTTTATATGTATAAATATGTTAAAATGTTATTGAGGAATTGATTTAATGAATATAATAAAACCTAAAATTAAATTTACTGAGGAATTTATTTTCGTGGATAATGTATATAAAAATGCTTTGTTTACAAAAAATCCAGAAAATAAAATTATAATCGAAGATATTGATTTTGATAGTTGTATATTTAAGAACATAGATTTTTCACTTATTGAATTAATTAATGTAAATTTTTTAGACTGTATTTTTGAATCTTGTGATTTATCAAATAAAAATTTTGATGAAAAATTAATTGAAAGATGTGAGTTTAATAGTTGTAAATTATTAGGAAGTTCATTTATTAATGCATCATTAAAGGATGTTTCAATAAATAATTCAATATTAAAATATGTTAATTTTTCTGGTACTAGTATGAATAAAATAAAAATAACTAATTCAAATATGTCAGAAAGTTATTTTACTGAAACAAAGTTAAAAAATATTGAACTTAATAATAATAATTTTAATAAAGCAGAATTTTTGCAAACAAAACTATATAATATAGATTTTTCAAATAATGATATTAGTGAAATAGCATTTGATAATTATTCAATATATGGCGCTGTAATAGACCCATTACAAAGTCAGTTTATAGTGGGTAGTTTAGGAGTGAGGTTTAAATAAAAATGGATAGAATAGATTATTTAAAAGAAAAAAAATATAAGATGCAAGGACAACTTAATTCATTATATTCAAATAATGGAGATATTGGTCAAATACAAAAAGTTAAATCACAAATAAATGAGATAAATTTTGAAATTAATCGTAAAAAAGTTAATGAAATATCTCAAAATAATCACATTAATAAAGAAAAAAGGGATATTTTTAAGGCTATAAGTGCAAATAATTTTAATAATAGAAAATAAATACTTGTAACAAAGGCAAATTTTATGCTATAATTTTGCTTGCAAGGAGTGAGATTGATGAAAAAGTTAAAGAAAAATTTACCTGAAGGCGTAAAATATGAATTTGCTAGATATAAAGGTGTTAAAGTAAAATTAGTACCTAACAAAAAGAAAAGTAATAAGACAAAATAAAAACCACGAAATAAATCGTGATTTTTTTATTAAAAATTAATTGGACATGGATTGTCTACGAATATACTTACTAATAGATTAACAAATAGAGGTAAGAAGAATAGTACTGCGACTAAAATTAATCTTGTAAATGCCTTTTTAACAAGTTTATTCATAACTTCTTTATCACTATCTAATAATGCTTTAACAAATTCATATATTGTCATTCCAACACATAATACAATTCCTAAGTATTTCATTATACTAAATATTTTAGTTAGATACTGACCTAAAGTTCCTTTAATTACATTGTTACAATTCATTTCTCCAGCAGTCATATTGCCATTATTACCACCGCCAAACCATTTACTTATAAGATCTCCAATACCGTGATCATAATCACCACTATCATCAATTACTGTTACATTTGATGAATCACTTCCATCTGTATGATCACCATCAGAGCCATCTAAATCTGAATCAACATCGGCTGTTAGATTTGGACATTTACTTAGCTTCCCTTTTGCCAACTCGGCATCAGATTTTATATTTATAGTTGTGCCATCAATACTACAATCGAATTCTGAAATGCCAGGATTACTTTTTTTTGTAGCTTTAGACCAATTGTTTTTATCTCCATATTTAAGTGTTACATTTTGATATAAGTCAATTGTGATTTCAACCTTACAGGTTTTTCCATCTTTTGTAAATAAATAATCATCGCCAGAGCAAGTCTTAGTTGTATCATATGCATTGCTTGGAGATATACCAGATATTTTAAATGAATCACTACTAGAATCAAAACGACATTGTATATTTTTTAGGGTAAATCCAGAATATACTTTTCCATCTAAAGAAAACTTAATGTTATTATTGCAAGTATAATCAGTTTTTCTAGATGATTGCTTTTTATTATCAACTAAAATTTCATATGTTTCATTTTCTCCATCATATGTTGATGAAAAAGTAACTTTACATGTCTTATTATTTTTATCAGTTAATGTAAAAACCCTTGTTGATACAGTTTTATATGGATCATTTTTAACAATAATATCTCCACTTTTACATCCATAGGCATAAACATTAGTAATTGTTATAATCATTATAACAATTATAAAACTTAAATTTTCAATAATAGTTTTCATAATTCACCAATCCTTTTATGAATATATTGTATCAAAAAAAAAGAAAATAATAAATAAATAACATCCATTTTATTGCGAAAACTTTTTCTTTATTATATAATTTAAATGGTGATTTGTATGTTATTTAAAACATTTATATTAGATGGTGACCCTTTAGAGGCATTTTCTTGTACCAATGAAAATGTTGTTAAGGTTTTAAAATTTATTGCTATATTATTTAATATTGCAAAAATACTTGTTCCAATTATTTTAATTGTTACTGGCGTTATATCACTTACAAAGGCAGTTGCTTCAGATGAACGTGATTTTTCTAAAGAAATAACATCTTTAGTTATTAAATTGATTGTAGGTTTATTAGTATTCTTACTTCCTACAATATTAATTGCTTTTATTGACTTACTTGATGGTGCTGAAGATGTAAAAAGTGATTTTACTAAATGTAGCGAATGTATTTTGGATTATAGTAGATGTCCTGGAGTTTCTTCAAACAAAAAAAATAACTCAGTCAATAAGAAAAATAATGGTAAGAAAAATGACAATAGTACAACAACTATTAATCCATAATGATTGTAAAAAATAAAAAAATATAATATACTATATTTATAGTATTGGAATAGGAGTAATTATGATATTAGATATTATAGATGATGTTGCTGAAGCATTTTGGAAAATAATTATTAGCCTTGTAGGTGGCATTTTTAAACTTGTAAATAGTGCTTACAGGATTTTTTTGGTTTTAGCAAAAGCACAAATTTTTAATAATGATGATTTTAATATAATAACTAAAAATATGTATGAAATATTAAGTATTGTAATGCTCTTTGCACTTGCATATGGCATTTTAGTTAAAATTGTAGATCCAGAGAATTCCAAAAGTGGTGTTGATGGTAAAAAGATTCTTCAAAAATTTGTAATGGCAATCGTTTTACTTGCATTAATTCCATCTATTTTTTCTTTTATGTTTGGACTTCAGAATGCTATTTTAGAATCAAATGTTTTAAATTCTTTATTCACAGGAACTAGTGATACTGGTGCTGAGACAATTGAAAATGCTGGTATTAGTATGGCTGTTAATTCGTTTATTCCTTTTTTTACTCCAAATGTGGATAATTCAGCCGATCCGGAAGTAGCTCGAAGTGAAGTTACTAACAAGTCTGAATATGGTATTACCATGGATGGTGAATCCTATGGTTGCAAAGAAGGTGAATGTACATTAAAACAGGTTGATGAATTTGCTTTGCAGTCAGGAAACTTTGGCTTTTATCAAGCATTTGCTTTAAATATTCATGAAGGTGATATAGATTTTCAATGGTTAATTGCTTTAATAGTTGGTGGTTTTCTAGTTTATGCAATAGTTTCATTTTGTTTTGATATGGCACTTAGAATATGCAAATTAGCATTTTTTGAAATAATAGCTCCTATAGCAATATTTTGTAATGTTATTCCTAAAATGGAAGATGTATTTAAAAAATGGCTTTCTAATACAACTAAAACTTTTATAGCTGTTTTTACTAGAATAATTGTTATGAATTTTGGTGTCTTTTTGATATCCATTATTTGTAGTGATAGAATTGATTTAGGATTAGAGAATACAGGAAGTTGGTTCTTAAATCTAATTGCAAAATGTTTATTAATATTAGGCATTGTTATGTTTATGAGACAAGCACCTAAACTTTTATCTGAATTATTTGGATTTGGTGATGGTGATATGAAACTTGGTATTAAGGATAAACTTAAATCAAGTGGAGCGTTTGCTATGGGTGCCGCTATTGGAGCTGGAACAACAGGTCTTGTTAGAAATTCTGTTAATGCATTTCAGCAAGTTAAGAAGGCACCAAAAGAGAAAAAGTTTAGTGCTGCTGTAAAAGGGTTTGGTAGTGCTGCTGCAGGTGCAGCTTCTGGACTTACTAAAGGCCTTTGGTACGCAAAGGATGCTGGTAGTGGAAAAGATATGAAAAATGCTGCATCACAAGCTGCAAATAAAACTGTTGAAAATAGAATGAAAAGAGATAGCTACACTGATGCTCATTCAAGAGGCAAAGGTTGGCTTGATGATAGAGTTCAAAATATTATTGGACATGCGGAAGATACTGGTGTAAAGGTTGCTGGTTGGGCTGGTTATAAAAACTTAACTCAATTAAAAGCTGAAAATGCTGCTATGGATGAAATTACATCAGCAAGAGATAGTTTTGACTCAAATGTAGATGCCTATATTGCAAAAGCCATGCAAAAGGGTACCACTATTAGCATGGGGGGGTTGAATGGTATTAATAGTGTTGATCTAGAAGAACTTATAGAAGCAACAAATGCTTTAAATGCTGCTCGTCAAACTGGAAACAATGTTGTTGGCGCCGAATCTAATTATGAAAAAGCAAAGAAATTGGTTCGTTCACAAGTTGAAAATGCTATGTTGACAAGTTCTAAAAAATGGGATGAACTTACAAAGAACAATGCTGAATTAGCAGCTAAATTAAGTGGTTTGCGTGTAGATGCTGTTAAAGTTAAAGGAAGTATTGCAAATAATGCTAGTTTAGATGCACTTAAAAAAGCTGGTATAGTTGGTGCAAATTATTCACAAGATCAGTCTGTTAAATTATATGATATTGAAGGTAATGAATTAACTGAAATAAAACAAATGACAGAAAACATTAAACTTAATACTGGTGCAAATAAAGTTGAAATTGCAACCCGTGAACAGAAAAAACAAGATGATAGTAAAAAATAATATAAAAGGAGGAAATACTAGTGAGAAATCAATATTTAGTACCTGCCAATAGTAAAAAGTCACAATTAATATTTGGCTTCTTTACTTGGCCGGATTTAATACTTTGTTTAATTGGTGCGGCAATTACTATAGCATTATTAATTATTTTGAAAAACCCTACGACTGGTGAGTTAATAATTGCAATTATACCGGTTCTTATTGCTGCAGGGCTTGTAATGCCGGTAAGAAACTATCATAATGTTATGCAACTACTTAATAACATGTTAGATTTTTATACAAATACAAGAAAGTATTATTGGAAAGGTTGGTGTGTAAAAGATGACACAGATGAACAGTAATAGTGCTCCAAGCGGGGTAAAATATGCTGAAGATTGGCTTCCTATTAAGTCAATCAATAATGGAATGATTTTAACTGAGGACGGTTATTATGTAACAGGAGTTAAGGTTAGTCCAAAAAATATATTTATATTAGATGAACAAAGTCAAAATGCTACATTATTTAATTTATCAACATTTTATAATACTTTAGATTTCGATTTTTGGCTTTTAGTTTCAGATAGACCTGTTGATATAAGTTTATACCTTAATGAATTACAAGTTGAATATAATAAAAATCCTAATAGTGCTATTAGAAAACTTATCATGCAAGATATTAATAAAGCAAATCTATTTATGAGTAGAGATTATAATGTAGTTGATACAGAATATACATTTTTATTTAAAGAAAAGAAGATGGAATTAGTTCAAAAAAAATTACATACTTTAATAAGTGGTCTTAGTAATGCAGGACTTAATTCTACACAAACTAGTAATGCTGATTTAAGAATGCTTCTTGATAATTATTTAAATGATGGTATATCCACTAATTTTAGGGCGGTGATGTAATATGAGTAAACTTAAAAGTGAAGTAGCACCTAAAGGTATTAATTTTAGACCAGCTACAGAATTTATGCTTGGAGATAAATATTATACAATTATGACAGTTGTCGGTTATCCAAGAAGTATATTCCCAGGTTATTTATCTGATATTACAAATATTCCTGGAGTTAGACTTGCTATAAAACATATTCCTATTTCATTTGAAATTTTAAAAAAGATGTTAAATAAAGAAATAGCGGATTTAAAAATTAGATATCAGCAAGAGAAAGATCAAACAACTCAAGAAAGAATTAGACAAGATTATGAATCTTTGGAACAATTTATTTCTATGCTTGCTTCATCACAAGCTAGAATATTTGATTTTCAAATGCATTTAATGGTTTCAGCAGATTCTAAAGATGCCTTAGAACTTACTAAAATTCAAGTTAGAAATTATATTGATGCACTTGGTATGAGAGCAGTATCTTTAATGTTTGAACAAGAAAAAGCTTTAAAAAGTATGATACCAATATTCCCAGAACAAGATATTGAAAAAAGAATTGGTATTCCACTTCCTTCAGTTACAATAGCGGGAATGTATCCTTTTGTATTTGATTCAGTAAAAGATCCTGGTACTGGAACACTTCTTGGAATGGATAGGTCCGGTGGTGTAATTTTATATAATCAATTTTTATTTCAAATAAAAAAAGAAAATAATCGTAATAATGCAAATATTATAATCCTTGGTACATCTGGTTCAGGAAAAAGTACCGCAGCTAAACTACTTCTTAGAACTCATTTAAGAAATGGTTTAAAATGCGTTTGTATTGACCCAGAGGGTGAACTTGGTGAAATGGTTAATATGATGAAAGGTGATTTCCTAGACCTTGGTAAAGGTGGAGATTTTGGTATGATAAATCCACTTGAAATTGTTGTGGATGTTGATGAAACCGAAATAGAACAGGGACTTGGCTATACAGTTCTTACAAGAACTCTACAACAACTAAAAGCCTTTATGAAATATTATAACCCTTCAATCGAAGAGGATGTATTAACATTATTTAGTGAAATAGTTCAGGATACTTATAAAAGATATAAGATAGATTATGAAACTGATTTTACTAAACTTACAAGTGCAGATTTTCCTACATTTGACGATGTTTATGCCACTATAAAAGGAAGACTTTTATCAATGACAGATGCAACAAGAGAAAGAGATGTAATGGAAAGACTTGAACTTAAAATAAGACCTTTGATTAAAGAATTAAGATATTATTTTACAGGTCATACAACACTTCAAATTAATAGTGACTTTATTGTATTTAATATAAAGGAAATTATGAATAGTGATGAAAATATTAAAAATGCTCTTTTCTTTAATATATTAAAATATGCTTGGGGACTTTGTCTTGATAAAGATATTAATACAGTAATGATGGTTGATGAGGCGCATGTGCTATTATCTAATCACAATGAACTTGGTGCAGAGTTTTTATCTCAAATTCAAAGAAGAGCAAGAAAATATAATACAGGAACTATTGTAATTACACAACAACCAACCGATTTTGCGGCACCAAATTTAATAATGCATGGTAAAGCAATATTTGATAATGCTTCAAGTTATTTAATAATGAATTTAAGAAAACAAGCTGTTGATGATCTTTCTAAGTTGATCGATTTAAATGAAACCGAAATGGAAAGAATAAAATACTATAACCAAGGTGAAGGACTTCTTATATGTGGTAATAAACGAATGAATATGACTGTTATTGCTACTCAAGAAGAACTTGATTCATTTGGTTCTGGTGGTGGATATTAAAAGCCTTTACATGGGCTTTTTTTAATGGTATCATAGTTTTCATGAAAACTATTTTATTGGGGGAAATATTAAATTCAAATACTAGTTTAAGAAAATCTCTAGGTCCTTTCATAGACGTTCTTTATGATGTTCAAAAAAATATTCCATTTAATCTAAGACATCATTTTTATAACAATTTATCAACATTAAAAATTGAGTTAAATTTAGATAAAACAAAACCTTTAAAAAACTTTGGTTGTTTAGGCGTATATGATTGCTATTATAATAAAGTAATTTTAGATCCAACATTTATTAAAAAAAATCTAAAAAAAAATGAAATTGATTTAAAATTATTTGAAGATTATATTAGACTATGTTTGTATCATGAATTTATGCATATGGCTAGTGCAAAGAAAGAACATGAGATTTGTTATTCAGGTTTTTCTAAGTATCCTGTTAATTTAGGTGATCATTATAGTAGAGCATTAACCGAAGGTTATACTGAATATTTAGCTTATAGTAATTATCATATTTATAATCATTTTTATTATATAGATATGAAAATTGCAAATATGTTCATGTGTATACTTGGAAATGATTTACTTGCATATTCTTATTATAATATTTTAGGTACAACTCTATTAGAAAATGAATTAAAAAAAATTTGCCCTAATGAGGATACTGATAAGTTATTTGAAACAATTAATTTAAGATATTCAGAAAAATACAATGAAGAAAATGTGTATTTTATTCCTATAATTCAAAATATTTTAGTAAATATATTTATTGAAAAAATAAATAATGATATTTTAAATGGCATTACTTATGAAGAATTAATGTCTTGTGTTAACTTTTTCAAGAAATCATTAATTACTACTAATGGATTAAAAAATAATTACACTCGTTATAGAAACTTCCCTAATTTAAGTAAAAGTTTAGGACAATTTGATGACTTTTATGAAAATATATGTAATAAAATTAATATTCAAAGATAAATTATTGTGATAACAATTGTTTTTATGATATAATTCTATTATTAGTAGGTGGTGATTTTCATGGACAATAACGATAATTTAAATCAAGATGTTGAGGAAACATTATACGATGAAATGGAAGCACCTATGCAATTACCTAATGAAGAAAATGAAGAAGAAGTTAGTTATCAGGCTACTGCCCGTAGAAATGAAAAAAAACAAAAAAGTGATGATGCTAATAAAAAAGTAAGTAAGATAGCAACACAAGCTGTTGGTCATTATTTTGGCGGTAGTGAAGGTGGTAAAGTTGTAAATGCTATTAATAATACAAAAATTGGAGATAAATTAAATGAAGCTATCGGTCGTAGAATGACTGATATGTCCAAAAGATCTTTAGCTGGAAGAATGGCTCAGAATACTATTAATAAATTGGATGAAAAAGGTGCACTAGATAAGGGGCAAGAAGCGATGGACGCTTTAGGTAGTTCAAGTGGTACTAATAAGTTAAATGCTTTAAATCCAAAAACTCCAAATGTACCTAAAATACCTGGTAGTGGTGCTCCAACTAAAAAAAAGAATTTTGTAATGAATCCTAAAAAATCCTCAATTGATATGAGTAAAGATAAAAAAAATCAGTTAGTAAGAAAAAAAATTTTTCAATTTATTATTAAACACCCTTGGATATTAGCAATTGTCTTAGTTTTATTTTTGTTAATGATTATAATGCTTGTAATACTTGGCGGAGGTGGTGGAGCAGCTAGTGAAGTAGAAAATAATAATAGTTCTCGTTCCATAAGTGATGCATGTAGTGACTTTCCACTAAATTCGACAAGTCTTTCAAAATCTGAATTTGTTAGTTTAGTACAAGAAAATATTACAAGATATAATAGAGCTCCTAATGAATTTAAGAACACTAAAGATTTGGAAACAATGTATAATGTTGCAACAAAAAATAATTGTAATCCTGAACTTGTTGTTGCTAGAGCAATTCAAGAAGGATTTACTGGTGGAAAATATAATTATTGGGGTATTGCTGTTTATAATGGAGAGACAAGTGGTAATGGTTATAGCTCTTTGTCCGAGGGTGTACTTGCTTTTTGCAATATAGTCAGTAGATATAGCACCTTATATGATTTAAATCATGCCTATGGCTATATAGGCGATTACTGGGCTAATAAAGGAAACAACTCATATGGTGGATGTACATATATTGATTATACTTATGAATATTATGATAACAAATCACGAGCTGATGAGGTAAAGGCTGTGTGCGCTAAAAATCAATGTCCTTTAGCTGGTAAAAGTCCTGAAAATCCAAGTAAATGTCTTAAAACTAATGAAGAAGATCAAGATGCATATACTAAATATCAAAATTGGGCATTAACTACTCACAGAAAGAATGTGTTTGGCTTAGAACCAGATCAATGCTTAAATCCTGATAGTGATTTTGGAAACTTTGATAGATGTACCATTTTTAATCAAGTAGATCCTCGTTGGGCTGACAGAAACATAGGATTGTCTGGTACTAAAATGGATTGGGGATGTGCTGTTACTTCAGTTTCAATAGGAATTTCTTGTTTTGGAAATAAATATGATCCAAGATTTAATCCTGGTAAGTTTTTGGATTTGGCAAACTCCTCAAAATATGTTAGTTCATGTTTTACGGGAGCTAATATATATTGGACTTGTCCAGCAATTCAAGTATTTGCACCAAATATTAACTATGTAGCTGGAATAGTTCAAGTCTTAGGACCTAACATAGATTATAAAGTTAATTTTATTAACAGTTTTGATCCTAATAAACACTTTTTTATAGTTCAAATTATTAATGCAAGAACAAGTACCCATTTTGTAGTACTTAAAAGTATTAATAGAGCAAAAGGTACATTTACATGTTTAAATCCAAGTGGTGGTGTAATAACTGAAGAAAAATTAAAGGATATAAATGCAGTAAGGGTATTCACAAAATGATTATGAAAGGAGAATTACTTTGAAGGAAAATAAGATTTTAATTTTGGTATTAATTATATTTGCTATTTTTGGAATAATAGGATTGTACTTTTACTTTAATAATATTAGTAATGACGTTGTAGTTAATAATACTGGAAACTCAATTAATAATTCACTTTATAATCAAAATACTAATGTTATAAAAAATAATACAAATAATAATACAATTGCAAATGTTACAGCAAAGAACTACTATTTAGTAGTTGGTGACTATTTAAATGTTTCTTTTAATGATAAAAGTAAAAAGTGGAGAAAAGTTAATAAACAAAAATATACCGATGAATTTGAAGTGTATGTTGATAAATCATATTTTGGCAAATATTCTTTAATTTACGGTAAGGTATGGAATTTATTAGACTCTAATAATAATTATGTAGATTATGATGGTAGTATTATTGCTTATTCATCAAACTTTAATGTAAATGTATTAAATTATCAAGAACTAAATATAAATGATGATATTATTGGCGAGGTAAAAAAATATTTAATTGACTACAACTATCAATATAAAGATACCTATTTTAATCATTTGTATTATATAAATGAAAATAACTATGTTGTATTTTGTACTAATATTTCTTATAATGATGTCGATAAAGAGGATATTAATTATACAGTTGGTTACTTAAAAAAAGATGGTTTAATTTATACGATTTTTAATAATAAATTTGATTCTGAAAGTAGTATTGAACAACCTGTAAATGCATTGACTGGATGGTTAATTGTAAATGGCAAAACTTATTTATCTATAAATGAAATTTATTATTCAAATAAACAACCTACAGCTTCGCTATATGAATTTAACGGAAGTAAATTCACAAAAGTTATTTAAAAAATATATATTATGTTGTATAATAAATTCATTAAAAAGGAGGAAAAATGAAATTTAAAGTTACCAAAAAAGATTTTATGTTATTTTGTATTTATTGTGGAATACTTTTATATTTTTGTGCTATTGCAGTACTTAATTTTTCTTCATTTTCCACGGATGGAACATTTTATGGTTTACTTCCATTTAAGGCTTTTACACCTCAATATATTGGTTTTACATTAGGCCTATTTGTTGCAGCACTCATTTTAATATTTACAAGTGTATCTTCGAAGATATTTAGTAAAGAAAAGGGTGATGGCTTTGGTTTATTCTTTTCTGAAAAAGGTAGTGATGGTTATTCTAAGTGGGCATCAGATAAAGATATTAAAACAGATAAAAATATTGTAAAAGTTAGAACAATTGATGATCATATAGAGGCAGCTGGTGTTGCTCTTGTAAATAATGGTAAAGAGATGTGGGTTGATAATGGTGAATATCATAACTTAATAATTGGTTCTACTGGCTCTGGTAAAACAGAATGTGTAGTTAAACCTCTTGTTAATTTACTTTCTAAAAAAGGTGAAAGTATGGTTATTACTGACCCTAAAGGTGAAATTTATCAATATTGTGGTGAATATTTAAAAAAACAAGGTTATAATATTGTAATATTAAATTTCCGTGATCCAGAAAAAGGAAACTCTTGGAATCCACTTGCACTTCCATATATGTATTATAAACAAGGAAATCAAGATAAAGCAACAGAACTTTTAGAGGACGTATCACTTAATATTTTATATGATAAAAGTGAAGGTGGAGATTCTGCTTTCTGGCAAAAAAGTGCTGCAGACTATTTTTCAGGTTTAACAATGGGCCTATTTATGGATGCCAAAGAAAAAGAAGTAAATTTAAATAGTATTAACTTTATGTCTACAGTAGGCGAGGAACGTCGTGGTACAAAAACATATATTCAAGAATATTTTAATTTAAAAGGTGAAGCAAGCCCTGCATATATATTTGCTTCGAATACTATAAATGCACCAAATGAAACCAAAGGTGGTATCCTTTCAACATTTAGACAAAAAATAAGATTATTCTCAACAAAAGAAAATTTAAGTGAAATGCTTTCATATTCTGATTTTGATATGAGAGATATAGGTAATAAAAAAACTGCTGTATTTATGATAATTCATGATGAAAAGAAAACTTATCATGGACTTATGACAATATTTATTAAACAATGTTATGAAACTTTAATAGATTGTGCTCAAGCAAATGGTGGTAAGCTTGCATATCGTACAAATTTTATTCTTGATGAATTTGCAAATATGCCTCCGCTTAAGGATGTTGATTCAATGGTTACAGCTGCTAGAAGTAGGGCAATTAGATTTTCATTTATAATTCAGAACTTTGCTCAACTAAATGATGTTTATGGTGAAGAAGTTGCTCAAGTTATCAAAGGTAACTGTGGTAATTTAATTTATTTAATTTCTACTGAACTTAAGGCACTCGAAGAAATTAGTAAAATGTGTGGTGAAGTTAAATCAAAAGAAAAAGATAAGACGGCCTCAACACCACTTGTAACAGTTTCTGATTTACAAAAATTGAAATTATTTCAAGCAATAATTATTAGATGGCGTAAAAATCCATTTAAAACTGATTTAGCACCTGACTTTAAAATTGATTGGGGTATTGAAAGAAAAGATGCCGTATTACCTACAAGGGAAAAAACCAAAATTGAATTATTTGATGTAAAAACATTTGTATCTGAAAAGAAAAAAGAAGAAGCGATGAATAATCCTGGAATGATGGGCAGTATGGATAATCCATTTATGGGTGGTGGTGGATTTAATCCGTTTATGGGAGCAAATCCATTTATGGGACCTAGACCTAATTCGAGTCCAATGACACCACCTCCTTCATCAACTCCTAATCCATTCATGGGTGGTGGAGAAGTAACTTCTAAAGATATTGATGATATGGTTAAAGAAATCGAAAAGAAACTTCAGGCTCTTGATGAGGAAGAAAAGAAAGAGAATGAACTTAAAAAACAAACTGAGGAAATTAGTAATGATAAACCAGTTATCAAACCAATTGTTGAAAAAGAACCAGTTAAAGATATTGATGAAATTATTAAAAAACTTGAGAAAACTGAAACTCCAGAAAATAATGATGAACCCGATGGGTTTACTCAAGAAATTAATCTTAAGGATGAGCCCAATACCATGTTAAATGTTGATAAAGACAGTGAGGTAATTAATAATTCAGTATCAGATGGCGATGATTATTTAGATGATTTCTTTGATGATTAGTGACAAATATAATTAAATCTCATATATTATTATGAGGTTTTTTTATGAAAGTGATTGAATATGAAAAATATGAAAGTTATTTAGGAAAACTTATTGATGTACAGCATCCTCTTGACTATGAGGAGTGGCATGATCCAAGAAGTAAAAATATATATGCAGATAAACTATTATTAAATCCTGGGTTATATCTAAAGAAAAATGAAACATACTATATAATGTGTAGAAAAGGTACTTTAAGTAGAAAGGTTGTAAGAATGTTAACTTTCTATGGTTATGATGTTGTTCTTGTAAAAAACTTTTAAACATACTATAATTTTATTGGGAGTATATTATGATTGAAAATTTAGCAGATTATTTAGAGGCATTCCTATTATCTTTGGGAGCATTTGCACCAATTTTGGCGTGCTTTTTAATAATTATTGAATCAATTATCCCTGTGCTTCCATTATGCGTTTTTATTACAATAAATTTTTATTTTTTTGGTAAAATAGTCGGATTTATTATTTCTTGGATATTTACCTGTATAGGTTGCTTTTTATCTTACACTTTAGTTAGAAACGGTATTAAAACGATTGCCCTTGATACTGCACAGAAGTCAGGATTATTACAAAAAACAATTAAATTAATAAAAAGTATGGATATGACTAATTTAATTCTAGTTATTGCAATTCCTTTTACACCAGCTTTTCTTATAAATATTGCCGCAGGTCTTGCAAAAATGGATAAAAAGAAGTTTATAATTAGCATATTAATTGGTAAGATTTTTATGGTATATTTTTGGGGATTTATAGGGGTTAGTTTAATAGAAAGTTTAAAAAATCCCTTAATAGTTATAAGGGTTGTAATTTTATTATTATTTGCCTATATATTAAGTATTATTGCAAAAAAAATACTAAAAATTAATTAGTATTTTTTATTTGTGAACTAATACTCTAGTTCCTGCGGATACATTTTCGTACACAGTTTGAGCAGCATCAAAAGGCATATTAACGCATCCGTGACTTCCATTATAAGTATAAATATCTCCTCCAAAAGTTCCTCGCCAAGATGCATCGTGAAGTCCTATTCCTCCATCAAATGGCATCCAGTAATCAACATGAACTTTATAATCAGGGCCTTCGAGAAATGTATTATAGTCTTTGTAAGCAATTTGAAAGTAACCAATTCTTGTATCATATACACCATCTTTTCCTGTAGTAACAGCCGTAGTTAATATTAAATTCGAATCTTGATAAAAGTTTAATGTTTGACTTGATATGTCGACTTCCACAAAAGTCGCAGGCATTAAATCTATACTTTCTTTATCAAAGTAACCATAGGTTCCATCTTCGAGCATTCCTCGATAGTAAGAATTATTTTCAAAATCGATTACTATTTTTTGATAAATATCAATACTTCCTAAATATGAACCATTAATGTCATAATAATCAGCATTATTTTTTAAGTAGCCATATAAATATTCATCATGATATTTTTCCGTGTGAATTTCGGAAATGATTTCAGTTTTTTCTTTGCTGGAAATTGAACTTTCAATTTCTGATTCACTTGGTATCGCAGGTTTTTCTATAACAGCATTATCCTTAACAGTAGTTTTATTTTCTATTATTTCTTCTTGTGATAGATCATCATTTACTAATGGAACACAAATAACAGTTTCTATTTTGTTTGGTTCTTTTGGTACAAATAAAGTATTTTTTATGAATTTTGTAAATTCATATGTATTTATTATTGTACTTAATAGCACTGCAAATGCTAAAATCTTATCTTTCTTTTTCATAATGATTATAATACTAAATTTAATAATAATTGTCAATTTAGAATTTACAAATAAAATATCACATGATACAATATACTTAGAAAGGAAGTTAAAAATGCCAAGAAATATTGTAATATCTAAAGAGGATATTCTAAATGCTGGTTTTGATATAACTAGAAAATATGGTATAAGTAAGGTAAGTAATAGGGAGCTTGCCAAGTATTTAAATTGTTCAATTAGACCTATTTATTATCAATTTAAAAACTCTGATGAACTGTTTAATGAATTATATAAAAAAATGCATAATTATTTTTATTCGTACATTTTAAATAAATTAAATGATAAGATTCCAAAATATAAACAGGTGGGTTTAAATTATATTAAATTTGCAAGGGAGGAAAAAAACTTTTATCAAGTATTATTTTTAAATAATAATTGTGATTTAAATACATTTAATGATGATATGGATAAAAGTTTTGATATAGTAAAAGGTTTTATTAAAACTAGTACTAAACTTTCCGAGGAAGATATAAAGGATTTTCATTTTAAAATGTGGATATTTTGCCACGGACTTGCAACACTTCTTGCAAATAATAAAGTTAACTTAACAGATAAACAAATAAATACTCTTATTTCGCAGGAGTTTCAAGCACTAATGCTTCTTCGAGATAACCCAGATAATAAATATATTTTTAAGGAGGAAAATTAATGGAAAATATAATTGAGGTAAAAGATTTAACTAAATCATATAAAAAGAAAATTGCTGTTGATAACTTATCATTTAATGTTAAAAGAGGTGAGATTTTAGGACTATTAGGTCCAAATGGCAGTGGAAAAACTACAACAATAAATTCTATGTTGTCACTATTAAATTTTGATAAAGGTTCAATAAAGATTTATGGTAAAGAAATGAATAATGATGCTTATGATATTAAAGAAAAGATTGGTGTTATTTTTCAAGAAGTTGCCGTATTTGAAGAACTTACAGTTTATGATAACATTGATTATTTTTGTGGGCTTTATATAACTGATAAGGAAAAAAGAACGAAGTATATAGAGGATGCTATTAAATTAACAGGTCTTGATAATTTCAAAAAATACTATCCAAAACAGTTATCCGGAGGACTACTTCGAAGATGCAATATCGCCTGTGGTATTGCTCATAAACCTAGTATAATATTTCTTGATGAACCGACTGTAGCTGTTGATCCTCAAAGTCGAAATAACATATTATCAGGCATAAAAAAATTATCTGATGATGGAGCAACAATTATATATACCACTCATTATATGGAGGAAGCCGAAAGTATTTGCGATAGAATTATAATTCTTGATAATGGTAAAATCATTGCAAGTGGTACAACTGATGAACTAAAAAAACTATCTAATATCGAAGAAAAAATCACTGTAGAATTAAATAAGATTTCTAAAGATAATATTGATAAACTATCAAAATTCAAACAAATTAGGAACATTTCTTATAAAGATAATTTACTTGTAATAACTTATTCAAAAGGTACTGATAATTTAGGCAAACTTACAAGTTTTATGAAAGAAAATAATATTTCATATAATAAAATATATTCAGAAAGACCTAGTTTAAATGATGTATTTTTGGAGCTTACCGGAAAGGACTTAAGAGACTGATGTTTGGACATAACTTTAAATATAGTTTAAAAATATTATTTAAAAATAAAGGATTACTTTTCTGGACATTTATATTTCCCATATTATTAGGAACACTTTTTAATTTAGCCTTTTCAAATATAGAAAAAACTGAAACCTTTACAAATATTGATGTTGCAATTACTCAAAATAATGATAGTTATATCAAAAATACATTTGATGCTTTAGAAAAAGAAAATGTTGTTAAAATTCAAAATGATGATTTAGAAAATTCTAAAAAGCTACTTGAAAATAAAAAAGTTGCAGGCTACATTGATAACAATACTTTATATATTAACTCTAATGGAGAAGAGGAAACAATCTTAAAAAGTATTATGGATGAAATTCTAATAAATAAAGATATTACAAAAGAATATTTAAATAATGGTAAGTTTCCTAACAATATCTCAACAAATTATAAAATAACAAATGTTACTAGGGAAAATATTAGTTATACAATGATTGAGTATTATACGCTTATTGCTATGGCAGCCTTTTATGGAGCGGCAATTGCCCTTACAATGATTAATTATTTACTACCTAATATTTCTACTTCGGGAAAAAGAATTAATATAAGCCCTGCCAAAAGAGGTACTTTAATATTAAGTAGTTTTTGTGCAAGTATTGTTGTTCAATTAATTGGAATGATTATATTATTTTTATATACAATTTTTGTTTTAAAAGTTGATTATGGTGATAACTTAATATACGTTTTTATGTTAACATTTTTTGGAATATTAGCAAGTTTATCACTTGGTACTTTTCTTGCAAGCACTATTAAAACAAATAGTAATAATAAATTTGGTATTTTAATTGCAATTACTATGACACTTTCATTTTTTTCAGGAATGACAGGAATAACAATGAAATATGTAACAGATAAAAATATGCCAATAATAAATTATTTAAATCCCTGTAATATGATTGTTGATGGTCTTTATTCTTTATATTATTATGGAGTTAATAATCGCTATTATTTTAATATATTAAGTCTTATTATTTTTACAATAGTAATGCTACTTATTTCTTCGGGATCCTTAAGGAGGCAAAAGTATGACAGTATTTAAAACTTACTGGAAAATTGTTAAGAAAAATATTGGAATTATTATTTTATATACAGTAATGTTACTTGTATTTGGAACAATGAATTTAAAGACAAATAAAAATAGTTTCGAATATGTAAGTTCAAAACCGGATATTATAATAGTTAATAACTCAAATGGTATAATAACTGATAATTTAATATCATATTTAAAGGCAAACGCTAATGTAAAAAATATTACTGATGAAACTGATATAGATGATGCTGTCTTTTTTAGAGATGCAAATTATGTAATTTATATTCCAAAAGAATTTGAAAATAAACTAGAAAGTGGAAAAGAAGTTAACATTGATATAAAAACAAATAATTCCTATGATTCATATATTGCAAGTGAACTATTAAATAAATATTTAGATGTTTTTTCAAAATATATGAATTTATATAATGATAAAGTATTAGCTATTCAAAAATTAGATAATACTTTAAATAAAAAAGTGAGCGTTGTAATTGAAAATAAAACAAATTTAAATAGTAAAACTTCCTTATTTTATAATTTTTCAAGCTACTCAATAATGGCTATTGTAATTTATATAATATGTTTAGTTTTGTCTAGTTTTAATGATGAAAAGATTAGTAAAAGAACAAATGTAAGTGGTATGAATTATAAAACATTTAATAATTATTTATATATATCTTCATTCACATTTACATTCATAATTTTTATAGTTTATTTAATACTTAGTTTTCTAATATTAAAAAATATTATTTTAAATATCAATGGATTTTTATATAGTTTAAATATGTTTATATTTTTTATAGTATCTTTTACAATGTCTATTTTAATATCAAATTTAGTAAAAATTAAAGGTGCAATAAGTGGTGTAGTAAATGTAATATCACTTGGTTCAGCATTCTTATGTGGTGCATTTATACCTGTAAAATATATGCCTTCATTTGCTTTAAAAATTGCCCACATTTTTCCAACATTTTATTTTATAGATAATAATGAATATATTGCATCATTACAAAATTTTGATAAAGCATCATATGAGTTTGTATTAAAAAACTTTATTATAATGATTATATTTATTATATTTTTCCTAATTTTAAATACTTTGTTAACAAGATTTAAAAGGAAAGTCAATTAAAAAGGATATAGAGGGTTATCTATATCCTTTGTTTTTGAGTTTGTGAGATTTTATTATTTTAATTACTTACGCAAAGATTTTTATATAATTTTTAATTTCTCTATCGGTTAAAATTTTTCCGTTACTTATTATTTTTTCATTAATCATAAGTATCGGTTTATTTTTATCTTTATATTTAGATAATGTTTCTTTATCATCGATAACATTAATTTCTACATTAATATCTTCGTTTTTAGTAACCTTATTTAAATTTTTTAATAGTTTCATACGATTACTAGAATTTTCACCGATAATGTTTATTTTCACTTAACCACCTCCTTTAATGGATTTGAAAAATACTTTATTTCTTTTTCACAATTTAATAATATAATATTTGCCTTAAATGAAACTTAAATATTTGAATTTTTTTTAGAAAGTTTAATTTTTGTACTTTCAACTTTACCATCACGTATATAAGTTATTGTAATTTCATCGTCTATGTTATATTTATATAGTTCATATCTAAAATATGCTGTGCTTTTTGTTTCACTATCATTAATTTTAGTTATAACATCACCTTTTTTTAACTTGTTATACGCTGGTGAATTTTTCTCTACATCAAGAACTAATATTCCTTCCTCAATATCGAGTGATTTTACATAGCTATAATATCTAAAGTCATTTTTTGCATCACTAACATTTGCGATTGAAACACCTATATATGGATATTCTTTTTCATTACCACTAATTATTTCATCGGCTTTTTCTATAGCAGTGTCTATCGGAATAGCAAAACCAATACCCTCGATGCCAGAACCAGAAAGTTTAGCATTAACTACACCAATAACCTGTCCGTTAGCATTACAAAGTGGACCTCCACTGTTACCTGAATTAACAGCCGCATCTGTTTGAATTACCTTTAATAAAATACTTGAGTTATTACTTGTTATTTCCACAAGCCTTTCTTTACCAGAAATTATACCTCTTGTAACAGTAAATGAATATGCACTATCAAGTGGTGAACCTAAAGCAAATACTGTATCTCCTGCTTTGATGTTATTACTATCACTTATTTCAACAGCCTCTAATCCATCAATTGTTTTTACCTTTAAAACTGCAATATCAGTATATTCATCGCTACCAACTAATGTAGCATCTAATGTAGTTTCATCAGAATACGTTACTTTAAATGTAGTTCCACCATCAACTACGTGATGATTTGTTACGATATAAGTTTCATTACCATCAATTTTATAAATAAAACCACTTCCTGTAGCGGATAGTTTACCCATACTATAATTACTAATTAAAGCAACTTTATTATATACTTTTTCAACTGATTCACTAAGACCAGTATCTGTAATAGTAACATTCTTTTCCTCTTTTACAATTGTTTTTGAAAATATACTTGGAAAATTATAAATAACTGCTAAAGATAATACAATACCTATAAAAAATGTACTAATTGAATAAAGAATAGTCTTTCTATTATCTTTCATCTTTCCTCCTTACAAATTAAATATAATGCTTTATTCTTAAATAAACCTTAAAAAAAATTACTTTTTTAATAACAATTATAATTTATTTATTTTTATTTCTTAATTATTTAGTATAATTAGATATGGTTTACAAATGATTGTAAAGTAAATGTAAAATTAAAATAAAAAATATATTTTTTTTAATATTTTTGTTATAATAAAATTGTTAGGAGGCTATGAAAATGGATAATTCAAAAAAAATTCTTGTTGATGAAAAAATTAGATTAGAAAATTTATGTGCATTTGCTCGTCAAAAATTTGTACAAGTTGCATCACCAGGTATGGTACAAAAAACTATAAAAAATCAAAATGGAGAGGATAGTTTGATAAGTTACATTGATTTAGATAAATTTACTCCAGAACAAAAAGAACTATTTGATCTTGCCAGTGAAAAAATTAATGAAATGCGTGCGAGATTGTGCGTTTTTGATAGTTTTATTAAATCAAATGTTCCACAAGCTACTGTAGAGTCATATAATCAATATATTCCATCTTTTGATGAATTTAAAGATTTAGAGATTCCTTGTAGTAATATTGAACTTAATGAAAATTTGGAAATTAAAAAGTACAATATACGAGTTGGTTCATATAGTATTGAAAGTCCTCGTAATATGAAATTTGAAGAATATGCACAACTATACACTGAATCATTATCTAAAATATTATTAAATTCGTTAGGAAATGGTTTATCACAGGAACAGGCAATGAAAGAAATTGTAAATTCTTGCTCTGATGTATATTTAAATCCACCACAATCAGATGTATCTGAGGATTTAGATTCAGAAGTAGTTAGATAATAATTAAAAAAAGGATATGTTTGTATATATCTTTTTTTAATGTTTGAATTTAATATTATTACTTTTTTTAAAAAGTAACTTTAAATGTAGTAATTCCTTTTTTAGAACTTGCATCTATTTTAGCATTATGTTTTTCAACTATATCTTTTGCAATAGCAAGACCAAGTCCATATCTATTTTCATTTCTATTTCTCGATTCATCAATTTTATAAAATCTTTCAAATATTTTTTGTTCATCTTCTTTTTTGATTTCATCACCATCGTTTTTTACCTCAAGAATTATATCTTTATTAGCTTTATATAAATTAACAGTAACATTACCATTTTCATTTGTATGTTTAATACTATTATCAATAAGTATTCCAAGAAGTTGTCTAATTAAATCACTATTACAAGTATATTTTATATTCTTTTTAATATTATATTTTAATTTAATCTTTTTTTCATAAAATAAACTTTCGTATGTTAAAATTTCATTTTCAGTAAGTTTTGATAAGTTATCCTCTTTCATAAGAATTTTTTTATTTGCCTCAATTTTTGCTAAATCTAATAGTTCTATAACAAGTTTATTCATTTTTTCGGTTTCCTCTTTTATATTATGAATCCATTTTTCATTTTTATCATTATAATATGCTTCAACACTTGCATTAATTACCGTAAGAGGTGTTTTAAGTTCATGTGAGGCATCCGCAATAAATCTTTTTTGTTTATCAAAACTTTCATTTACTGGTTCAGTTATCCAACTTGTTAAGATAAATGATGTTAAAATTACGCATGATTCTAAAAATATAAATATTATACTTGTTGTTATAAGTGTTTTTGTAAGAGTATTTTTAACTTCTGAGTTATCCATTAAAATAAGTGAATTATTTTCAGTAAAGGCGTATGAATATTTTGCATTATAAAGGTTTCCAATATAATATTTTGAGTGGTGATATTTAATTATTTTATTAGCTATGTTTTTAATTTTTACAATATCAATTACATCATCGTAAGTATGGGAAACAGTTTCTTTATACATACCATTTTCATCAAGAATAATATTATATACAGTAAAATCCATAAAAATATTATTACTATTAGCATTATCAGATAATTCAATCATTTTATCTAATACATTTTTAACATTTTCTTTTTTTTCTGAGTATGCTCTAGCGTTAGATATCAAAAATACTGCTAAAACAAAAATTGTTAAAATGGTTGATATTGTAAAGAAAACTTTAGATTTTAATCTTTTCATTTTGATACTCCAATTTATAACCTATATTTCGAATTACTTTAATTTTAACTTTCGAATTTATATTTTTTAATTTTTTTCTTATAAATGACATATATGCTTCAAGTGTATTTATTTCTGAATCACTATCATAACCCCATACCTTACTAAATAATTGTTCTTTTGAAATAATACTTTCATGGGAATTTAATAAGATTAGTAAAATATTATATTCTTTACCAATTATATTAATTGTTTCTTTTGTATTTGTATTTTCCAAAATTAATTTATGAGTATCAAGGGATAAATCACCATAGGTGGCTAATTCATTTTTAATTTTACCATCACTTAGTTGAAGCTTTATTCTTGCAAAAAGTTCATCCATATGAAATGGTTTTGTTAAGTAGTCATTTGCTCCTTCATTAAAACCTTCCATTTTATCATCAATATTTGCTTTAGCAGTAAGCATTATAACTTTTGAACTTATATTTTCTTTTCGAATACTTTTTAATATTTCAAAACCATTTTTGCCCGGAAGCATTACATCAAGAAGTATAAGATCATAAATGCCACTTAAGGCTTCATCTTCACCCTCTGTTCCATTTGTACATATTTTAACAATATAATTTTCTTTTTTTAGCATTGATTTGATTGCATCCGCTAAATTAAATTCATCCTCAATTATTAATATATTCATCCTTCACCACCTAATAAATTATATATTTTTTATCTTAAATAAATCTTAAATATATAGTTATTATATCATGAAAAAACCATTTTTTATTTAAAATGGTCTAAAATAAATTTTACTAAATCACTAGCACTATTTTCATTTATAATTTTTTTTTGATTTTGAATCATTTCTTTACAAATATTCTCATTATTCATTAAGTATTTTAAATTTTTAATAATTTCTTTATCATTATTACATTTGATACTCATTTTGTTATTTTCAAAAAATAAAGTATTGTATGTTTCTATACCTGGTATGGGATATATATGTAAAAGTGGTTTATGAATTGAGGCAATTTCAGTTGAGGAAAGACCTCCAGGTTTAGATAAAACATAGTCTGATGAATATATAAAATCATTAATGTTTTTAGTAAAACCTATAACAATAAGATTATCATTTTTATATTCATTTAATTTTTCAAATAACTGTTTATTAGTTCCACATATTACTATAATTTTAATATTTTCTCTTAATAAAGGATTAATTATATTATCAATTTCTCCGAAGCCCATACTTCCAAGCATTACTAATGCAACTTTTTCTTTATTTAAGATGTTATAATCCTTACGTATTGATTTAGCATTTTTAATAAAATTACTTGATACAGGAATTCCAGTATTTAATAAATTGGTTTCACTAATACCTTTTTGTATAAAAGTATTTTCTAAAGTCTTTTGCATTATAAAATATTCTGGTTTTGCCTCTTCCATAAAAGGACAAGGTTCATAATCAGTGGCCACGAATAAAAAAGGAATGTGTTTGTATTTTTTATCATTATTTATGGCAGTAAGTGTAAGTGAGGGAAATAAATGTGTTGTTATTACAAGCGTGTAATTATTTTTTTGAATATATCCATAAAGTTTTTTCTTAAACATTTTATTAAATAAGTATACAGGACTTTGAAGTTTACTTTTGCTAACAAATTCTCCAGCTTTATAAACATTTTTAAATATTTTTCCATTATTACCTAAAGTTTTTAAATAAATGTCCGAAGACATTTTCTTAGCATTTTTCCCAAAAATATCAAAAAAATCTATAAAATTACATTCTATATTATTTAATAATAGTTCCTCTTTTATGTAGTTTGCACAAGAATTATGGCCACCACCTGTAGAACAAGATAATATTAGTACTTTCACTTAATTTCCTCCTTTGCCAATTGCATCATATGTTTTATTTTTTAAATCTTCTATTCTTTCTTTATATTCTAATGCTTCATCTGGGTATATAGCAGGAAGTATAATTGCGTGTATACATTTTTTTCTCTTATATAATTTTTGAATACCCTCGGGATTTACAAAAACAAAACGAATAGGCTCAATAGGTTTATTTGCCTCAACAGCTATTTTAAATGCACCATATTTAAAATCACGAATGTTTTCATAATATGGCCATAAAGAGCCTTCAGGGTACATATGTAATACATTATTTTTTTCTAATGCTTCATTAATTTGTTTATAAAATTTATCTTTATGTTTTCTTTCTTTAGGAATTGGAATAGCACATAATAATTTTATTAAATGTCTAATAAATGGAATTTTGAAATTTTCTTGAATTGTTGGGTAGTAAACTCTATTTGGATAGTTTATAAGTCCAATAAATGTGCAATCTAAATAATGAATATGGTTTGATACAGATACAAAGCCAGAATCTTTTATTTTATTTTCATTACCCTCGATTTCAAATCCTAAAAATATTTTATTAAAAAAGTATAATATTATTGCAATTGGTATTAAAATAATTGTACTAAAAAAATTGAATATAATATTTTTAGATATATATTCATAATTATCATCAATCTTAAATGGCATTAAACTCCAAGATTTACACACATGTTCATCACCTTTTAGGGCTTCATAGTTTATATTTTTCATTTATTCACCAACTTATAAAAATTATATCAAAAAAGATATTATTTATGAAGTATTTTGAGTTTTATAAGTTTAAAATTTTAAAAAACATTTACATTTTAATATGTAAAATAATAAATTTACTAAGTATTAAATTTATTATTAATGGTATACTTAAAGTAAGGAAGTGGTTTATATGAAAGTAGAGGATGCTTTAATTGAGTTAGAAAAATATGCGAAAGATTTTGAAAACATTGAAGACCCTAAAAAGATAAGTAAAGATGAATTTTTACATAAGTATATTAAGGTCTATCAATACTTTAGTTATATTATTCAAAAGGCTGAAAAAGGTAGCTGGTGTTGGTTAGAATCTTTTGGAGTAGTAACTGATATTGCCTATAATAATCCCAAATTAAGATCATGGATAGATGATATGATAATAAAATTTACGGGAATTTCTCTTGCGGACCTGGATGAAGATGTTACAGAAGAAAAAGATCAAAAGGATGTTCCCAAAGAAAAAAAACAAAAATATGATACAGAAGCAATAAAAAGTCAAATATATTTTTATAGTAATAAATTAAAAAATATGCGTAGTATTGACCCAAATGAAATAGAAAGTATTGAAAGACAATTAAGTCAGTATAGAACACTAATTGATTCAATTGAAAGTGAATTTGAACCAAATGAATATGAACAGTTAATGTACACAATAAATAGTAGTTTAAGTTATATAAATGACGTTTTGGTAACTATAAATTCCACGAATGATATGATTTCTAGAATATAAATAAGTTTTATAAAACACAATCTAAAATTGGGTGTGTTTTTAATATATTTGATTATTGAACTAATAAGAACTATCGGTTCGCCCTGCGAAATATTGTTAGTTTCTATATTTAAATAATAATTGTTATAGTAAAATTCTACGAAGAAAATATCTTCATAAGAATATATTTTTAATTTTTTATCTTTGATTATGGAAATAGCTGCATTTTCATTACTAAAATAATAATCTCTTATTGGTCTATTTTTATCAGAAAATGCTACTTTGATATTTCTTGTATCATTGTAATAATTAAGAATATATGAATTTAAATTTTTATAATCTTTTTTTCACCTCACTATTATAGTTGCAAAAAATTTAAAAAAGTTCCAAAAATATATAAACTTTAATATTACTTTAACAAATTTATTTGGAAATGTCTTTATTTTATTGCCTTTGAAATATATAATGTAGAATTTTGTCATATGATTTATTTACTAAAAATGTCTTAAATACTTGTTTTGGAATTAATAGTAGGATAAATTTTAGAAATAAGAGAGGTAAAATGATAGAATTAACAGTTTTAGATCAAAAGATTTTTTATTTTAAAATAGAGAATGAAGATTATATTTCAATTACAGATATGCTTAAGTCTAAAGATGGTGATTTTTTTGTATCTGATTGGTTAAGAAATAGAAATACTATTGAATTTTTAGGTATTTGGGAAGAAATTCATAATCCCAATTTTAATTATGGCGAATTCGCCATAATTAAAAGCCATGCAGGATTAAATAGTTATAAAATTAGTGTTAAAGAGTGGGTTGAAAAAACAAATGCAATTGGAATAATGTCAAAAGCAGGGCGATATGGTGGAACTTATGCACATAAAGATATTGCATTTGAATTCGGTATGTGGATTAGTCCAAAGTTTAAAATATGGATATAGGAATTGAAAAAGTTCCAAAAAATATATAAACTTTAATATTACTTTAACAAATTTATTCGGAAATGTCTTTATTTTATTGCTTTTAAAATATATAATGTCGAATTTTGTCATGCGATTTATTTACTAAAAATGTCTTAAATACTTGTTTTGAAATTAATAGTAGTATAAACTTAGAAATATCTAAAGGAGAAATAAATATATGGACAACACAGAAATTAATGGTTATCAAAATGAGATAATGTTTGCAAAAAATTTAAATGGTAAAAAGATTAAACATCTTTATCCAAATCTACAAGATTTGGTAATTGAATTATTCGGTTTTGTCAATTTTAATTCAATTATTTATAGTTGGGTTGATTTTTCAAAGAAGAAATATGATATTATAATAAAACTTGATGAAAATATTAAAAGAATAAGTATAAAGAAGGGAATCAATAATTCTGTTCATACGGAAGGTATATCTTCATTTATACATTTCTTAATTGAAAATAAAGTTCCAAAAGATATTATTTATAAATACTTAAGATATCATTATTCAGATGGAACCACAAATGGTAAAGGAAAAGTTAGAATGAGTTCTATGGAATATAAAGAAACTCATTTGCAAGACATCGAAGACATAAATAAATGTTTTAGTAATAGAAAGCTTCTTAAAAAATGTATATATAGGTTTATACTTCAAGGGAATAATTCGGATGAGGCAATCGATGGCATTATCTATGGGGTAGTTGAAGATTTTTTATTTATTTCAAGCGGAGATGTTTTAAAAATACTTTTAAAACATTCTGAGGATTATCATAATGGTGTACATTTTAGTGATTTATTTTGCCAAGCAAAAGCAAAAAACTTAAATAATAATCCCAAACATGAAAAAGATAGATATTGTGTTCAAGTAAAATGGTTTAATTTATTTGATTGTATACTAGAAAGTCATTATGATAAAAATATTGAAAAACAAAATATAAAATAAAGTAGATGCAGATTTAATATTTAAGATATTTATGTATTATAAAAAAACAAGATTTCTTTGATATTTTCAAGCTAATGATGGGAGTGTTCCAATAAAAAAACTATGTCTTTAAAAACATAGTACTTTTTTAAAATTGGAGCAGATTAGGAGAATCGAACTCCCATCATTAGCTTGGAAGGCTAAGGTTCTACCATTAAACTAAATCTGCATCAACCGACTATTTCATAAATATTTTTCTTTATCAATCGCCTGACAAGAAATATTATATCATATTTTTGTAGTATTGCAAGTAAATATTGTTAAAAATTTTCAAATGTGATAATATTATTCTTATAGGAAAGTAGTTGGTTATATGCAAAAAAGAAAATTATTTATAGATAGAAAAGATGGTAAAAGAGTAGAAAATGTAAGTGGACTATCACAAATAAGTATTGACCTTAAGCCAAGAAGATGTGATAGTGATGTATATATTAACCAAAAAGTTGATGTTACTAATTTAGTGGAATATATAAATAAAAGAAAATCCGATGGAATTGAACTTTCATATTTTCATGCATTTGTAACAGCATTAGGAAAAGTTATATATAATAGAGAAAAATTAAATTATTTTGTTGCTAATAGACATATATATAAGCATAACGATTTAACAATTTCCTTTGTTGCAAAATTAGAATTTACAGATAAAAGCGAAGAAATAATGGTCATTTTACCAATTAAAGAAAATGACAATATTATTTCTTTGTCAAACAAAATTAGGGAGAAAGTAAGTGTTATTCGGCATGGTAATGAAGAAAAAGCTGGTGCAAATAAAGCTATAGATATACTTGGAGATTTACCAAATATTTTAAGAGTCCCAATAGTTGGAATATTTAAGTGGTGTGATAGACATGGAGTGCTTCCTTCATCACTTACAAAAGACAATATTTACTATAGCAGTATGATTGTATCAAATCTTGGTTCAATTAAATGTGGGGCAATATATCATAATATTAATGATTTTGGTACATGTTCTACACTTGCCACCATGGGAGAAATTAAGGATGAAGTAGTTGTAATTAATGGGAAAGAAGAGATTCGTAAAATAGTTGAATTTGGTGTTAATATAGATGAAAGAATTGCCGATGGGTATTATTTTGCAAAATCAATTAAATTACTAGAATATTTTTTAAATAACCCTAAACTGTTGGAGGATAATATAAATGAAAAAATCGAAAATGTTGAAATTAGATAAAAAATTAAGACCTTGGCTTAAATATTATGGAGATGTTCCTGCGAATATGGAATATCCAAACTTCTCTATGGTAGATTTAATTATAGAGGCATCAGAAAAATATCCTAATAATATGGCGTATTCATACTATGGTAGCAAGGTTTCATATAAAGAATTTGTCGTTAGAATTAAAAGATGTGCAAAAGCCTTAAAAAACTATGGTGTAAAAGAGGGCGACAATGTTACTATTTGTATGCCAAATACTCCGGAGGGTATAACAATGGTTTATGCTGTTAATATGATTGGCGCAATTTGCAATATGGTTCATCCACTTTCAAGTGAAAAAGAACTTGAATTTTACATAAATTCAGCAAATAGTAAATATATATTGGTTATAGATGTAGTTTTTGAGAAAATACTTAAGTTAAAAGATAAAACTAATTTAAAAAGAATTATTATTGCAAGAGCATCTGAAGATATGAGTTTACCTCTTGCGGGAATATATTGGGTATTAAATGGAAGAAAATATAAGATTCCTAAAGATGATAAAGTTATTGTTATGTGGGAAGACTTTATAAATGGTTCAAAAAATTATCAAGGAGATTATTATATTACAAGAAAAGCTTATGATCCAGCGGTTATTCTTTATAGTGGTGGTACAACTGGTAGTCCTAAAGGTATTTTGTTATCAAATTTAAATTTTAATGCACTTGCAATTGATTGTACAGCTGTAATTAGACAAGCACAGCCAGGTGCAACAATATTATCAGTGCTTCCAATATTTCACGGTTTTGGTTTAGGAGTATGTATTCATACACCACTTTCAAAAGGTATGGGAGTTATTTTGGTTCCATCATTCAGTGCTAAAAAGTTTGGCGATATAATCCGTAAAAATCAACCAAATTTTATAGTGGGAGTTCCAACTCTTTATGAAGCATTAATTGAAAGCAATGTTGGACCTAATGAACTTAGGTGTGTAAAATCTGTTATATGCGGAGGCGACGCTCTTAATAGTACGCTTCGTGACAAGGTAAATGACTTTTTATACGAACATGGTTCAGATGCAAAAATTAGAGTAGGTTATGGACTTACCGAAGGAACGGGGGCTTGTTGTCTTTCCCCAGAAAATATATTTAATGATGGAATAGTGGGTATGCCACTTCCAGATATGTATTTTAAAATAGTGATCCCAGATACACATGAAACTGCTCCAGTTAATGAGGATGGTGAAATCTGTATTTCAGGTCCACTTGTAATGATGGGTTATTTAAATGATGATGCTGAAACTATGCAAGCATTAAGATATCATGAAGATGGAAGATTATGGCTTCATACTGGTGATGTAGGTTATCTTGGCGAAGATGGACTAATTTATTTTTCTCAAAGAATTAAAAGAATTATTGTATCAAGTGGTTATAATGTTTATCCAACTTATCTTGAGTCTATTATCAATACTCATGAAGCAGTGTTAACTTCAACTGTTATTGGTATACCGCATCCATATAAGGGACAAGTTGCAAAAGCTTTTGTTGTTTTAAAAGATGGTTATAAAGATAAAGGAAAGATAGAAAAAGAAATAAGAGAAATAATGCAAAAAAATGTTGCTAAATATTCACTTCCATATGAGTATGAATTTAGGGATAAACTTCCTAAAACACTTGTAGGAAAAGTTGCATTTAAGGAACTTGAAAATGAAGAAAGAAAAAAAAGACAATAATATTTTATATTACATAATTAGACCATTTTTAAAAGTCATTTTTGTTCTTATTATGAAGCCGACTGTTGTTCATAAAGATAGACTTCCAAAAGGTGGTTATTTATATGCGGGAACTCATACAAGCTATTTTGATGCATTTGAACTTGGATATACTACAAAAAAGTGTGTTCATTATTTAGCAAAAATTGAACTATTCAAATCAAAATTAGGAAATTTTTTCTTTCGTAGTACGGGAGCTATTCCAGTAGATAGAAAAAATAAAAATCCAGAAGCAAAAAATGAAGCAATTCAAAAATTAAAAGAGGATAAAGTAGTTTGCATATTTCCTGAGGGAACAATAAACAAAACGAAAGATGATATTATGCCATTTAAATATGGAGCAGTATCAATAGCTAGAAAATCTGGTAAACCAATAGTTCCATTTGCTATTGTAGGAAAACCTAAGCCATTTAATTATAAAACAAAAATAATTATAGGAAAGCCTTATTATGTTACAACAGATGATTTTGTAAAAGAAACCGAAAAGTTAGAAAAAAAAGTAATAGATTTAATTAAGGAGGGAAAAAGTTATGAAAGAAAAGCATAAAATTTTATACACAATAAATAAATATTTACTCGGAGGATTTTTTTTAGCATATTATAGACCAAAATTTGAAAATAAACATTTAGTGCCAAAGGATGGCCCAATAATATTATGTGGGAACCATGTTCATTTATTTGATCAATGTTTGCCAATATTATCTACGAAAAGAATGCTTCATTATATGGCAAAAAAGGAATACTTTGATAGCCCATTTGCTTTCTTTTTTAAAGCCAGTGGTTGCATTCCGGTTGATAGAAGTATTCATGATGATAATGCCAAGTCATCAGCAATTGAGGTATTAAATGAGGGCTATGCTTTAGGTATTTATCCCGAGGGAACAAGAAATAGTCTTGCATGTAAAAACGATAAATTAAAAGAAATATATGAATTTGTAAACGGAGAAATTCCTTTTAAAAAGTTTAAAAAAATTATGAAAAAGGATATGGTAAAAGTATCACAAACTGATTTACTTTTAAAACTACTTTCAGAAAATAAAATTACTAAAGAAGATATTAAAAATAATATTTATAGAGTTAATGAATATCTTTTAGAACTTGAAAGTGCAAATATTATTACAAGTAATGAATATTACGATAGTTTACTACTTCCTTTAAAGTATGGAGCTGTATCAATGGCGCAAAAAACCGGGGCTATTGTTGTACCTTATGCAATAACTGGAAAATATAGATTTTCTAAAAATAATTTAAAAGTAACATTTTTAAAACCTTTTACAGTTGCCTCAACTGATGATTTAACTGAAAAAAATAATCAATTATCCACTGAAATAAAAGATGAATTATTAAAATATAGCAAGTAATTGTTATATTTTTTATATTAAGTAGGAAATATCAAATCCAATATAAACTAAAATTGCAATTGCAATAGTTTTGGAGTACATTAAATTTGTTTCATTTGTATTTAGATGATATAAATTATATTCATATTCAAAAGTTTTATTAAATCTATCAATTTCATATGTACCTTTATTTCCAATAGTAATGATATTTTTATATTTTTTTCTAAATATTTTACTATATTTTTCATCATTATTTAATACTAAAACCTCTTTAACTTTTTTAATTTCCTTTAAAACATATTTAGTGTCATCTCCAATAAATGAACAAATACTCATTATATTATAGCTAAACCCCTTTAATAAATTATTTTTAATATGACTATTATTTATACATATTATTAGATATTTAACATCTTTTTCTTTTGCATTTTTTAATATGTTATTTATAATTTCATAATTTAAATTATTATTTAACTTATAATATTTTTTATTTATATAATAACCATTATTTTTAAGAAGTAATACCTTTTCATTACTTTTAATTAGATTTTTATATACAATATGAGCAATTTCATTTTTATATTTGTAGCCCATAATTAATATAATTTTAAAATTTTTAGCAAGTTTTTTATTCTCTTTTATTAATTTTTTATCTATCAAAATAATCACCTTAATAAATTATAGTGAAAAGAAAGTGTAAAATTACACAAAAAATAAAGTTTTTTATTTATTTTTAAGGTATAATATGTATAAAGGTGATGTAGTATGTTAATACTTGCTAAAGCTGCAATGGCTTTAATGCTAGGTTTTGTTTGTGCAATTATATGTGGAGTTATTCTTATTCCATTTTTAAAAAAGTTTCATATTGGTCAAAGTGTAAGTGATACAATATCTGAAAGACATAAGTTAAAAGAGGGTACTCCAACTATGGGAGGAATAATATTTATAATTCCGGTTATACTTGGTTTAATATATTTATTTATTACGAAAAGCATTTCTTCGAGTTATAATTTAGCAATACTTTTATTTGTATTTCTTTCTTATGCACTTCTTGGTTTTGTTGATGACTATCTAAAGGTAAAAAAGCATAATAATGGTGGACTTTCTATAGTAACTAAATTTATGTGTCAAATGTTTATTGCTTTAGTTTTCTTCTTTCTATTTATGAAAAGTGGGGGAAGTACAACTTTAAGATTTTCTTTATTACACGTTAATATTCCTTTAGGGTGGACATTTGGTTTATTTATTTTCTTACTTCTTGTTGGTATGGCTAATGCAGTAAATATTTCAGATGGTCTTGATGGTTTGTGTGGAGGTCTTTCCGCAATTGCATTTCTTGCTTATGGTATAATTGCTTGGAATTGTGGTTGGCTTGAGGGATATCAAGAAATTGCCATTTTCTCATTTATCTTAGTGGGTGCTTTAATAGGATTTTTAATGTATAATTCACATCCCGCTAAAGTGTTTATGGGAGACCTTGGTTCACTTTCTTTAGGTGGGGCTCTTGCTACTATTGCAATATTAACTAGACATGAACTTTCTTTATTTTTAATTGGTGGTGTATTCATTATTGAGGCAGCTTCTTCATTAATTCAAATTATTGCTATTAGAAAGTTTAATAAAAAGATATTTAAAAAAGCACCACTTCATCATCATTTCGAGGAATTAAATTGGGAAGAAACCGATATTGTTAAATTATTTTGGACTGTTGGCTTAATATTTGCTATGATAGCAATAACTTATGGTGTATGGTTATAAAGATTACGAAAGTAATCTTTTTATTTAACAAAAAAAGAAGAATCATTTTCTTCTTAATTTACGATATATTTTTAACATAATAGGAAGCATTTTATTAATAAATGGTTTATTAACTATATCATATTCACCTACAAATTCCGTGTAGGTACCACCCATTTTTCTTTTGTATTCGTGTATTCCGTTATAATTTTTTTCTTTTGTACCAGGATCACCACATGTACCAAATAAATCTAAAAATTCACAGTTTTTTTCACTTGCTATTTTCATAGCTTCATAATATGAACGATTAACTGCAAAAGTATATGTTGCAAGACTATTATTTCCAATGTATAATGTCCACATTTGATTATTAATTATAGGACAAATAAGTATTAGCGAAACTATTCCATTTTCATTTCCTTTATATTCAGAAAATACCTCAATATCTTTTTTTAATCTTGCAATAATATTATTAGTATCAGCCATTTTCTTTTCAGGTATTTCTTTGTTTGCCACTTTTGTTTCTAAATCTTTTAACTCATCTTCAGCTTTTTTAAGGAGCTTATCAGGATAAATTTTAATTGTTATATTTATACTTTTTCCACCTTGAGTCATAAACTTATCATAATCTTCATAAAACTTTTTAGGGTAACCATTAAAGTTATCTCTATTAGCAATATCTTTCATTAAATTATAAAAAGTATCATTATTATAATCGTTTGTTATTTCTAAATCATAGTTATAACTTCTTTTTATTGTTTTTAAATAAGTTTTATTCATACTTTTTTCTATTTCTTCAATAGGTTTTTTAGTATCAATCCTAAATGTAAATCTAGGTTGATTTGCTTCGAATAATTTTGTATAACCTTTAAAACTATATCCTAGCTCTAATAAATAATCATGAAACCATTCATTATTAATACCCTCTTTTAAAGGCTGGGCTTTTTCATCTAATGTATGAAGGACAACTCCTGGGTCCATCTTAAAGTATATACCGTTATTTTCTTTTAAGTAAGATTTTATTGCTACAGAAAATTCTTTAATTAATGATTTATCATTAAAATCTAATACTGGTCCTCTTGGTGCATAATAATATTTTAATTTAAAGGGCATTTCTTTTACAAAACATAAACAAATACCTTTTAAGTTATCATTATCTTTTAAACCTAGATATAATGGCTTTAAACCTTTACCTTTACAGGCTTCTCCCCATTCATAACACTGCATAAAATGTGTATAACTTGATTTATCAAAAAAATCCTTGTATTCTTTTTCATTTATTTCAACTATTTTCATAAATACCTCTATAAAATATTATAACAAATTTTTTTTGTTTTTATAGATTAAAGTTGACTATTTTAGAAAAAATTATTAATATTTACTTATGAGGTAAAAAATGAATATAAAATTTATAGGTACAGGTTCTATGATATCAAATGATAATCAGGCAGCATATTTAGTAAATGATAATATAATGGTTGATTTTCCCCAGGGAACAATGAAAATACTAAAAAGAAATAATTTAAATGAGCAAATTAAATATATCTTTATAACTCATACTCACGCAGATCACTTTTTTGATTTACCATTTATAATATTAGACTTTTATCAAAGAAAACAAAAGTTAAATATTGTTATATGTAAAAAAGATAGGAAGAAAGTTTTAAAACTATTAAAACTCGGTTTTCCAGGATTATTTTATGAATTTTTACTTAATAAAACAATTAATTTTATTGATAATAAAAAAGTAATTAAAATTGATAATTTAACTATTTCTAGTTATAAAACAGTTCACGGTGTAATGAAAAATTGTTATGGTTATGTATTTAAATATAATGATAAAAAAATTGTTTTTACTGGAGACACCACAATATGTGATAATTTGCTTTATTATATTATAGATGCAGATTATTTAATTTGTGATGCCACTAATAAAATAGGTAATAATTTTCATTTAGGCGTAGATGATATAAAGCAATTTTTAAACGAATATAAAAATTTAAAGATTATTCCCTCACATATGGGTAAAAATTCTAAAAAAGAACTTTTAGAAATTAAAAATCAAAACCTTATTATTAAAGAAGATATGGAAGATTTAATAGTTCACTAAACTATTATTTTTTTTATAAATAATTAATAAATTAAAAAATTATACAAAAACCCCGCAACACCAGTATTTACCTTGTTCGTTTTTTCGCAAATGTTACGCATTTAGGAAAAAT
>CAKONK010000012.1 GCA_934097085.1 uncultured Bacilli bacterium
ATTTTTCCTAAATGCGTAACTTTTAAGAAAACTGATGCCCCTATTTATGGGAATTGGAGTGGTTATGAAGAAAAAAGTAAAAACTATATTGTTCGTATTTATTGTTATAGGGGTAGTAATACTCAATATTACCTATAAAAATAAAAATGAAGAAACTAAAACTAAAAAAAGGAAACAAAGTAATTTAGCAATAATGATAAAAGATGCAAATGGAGTAGAAACAAATTCAAATACTATTCCTATAGGTAATTATAAAATTAATGAAGAAAAAACGCATTGTGAAAATAAAGGAAAAGTCATAAGTTATGATAATATAACTGGTAAAATAGGATTTTCATTTATAGGTTCAGATAGATGTTATTTATTTTTTGAGGTAGTAACTGATACAGAAAAACCAGTAATATCTAATTTAAAAGTTAATGGTAAAACTATAACAGCAACATTAACTGATAATGAAGGTTTAAAAGCTTATGGATTTAGTACAAGTAATACTGTAGAACCAACAAGTTGGACTACAATAAGTGGAAAAATATATAATTTAAATACTACAATAAACACTGAGGGAACTTACTATTTATGGGTAAAAGATGGTGTTGGAAATAAAGCAGTATCTGATGTAATAGATTTAGAAAATAGAGGATGGAAAACAATTCTTGCAAATAATACAGTAAATGAAACAACTCCAGATTTTAGTAAAGTCGCAAAAACAAATGAAGGTTTATTTAAAGCTGATGATGATTATACTGCAACAACAGGAATGAAGTCATATTATTTCAGAGGTGCAGTTGATAATAACTGGGTAAAATTTGGAAAAGATAGAACAGGAAAATATATTTACTGGAGAATAATCAGAATAAATGGTGATGGTTCTATAAGAATGATATATACAGGAACAACAGCACCAACAGAAAGTACTAAAGTAGTAATGACAGGAACAGGTACTCAAATAGGTACAAGTGCATTTAATAATGGAGCTTATAATAATTCAGAGTATGTAGGATATATGTATACATTAGGACAGCAATATGGAACTAATACACCAAGTACTATAAAAACAACAATTGATAATTGGTATGCAGAAACAACATTAGAAAAAGATGCAGCAACAAAAAAATTAGTATCACAAGATCAAATATTTTGTAATGATAGAAGTCCATCATCAACACAAACAGCTGCATGGACATCAACTGGATATTTTGACTATGGTGCACTGGGAAGATTGGGAAGTAATAAAACACCAATATTAACATGTACAACAGCAAGTGATAAATTTACATCAAAAGGAAGTAGTATAGGAAATAAAAAGTTAGAATATCCAGTGGGACTTATAACGGCGGATGAAGTATCAATGGCGGGAGGAGTATATCACTCTGATAATAGTTCATATTCTAATAATAGTTCATATTACTTGTATACAAACCAAATATATTGGTCGGGGTCGCCTGGCACTTCCCCTTCAAATGGCTTTGTTTATGGGTTTATTGTGTATTCTTCGGGTTACATTAATTACTATGGTGTTGGTAGCAGTAATGGGGTCCGTCCTGTTATTAGTTTATCCTCTGAAGCCAAGTTATCAGGTTATGGAACATATTCAAATCCATACACAGTAAGTTAGGGCTATAGGACCCCATTAACTTAACTGTGTCTAACAGTAATTAATAGATATTGATTTAATTAATGATGTTTTGGATGATACAATTGATATATTTAATTATAAGTATCTTATTAAATACTTTGAAAGTAATAATATACCTTATGTATATTTGGAAAAAAACAAGGTTGTTATTCATTACTTAAATTTAAAAATTGACTAGTAAGAATAATATAGTAGTAAATAAAAAAATGCATTTTTTTCATAATCTAATTGAAAGAAAAAAATATATATGGTATTATTGATATGATAGGAAGGGTAGATTATGGCTAGTTTTGGAAAACATTTTACAGTTAATGAAAAAGATGGATTATCATTACCAACTGCAGTACATAAAGGTGATTTTTATAGAATAACAGTTCTTACAGATAGACTTGTTAGACTTGAGTATTCAGTATCAGGTAATTTTGTTGATAATTTAACCGATTTAGTTTCAAATCGTAATTTTCCTGTACCTAGTTATACTTTCGAAGAGGATGATAAATATATGGTAATAACCACTAAATATTTTACTCTTCAATATATGAAAGAAAAACCTTTTAAAGGACCATCTTTTGCACCAGATACTAATTTAAAAGTTAAACTACTTAATACGGATAAAATATGGTACTATGGACATCCTGAAGCAAGAAATTTTTTAGCAAGTTCATTTTCTCTTGATAACTATAATGGAATTTACAATAAACTTGAAAAAGGGTTATATTCAACAGATGGCTTTGCAACTTTAGATGATTCTGATCCATTAATTACTAATGAACTTGGTATATTAAATAAATCTACGGAAAGTCATATTGATTTATATTTATTTATGTATAAAAGAGACTTTGGTCTTTGCTTAAAAGATTATTTTGCTTTAACTGGACTTCCTACACTACTTCCTAGATATGCTTTTGGTGTATGGTGGAATAGAGATATAATTTATTCAATGGATAATGTTAAGGCACTATTAACATCCTTTAATAATAATGAAATACCAATTAGTGTACTTCTTTTAAATGAATTTTGGCATACTAAAAATAAAGATAATATTTTAGCTAATAAAACAGGTTTTACATTTAATAAAGAATTATTTTATAGTCCAACAGAACTAACAAATTATCTTCATGAAAGAGGAGTTAGACTTGGACTTGAACTTGATCCAACCGAAGGAATTAAACCAACTGAAGAAGCCTATCCAGAGTTTGCTGATGAATTAAATTACAAAAATAATGAAACAATACCATTTTTAGCATTTGATAAAATGTTTATAATTTTATATTTTGAAAAACTAATTAATCCTCTTACAAAACTTGATATTGATTTTTACTTTATTGATTATAAAAAAGATATTAAATCTCTTAGAGCACTTACTTATTATCATATAAAAGACTTTATGCAAAGTGAATATAAAAGACCAATGCTTCTTGCACGAAATACAATGGTAGCTTCACATAAAAATGCAGTTTTATATTCGGGCCAAACAATAGTAAGTTGGAATACGCTTAAATATTTACCATTTTTTAATAGCAGTGCTAGTAATATAGGACTTTCTTGGTGGAGTCATGATATTGGTGGTTTTAAAGATGGCATTGAGGATGCTGAGCTTTATATGAGATATGTTCAGTTTGGTACATTTAGTCCAATATTTAGATTTAGTGCAAAAAGAGGCATTTATTATAAAAGAGAGCCTTGGCTATGGGATTATAAAACTTATAATATTGTAAAAGAATATACAAATTTAAGACATAAATTAATACCATATTTATATACTGAGAACTATTACTATGCTAAAAAAGGTATGCCACTTATTCAACCAATTTATTATAACTATCCTGAAATGTATGATGAACCGGAGTATCGTAATGAATATTACTTTGGAAGTGAATTCTTTGTTTGTCCAATTACAAAACCAATGGATAATGTAATGAATAGGTCTGTTCAAAGAACATTTATACCTAAAGGAATATGGTATGACTTTAAAACTGGTAAAAAATTTGTTGGTGATAAAAGATATATAACTTTCCATAAAGATGAAGATTATCCTGTATTTGCAAAAGCAGGAGCAATTATTCCAATGGCAAGTATTACCTCAAATTATAATTTTACAGGAAATCCAGAAAAATTAGATATTCACGTATTTCCTGGTAAAAGTAATTCATATCATTTATATGAAGATGATGGAGTTACAAGACTTTATGAGCAAGGTTATTATGTAATTAGTGCAATTGATTACAATTATATGCAAAATAATTATAGTTTAATAATTCATCCTTTAGAGGGGAAAACTGCAATAATACCTGCGACAAGAGATTATAATATTATATTTAGAAATACTAAGGAAGCAAGTAAAGTTGAGGTATTTATTAATGGAGAAAAACTTGATAGTAGTGCATACTCTATTAATGTAAAAGATGATAGTTTTATAGTTAGTGTACCGGAAGTAGATACAACAAAACAATTAACTGTTAATTGTAGTGGTAAAGATATCGAAATAGATGCAGCAAGAATTATTAATGAAGATATAAATTCAATTATTACTGATTTAAAAATTAAAACTAAATTAAAAGAGCAACTATATAAAATTGTATTTAGTAATATGGAAATTAAAAAGAAGAGAATTGCTATTAAAAAACTAAGAAGTAAAGGCTTAGAATCTAGATTTATAAGAATGTTTATGAAATTATATGATTATTTAATTGAAATTTAAAAAAAAGTATTGTATAATGTGCTTAAGCAAAGGAAGAAAGAGTAGTAAATATATTTGTTTTTATAGAAAACTAATGGTTGATGGAAATTAGTAAACCTATATATTGAACTTGCTTTTGGATGCAAATGGGGTAATTTCCGTATCAATTAAATAAGTTAAATTAAAGGTGGTACCGTGCAATATGCACCCTTTTGTACTACTTTTTTTATTGGAGGAAAAGATGAAAAGAGTATTAATTGTATGTTTAATTGTATTTATAGTTTTATGTGTAGTACTATATTTATATGACATGTATATGTTTAATGTTATGCGTAAAAATAAGAAAAATAAAAAAAATAAAGAAAAATATTTATTTTCAGTTAGGTATTTAATAGCAAAATTTAAACTGTCAAAAGAATTACTTATTCAAAATAAAATGGCATTTATTTATAGTTTAATTGATGCCTTTATAATAACAATTGTATTTATGATTATAGAACTTATTAATCTTCCATTTTACATTAAAATATTAATAGGATTTGCATTATTATTTGGACTTATATATGCGATGTATGAACTTCTTGGAAGATATTTGGAAAGGAAAGAAAATAATGAACGAATTTAATCAAATTGAAAAAAAATGGCAAAAATATTGGGAAGATAACAAATGTTTTGAGGCTATTAATGGTAGTGAAAAGAAACCTTATTATATTTTGGTAGAATTTCCTTATCCATCAGGTTCTGGTCTTCATGTAGGTCATGTAAGAAGTTATACTGCACAAGATGCAAAAGCAAGAATGAAAAGACTAGAGGGTTATAATGTTTTGTATCCAATGGGTTGGGATGCCTTTGGAGCTCCAGCAGAACAATATGCAATTAAAAATCACATTCATCCTAAAGAAGCTGTAAAAGAAAATATTGCAACTTTTAAAAGGCAAATGAAGACACTTGGATTTTCATTTGATTGGGATAGAGAATTTTCTACAACTGATCCGGAATATTATAAATGGACTCAATGGCAATTTTTGAAATTTTATGAGCATAATATGGCTTATAAAGCAACTGTTCCTGTAAATTGGTGTAATACTTGTAAAACGGTTCTTTCAAATGAAGATGCCGCTGGGGGAGTATGTGAAAGATGTGGAAGTACTGTTGTTCAAAAAGAAAAAAGTCAATGGATGTTAAAGATGAGTGAGTATGCTCAAAGTCTTCTTGATGGTCTTGAGGAAACTGCTTTTGCTGATAGAGTTAAATTAGGTCAAATAAATTGGATTGGAAAATCAACTGGAGTTGAAGTTGAAATAGAACTTACAACAGGAGGAAAATTTTCAATATTTACAACTTGCATTGAAACAATCTATGGTGTTACATTTTTTGTAATTGCTCCAGACGGAAATTTGATTAAAGAATTAATGCCAAAGATTCAAAATAAAGAAGAGGTACAAAATTATATTTTAGAAACCTCAAAAAAATCTAATATGGATAGAACTAGTCTTAATAAAACTAAAACAGGTTGCATTTTAAAGGGTATCGAAGCAATTAATCCTGTTAATGGAAAAAAAGTTCCTGTGTTTGTCGGAGACTTTGTACTAGGTAGTTATGGAACTGGTGCAGTTATGGCAGTACCTGCCCATGATGCAAGAGACTATGAATATGCAAAAGTACATAATTTGGAAATGATCGAAGTTATTTCAGGTGGAAATATAAATGAAAAAGCCTATGAAAAAGAGGATTATCTTCCTATAAATCCTAAACTTGTTAATAGTGAGGAATTTACCGGACTTACAGTTAGTGAAGCCAAAGAAAAAATAACAGAAAAACTTGTTAATATGGGTAAAGCTAAAGTAGTTAATAACTATAAAATGCGTGATTGGATTTTCTCTAGACAGAGATTTTGGGGTGAACCAATTCCAATGATTAATTGTCCTAAATGCGGTTGGGTTCCAGTTCCTGAAAATGAACTTCCAGTTTTACTTCCAGATGTTGCTAACTATGAACCAACTGATGATGGGGAAAGTCCACTTGCAAAAATTACTGATTGGGTAAATTGTAAATGTCCTAAATGTGGTGCTGATGCCAAAAGAGAAACAGATACTATGCCAAACTGGGCAGGATCAAGCTGGTATTTCTTAAGATTTATGGATGCACATAATGATAAAGAATTTGCCTCAATGGATGCAATGAAATATTGGGGTAAAGTTGATTGGTATAATGGAGGAATGGAACATACAGCAAGACATTTGCTTTATGCAAGGTTCTGGGTACAATTTTTGTATAATATTGGTCTAGTTCCTAATAAAGAAATGATTTATAAAAGAGTAAGTCATGGTATGGTACTTGGTTCTAATAATGAAAAAATGAGTAAAAGTAAAGGTAATGTTATCAATCCAGATGATATTGTTAATGAATTTGGTGCTGATACATTAAGACTTTATGAAATGTTTATGGGTGATTATAAAGAAGATGTTCCTTGGAGTACAGAAAGTTTAAAAGGATGTAAAAGATTTATCGATAAAGTTATAAGATTAAAAGATACTTTAAATGATAATGTAGGTTTTACTAAAGATTTAGAAAAAATACAAAATCAAACTATAAAGAAAGTAACGTATGACCTAGATAATATGGCCTATAATACAGCCGTATCAAGTTTAATGATTTTGACAAATGCTTATCAAGATGTAAAATCAATTTCTAAAGAAGATTATAGATTACTTCTTACACTTTTAAATCCAATAGCTCCACATATTACTGAGGAGTTAAATGAAAGTATTGGTTTTAGCCCGATTGTAAATAGTACTTGGCCAGTATATGATGAAGAAAAAACTAAGGATACAACTGTTACCATAGCAGTATCTGTTAATGGTAAAGTAAGAGGAAAACTTGAGGTTGATGTTAATACACCATCTGATATACTTCAGGAAAAAGCTTTTGCACTTCCAAATGTTCAAAACTTTACAAATGGTAAGGAAATTGTTAAGGTTATAGTTATTCCGAATAAAATAGTAAATATCGTAGTAAAGGGTTAAAAACCCTTTTCTTTATGGAAAAATGTGTAAAAAGTTTAAAAAACAGTTGGAATTTTGTGTAAACTATTTATACTTGTTAAGTAAAAGTAGTAGTAAATATGTATCTTAAGTGTTATAATTCTAATTATGGAAAAAGAAAAATTAGATATTTTATACGAAGATAAATTTTTAATAATTGTAAATAAGAAAAGTGGCATTCTTACAATTGCAAATGATAAAGAAAAAGAAAAAACTTTGTATCACGAAGTTCATGAATATTTATGGAGAAAAAATAAAAATAATAAAGTATTTATAATTCATAGACTTGATAAAGATACAAGTGGGATAGTTATTTTTGCAAAAAATGATAAGGTTAAAAAAATTATGCAAGATAATTGGGAAAGTGTTCAAAGATATTACTATGCATTATGCCACGGAAGTTTTAAATGTAAAAGTGGAACCATAACAAATTATTTAAAGGAAACTAAAACTTTAATGGTTTATGATACTAAAAATGAAAAAATAGGTGAGAAAGCTATTACTAAGTATGAAGTTATTGATAATGAAAATAATAAAACTTTAGTAAATATAAATATTTTAACAGGTAAGAAAAACCAAATAAGAGTGGCTATGCAAAGTATAAATCATCCAATATATGGAGATAAAAAATATGGTAAAAAAGATGGTATGAGAAATTTATGTTTACATGCTTATAAAGTTATTTTTATTCATCCAGTTACAAAAAAAGAAATCGTTATTGAGGCAAAAATGCCTAAATATATGAACATAAAAAAAGAAAGTTAATCCTTTCTTCGACAAAATTTTTAAAATCTATGTTTTATACTATAATAGGTGAAGGCATATGAAAGTAAAATTATTTGATGAAAGTCATGAAAAAGATTTAGAAAAAGTAATAAATCTTTTTTTAAATGAGGGAAACTATGATATAATAGATATTAAGTTTCAGGTTGCTATAGCAGTGTGTGGTGAAGAACAAATATATTGTTTTAGCGCTATGATAATTTATAATTAAAGCATATACATATTATTAGAATCTATGTTAATGTCATCAGTGGAATAACTAGTATTTTCAAGACTTGATATTCTTTTATCTAATCTAGCAATTTGTCTTTCAATCTTTGCAAGTCTTTCCTCTAAATCAATATTATTTTGATTATAAAATTGGTTATTCATTGGCATCATATTTGGCATAAAACCATTTTGAGGCATCATCATATTTTGATTTTCAAAAAATGAGTTTCTATTTTTTTTCATAGGCATTCCTTTCTAATGATAATATATGTTTAAAAAAAGGAAGTGTTATTATGAGAATGAGAAACCCTAAAAATATGGATGAAATATTAAATAGTTGTAACTATTTTTTAACTGATAATTTATTTAATAATAATAATGATATATGTTTAGAAATTGGTATGGGTAAAGGTAATTTCTTACTTGGAATGTGTTTAAATCATCCAGATATTAATTACATTGGTGTAGAAAAATATTCCAGTGTTATTTGTAGTGCAATAAAAAAAATTAATGAATATGAATTAGATAATTTAAAGATACTTAACATAGATGTTATGGATATTCCACAGTGTTTATATGGAAAAATTAAAACAATTTATTTAAATTTTTCTGATCCTTGGCCTAAAAAAAGAAATACTAAACGAAGACTTACATCAGAAAATTTCTTAAAATTATATGATAATTTATTTAAAGGTGAAAAACATATTATTTTAAAAACAGATAATGATGATTTTTATGAATTTTCAAAAGAAAGTCTACTTTCATATGGCTACAAAATAATAAATGAAACTTATGATTTGCATAATAGTGATATAACTGATAGCCCTAAAACAGAATATGAAGAGAAATTTTCTTCTCAAGGCGTTAAAATAAAATATATAGAAGTAATAAAAAAATAGTGATATAATATTGATGTAAGGATGATATAATGAAAAGAAAATTTTTAATATTGCTACTCATAGGTTTATTTTCTTTATGTGGATGCAGTGATATAAAATATATGAATACTGATTCTTTATTAAATGAACTTGCTAATAAAACTGGTAAATATAATGAAGTTAATCGTGCTTTTAAATATTATTTACCAAGTGGTCTTAGTATTGATAGTTATGATGATTATAATGCTGTATTTTCCTCAGCAAATTATAAATATTATTTATATGTTGATTTAATAAGTTATTATAAAAAAGTGGAGTTTGAGTATGATGTAAATAATAAAGCATTTTATAGTAAAAAAATAGATTTTGATAACAAAACTGGTTATATTGAAATTAATTTAAAAGAAAATGATAAATATTTGATTGAAATTATGTATAATTATGCTAAAATAGAAGTGATGGTAGATTATGATGATATTAATCTAGCAGTATTAAATGCTGTAACCATATTAAGAGATTTAGAATATAATGATATGACAATTGAGTCTATTGCTAGTAATAAATCTCAAAAGTTTAGTGATGAAACTTACAACATTTTTAATCCAAAAGGAAATGATAATAATTATTTAGATATTATTCAAAATGAGGATGATACAAATGCTGAAGAAAATGAAGAAATTGATACAGATTTAGTTAAATAGGAAGGTGAAAATATGGGATTATTTAAAAAAGTAAAAGATATTTTATTTGATGAAGAAGAATATACTGAACAAATAAAGATTACTCCAGAAATGCGAAATGAACCTGTAAAAGAGGAAAAGAAAGAAGTTAAAGTTGATGCTAAACCACAAATTCCAAAAGAGGAACCAAAAGTTCAAAGTGAAAAAGAAGTATTTAAAAATAATTCTTTCCCATTTTTAGATTTTGATGAAGAAGAGTTTGATAGTTCTAAACCAGTTATACCAAAAGAGGAACCAGTCCAGCCAGTAAGACCACAGAAAAGATATAGCAATGTTTTAGAATATGAAACTAAAAAGAAAATGCAAAAAAGGGAAAATTTTGGTAGGTATGAAAAAATTGAAACTACGGAAACTATAGAAAGGAAGAAGTTTAAACCTTCTCCGATAATATCTCCAGTATATGGAGTGCTTGATAGAGACTATAAAAAAGAAGATATCCAAAAATATGAAAGTAAAGTTGATGTTCAAAAAGTAAGAGATAAAGCATTTGGTGAAACAAAAGAAAAACCAATTTCAAGTACAATATATGAACAAAGTGAAACTGTAACACTTTCTAAACCTACTGAAACTGCAGAGAAAATTAAAACAATTGATGAACTTTTAGAGGATACATCTGATGTAGTAATTGATATGGATAATGATTTAGAAAATGAACTAAAGGAAGTTGAAAGTAAAGTTACTCCAAAAGAGGACACAGAAATTACTAAAGAAGTACCTAAAATTGAAAAATCAGATGAAACATTAGAAAGTGATTTATTTGATTTAATAGATTCAATGTACGATACGAAGGAGGGAGAATAATGATAGATTTTTTGAATAGTTTTCTACCAATTTTAATATACTTATTATTGATTATCCTAATTATTATAGGAATTGTTATAGGAGTAAAATTATTAAATTTTATGACTAAAGCACAAGATATCATAGATAATGTTGATAAGAAAATTAATACACTTAATCCAGTGTTTGATATTATTAATGCAGCATCATTTAAAGTAAACAGAGTATTTGATAGATTTTTGGATTTTTTTACAAGTGTATTTACAAAAATATTTTTAAAAGGAAAAGAAAGAGAGGAAGATGAAAATGAATAAGAAAGGTAAATTTATTTTAGGAGCGGGTTTAGGTTTAGGATTAGGTCTACTTTTAGCACCAAAGTCTGGTAAAGAAACAAGAAAAGATTTAATGGACAAATGCAATGAACTTTTAAACAAAGTTAAAAATATGGATGCTGATGAAGTTAAAGAAAATATAACTGAAAAAGTTACAGAACTTCAAAATGAAATTAGAGCTTTAGATAAAGAAAAAGCAAAGGAAATTGCAATTAAAAAGGCAACTGAAATTAAAGATAAAGCTACTGAACTTGTAAAACTAGCTGCTGAAAAAGCAACTCCTGCAGTTGAAAAAGCTGCTAAAGAAGTTAGAAATTCTGCTGCTGAAACATTAAGAAAGCTTGCTGATACTGTTGAAGATAAACCAAAGAAAAAATAGATACTAGTTATCTGTTTTTTTATGATTATATAATATAAAAAATCATTTAGAATATGACGTTATCTAAATGATTTTTGTTGTTCTAATTCTTCTAACATAATTTTTTTAATTTTATCGATATCAGTAAAAAATAAATTTAACCCTGCTTTTTTGCTTATAAGCATATATTTAAAATTTTCCAAAATTTCTTTTTTTAATACATTAACAACTTTTAGTGGTTTGCCATTCAGCATATGTGGATGATCTATGTATTTTTCTAAAATTGGAAAAGCATTTTGCAGCAGAATAACAGAATCTTTATTTGCTATCTTTCTAATCATTATTGTTCTGCAACTACCATATTTTTGTATTTTTTTATCTATTATATTTTTATACTTTTCTACTTTGCTACTTAATGGAATAAACCATAAAATATTATTGTCTCTTATTGTAAAATATGTTGGTCGTGCGTGACCATTTTCGTGATTAATCATTAATCCTTTTGAATTAACTTTTTTAAAAAAAGAATCTTTAATGTGATAAATATAGCCTGTTTGAATTTTCATTTTATATCAACTCCCCCTATAATAATTTTACCATATTATAAAAGAAAACTCTATCAAAAATGATAAAGTTTTCAAATATTTTCATCCGGAATAATTTATACTTCGCACCATCCGGGAGCGACTAACATTTCTCGTTCGGGATTATTTATAACTCGCACCACCCGAGAGCGACTTACATTTTCTCTCTAAATGCAATATTAATATACTATATTTTATATATAAAATCAATATTTTTTATAAAATTTCTAATTATAATATATGCTTTTTCATTTTTTTTATTACAAATTTGTTATTATTTTTATCTAAAATATATGAATATGAATGCTGCAAGTAAAAGACAATAGATTGAAAAGTAAATTAGTTTCCCTTTTTTAACGGTATTAGAAAGCCATTCATAAGAAAATAATGTTATTACTAAAGCAATTACCATACCAATAGCATATGGAAGTATTAAAGAGGTCATATTCGGAGCACCTAACATATCTTTAACACCAAGACCCATTGCGGCAACACTTACTGGAAAATATAACATAAATGTATATTTTAAAGCAGTTTCTCTTTTAAGTTTACATAATAGGCAAGCAACAAGTACTGTACCACTTCGGCTAATACCAGGCATAATAGTAATCATTTGAAATAAACCGATAATAATTGCATCTTTTAAAGTAATATCTTTATCATCTTTTTCACCTTTAATATTTCTAACAATAAATAATGCTAAAGCAGTAAGTAAAAAAGCAAAACCTAATATTTTAACACTTGTAAGTTTTTCTTCGATAAAATCTTTTAGAAAAAGTCCAGAAAGTCCAACAGGAATTGTACTGATTATAATATATAATGCATATTTAAAACCATATTTTGTTTTGTCTCTACTATCTTTATTAAAAATATAAGTAAAAAAATCTTTAATAAGTTTTATAACATCTTTTCTAAATATAAAAAGAATTGCTAAAAATGAACCAAAATTACAAATTATTTCAAAATTTAGATCCGAGGCCATATTTGTATTAAAAATACTTTTAAATAAATACATATGTCCTGAGGAAGATATTGGAAGTGGTTCAGTTAATCCTTGTATTATAGCCACGATTATATATTTTATTAAACTCATATTATCACCAATAAAATTATATAATATTTTTCTAAATTTATAAATATAAATATACTATGAAGTTAATATTTTTTTATATACTTGGAATTATTTTAATAGTCTGTGGTTTATTCTTTATAATAATTAATTTAAATTTGTTAGTTTTAGGGTATAGTTTTGCATATTTTGTATACTTTATTATTAGTAATTTATTTTGTAATATTTTTTTTATTGGTCTTTTGATTCTTATTTTAGTTTATGAAAGGGGAAAAATATGATTATTAACAACATAACATTTAATTTTTTAGATAAATATTATCCATTTTATGAATGGCTTTTGGATGATGAACTTATTACTAAAAAATGCTATGTATATAAAGTATCTTCGAATGTTTTAAACGATTTAATTGAATATAACATTATTCTTGATAAATCTTTTTTAAAGGATATACCATTAGTTTTTTGTGATGATTATACCGCTTTAGGAGTCCAGTTTAATAATAATGGGGAAAGCACATATAAAAGTAGTTTGCTATTAACTGATGAAGAAAAAATATTAAATTATACAAAGTTTATGAAAAAGGAAAATATAAACTATAAAAAGAATGGTAAACAGATTAAGGGCGAAGCACTTCGTAATGAGGAAAACATAAAAAATAAAATTTTATATGAAGTGGATAAATTAATTAAAAATAATGATATGGAAAAATTTAAATTTATTTATTATGAATGGTTTAATAGGGATGAAAAGAACATCGAATGTATGAAGAAAAATATAACTAAAAAACTAAATGGACCTATATCAGAATCAGAAAAGAAAGTTTATGATTTAATAAAACTTTGTTATAAAACTGTATAATTTTAAAAAAATTACCAATAATAAGAATATGAAAAAGATAAAATGTTTATTAGTATTATTAGTTATATCATTATTTTTAACAGGTTGTGGTAAGAGTGCTACCGATGCAGTTAAAAAATATTTAGATAATTATAAAAATTTAGATGATAAAGTATTAGTCGATATGAAAAATGTTATTGATAAAGAAAATTTAAATGAAGATAATTCTAAAAAATATGAGGATATTTTGAAAAAACAATATACAGATCTTTCTTATGAAATAACAAATGAAGATTATAATGGTGATGAAGCCACAATTACTGTTAAAGTAAATGTTTATGATTTATATAAAGCTCAAAAAGATGCAACAACTTTTTTAGCGGAAAATCCTAATGAGTTTAAGGATGAAGATGGTAAATATGATGCAGAAAAATTTGTTACTTATAAACTTAATAAAATGAAAGAAACAAATGAAAAAACTAGTTATACAATTGATTTTTATGTAGTTAATACCTCTGATGGTTGGACAGTAAGTAGTTTATCAAATTCAGATATGGAAAAGTTGCACGGAATTTATGATTACGAGTCATAAATTTTTTTTTGAAAATCACTTTACTATTTTGACTTTTTCCTCTATAATTATAATAGGAAGGGTGAGACTATGGAAAGTAAGAAAATAGTTCCAATTGTACTTGCAGTAGTTATTTTAATTACAGGATTATTTATTTTTGCGAAAAGAAATAAGAAAGAGGAAGGTTATACAGCACTAAATGTTACTTATAAAAATGAAACAAAAGAATATAAGAATATTAGTGTTGGTTTAAAACTTGAAAATCTTGATGCTGAAATCATTGCTACTGAAGGTAATAAAGTTGTTATAAGATTAATTGATGGAACTGAAAAAGAAGTAAAACTTAATGAGGAACAAAAAATTTGTAAAGCTGACGATGACTGTGGTCTTGTTACTTTAAAATAGGTGAGTTATGAGTCCAGTTATAAAAAGTGTAATATGTGTTGTATGTGCAGTTTTTTTTGTTATAATTAATACAATAATTTTATTTTTAAAACCTGAATTTATTTTTGCCAAAAATGATGATAATAATTATAATGTATTTTATCAAAAATGGATTGGTACAGTTGTTTTTATGGCTACAATAACAATAGCTTTATTTTGTATTTACTTTTCAATATCACTTAAATTAATTATTGGTTATAGTTTACTTACAATTGAGTGCTTACTTCTTGTTATATATGCACTATGTAAGTATAAATGTGTAACTGTTAATGGTGATGATATTAAAGTTCAAAGATTATTTAGAAAAGAACTTAATACAAAATTTTCTAAAATATCTTTAGTAACATATTATCCAAATGCTAAGGTAATGGTTAAAATAACAAAAAACAAAGTATTTGATGTATCATTTAATTCTGAGAATTTTCATAAATTTTATAAGTCACTACTTAAAAGTGATGTTAGGTTTAAGACTAGTTATATACCAAATGATGAAAATAATGTTTATTTAACTAAATTTAATATGTCGATTAAATTTCCTGAAAAGATGTTTAGAGAATATTATCAGCAACATTCTTATTTTAGAAATAGTGTATATTTATTTTCTGCAAGAAGTTTAGAAAATAAAGAATATATTGAGGGTTATCTTAAAGAATCTAACAAAGATATAATAGAATTTATAGAGCTTGTTAAAAATGATTTAGCACTTAATGAATATAAATTCGTTAAAGAGCAAACCGAGGTAATTGATGGTTATGAATTTAATGTATTAAAATCAATTTCTAAATTAAATCCTGATGAAGGTAGAATTGCTTTCATATATAATGATAAAAAAGGTAAATATTTTGTTTTATATACAAATTATCTTTTAAAGGATGAGATGGAATTTTATTCTAAAATGAAAATTGCAATTCATAGACCTCTTTATGAAGATGGAAAATCAAGACTTGTTAGGGTATAACAAGTTTTTTTATTGACTTTAATTGTATTTATCTTTAAAATAGATACTTATACGGAGGAAATATGAAACCTGAAGATAGAACAATAAAAAATTATGTAAAAGATGTTTGTTCAAATATTAACAAAGGTATTTTTGAATTTGAATATGGACATGCACTTTTAAAGGAAAAGGGTGTTGAACTTTTGGGTATTACGGAAAATGGTATGACTATGTATGCCTATCAAGGTATTTTTTATACGGATTATTGTAGTCCATCATTATATTATACATTATATAGTGAAGAAACACCTTATCATAGATAAAAAAGTGTGTTATAATTAGTTTAAGGGAGGAAGAATATGAAAAAAAGAATACTTGCGTTACTTACATTAATTTTATTTATACCAACACTTGTTAATGCAAAAGCAAAAGTTAAAGTTTATATGTTCGAAGCTGGTGGTTGTCCTTATTGTGAAAAAGAAGAAGAATATTTAAAAGGACTTGATGGATATGAAAAAACATTTACTATTGTAAAAAAAGAGCTTTATGTTGACCATGTTGATTGGGCAGAAGGTAAGGATTATGAGCTAGGCAAAAAAGTGGCTGATGCATTTAAAAATGCTGGGTTCGAAGATGCTAGTCATGAAGCAACACCTTTTGTAGTAATTAGTGATTTATATGCAGCATCTGCTTATAGTACTTCACTTGAAAGTGTTATTAATGAAGCATATGAAAATGGTGATAAAGATATTGTTCAATGTTATGCTGATGGTAAAGATAATTGCTTAGATCATTTAAAAAAAGACACATCAAGTTCATCAAGGAATTATACACCTATAATAGTAATCACAGGTTTAATTATTTTAATTACTTATGTTGTTAAATCTTCAATTGATACAAAAAATATTATTAAAGAAATAGATAATATTAATGCTAAAAAAAGATAAATTAAAAAGAAAGATTATGCGTCTTTCTTTTCTTTTTCCTCTAATTCTTCGTTTTGCAACTTCTTAAAATCTATTTTACCCATTTTAGTTTTAGGAAGTGATTTTCTAAAATCATATTTATAAGGCCATTCAAATTTTGCGAGTTTACTTTCAACATATTTCTTAATATTCATACGAAGTATAGGGTTATCTATAACATCATTTTTAAGAACGATACAGGCTTTAGGAACCTCAACTTTATATGGATGAGGTATACCAACAACGGAGCAAGTAAGTACAGCATCGTGTGACTGAATAACCTCTTCGACATGTTGAGGATATACATTATAACCACTTGAAATAATCATCCTTTTAAGTCTTTGTTTATAAAATACTATACCATCATTATCAATATAGCCAATATCACCAGTATGAAGCCAAGTATAACTATCTTTATGCACCTGGAGAACTTTATTTGTTTCTTCTTCATTATTTAAATAACCAAGCATAACGGTTGGAGCACTTATGCATATTTCACCATCTTCGTTATTTCTAACTTCAGTTTGAGTAAATGGCTTAACAATTTTAACATCATTACCAGGTCCAGGAATACCAATAGCACCAGTTTTATAATGATAATCAAAGTTTGCAATTGCACCCGCTAAACACTCGGTCATACCGTAACCTTGACTTATTTCTACATTAGAGTTATGTTTTCTGAAAAAGTCATTTATTCTTAGCTCTAAATCTTTTGATAAAGAGTCACCACCGACAACCGCATATTTTACAAATGATAAATCTTTAGTATCACTTTGAAGTAAAGCTTCATATAAAGTTGGCACACCGATAATCATTTGAGGTTTATATTTATTAATAATATTTGCAAATTCTGATGCTTTAAATGTTGGAACTAATATTACCTCTCTACCAAGACATAACATTGAATTTACACTAAGAGCTAAACCAAATCCATGAAACACAGGCATAATTGCAAGAATCTTATCACCTTTTTCAAGTTTTTTAAGCATTATTATTTCTTGTACAGTTAAACTATTAAAGTTACCATTTGATAAAACTATTCCTTTGCTAATACCTGTAGTACCACCACTTTGTAATATACAAGCTGGTTTATCAATAACATTGTAATATTTTTTATATTCAAAAGGCCTTTTATGTCTTAAAAACTTTTTATAACTTATAAAGTTTTCTTTACATGGTATAGTATATTTATTAAACATTTTTAATTTATAACCAATTTTTAATAATAATGGTAATGAATTTGCGGCAGATACACCAATTATTTTTGTAACTTTTGTTCCTTCAGTAATATCATATAATTTATCATAGGAAGCATCAATTGCTACGATAATATTACTTTCATTATTTTTTAAAATATTTTTTATTTCCTCATTACTTGAAAGAGGATGAACCATATTACTAACTGCTCCGATTTTATTAAGTGCATAAAAAAGTATTACAGCTTCAGGAATATTTGGAAGTAGTAATGTAACAATATCCATTTTCTCAACGCCTAAATAGGTTAAACTTTGGGCTGCTTTATCAATCATTTTTAAAACTTTTTCATAAGAAAAAATTCTATTATAATAATTTATTGCATTATCTTTTGGGTTTTGGCTAGCATAAGAGTAAAAATTATCATAAATTGTTTCATCTTTTGCTTTCATTTTTCTTTCTTCTTTAGTATAACATTTATTCCATCTGGAATAAGATTTTAATTTTCTTTCTAGTTTAAATAAAAACATAGTTCCTCCTACATAATATTATTATATAACATTTTTCTTAAAAGAAGTAACTTTTAATGAAATTTAATTCATTTTAACTATCTATAAACATAAATTTTACATAAATTATTATGGAGGTAATTATGAAAAACTTAATAAAATGTTTATTACAAGTTAAAACGATTATTACTTTAGCGGCTACATTTGTGTTTGTTTATCTATCAGTTAAAAATCAAATACCAACTGAAACAATTACAATGATTGTAGGAATGGTCTTTACATATTATTTTAATAAAAAGGAGGATGATCATAATGGAAGTGTTTAAATTTCCTAAAAAAAGTTATTATTTAACGCAAGGTTTTGGAGCAAATACTTTTTCTCATAAAAATAGAAAAGCAATCGATGTTTCCGCAAGGGGAGGATATAAAGAAATATATGCACCATTTTCAGGGTATGTATCTAAAATCTATGTAAAAAGAAATAATTCTTATACAATATGGCTTACCTCAAATGAAAAGGTACTTTGTGCTGATGGAGTAGCAAGATTTGCAGTTGTAATGATGACTCATCCAAATAAGATAATTAATTATAAAGTAGGGCAAAAGTTTAATCAAGGAGATTATTTATTTGATGATGGTACCACGGGTAATGTAAAAGCTCATTTAGACTTAGAAATAGCAGTTTATGATAATAAAGAAAGCATTGTTAATAATTGGCAAAGTATAAGGGGAGACTGGGGTTTAGTAAATGCCGTAGATCCCACAAAATATATGGTAATGGATGATAATACTTTAATTATAAATGATTATTATAAACAGCAAAATAAAAGATATATTTTTAAAAAGATTAGTGAAATAAGAAAAAACGAAGAATACGTTAAAGGAGACTATAAAACTTTATATAATATGTATGTGAGAACTGGACCAGGAACTAATTTTAGGATTAAGAAAGTATCTGAACTTACTAAAAATGGTAAAGAAAATAGTCTATATAAAAATATGAATTCTTTAGCACTATACAAAAAAGGAACAGTTTTTACTGCTCTTGAAATAATAAATAATAATTCATCTTATTGGGCAAAAACTCCAAGTGGGTATATTTGTTTAAAAGATTTAAATGCTACATATGTAAAAAAAATATAATTTATTTATTAATATTTTCTTCATCAAATAATTCTTTAATATCAATATTAAGTGCATCTGCTATTCTACCAATAACTACTAAAGTGAAATATTTATTTGGATTAGCACTTTCAATTTGTGAAATATAATGCATTGAAACATCGATTTTATCGGCTAGTTGCTGTTGAGTTAAATTAGCCATTTTTCGATGTTTTTTTATATTAATTCTTACAATGTTATAGTAATAATAATCGTTGTGTAAACTTTTATTATCTTTCATCCTAATCACCTACATTAATTTTATAATAGCCACTAGTTAGAAATATATGCACTGACAGTTAGAAATGTGATATAATGTTATTTAAGAAAAGGAGATATGATATATGGATAGTTATAATTCTTTAGAGGAATACAAAAATAATAAAAAATATACTTGTATAAAATGTGGTACTTTAATTAAAAATATTTCTGATGGTTGTCCAAAATGTAATTGTCATGAATATATAGAAAATAATCTTAATCAAAGATTCGAAAATATGCTTAGAGATAATAATCTTCTTGCAAGTTTATTATTTGTTATTGCATGGCTTACAATTGCTTTAGGTTTTATTTTTGGTATTGTCATGGGTGGTGAAACCAATGAATTTGATTTTATTATTGCATTAAAATATTGGGCTATTTCTGATATTTGTGCAATTATCTTTTTTTCTCTATCAGAAATTATAAGAATACTACACGATATAAGATATAAGATTTGGTTAAAATAATGTCCTAAGTAAAAAAATATGTTATACTATTTATAGTAGTGAGGTTTAGTTATGAAAAAAAATTATAAATTTATTTTAGCAATTATTGCAATACTTTTATGCATTCCTATTGGTATTGTAGTGGGAAAACATATTATTGATAAAAATTCAAAAACTAGTTATAGTACTTTTGAGTCAGGCAAAATTCAATATGAAACTGAATATAAAGTAAAAGAAAATGGTGTAAAATATATTTTATTTACTATACCAAATGTTGATGGTTGTGGTGATAAAATAGAAAATGTTAGAAATGAAATAGATAATGGTACTTTAAATATATATTTTGATTTTGAATACTCATGTGGAGCATGTGCTCCTGAGGATGTAACTTTTGAAATACCAGTTAATACTGATGAAACAATTAATGAGATAAAAGCATATTACCAAGTTGTGAGTAGCAAGAATTGCGATCCAGACTTTATTGCTAAACCAATGATATACATTTATCCAACAAGTGATTTAGATTTAAAAATAAAACTTGTAAATGATGATAAACTTACACATACATACCCAAAATATAGTAATGAATGGAATGTTCATGTAACAAAAGATGGTAATATATATGATTATAAAACAAAGAGAAATTATTATGCATTATACTGGGAAGGAATAGATAATACAAGTATTAATATGAATGAAGGTTTTGTTGTAAAAGGTGAACAAACATCTACTTTCCTTGAAAACAAGCTTTCTTATTTGGGATTAAATGATAAAGAAATAAATGAGTTTATAGTATACTGGTTAAATAAGATGGAAGATAATAATTATAATTTTATAAGATTTAGAACTATGGAAGAAATAAATGAATATATGCCTTTAGAATTTAGTAAAAAACCCGATACTTTAATAAGAGTAATAATGGATTTTAAACCATTAAATAAAAAGCTTTATGTAAAAGAACAAAAATTAGAAAAAGTAGAAAGAAAAGGTTTTACGATAGTTGAATGGGGAGGAAGAGAAATAAAATAGTTCCTTCCTTTTTATTTGACTGTAAATAGTGAAAAAAATATTCAAAGTTATGTAAATCATTATTTTTTTGTTTTATAATAATATGGGAGATTTTATATGAATAATTATATTTATTGGGTTGTAATATATTTAGTATTTTCACTTATCTATGCTCAAACTTTTAAAAAAGCTAATAGAAATATGAAAGATGCAAGTGCATTAACTGTTTTACTTGAACTTTTTACAGCTTTTTTTGCTATATTTTTTATTCCATTTTTTAAATTTAAGTTACCAGATAATCCGTATGTTTATTTAATTATTTTTATAGTTACAATAATTTATGCAGTTACTGATAGACTTAATATTGAGGCAAGATATGGACTTAATCCATCAACTTTTTCAATGCTTAAACAACTTTCAAGTGTTTTTCTAGTAATATTTGGCTTTATCTTTTTAAAGGAAAAATTAGTTATAAAAAAGGTTATCGGTGGTATAATTATTATAATTGCTAATATTTTATTAGGTATGAATAAAGGAAAAGTTTCCTTTAACAAGTATTTTATAATGTGTTTTATATCAAATTTCTTATTTGCTATTGCAATGCTTATAAATGTAAATATATCTAGTAATTTTAATATTGCTTTTTATACAATTATTACTGTATTTATTCCCTCAATATATATATTTTTATTTAATAAATTAAGTTTTAAAAAACTAGCAAATGAGTTTTCATTATATGATAAAAAAAGATTTATTATCGCAGCATTTTCTTGGTGTATAATGTTAATTTCTTCGGTTAAAGCATATGAATATGGATCTGTTTCTATAGTGGCACCACTTTTAACATTATCAATGATTACAAATACAATTTATGAATATATTTTTGATAAAAATAAAAAAGATTTATTATTTAAATTATTTATAAGTTTTTTAATTATAATTGGGGTTATTCTTATAAAAATGTAACATAATAAAAATGGAGATATTATGTATTTAATTTATGTATTAATTATAATTTTAATAAGTGGGACATTAGATATTATTGAAAAAAAAGCTAGTGAAAAAGATGAACTTAGATTTTGGGCATTTGGATGTTCTACTTTTGGAGTTTTTGAAACTTTACTTGGTATATTTCTTTTAAATAGTAGTTTTTCATTTTCCGTAAAAGATTTATTTTTAGTTTTACCGGTATCATTGCTTAGCAGCATTGGTTATTATTTTTCCGTACTTGCTTTAAAAAATGGAAATATTTCTAAAGTAAGTGTAATAATGAGGTTAAAAATTATTTGGGTATTAATATTATCAAGTATTTTTTTACCAAGTGAAAGATTAAAATTTTTACAAATTATTTTAGTATTTATAATTCTTTTATTAAATATATTACTTAATTATAAAAAAGGTAGAAAAGGTAAAGATCTAGGAGTAATTTATGCATTTGGTTATTTATTTTCTAATGGTAGTGCAACATTTATTAACAAATTAATAACACTTAAAATAGAAAACACTATGGCAATAACATTTTATTCAGGTATAACTAGTATATTTTCAATTATTTTAATTCTTTTGTTAATTAATAAAGTAGATTTGTTAAATTTAAAAAAATTTAAAAGTAAAAAAGAAGTTCTTGTTATGGAATCTTTAGAGGTAATATCAATGATTCTTTTGCGAATTGCTCTTAAAACAGGGAATGTTGTTATTATATCTAGTTTATCATCAGCCTCAATTATTGTAGCAACATTCCTTGCAAATATAGTTTTTAAAGATAAAATATCCTATAAAAAATGGTTTATAATAATACTAATAGTTTTATCTTTAATAACTTTATCAATAATAAGTATTTAGTCTTTAAAATAGAATAAATGTTTGGTATAATATTTTTATACTTGGAGGGTTTATGAATAAAAATGAAAATGTAGATAAAGATAAAATACTAGAATTTGTAAATGAATTTGATTATAAAAATGGATTAGATTTAGTTAGAAATGTTAGATTAATTAAACATACTCGAAGTGGCTATGAGCATACTTTTGAATTTAATGTTAATGATAATAATTCATATTTTGGAAATGTTGGTGTTCAAATAGATACTTTTAACGGAAGTATAAGTGAGCTTTATTGTTCATGTAGTTATTATGGTATATTTAGAAAATGTAAACATATTGCTGCTTGTTTAATTAAAAATTATAATGACATTTTTAAAGTTGAGGAATTTGATACAAAATTAATAACTGATGATGTTCTTTTTCCATTCACTGTAAAAGAGGAAACCAAACCAGTTATAAAAAAAGAAGTTAATATAGATATTGAACTTCATAAATATACTTATTATGCAAATAGATGTGATTTTAAATTTAAAATAGGTATTGATAAAATGTATTCTTTGAATAAAAAAATATATGATTTTTCTCGTGCTTATTTATCTAAAAGAGGAACAGTTACTTTTGGGAAAAACTTTATTTATGATCCAAATATACACTTTTTTAATGAGAAAAATTGTAATTTAATCGAATTTCTTATATCAAAGGATTCAAATTACTTTAATTTAGTAGGTAATGATACTTTATCCTCAATAATCATGAGACTTTCACAATATAATATTAAGTATTATGTTAATGATAATTATATGGGTACTTATTCTGGTATTTCTCAGAATTGTCCTTTAGAAAGCTATTTAGAAAAGATAAATGATAATTATGTTTTAACATTTACAAATATTGATAATTTTGATTATATTGGAGCTAATCCTCCATTTGTATTTTTTAAAGGTAAAATAGTTCAATTAGATGATAAAACAATTGATTTAATTAATAAACTTTATAGATATAATGTAAACTCAATAACTATTCCCCAAGATAAAATTGATACTTTTAAAAATGGACTTCTTCCTAAAATAAAAAGTGAAATTAAAATTGATGATAATGTTGCTGGAGAAATAGTAATTGGTAATAAACCAAAAGTTAAACTATATTTTGATTCTAAATATGATGGAATAATTTGTAATATATTATTTAATTATGGTAATAGAGAATTAAATTATTTTGATGTTGATAAAAATATTATTCGTGATGAAGAATTTGAAAATCAAGTAGTCGAAGATGTTTATTCATACAATTTTAAAAAAGAAAATAAACGTTTTATAATGGATGATATAGATTATATTGGAGCTTTTATCGAAGAGGATATGATTTCTTTAGCAAAAAACTATGAAGTTTATTCAACAGAAAATTTTAAGAAAAATAAAATGATTAAAACATTAGTTAAATCATCATTTTCAATTGGGCAAGATAATATATTAAGTTATCATTTTGATTTAAATGGTATATCAGATAAAGAAATGAATGATATGATTAATAGTTATAAAAATAAAAAGAAATATTATAGGTTAAAAAGTGGAGATATAGTTAATTTAGAAAATGATGAAAATTTAAAGGAATTTAATAGTTTACTCGAAGATATGGATATCAATGGAGTATATTCAGGAACTATACCAAAATATCGTGCAATTTATTTATCTAGTTTAAAAGATAATAAATATTCAATAATTGAAACTAATAATTTATTTGATGATTTTATTAATAAATTTAATCAATATAAAGATGCAGATATTAAGTTTTCAAAAAAAGATTTAAATATTTTAAGAGATTATCAAGTTACTGGTGTTAAATGGCTTTATAATATTTATAAATGTGAACTCGGAGGTATTTTAGCCGATGAAATGGGACTTGGTAAAAGTATTCAATTTATTTATCTTTTAAAAGAGGTTATTAAAGAAAATAAAGATGCAAAAATATTAATTGTTTGTCCTACATCACTAGTATATAACTGGCAAAAAGAGTTTGAAAAATTTGGTCAAGATATATCAATTAAAGTTATGTATGGTCATAAAGAAAAAAGACATAATGAATTAAATAAAATTAAAGAAAATGTTATTATTACTTCATATGGTCTTATCCGTGAAGATGAAGAATACTATAATAAATTAGATTTTGAGGTAATGGCTATTGATGAGGCTCAAAGTATTAAAAATGCCACAACAGGTATTACTAAGTGTGTAAAAAAAATTAATGCTAAAGTTAAATTCGCTTTAACCGGTACACCACTTGAAAATAATGTTACAGAACTATGGAGTATATTTGATTATATTATGCCTGGATATTTAACTAATCTAAAAGACTTTAATACAAAATATGGTATAAAAGATATAGATGAAAAGTCCACTAAAGCATTAATTGATTTACAAAAACAAATTGCACCATTTATTCTTCGTAGAAAAAAATCAGATGTATTAACAGAATTACCACCTAAGATTGAAAATAATATTTTTATTGACTTGAATGAAAAACAAAAAAGTGTTTATGCAATGGAAGTTAAAAAAACCCGTAAAGAGATGGATGAAATTATTGAAAAAGAGGGTTATGATAAAGCAAGATTTAAAATTTTACAACTTCTTACTAAATTAAGACAACTTTGTATTGACCCTAAAATAGTCTATGAAAATTATACTGGGGAAAGTTCTAAAATTACTGAGGTTACAAAAGTTTGCAAAGAGGTTATTGCAAATGGTCATAAAATACTTTTATTTTCTTCGTTTAAAACCGCTATTGATATTTTAAATAGAGAATTTACTAATGAAGGAATTTCTACATATGTAATTGATGGTAGTGTTGGTGCTAAAAAAAGAAATGAACTTGTTGAAAAGTTTAATAATGATGATACAAATTGTTTCTTAATTACGATTAAGTCTGGTGGAACAGGTCTTAATTTAACAAGTGCGGATGTTGTAATTCACTTAGATTTATGGTGGAATCCTCAGGTGGAAAATCAAGCTACAGATAGAGCTCATAGAATAGGTCAAAAAAACATTGTTGAAGTTATTAAATTAATATGTAAGGGTACAATCGAGGAAAAGATATTAGAACTTCAAAATAAGAAAAAACTTTTAGCCGATACTTTAATCGAAGGCGAGGATAGAGATAAGAACATAATATCTAAGTTAAGTGCTGATGATATTAAAGATTTATTAAGTGCAGATAATGAAGAGGAGTAATATGATAGAAAAAACAGTAAAAAAATTAATTGAATTAAATAAAACGATTAGTACAATGGAATCTTGCAGCGGTGGGGCATTAGCAAATGCTATTACAAATATTTCTGATGCAAGTATGATATTTAGTTTTGGAGCAGTTACATATTCAAATGAATATAAAATAAAAATGGGTGTTGATAAAAATATTATTGATACATATTCAGTTTATAGTATGCAAACTGCTAATGAAATGAGTAAAAAAATTTCTATGTTTGCGTTTTCGGATTTCGGAGTAGGTATAACAGGAAAACTTAATAAAAAAGATACAAATAATCTTTATGGTGATGATAATAAAGTTTTTATAAGTGTCTATGATAGAAAAAATGATACATTTTATAACAAAGAAGTAACAGTAAATTCCTTTGATAGGACAGAAAATAAAGATTACGTTTTAAATGAGGCTTTTTCTCTAATATACGGGCTTTTATAATAAAAACAATCGTTACCATTTATTATGAGTTAAGTTAGATATTCAATATAAAATAAAAAAGTAATTAATTTTGATGTGAACCCCATTTGGTAGACATCATAAAAAAAGCAGTATATTAAAAAGAGAAAATTTATTTTTCTCTTTTTCTTAATTTTTGACTTTAATCTAGTAGTATTGTAAAATAATATCCATTCTTCTACAAGTTAAATATATTCTTGTAAAGATGTAATATTATTGTTATACAAAGTTTCTTTCTTCAAAAGCGAGTGCCAACTCTCAATTGGAGAATCGTCAATCGGAGTACCTTTTCGAGCCATTGAAATTGTAATACCATTTGATTCACAGATAGCTTTGTATTCATAAGATGTATACTGGAAACCTTGATCACTGTGAATGATAAGCCCAGATACATCTTTTCTTTTAACTATTGCTTCATTTAATGTATCCATTACTAATTTGTTATTATTATATTTAGATATTTTATAAGCTACAACCTTTCTATCATATAAATCAATTATTGTTGACAAATAAGCTCTTGCGCCTTTAAATATAAGATAAGTTACATCTGTATCCCATACCTTATTTGGGGCATCAGTAGTAAAATTTCTATCTAATAAATTTGGTTTAACATTATTTTCAATTCTTTCATTTTTATTTTTCTTTTTTGACTTTCTAATATATTCAGCCATTAAATTATATTTTTTCATTATTCTTAAAACCTTCTTTCCATTCATTATAACTCCATATTTAATTTTTAAGCCTTCCACAATTCTGCGATAACCATATGTGCCTTTAGAATCATCAAATATTTCTTTAATTATTAAATAATCATAATAAGTTTTTGGACTTATTTCCAACACTGCACACATATTATATAGCTTATAATTATCTCTATATAAATTTATAAAAGTTATTTTCTCTCGCGTTGTACCTTGAGGAAGGCCTGGAATTTTTTTAGTATCTCATATCTTTCTTTATAATCTTCTCTTGATAAATCTGTTTCTTTGGTACGTCCTTTTCTTTTACGACCATATCCAGGATATTTTTCAGGATGCTTTAGTTTCTGTTGCCATGTGGATATTGTTTTTGCAGACACGTCATACTTTCTGGATAATTCAGTATATGATTTACCATCTAATAATTCATTAATGATTTCTTCTTTTAAATTATTAGAATATTTTTTAAACTTTTGACCTTTTGAAGCCATAAAAAATACACCTCCTTTCGGAAGTGTATTATAGCACTTTTATTGAACTGCTTTTTTTTATGATGTCTACCAAATGGGGTTCACATCATTTTGTTTAATTACTTTTTATTGTACTTATAAGTTTTGTTTTAGATATTTTTTCAAATAATAATGTTTTTTTAGTAAATATATATTTAAATGCAGATATAACTAAATATATAAAATCAATAATATAAAGTATTCCTTTTAAAAAGGAAGCAATATTAATTTTATAAATTATAATGAAACTAAAAATATAAAATAAACAAAATAATAACCTTCTTAAAAATGAATATATTAATGTATAATTATTATCATTATTAACAACACCAATATTTAAATATTTTTGTGCTATTGTACTTCCTTTTAAAAGAAAAGGTAATAAGAAGTAATAGATAATAAAGAAAGAAATTATTATTATATAATTATTAAATAAAATATATAAAATTAACTCAAATATTCCAAAAATAAATAAATCTAAACAAAAAGAAGTAACTTTTCTTAGATTAGACATCTTTTCTCCTTTTTTTAAAGCATTATTATCTATTTCCTCTCTAGTGGGTAATATTTTCATAAGGGGCTTTACTATAAAATAACCTAATAACCCCCCTAATGTATTAAGAATTAAATCATCAACATCAAATAATCTATATCCTCTTGGGTAAATAAAATATAGACCAGTTAACTGAGTAAGTTCAAAAAATAGTGATAGAAAAAATGAATAAATTATTATATCTAATTTGTTTTTCTTAAAATAATATCTTAAATACATTCCAAATGGTACTGTTAAAACTATGTTATAAAGTGGTACATAAAATGTTGAATGTTTAATTGCTTTAATATAAGTATGAATATTTGTTAATCTAAAAGGACTTTCTCTTATAAAATCTTTTATAAAGTTAAAAGGAATAAGCTGTGTTTTTGGCGATTTAAGCATCGCTACAACTTCATATTTTGGAAGTGGCAAGATAATTAAGAAGTATGCACATAATAAATATAAAGTAAAAGTATAAATAATGATAACTTTCATCGAAGATATTGAACCATATTTATGATAGTTTATTAATATAAACGGAAAACTTATAAAAAATGCTAAAAATGGAAATGTTAATAATGCAATTTTAATTACCTCAATATAACTACTCATAATGCCTCCTTTAGTGTCCATTTAATTATAATGAATTTGCTGGTCTTTTTCAAGAAAAAATGATTAGTTTTTATCTAACCATTTAACATTAATGTTTTCAAAATTATAATTATTAAGTCCTATAGTTGGATGAAGTCCATCTTCTTTATGAAAATCTGAACCAACTGAAGTTAACAAATTATTTTTATTTGCAAAATCCTGCCAAATTTTTGATTCATTTATGATTTCATTATTTTTAGTAACATAAATGTAACCTGCTTCAATTCCATCAGCATTAATTTCTTTAGCAAGTTTTAAAATTATTTCTTCATTAACATTATCTTCATAACGATAGGCAACTGGATGAGCAATAAAAACATGACCTCCAGCATTTTTAATGACTTTACTTGCTTCTTTAGGAGAAATGCTTTCTTTTTTTACAAAGCAAGGGCAATTTTCATTTAAAAGTGTTTCAATAAAAAGACCTTTGTTTGGAATATGACCAAATGTATTTAATAGAATTTCTTTATTATTATCATTTTCGATTATATCTAGGGCAATATGTGCTTTAGTAACACTTTCTAATTCTTTTAATTTTTGAGTGTTAATTTCATAACCGAAACTTTTTAATTTATTTGTAACATTTTCTAAATAGTCAATTCGATTTTTTTGACTACAATTAAGTAAATTATTTAACTCTTCATTATACAAGTTAATATTATAACCTAAAATATGAATTCCAAATCCTTGATATTTAGTACTTATTTCAACACCCGTAATTAAGGTAATATCATTTTCCTTTGCATAATCAAAAAGTTTTTTTGAGTAACCTTTGATAGAGTCGTGATCGGTTATCGAAATAATTTTGATTTTATTTTTTATTGCTTCCTCAATGATTTGAAATGTAGATAAAATTCCATCAGAATAATTTGAGTGTATATGTAAATCTATTTTCATCTTCTATATGCCTCCATCGGATTATTTATATATTCATCTTTTCTGTAATCTGTATACCATGGATCATCTTTCATTGGTATGTTAACGTTATATTTTTTTGTATTTATTAAAATTATATCTAAACCTAATTTTTTAGCGCTTTCAACATCATTAGGATAAATTTCATCATAACAATAAATAGCAAATGGTTTAAGCATTGGAATTTTGTCATCCATATCTGTGGGTTTTCTTTCATTTTTTTGTGATATAACTATTTCATCATAATATGGACTTTTCGTAACAAATTCATATGGCATCATTATTTTGTTTATTTTAGGTGTTACATCTTCGGAATTTCTGTCATAATTGCTATAAGAGTCTTCGGGAAAAGCATGAACAACTTGTTGATTGGCAAATCCATCATATGCTAAGTTGTAGGAAACATCAGGTCTTGAAAATGTACTAAGTTTATAACCACTATCTATTGAAAATGAACCCCCATCCTTACTTGAATGAATTTTGTTTTCATTGAGTATTTCGCTTTTCGGTGTTCCTATTGATTTAACAAGTGCATAAAAGGGTTCACCTTCAAGGGCATAAATGTTAACACCGTATTTATTAGATAATTCATCATCTTTATATTTTTTAATATTTTCTTTTTTTAAAATTGAATTATTTATATTTTCATACATTTTATCTTTGGCATTTCTAATATCATCATAAAATTTTTCTACCATATTAATTTGTGATAAAGCTTGATTAAGCGATTTTTTTTCATCGAAAGAAAGATTTTCAATATTAAGTATTTGTTCATATAAAGTCAAATCTTCTTTTGTAAGGGTATTACCACCAGATTTTTCAAAACTTACGAGTTCATTAATATCTTTTTTCACATTAATAGGATGGTCCTTAAAATGCACATCTATAATCATGTTACTAAGTACTATATTACTTTCATTTTGTAAAAATGTTAATAATTCATTTTTGTTATCACTGCGTAAGCTATTTATTACATCGGCATTTAAATTTTGTAGGAAAACATTTGATTCATTTTTAAATGTACTATAAATACTTTCCTTTATTGTATCATATTCCAGTTTATCATTATCAATTAGATATTTTAATATCATATAAAGCTTAGCGTATTTTGGAAGTAATCCATTATTAGTATTACTTATATCATCATTTAAAGTTTTCATTTTTTTATTTTCAATACTTGCTAAATTATTATTTTTAAAAAATTCATTTAATATATATCTAGTGTAATTTATGTCATAATTATCTGACAATTTATCAATTAAATCTTTTTCTTCGAACATATAATGAGGAAATGCCAATCCTTTTTTAGAATAGTCGTACAAATCCGTTAATGGTAAACTAGAAAATGATATTTTATAATTTGTTTTATTAACCAGTAATTGAGCAGCCTTACCTTGCAATTTTTCTAAAGTTTTCCAAAATTTTTCTTTTTCTATATCATTATTTTTTATTATAAACAATTGTTTTTCTTTGCTAATAGCTCCGAGTAATTGAACTTTTTCGTTTCCCTCGGCATTTTTATACAAAATACTGATTTCATAGTTATTAAGTTCATAAAAAACATTACCTAAATTTTGCATATTTTTAAGTATTAAATTAACAAAATCCATATTTTCTAACAAGTTAGTAACATAATTTTTTTTTGATGTTAAAATACTATTTATAAAACTATCAAAATTATGATTATTTTTTAACATTTCTAGACCATTTCCCTGTAAAAGATATAAAATAATATTACTTTCTACTTGTGCAAGATATATGAAACTATATTTATCATTTGGATTAAGAAGTTTATTTTTTATTCTATCATCAGATAATACTTTTTTTCTTTCATCATCACTTGCATTTAATAAATAATTTTTTAAATTTTCATAATTAAAATTTAATAAAATTTCTATGTCCATATTTATTTACTCCTATATAAATGATAACATAAATTTACAAAAAAATGTAAAAATTGTTAAATCTTTACATTTTATCAATATCGATTAATTCATAAGAAGTACTTCCAAGACCTAAACTTTCAGCATAAGGAAGAATATGTCTTCCACATCTTGTGTCAATTCTTTCTTTAATTAATTTAGTTCCTTCTTCATTAGTATTCCAAATCATATCTATGAAAGCTTGGTCATTTGCCACAGGGTCAAGTGAAGCCACAATTCCTAAATCATTTATTACTGGATCACCTTGATTTTTATCACAATCACAATCAACAGAAATGTCATTCATAACTGTAATATAAAGAATTTGCTTGTTATTATCTTTAATATAATCACTTACAGCATTTGCAGCTTCGGCCATTGATTCAATGAAATCTTTTTGTTCATATTTCACGTTCCAAGCATCTGGTAGTTTTTCTGTTTGACCACAACTATGAATATATGCTTTACCATTTCGTGAGGCAATACCAATTGACTGATTTTTTAGGTTTGCTCCAAAGCCACCCATTTTATGCCCTTTACCATGGGCAAGGTTAATAATTGTATCATAATTTTCAAAATGAGAACCAATTATATCATATTTTAAATGTTTTCCTTTTTTAACAGGTATTTTGATTTCTCCATCACTATCCATAATGTCAATTTCTGCATAATCAGTAAATCCATGGTTTTCAGCAGTTTTTAAATGCTCTTCAGTATGTTCTCTTTTACCAGGGTAGGCAGTGTTACATTCAATAATTGTACCATTTATCATTTTTACAAATGGAGCAATGAGCTCTTTTTTTAAATATCCTTTTGCACCATCCTCTCCAGTTGAAACCTTAACACCAACTTTTCCTTTTAGAGTTACTCCTAAAGAGTTAAATATTTTAATAAGTGAATCACTACTTATTTCTTTTGTAAAATAAACTTTTGATTTTTCCATATACACCATCCTTGATATTTTTAATTTTCTCATGATTTTTAAAATAATACAACCTTCAGTTGATAGATTTGACTATTTATATTATTTAGAATATAATATTTTTTGTTTAAGGGGGATTTTATGAAAAAAGATAAAAACAAAAAAAATGAAGAGTATTTTAATTGTTGGGAATATAGTGATTCAAAATCAATAATTATGTCTAATCCATTATTAGCTGCAGAAAAGTTTAAACAATATATTGAAAAATATCCCAAAGATTATTTTTCTTATATTTCTTATGCAAATATTTTATTAACTCTAGGAAATATAAAGGAAGCAGAAAATGTTATAAAATTAGGTAGTAACCTTGCAAATGAAAATATTAATTTTAAAAACTCAAATAAATATAGAGACTTTTTAGAAAATTTAAATTATGTATTATTAAGACTTTTGGCATATAATGAAAATTATAATAAACTATATGAATATTGTATTAATAATCCTGAAGAAATTAGAAAAAAAGATCTTATTTCACAATTCTTATTTTCCAAAATAAAGTGTGGATTAATTGATGAAAATGAGATTAGCAAATTACCATATAAAGCAAGTCAATTATATAATTATAATGAAGTTTTATTTTTAGAACATGAGAAAAAACATTTGAAAAGTGATGAAACTTCATATGATACAAATATAAGTTCAGTATTTAATATTGATTTTCCTTTTGAAAAAGTTTTAAAGGAAATAAAAAGAAATCTAAATTTAAGTAATAGATATTATTATGGTTTTTTTGAGGATAAATATTTTTTTAGATATGATGGATGTGGAGAATCATTTCACAAGAATGCAGATTATTTTGAAGTAATAACTATTCATAATACAAGTAATATATTAACAATATATCCATCACTTGATGGGAAATACCATAACTTTGTAGACTTAAGCTATTTAAGTTTGAAAGATGTTCCAACAAGAAAATTAAGTCAAATAGATAAATTTAATATGAGGTATAAAAGATGAAATTTGTAAATTGTTATAATAAATTAGAAATTGATAGAATTAATGATTTAGTAAAAACAAATCCTTTACTTGCAAAATCTGAAATAGAAAAATATTTAGCAAAATTTCCAAACTATGATTGGGGATATATAATGCAAGCAAATATTTTGATTGTTTTAGGGGAAGTTCAAAAAGCTAATGATGTTTTAAACTCTTTGGAGGAAAAAGTAAAATCCAATAAAAAATTAAGTAAAGAATTACGTGAGTTATATAGTTCAAAAATAACTTGTTTGAGATTAAGAATTTTAGCATATAATAAAAACTATGATATTTTGTATAATTTTTTTTCTGAAAATACTGAATTTATTGTCAAAGAAAAATTGGCTACCGAATGGCTTTATACTAGGATAGTTACGGGAAATTTGAATGGGGAAAAATTACCTGGGTATTTAGCAAATCAAATTGTGAATTACAGTGAATTTTATTTTAAAAATCATATTCAAAAGCATTTTGGTGTGAAAACGCAAGAAAACTCTGTTTTTAGTGAAAATTTTCCATTAGAAAAAGTGTTAGAACATTTACCTAATTATTTAGGGCAACCAGGGTTATTTTATGATTATTTTACAGATAAGTACATTTTTAAATTAGATGGTTCTGGATTTGCAAGTGGAATAGATACTGATTTATTCGAGGTAATTACTATTCACGGAACAAACTATATTATTAATATGTATCCAACTTTGGAAGGCACATATACAAATAGCATTGATTTAAATCCAATTCTTAATAAGGGTTATTCAAGAAAACTTAGTCAAATAGATAAATTTAATAAAAAATATAAAAAATAAAAAAGTAGTGTTTACTACTTAATCACAGTCAGCAGTACATGCTGATTTTTCATTTACTTCACTAATCATTTTAATAAGTTTTTCTCTCATTGGTTTAAGATCTGCACTTTGCCAAAATTCTTCGGCAGAATCATATTTTTTATTATCCCAATATCTAGTATCATCAAATTCTACAACTTTACCATTTTTTACTGCAATTAAACTTGGAGCATATATTCTTTCGTTACCCTCATCATCATATCTTAAAAATCCTTTTAAAAGTTTAACCATTTCTTGATATTCTTCAGTATTATTTTTTCTATCTTCATAAATATTGAAATAATAAACTTTTTCTAAACCATTCTTTTTAGCAATTTCATTAATAATTGGAACATAACCTCTACACCAAGGACATTTTGGAAAACCCAAAAATATAAGCCCAGTACCATTTTTTATTATTTTATTAATTTCCTCAATAGTACGATATGTAAAAACATTATCTTTAGTAGTTTTATATTCCTCAGCAAATTTAACTTTTTCTTCATCAATATTTTTATTAATTTTATTCTTTTTAAATACTAAAAATAAAACTAATCCAACAATTAATAATAAAACCACTATACTAGATATTATAATTATTTTTTTCTTTTTCATTTATTTCTCCTACAAAATAATTTTAATATATTTTTGAAAGTTTAACAATATTTTTTTAGTTGAGATAACTAAACTGTTAGTTTAATTGTATAAAAAAATTAATTTCTGTGATAAGATAGTATCATATGGAGGTATCTATGAATTACAATGTTGAAACTAATTATAAAATGGATGGTTTACTTTTAAAAAATAAGCAATTAATTAATGCAATAAAAAAATTAAATAATTTATTTTTAAAAGAGACTTATAAGGGTAATAAGGTAAGTTATTATTATGAAGATTTAAATGGTAATGTAATTTCCTACAACAAAGATATATGCTTTTATGCTGCAAGTGCAATAAAAATTTTAGTTTGTTTATATATAATGGAGAAAGCAAGAAGTAAGAAGATTGATTTAAACACAAAATTGTTGGTAAAAATGGATGAATTAAAACCTGGTACTGGTATTATAAAAAATCAAAAAAATAATCAAGAATATTCAATAAAAGAGCTAATAAAATATACGTTAGTAGAAAGTGATAATACGGCTTATTTAAAACTTGTAAATTATGTTGGCAAAGAAACATTAAAAGAGTACGGACAATCTTTAGGGGCAAAATTTACTATGATTGGCAAAGAAACTGATTCATTTGGCATAATAAATTGTAGTGATATGATTATATATTGGAAAAATGTAAAGAAATTCATAGATAGAAACGATGATTACGGTAATTTATTAAAAAAATATTTATCAAATCCAACATATAAAATAGTTGAAAATGATGGAGTATTAAAGTATAATTATGTTAGAAAATATGGTTCGTATGATATTGCATATCACGAAGCAGGTTATGTTGAAACAAGTAAACCTTATTTTATGATTATTTTAACACAATTAAATAAAGAAAGTTATAAGAAAAAATTTGTTAATGATACAAGTAAATTATTATTAAATGTAAATAAGATATTAAATGAAAGAGAGGACTAATGGAAAAGAAAAATATAATAATTACGGGAGCTGTTGTAGTAGTTATACTTATACTAATGATTTTTATTTCACTAAAGAATAAGAAAAAATATGATTTTGGAAACAATCAAGTTACAAATAATACTCAAAATGAGATACCACCAAAAGAAGATAATTTTGGTAAAAATGATACATTTAATATTTCAACTGAATCGGGTAGTGTAGATGTTCTTGGCTACATATCAATTGAGAAAATAAAATCTTTTGAAACCGATGAAACTAATGACTATGTATTTTTTAACATTGTTGATACTAAAAGTAATGATTTTAAAACCTATCTAGATGGTTTGTCAGGTAATACCTTTGGTGGCAATAATAAAATAGGTTTAGGATGTACAGATAATGAAAAAATCTATTATTTCAACTCTTCGGATGGAAAAGAATTAGAAAGTTATGAACTTAGTGAGAATTCTTCGAAAAAAATATTAGATTCCACAGAAAATAATCCGATTAAATTAAGATTAACTAGACTTGAATATAATGGTGGAACTTCTGCACCAATTTGCTATAGTCATATTACTAATGTTGAAGTAATAAGCGAGTGAAAATGATAAGATTAATATATGAAATGCTTAAAGGAATTAATAAAAATATTGATAAAAATGAGCAATTAAAAGAAAAAGATCGTATGAATGCACTTGAGGAAGAAATGGATATGTATGGACTTGATGATGATGAAAAAGAACTTGTAAGAAAGGGCGAGTATGATCCATGGGATTTCGACCCAGATAATCCCACTGATGAAGATGACTATTATAAAGATGATTTAGATTATGATGATGACGATGATGAATATTAAGTCATCTTTTTCTTTGCAAATAATGCTGTTTTATTATATAATTTTTTTAGGGTGGTAAGTATGATATATAGAATGAAACTTCAAAATGAACCTTTTAAACAAATTAAAAAAGGAACTAAAGAAATAGAAATCAGATTAAATGATGAGAAAAGAAAAGTATTTAAAATAAATGATTATATAGAATTTACAAATATTTCTACTTTAGAAATAATGTTTGTTAAAATTACCAATTTATACAATTTTAATAATTTTGAAGATTTATTTAATTATTTTGATAATTCAACTTTAGGTTGTGGTAGTTATAGAGAAATGTATAAATATTATTCAAAAGAAGAAGAAAATAAATATGGTGTTTTAGGTATTGAGATTAAAGTACTTCCAAAAGTTAATCAAGTTATCCATAATGAAGATAATTTAACATTGAATGATGTAAATAAAGTTACTCGAAGAGCAAAACTTATTGTAGAAAATAGTAAGGAAGAAATTTTAATATGTCATATGGGAGTAAAATATTTTTTAATTGGTGGACATATTGATAACGATGAAAGTGATGAACAATGTTTAACTAGGGAAGTAGCTGAAGAATCTGGAGTTACATTAAATTTTTCTAATATTTTACCAATAGCATCCTCAAATTATATAAATAAAGATTATCCAAAAAATGGTGATATTACCTATACAAATACAAATTATTATGCTATTAAATATGATTTAGTACCAAATATTGAAATGCAAAATCTAACAGAGGAAGAAATAAAAGAAAATTTTAAATTAATGTATATTCCTAAAAATGAAGTAATTAACTTTTTAGAAAATAATAAGGAAATAAATGCTACATTAAGTGATACAATAATGGCAATAAAAGTGTATTTAAATCTTCAAAAATAAAAATTATCATGCTATAATTACTATGGGAGTAGTTATGAAAAAGATGAGTTTAGCATATAGTGAATATTTAGATAGTATATCAAAAGAGGAAATTGAAGGAATTTTAATATTCTTTAATATTAAATATAGAAAAAATAGTAAAAAAGAAAACTTAATTAAAATTCTTGTAAATAGTGCAGAAGAAATTACTAAATATTCATTTAATTTATTTCAAAGTGATGAATTAACTAATTTAAAATTAGTGTTAAAAAGTAATGGACATATTAAACCTAGAACAAATTATTTACTTTTATATTTTCTTAATAATTTAAATAAAAAAGGTATGGTAAAAAAAGTCGCTGAAGATGAGTTTTATATGCCTAAAGATATTCAAAAGTATTTTAAATCTCATTTAAAAGATAAAGATTCTTTAAAGATAATTAAATCTAATACAAAAGAATATAATTTAATTATGGGACTTTTAAATACCTATGGAGTACTTTCTTATGATAAGTTTTATGAAATGTTTAATAATATTATTTCTTGCGATAAAGAATACCTATTTGATAGACTTACAATTTTAAATAATTTTTATGGAGAATTTGAACTTTATTTTTCTAAAAAAGAAAAATATGTTTGCAATAAAGCAATTCTTAAAGAGAAGGGTATTCAGTTAAAAGATATTAAAAAGTATGTTAATAAAAAATCTAATTATAAAACGTTTAGTTCTAAAGAACTAGCTAGTATGTTTAGTTATAAATATATGAGCAAATTTAAATCTTTTAAAAAGATGCTATCATTTGTAAAGAAAAATTATTATTTGGATGAAAAAGATATAAAAGTATTTTATAAATATGTAATTATTCCATATTTAAATGATGTTCAAATTGATAATCCTACTAAAGAGAAAAATTTATCAAAGAATATTGATAAGTATTTTGAATATAAAAATGAAAAACATAAAAGTAAGTTTATGGATTTAGTAAAAGGAATTATTAATGAAGCTCCAATGTGGAAATATAATGGTTATAGTGAAATTGAAAAGGAAAAAGGTATAATATGAAACAAATAAAAAATTTACCACTTTATTTAAGTGTCTTTGTGTTAGTTGTATTTTCAGTTTTTTACTTTGTGTCTGTTAATAAATATAGTTATGCATTTTCTTATGATGAAGTAAAAGAGGCATCAGTTCATCAAGAAAGACTTATTAAAAAATGTGCTGAAGTTTATGCTGACAGTAATAAAAATTTATTTGATGGTAAAGAAACAATTTATATAACAATAGATGATTTAGTTCAAAAAAAATTATTACCTTCAGAAAATGGAAAGATATATGAAGCTGGTAGTTCAGTAAAAGAGATTAATGACAAAAAAATAAGAATAACTTTAAGCGATGGAAAGTACGATATCAAAATATTAAATGATTAAGTGTAAATAAAGTGTCAAAAAATTACAAAATTGTTGCACTAAGTAGTAAAAATTGGGTAATATATTATTGTAAGGAGCTGATTAAATATGATTTATCCATCAATAGACAAATTACTTAATATAGTTGATTCAAAATATATGCTAGTACATGTTGCCGCTAAAAGGTCTAAACAAATGCTAGAATATTATCATTATCAATTAGATAAAAAGGAGTATGTAAATAAGAAACCTTTAGGCCGTGCCCTTGAAGAAATTGATAAAGGCATGGTTCATGTAATAAAAAAAGAAAAAAGGTCTTGATTATCTAAAAAATCTATGATAAGATAATTAAGTCTTATGGGGGATTAGCTCAGCTGGCTAGAGCACCTGCCCTGCACGCAGGGGGTCGCGGGTTCGAATCCCACATCCTCCACCAAATAGACATTTTAGTCCCGTATTTACGGGCTTTTTTTGTGCCAGCAGAGCAAATGATTATTATAAAATATTTATTGATTTAAAATAATTGTATTATTAATTATTTTTTGGTAAAATTATTATTGAAAGTAGATGATTATATGAGAAATTCACTTGTTATAAAACTTTTAATTATATTTGCCTCTTGTATTGGAGCTATAATACTTGCTTCATATGTAGTAAAAATTGCTAGAGAAAGTAATTCATTAACATACGATTTAGGAGAATCCTCAAATAGTTATAGCGATACATTTTTAACAAGCTTTAGTGAATACGAAAGTCTCGCAAATGATTTGGGTATAAAAAAAGATTTAACAGCAAATAATTTTGTAACAAATTACTATCTTGCATCATTTCAAGATTATGATAAATGTAGTGAGGAGCGTTTTAAATTAGTAAACAAGGTATCTTTAAATGATAATGAACTGAATATTAATTTTAAGGTATATAATAAATGTGGATGGTGTAAAAAACATTCTATATTATATTTAATTGAACTACCAAAATTTAATGGTGATAATCCCAAAATTAATTATACTTATGATTTTGAAAAAGAAATAGATTGTGGAAATGTTTAAAATCACTTGTTTATTTGTAAATAAAGTGTTAATATAAGTATGTAAATCGATGAGAAAAGACACGATTATTATTTAAACTTTTATAGAGAGTCAGTGTATGGTGTAAACTGATAAAGAGAATAATAATTACTACTTTTTAAGAGGATTAATAAATCCCGGTTAATAGCCGTTATAAATAATTAAGTTAAATAAAGGATGGTACCGTTAGAAATAACTCCTTATGGTGCTGTCCTTTTTTATATAAAGAAAGGAATGAATATGAAATCAGAATTAACAAATGAAATGATTAATAGTATTGAAGTTTTAGAAACTTTAAAAGAAAATTATGATAATGCATCAATTGAATATGTTATTAATTCTATTAAAGAGGCAATTAAATCTATGGGTGAAAGAGCAAATTATGTAAATGACAGTTATTTATATAATTTAAATCGGACACGAATTGTACTTAGAATATTAATTGATGTTAATAGTTTTAATAAAAATGATGAACAGTTTAATCACAATTTTAATGAAGTAATCGAAATATTAAATAATGAAATTGAAAAGGAGAAGGAAAATGAAAAAAATATTAGAAGATGAAAGATTATCAAAATTAAATCATAGTTGTGCACACTTAATGGCACAAGCAATTAAACATTTATATCCAAATGCTATGTTTTGGGTAGGACCTGTTATTGAAGAAGGCTTTTATTATGATGTTGATTTAGGAGATGTTACTTTAACAGAGGAAGATCTTCCTAAAATTGAAAAAGAAATGAAAAAAATAGCTAAAGATGGAAAAAGAATAATTAGACATGAGATTTCTAAAGAGGAAGCACTTAATATGTTTGGAAAAGATCCATACAAAGTTGATCTTATTAATCGTTTTCCTGATGGAACTGTAATTTCTTGCTATTCACAAGGCGATTTTACCGATCTTTGTCGTGGACCACACGTTGATACTGTAAAAGAATTAAAATATTTTAAATTATTAAAATTTTCCGGAGCATACTTTAAAGGCGATGCTAAAAACAAAATGCTTCAGAGAATATATGGTGTTTGTTTTGATACTGAAGAAGAACTTAATGAATATTTACAACTTTTAGAGGAAGCAAAAGAAAGAGACCATAGAAAAATTGGAAAAGATTTAGGAATATTTATGTTTTCTGACCTTGTTGGTAAAGGGCTTCCTATGTGGCTTCCAAATGGTTTTATTTTAAGGAGAACTTTAGCTGATTACATAATGGATAAAGAGTTAAAACTTGGTTATAAACATGTTATGACTCCATCACTAGGTAATGTAGATTTATATAAAACATCTGGGCATTGGGATCATTATAAGGATGATATGTTTCCAGCAATGGAACTTGAAAATGAAAGTTATGTTTTAAGACCAATGAATTGTCCACATCATATGATGATATATAAAAATTTCTTACATTCATATAAAGATTTACCTATAAGAATTGCTGAAATTGCAAATGACTTTAGATATGAATCTTCAGGAGCATGCTGTGGTATAGAAAGAACAAGAGCATTTACGCAAAATGATTCTCATATTTTCTGTACTCCAGAGGAAATTAAAAGCGAAATTAAGGGTGTTATTGCATTAATACTAGATGTATATAAAGATTTTGGATTTAATACTTATGAATTTAGACTTTCATTAAGAGATTCTGAAAATACTGAAAAATATTTTGGTAATGATGAACTATGGGAGAAAAGTGAAAAAGCTTTACGTGAAGTATTAACTGAACTTAATGTTCCATTTTATGAGGCTTTAGGTGAAGCAGCATTTTATGGACCAAAGATTGATGTACAGGTAAAGAGTGCTATTGGACACGATGTTACACTTTCAACTGTACAGGTTGACTATCAATTACCTGAAAGATTTGAACTTGAATATGTAAATGATAAAGGTGAAAAAGAAAGACCAATTGTTATTCATCGTGCTATTTTAGGGTCATTAGACCGCTTTACAGCATTTTTACTCGAGGAATGTAAAGGTTATTTACCTTTATGGCTTGCTCCAAATCAAATCAATATTATACCTGTAAACAATGAATATCATTTAAAATATGCAAAAGAAATTTATGAATTATTATCTAATGAAGGATTTAAAGTACTTCTTGATGATAGAAATGAAAAACTTGGTTATAAAATAAGAGAAAGTATAATGAAAAAATATCCTTATACATTAATATTAGGACAAAAAGAGGTTGATAATAATAATATTAGTTTTAGACGTAGTCAGAGTGAAGAAACAATTACTTTATCTAAAGAAGAGTTCATTAAAATGTTACATGATGAAATAGCAAGCAAAGGTATCAAATGAAAAACATTGCAATAATTACTGGTGCTTCATCAGGAATAGGTAAAGAGTTTTTATTAAATATACCAAAAAATATTGAAGTTGATGAAATATGGGCAATTGCTAGAGAAAAAAATTTTCTTGAAGAATTAAAGGAGGAAACTAAGTTAAATATTAGAACATTTTCTATTAATTTAGAAAAAGAAACTAATTTAATGAAAATTAAAGATTTACTTGAAGAGGAAAAGCCTAATATAAAATTATTAATTAATGCTGCGGGATTTGGTAAGTTTGAAAAAAGTACAAACATTTCTTTAGAGGATTCTATAGGAATGATTAAAGTAAATGATATGGCTCTTACTTCCTTGTGTTTAATGGCAATACCTTATATGAAAAATAATTCTAATATAATAAATATTGCTTCAGTAGCGGCTTTTCAACCAGTACCTTATATTAACGTTTATGCAGCAAGTAAAGCGTATGTGTTATCATTTTCAAGAAGTTTAGGAAAAGAACTATCAAAAGATGGGATACATGTTTTAACCGTTTGCCCATTTTGGACTAAAACAAAGTTTTTCGATAGAGCCGTAGAAAAAAATAAAGTTATTAAAAAATATGTTGTTATGTATGAACCAACAGATGTTGTAAGAAAAGCATATAATGATATGCAAAAGAAAAAAAGTGTTAGTGTATATGGATTTATATCAAATGGTCAAAGATTATTATGCAAATTACTTCCGCATAATTTTGTAATGAGTATTTGGTGTAAACAGCAAAAATTAAAGTAGAGAAGGAGTAATTATGATTTTATTAATTATTTTAGCAATAGTTTTGATTGTTATTTTAGGTTCGTTAAAACAAATTAACGAATATGAAAGAGGAGTTAAATTTACCGCAGGTAAGTTTACTAAAATTATGTTACCAGGATGGAGAATTGTTTTGCCAATTTTTCAAAGTTATAAAAAAGTGGATATAAGAACAAAAGTAGATGATGTTCCAGAACAAGAGGCAATTACTAAAGATAATGTTTCTGTAAAAATAAATGCTGTTATATATTATAAGGTATTTGATGCATCACTTGCCGTTTTAGAGGTAGAAGATTTTTACTATGCAACTGCTCAACTTGCTCAAACTACAATGCGTAATATTGTTGGTAGTGTTACATTAGATGAACTATTATGTGAAAGAGAGAAAGTTTCTTCACAAATAAAAGAAATAATCGATAAGGAAACTGATCCTTGGGGAATAAAGGTTGAAAATGTTGAACTTAAAGATATTTCTCTTACTGATGAGATGAAAAGAGTTATTGCAAGGGCTGCTGAAGCTGAAAGAGAAAAACAAGCAGTTATTACAAAATCAATAGGTGAAAAAGAAGCCGCAGAAAATTTAGCTGAAGCTGCAAAAAAATTAGCAGAAAGTCCTGGCGCTCTTCATTTAAGAACATTAGAAACTATAAACGATGTTTCTTCAGATCAGTCTAATACAATATTCTTTCCAATTCCAATGGATGTTTTGGAAGCGGTTAAAGGTTATTCTGAAAAGATAAAAAAAGATAATAAAAAGTAATTAGCATTGCTAGTTATTTTTTTTGATTCAATGCATATATTAATTAATGTATGTCTATCAAAACTGTATTTTTACATAGATTTGACGCAGTTTACAACAAAAAATCAAATTTTTTCAAAAAAAGTACAAAAAAGCGTTGACAATAAAAAAATAGTTTGATATATTAATTTTGCACTTGAAAAAAGAGGTGCGAGAAGTTCTTTGAAAACTAAGTAAAAAAAGTCAATTTGAGAAGCCAAGGAAAACTAAAGATAA
>CAKONK010000013.1 GCA_934097085.1 uncultured Bacilli bacterium
CACTTACAACATTTACTTTTTCTTCTGTTGTTGATTCTTCCTTGCTTGAACAACGGCTCTCAATTTTTTTGAGTATTTTAACTCCGCCTTTAAATATAAGTTTTCTTTTTTTAATCTTTCATTTTCTTCTTCGATAGTTTCTTTTTTGCCTGTTATTTTAGGCTTTTTTGACATAGTTAGACTCCTGCCTCGCTTTCGTTCAACTATATTATAACCCATTTCTTTATAATTTTTAATCCAATTTGCTAACATTCCTGGACTAGATAATCCTTCATCAATTGCAACAGATAAAAGGGATTCGTTATTTAATAATACAAGATTAATAATTCGCTCCTTTTCATAAGATGTAAATTTTCTGTTTCTATTTTTCCTTAAAATATCATAACCATGCTTATCTATTAATCTAGTTAAATATTCAACATTAGCATGTAATATTTTATATTTTGAACACAATGATGAAATTGATACTCCTGATTTTCTATCATTATACAAATTTATTTTATCTTCAAATGATAATTTTCCCATATAAAAACCTCGTTTCTATTTTGTCCAAGAAACGGTGTTCATATCAGTATAACGCTTACATTTTTTATATATCATAATTACTTTGTAAAAATTCTTTTAAAGAAGTTCTTCTTTCTTTAGAATAATTATTTGAAACAGCCCTTATAAATGAAGATGGATCACCAATTATAGTAAGACTTTTTTTAGCTCGTGATACACCAGTATAAATAAGTTTATTATAAAGCATTATTGAGTAATCTTTACTAAGTGGCATAATAACATGTTCAAATTCACTACCTTGACTTTTATGTATTGTAATTGCATAAGCAAGAGTAATATTTTTTAAATCTTTTTTTTCATAAAACACAAGATTTCCATCAAAGTCAATAGATATTTTTAATTTATCATCACTGCCTGTATAAATATTAGTTATTTTACCAATATCACCATTAAATACATTATTATCTGAATCATTTACAAGTTGTAGTACTTTGTCACCTACTCTATAAATTTTATCTCCATATTTAACTTCGAATAAATTTTTTTCTTTATTATAAACTTTTTCTAAATATTTATTTAAATTATCTATTCCATTTATACCTTTATACATTGGAGCTAAAACTTGCATTTTAGTTTCATCAATACCCTTTGTTAAACCATAATTTACACATTTAATAACTGTTTCAAGTATTTTATCCTCGCTTGTAATTATAAATGAATAATCATCTCTTTTTGAAGTAAAATCATCTTCGAGATTTTGAGCTTTAATATCTTTTGCTAAAAAAGGTATATAAGAATTATCACTTTGTCTATAAATAGTTGAAAGCATATTAAAGGAAAATAAATCACTTTCTATTAAATCATGAAGTACAAGACCAGGACCAACTGAAGGAAGCTGATAAATATCTCCGACTAAAATAAGTTTAATATTTGAGTTATAAGCACAAAGAAGTGCTTTCATAAGAGATACATCAATCATAGAGCATTCATCCACTATAACAAGTTTATGAAAAAGTTTATTATGTTCATTAAATTCAAAAGAATCTTCCTCTTTATGCCATCTTAATAGTCTATGTATTGTTTGAGCACCAAGACCTGTAGATAAACTTAACTTTTTAGCGGCTTTACCTGTTGGAGCAAGTAATATTATATTACTAGCAACTTCATCTTTATTATATTTATTTTCTTTAATAAAAAGTTTTACAATAGCATTAATTATAGTAGTTTTACCAGTACCAGGTCCACCAGAAATAATAGATATATTTTCTTTTAAACTATTTTCAATAGCCTTTATTTGTTCAGGTGAATACTCTTTACCAGTATCTTTTTCAATATCTTTTATTTTATCTAAAAGCGATGGATATTCTTTCTTTTTTTGCTTATCTATTAAATATAAGTATCTTGCAATATCTTTTTCTTCATCATAATATTTTTTTAAATAATATCTACTTCCATCTTTTATAATACTTTTCTCTTGTACTAAAGAAGATAATATATTATCAAAATCCTCACTATCAAGATTTATTTCATAAATAGATCTTAAATATTTATAAATATCCTCTTTATAGGAATATGTACATCCTTCGGTAAATGATATATCAACAAAAGTATTTAAAAGACATTCTTTACATCTTAAATTATCATCTTTAGAAATATTTCTTTTATATAAATCATCTAAAAATTTAAAATCAAATATATCTTTCATTAAATATAAATTACCTTCGATAATCGGCGTAATATCTGTATAATGTTTATTAATTGCTTTGGCTGCTTGTTCATAAGAAAAACCATAAGAAGTAAGTTTTTTAATTATTTCATCATCTTTTTCATATTTAATTAAACTTCCATATATTTTCGAAGCTTTTAAAGTAGTCATTCCTTTAATATTAAATAAATTATTTATATCTTCTTTAATAATTTTAATTGAATTTACTCCATAAGTATCAACTATTCTTTTGGCAAATACTTTAGAGCACCCTTCGACAAAAGGACTTTCTAAAAATTTAATAATTTCCTCTTCAGTTGTAGGCATAATAGCACTTAATCTATAACCAGAAAATTGCCAAGAATATTTAGGATGATTTAAAGTATTACCATATACTTTATATTTAACATCAAGTCTAATATTAGGTAAAACTCCTGTTACATGGATTAAACTAGCCATATTTTCTTTAATAAAAGTATCATCAGTATCCTCAACTTTAAAAAGAGTAACAACAAAGTTACTTTCTTTATTTTCATAAATAATCTTTTTAAATTTACCTATTATATACTTTTCCATTAAACTATTAAATTATATATTTCTCCTTTATGTAATTTTTCATTTGTATGAACCATTAAATAATTTGAGGTATGTCCTTTTGATCCAAACTCTGATACCTCTTCGATTAAAACATCTTTCTTTTTACCTTTAAATTTATCATAATAAGATTTTTCTAAATTATCAGATAATTCAAGTAATTTTTTAACTCTTTCATGTTTGATATTTTCAGGTACTTTTCCATCCATCATACTTGCTTTTGTTCCTTTTCTTTCCGAATAAGGAAATGCATGAATTTTAGAAAAATTTACTCTTTTGCATGTCTCTAAAGTTTCTAAAAACATTTCTTCAGTTTCACCAGGAAAACCTACAATTACATCTGTGGTAATTGAAATATCTGGTCTAACACTTCTTATCATATCTATTTTATCAAAGAAATATTTTAAATCATATTTTCTATTCATTAGCTTCAAGATACTATCACTTCCTGACTGAAGTGGTATATGAATATGATCACATATTTTATTATTATTTTTAAGTTCTTCGATAAACTTATCATTTATTTGAGTTATTTCAATACTTGATTGTCTTATTCTTTCTATACCATTTATTTTACTCATTTCATGTATTAAATCAGTTAAATCTTTACCATTAGACTCATAACCTCCGGTATCAATACCTGTTAAAACGATTTCTTTATAACCATTATTTGCAAGATGCTCTACTTCCTTTAAAACTAGAGAAAAATCTTTACTTCTTTTTTTACCCCTTACAAAAGGTATAACACAGTATGAACAAAAATTATCACAACCATCTTCGATTTTAATATATGCTCTTGTGTGATCTGATATATCAACTTCCATATTTTCAAAAGGTAAATCACGAGTTTTTGCTACATACTCTACTGGAGTTTTATCATCAAGATACTTTTCAATAATACTTACGATATTACTCTTATTAATATTTCCCATTAAAATATTTATACCTAAATCATCATACTTAGTTTTATCATTTTGAACAGAGCATCCACACACAACTAAAATAGCATTTGGATTTTCTCTTTTAAGTCTACGTACCTCTTTTAAACTCTTTTTATCTGAGGTATCAGTAACTGTACAAGTATTTAAGATTAAAATATCGCATTTTTCATTTAAATTGCAAAAAGAAAACCCGTTTTTAACTAAGGCTTCCTTCATAAAATTACTTTCATAACTATTTACTTTACATCCAAGTGTAATTATATTAAATTTCATATATCCCCCTTAATTTAATGATTTTGAAAGTTCTTTTAAAGTTTTTAAAAACTCTTCTTCCTTTCTTAGACTCATTAAATGAACTTCCATTTTAATTGGTTCACTTTTCTTTACATTGATTAAATTATTTAAATCTACAGTTTTTACAAGAACATCGCCATTTTTTTCTTCGTTCAAATAATTTAGTTCATATTGTCCAGTATTTGATAAAAGTTCATCATAACTTATAATTGCTTTTTCTTCCTCTTCTTTTTCATATGGTGTAAAATCTATTGGTTTAATATTTTTTAAGGCAGTTGCTATTTCATTTAGTTCCGGATCTTTCACATCTTTATTTTTATTGACATTTTCAATCTCATTTAAAACTAAATTATCAGTAAGTTCATCAGTTTCATTACTGTTTATTTTTATAAAGTAGATTAAAGATACCACAAGTATAATTAGAAATACCACAGTAAAGAAAAATACATAATCTATAAATGCTAAACTTTTTAAAAATGTAATAATATCATTTAACATAAAATCACTTCTTTCATAAAAATATTGTAGCAACATTTAAATAAAATTTAAAGTATTTTTGTAATATTTTTAATTTATAGATGTAAAAAGTGTAAAGTTATATTTAATTTACTACCTCATAAACATTATTCCAAGTTCCATTGCCAGATAGTTTAACGTTTTTTGATAAACTTATGACAGGTCTGATTCCAAGAGTAGAAAGTACTGGAGAACTACCAATAGCCCCTTGAGCACTAATACTAAACACATTAGCACGGTTAGGAGAATAATTACCTTCAAAATAATTAGGAGAACCAAACCAATATGCTTGATTTGTATATAAATAATAAGAACTATTATTTAAACTACCAGCTCCTCCAGATGAAAAAGGATCAGATTTACCATATACTCCACCAGCCATTACTATTTCGTCAGCGGTTATTAAACCTACTGGGTAATCTAAGGTTTTATTTCCTATACTGCTTGTTTTTAATGTGAATTTATCACTGTTTGTCGGACATGTTAATATTGGCTTTTTATCCGTATATAGTCTTGTATATATCTCATAGTAAATTGATTCTGATGACCATTGTTCAGTAGTTACACTTCTGTCATTACAAAATATTTGATCTTGTGATACTAACGCTTTTGTTGCTGTATCTTTTTCTAGAGTTGTAGTTTTATACCAATTTTCTAATGTTCCCTTAATTGTACTTGATGTACTATTGCCGTGTTGCTGAACGGATGTATACATATATCCAACAAGTGATGGATTATTATAAGTACTATTAAAAGCACCTGTACTTATTTGGGTTCCTGTTCCTGTCATTACTACTTTAGTACTTTCAGTTGGAGCGGTTGTTCCTGAATATATCATTCTTATGGAACCATCTCCATTTATTCGAATTATTCGCCAATACATATAATTTCCATTAGTATCTTTTCCAAATTTTACCCAGTTATTATTTACTGCTCCCCTAAAGTAATATGATTTCATTCCAGTTGTTGCAGTATAATCATCATCTGCTGCATACAGTCCCTCATTTGTTGTGGCAACTGTACTAAAATCCGGTATTGTTTCATTTAATGTATTATTTGCTAAAATTGTTTTCCATCCTTTTGCCACTAAATCTATTACGTCTGATACAGCTTTATTTCCTGCACCATCTTTTACCCATAAATAATAGGTTCCTTCGGTTGTTATAGTGGTACTTAAATTATATGTTGTTCCACTTATTGTAGTCCAACTTGTTGGTTCAGTACTATTACTTGTACTTATTCCATAACCTGATAAACTTTCATTGTCTATTAGTGTTGCTGTTATTGTTGTATCATTGACTACCAAATTAGATATTACTGGTTTCTCTGTATCAGTTATTATATCAAAATATAAATAACATTTGTCGCTGCCTATGAAAGAAAATCCTATTTTACCTGTGGTATTGTCATAACTTAAAATTTTGCCATTATTCTCACAATGTGTTTTTTCCTCATTTATTTTATAATTACCGATGGGTATACTATCTGAACTTGTTTCTACACCATTTGCATCCTTTACTACTATTGCTAAATTTTCTTGTCTTTTCCATTTTGTTTTAGTTACTTCATTTTTATTTTTATACGTAATATTTAATACTATTACTCCTATAAATATAAACACGAACAAGCATAATTTTATTTTTTTATTCATAACTACTCCATCCCACGTAAATACTAGGAATATGTTTCTTAAATTATATAGATTTATGAAAATATAGGGGCTATTTTTCGTTAGAAAGGACTTGAAAAATATATAAAAAGATGATTTAATTATATTGAAAGTAACGTAAATACGAAGGTGTTTTTTCTTAAATCTATATAATAAGAGAAAAAACGAACAAGGTAAATACTGGGATTTTGGCCATTCTTAGTATTTTTTAATATCATAAAAAAATTAACATGTTTATATGCTAATTTTGTATTTTTTAAAACAAATTCATGTCTTATTTTGACATGTTTTGTCGAATCGCTTGCAATCAGTTTTTTATTGTGTATAATAACTACTCGAACGTGCAGGAAATGGCGTTACCTTCTTAATTTTTTCTAGGGGTTTTGGTGCACCAAGATTAAAACTAGACGAAAGGAGGAATGTAAATGACCAAAAAGAAACTCGAAAGAGTAGTAATTTTGATTATCGTTTTGTTACTCTGGAATAGCTATCCAGAATATATAAAACGCGCCGTCCAGATTATGATAGAAATCATTATGTGGTTATACCATGTTTTGAAATCTATTATAGCCGGATAGCGCTATCCACGTAAATTGGGTAACGCAAACTTCCTTCACGTTCACCTATTTATAATATAACATTTATTTATATATTTATGCAAGTAGTTTTACTTGTGTTTTTTAATTACTAATTAACTTATATGGATTAGAACTTGTGCCATCACCTTCGACTAATGCTGTTTTAATAATTGTAATAACTGGTCTAACACTTCTTAGAAATGAACCTGATACATCACTTAAAACTTTACCATTTTTTGAAAGTGCAAATGGATAATAGATACCATTTACAAGTTTAGAACTACTCATTAAAAATGAATCTGTTTCTATACTTTCATTATATAAGTAATAAGACGTATTCTCTTCATTTGGAGAGGCTCCCGCAAAAAGAACTTCATCAACAGTTAAAAGTGCCACTTTACTTGTTACTTTATCACTTAAGCATATAAATGATGGAATATAATCTTCGACTACTCTTGTATATGCATAAAAAATATTATCATTTAATAAAACATCATTACAATATTTTTGAGTTGCTAAAAATGATGTATAATCACCTAAATTAATTGTAATCCAAGAATCTAAATATGTTTTAATAACTGAATCTTTATAACTATACTTTTCATTTGAATCAACATATTTTTTTAGTTCTCCCGTATCACCATTAAGAACAAGTCTTACACTACCATCACCATTTATTCTAACAATTTTAAAACTTAAATTATTTATACTAACATTATTATTTTGAACATTACCCCTAAAATAATATGACACGCCATAATCATCTACAGTTTTAATCAAACCTTCATCTTCAGTAGCAATAGAACTACCAACAGCGGTTTTACTTTCACTTTTTATTTCATTATTTTTAAGAATAGTTTCCGCAAAAGTATTGTTATTTAAATATTCTTGCATAACATTAAGTTCAACACTTGCTTCTTTATCTGATGTATTTGTAAATGCTAACTCATAATCGTGAATTTCGCCTTTTTTAATAAGAATATAACTTGATACAATTTCATTATGTTTAGGTAGATCATCATTTACATTTATAAGAGCATTATCAGTTAAGGTATATGTAACGCCTTTTACATTTTTTGGATTAATAAACTCAATATAATAGTAAATATCCTCATCCCCATTATTAATAATTGTTATTTTAGTTTTTAATTCTTTATCAATTTTAAGTTTTTTTCCATTATGAAAGTTAATTGATAAATCACCAGTTATTTTTATATCTCCATCACTTAAACGCACCTTTTTATAAACAAAATAAAATGCAAATAATACAATCGCTATTATTAAAAGCATCATTATAAATCCAAGTGCACTTTTAAATCTTGCTCTCATTTACTTCATCCTTACTACTAAAGTATATCATTTAATTAAAAAAAACAAAAGACAATTTATTAAAAATCTTTTGTTTTATCTTACTTTTGGTTTGACTATTTCAAGTGTTTTAATGAGTTCATAATTACCATTAACAGTTTTAGGCAAATTATCAAATCTATCAATTCTATTTAAATAGCCTACTTTATGTGACCAAGAGCCATCAGAATTTTGTCTTAAAAAATGAAAATCATTAAATGATAAATAGAAAGCTATTTTATAACCACCATGTTCATTAGGTAAATCAGAACTTATTTCATATGAATCAATATTTAACTCTTCGAAATCTTTTGCAAGGCCATATAAATATTTTTCTTTTGTTCCCTTATAAATTAAGTTTTTACTTAAATAACCAATATTAAAACCTAACTGTAAAATTACATTAGATATACCATTAGGATTAAAAATATCAAGAGCATATGAATAACAGTTACCATTTATATATTTTTTTACATCATCATTAAAACTAGGATTATTTGAACTAACTAATATAAGTAGTTTAATATATTCTTTATAAAGTTCAAAATACTTTGGACTATCCATAGGTATTTTTAATATTTCATTATAAAGTCCATTTATTTTATCATATACTTCTTTCATAGTTCCCCCTTAATTACAAAAAATTGTACCATATTTTCATTAAAAACTCAAATTTTTGATTAAAAAAGTCAAGTTATCGACCACTTTTAGGGTGTTACATATCAAAATTGGTCGATAACTACCATTTTTCATAAAAAAATCTAGGTTTCCCTAGACTTAATTATTTTTTACTTTTACCAAATAAACCTTTTTTAGTTTTGGTTTCTTTTTTAGGTTTTTCTTCAGGAGTACTTTCTGATTTAGGAAGAGCTTCTTTTCTTGATAGATTTAATCTTCCTTTGTTATCATAACCAAGTGATTTAACAATTATTTCATCACCTACTGAAACTATATCAGATGGTTTTTCTACTCTTTTTGTATCAAGTTGAGAAACATGTACTAATCCTTCACAACCTGGCCAAAGTTCAACGAAAGCACCAAAATCTTCGACTTTAACTACTTTAGCATTATAGATTTTACCAGTTTCAACTTCTTTAGTAATATTCTCAATCATTTCTCTAGTTTTTTCAATAACTTCTTTGTCCATATGATAAATAATTACTTTTCCATCATCATCAATGTCTACTTTTACAGCATCTTTGTCATTAACACTTTTTACATTTGATGATTCTAAAATAATCTTAGTAATCATCTCGCCACCCTTACCGATTACATCTTTAATCTTATCAGGGTTAATCATAAAGCTTTCAACTTTTGGAGCATATTTAGAAAGTTCTTTTCTTGGACTTTCAATAGCAGTTGCCATAACATCAAGAATTTTCATTCTAGCTTTTTTAGCTTCCTCAAGGGCCTCTTTTAAGATAGCTTTAGTAACGCCTTTAATCTTAATATCCATTTGAAGAGCTGTAATACCTTCTTTTGTACCCGCAACTTTAAAGTCCATATCTCCCATATGATCCTCAAGACCTTGAATATCTGTAAGTATTGTATATTTTTTACCATTAGATATTAGTCCCATTGCAATACCCGCTACTGGAGCTTTAATTGGAACACCCGCAGCCATTAATGATAAACATCCAGCACATATTGTAGCTTGTGATGATGAACCATTACTTTCTAATACTTCGGAAACAACTCTAACAGTATAAGGGAATTCTTCTTCAGAAGGAATAACTTGAGCAAGCGCTCTTTCTCCTAAAGCACCATGTCCAATTTCTCTTCTTCCCGGAGAACCATATCTTCCTATTTCACCAACACAGAAGTTAGGGAAATTATAATGAAGCATAAATCTTTTTGTATCTTCAATACCAAGTCCATCAAGAATTTGATGATCTGAAAGTGGTCCAAGAGTAGTAGTTGCAAGAACTTGAGTTTCTCCTCTTTGGAATAGTCCACTACCATGTGTACGAGGAAGAAGGTCGATTTCAGCTTCAAGAGGTCTAATTTCATCCATCTTTCTACCATCTGGTCTAATATGTTTTTCAATAATTAATCTTCTTACTTCATTGCCTTCGATTAAACCAACTACTTTAGCTACATCTTTCATCTTGCTAGCAAAATCTTCATCTTCAGCATAAACTTCTTCGAAATGAGCAATAGTATTTGCTTTAACTTCATCAATCTTAGCATATTTTTCAAGTTTTTCTTTAATTTGAATTGCTGATAGCATATCATCAGTTGCATACTCTCTAACAGCTTTTTCAACTTCAGCATCAATGCTTGCAGGTTCAAGAACTACTTTTTCTTTACCTATTTCACTAATAATTTCATTTTGAAATTCACATAAAGTTTTAATATTTTCATGAGCAAACATTAAAGCCTCAAGCATAGTTTTTTCAGGAAGTTCTTTACAGCCCGCTTCAACCATACATATTGCATCATGTGTTCCTGCAACAGTTAATGCAAGTTTACTTTTTTCCGCTTCATCAGTAGTAGGATTGATAATAAACTTACCTTTTTCATCCATACCTACCATAACACCGGCAACTGGACCATCAAATGGAATATCAGATATTCCAAGACATAGTGATGAGCCAAACATTGCAGCCATTTCCGGACTATTATCTTGATCTACAGAAAGTACTGTATTGATAACTTGAATTTCATTTCGTAAGTTTTCATCAAACATAGGTCTAATTGGTCTATCAATTAATCTTGCAGCAAGTGTAGCTGAATCTGTAGGTCTTCCCTCTCTTTTAATAAATCCACCAGGAATTTTACCTACTGAATATAATTTTTCCTGATATAATACTTGAAGTGGAAAGAAATCTTGAGTAACTGGAGTTTTACCCATTACACATACAGAAAGTACTACAGTATCACCGTATCTAACAAGTACTGAACCATTAGTTTGTTTAGCAAGCTGACCAGTTTCAACAATTAAATCTCTTCCCAAAAAATTTAATTTAAATTCTTTTTTCATTTTTTACCACCTTTCTACTAAAAAAAAGAACACTAAAAAATTTAGTGCCTATTTTCTTAAATTTAATTTTTTAATTACTTCACGATATGATTTAACATCATTATTCTTTAAGTATTCAAGTAATTTTTTTCTTCTACCAACTTTAATTAAAAGTCCTCTTTTAGAATGGAAATCATGTTTATGTTCTTTTAAATGTTCAGTTAATGTATTAATTTCTTTAGTTAAAATAGCAATTTGAACTTCAGCAGAACCACAGTCTTTTTCATTCTTAGCAAACTCCTTTATAATAGAAGCTTTTTCTTCTTTCTTAAGCATTTTCTTTTCCTCCTTTATTATAATCGGTTTAAACTGAGTAAGAATCTTGGAAAACAAGTTCAAACTAAGTAAAAACTTATAAGCCTATTATATACAATTTATTTATCATTTGCAAGCGTTTTTCATACATTTCTAACTTACCACATACACATCATTATATGTTCCACTGCCAAGTAGCTTACTTTCAGAGGATAAACTTACTACACCACGGACATCATAAGTGCCATAAACATCATTATTACCCCAATGACCACCAACATTCATAATAAATTCTATAGAACGATCTTGCTCGAAATCATAAGGTGAACCTGTCCAATACAAATTATCAGTATATAAATAATAACTGTTATTATCTTTCCAATTATTATCTGTTCCTGCCATTACTACTTCATCCGCTGTTATTAATCCCACTGGATAAGATAGCTTTCCATTTCCCTTAGCTGTTGTTGTACTAAACTTATCATTTGCATTTGGGCAAGTTAATATTGGATTTGATTTTGTATCATCATACCATATTCTAAGGCTTGCTCCATAAAGGTAATGCTTTCCTGTTGATGCCCAAGAACTTATTTCACTGTTAGTGTCGGTTTCAAAAGAATGTATTAAGGCTGTTCTATCATTACAAAATATTTGATCTGTTATTTTTGTTCCATTTTTATTTAAATCAGTATAATTTGCATACCAATCTTCCAAATAAGTTTTAATAGTACTACTTTGACTCGTTCCATGTTGCTCACCTATCGTATACATATACCCTACATATTCCGCAATTTCACCTTCTCTATTAAAATGCGCATTGCCGATTGATGCATCTCTAAAAAAAATATTATTTTCATCTTGAGATAACATTACTACTTTAGTACTAACATCAGGTGCATATGTTCCTGCGTATATCATTCTTATTGAATTATCTCCATTTATTCTTATTATTCGCCAATATATATCATCACCTTTTGAGTTCAGTTTATAACAAAAATCTATACCATCGCAAGAATCAGTTAAAATAGCAATACCATCATTGTCATCCCATGTATAATAGGTATCCTTGCTATACTTACCATATTTTACCCAGTTATTATCTACTGCACCTCTAAAATAATATGATGTTCCTAAGTCATCTGTTGTTTTGTACATTCCCTCATTCTCTGTTGCGGGAGTACTAAAATCAGGTGTGCCTTTTGTTTCTATTGCTGATACTCCACCATTATTTGTAAGTATTGTTTGATAACCTTTTTTAACAGACGAACCATCTTCTGAGGAACATCCTTTACTTATTGCATATATTTTACCAGTAAAGTTTTTTCCACCTAATTGTGCTTGACTTACATTTAAGTTATAATATCTTCCTATTATTTTCCATCTTACTGATTGAGTACTTCCTAAACTTTTTATTGTTGCTCCCTCAACTAGTTTATAATATTTATTTGTGCTGTCATAATAACTTTGTATATTTGCATGATCAAAATTAGTTTCCGTAGCAAAATGATTATTTCCATTCATTCCATTTACTTCAATAGTTATTTCTTTTGTAGCACCACTTGTTTTAGTTGTTGTACCTTGCCCATAAATATTACTTCCTGCATCATATTCATAAACTATATCATATGTACATGTTGTTAGTAAGTTTGATGAACCTGTAAGTGTTACATCTAAATATGCTGTATCCTCTTTTGCAGCAACTGTATTATTTGCTACTGTATAACTCATATTTGCCGCTGGAACTACTAAATTTAACTGAGTTGCATTAGAAGTAAATGTTGCATTTCCTGGACTAGATGAATTTATATTTACTGCTACATTATTATTAAGATTAACATTAAATGTTCCAAAATATGCAAATGACGCCACTCCTATAATGATTATTAATATTACTGAGGCGAACACCGCTAACGATTTTGTTATTTTACTTTTATCCATACTATACTCCTTTTTACCGCATAATTAGGGGCATTAACTTTCCTATATTATAAACATATAAGAAAATAAGACTTCGATTTTTCGGTAAAAAGGACTTGAAAAAACTATAAAAAAATGATTAAATTATATTGAAAGTAACATAAATATGGGAATGTTTTTTCTTAAATGTTTATAATATAGGAAAATACGAACAAGGTAAACATTGGATTTGAGAGAACTTTAGATAATTAAAAAAAATATTATCTTCTACAAGAAAGATCATTTCCCTCAAAAGATAATAAATTTGGTAAATAAAGATTATTTATTATATCTCTATTGCTATGTAAAAATCCATTTCCAATAAATTTAACTGTAGGAATATATAAATTTCTAATTTTTTTATTACTAGCTAAAAAGTTTTCTTCGATATCTTCGATATTAGGTAAATATAAATGTTCAAGTGCTAGATTATTTGATAAAAAAGAGTTTTCGATAACTTTTAAAGAGGGAGCATTAAACTCTTTTAAACAAGTATTTTTTTTCATAAATGAACTACCTGCTTTAACAAGTTTTGGTAAATCACATTTTTCTAAAGAATTATTTTCATACATAAATGAATAACCAGTTTTTTCCAAACTTGGCAAAAATATTGACTTTAATTTTTCATTATAATATAGAAAACTATTACCAACAACCTGTAAATTAGGCATATAAATACTTTGAACATTTTTTGCATAAGCTATAAAACTATAATCGACTTTTTTAACACTTGGTAAGTTAATAGTTTTTAAATTTTCCGCTCTTAAGGCAAAACTATTACCAATAATTTCACATTTAGGTAAATAAATATATTCTAGTTCAAAATCATCTCTTAAAACTCTATCCTCAACTACTTTAGTATCTTTCGAAGAAAATCTTTTAATATGAAAACTATTTGCAAAAACATCATCATTTAATCTTTCTACTCCCTCTAAAAGGACACTTATAAGTTCATTAAACTTATTTAATTCTAAATAAATTTTAATATTATCTTCACAAATAATATATATACTTTTACTATCACTATTATTTTCTATAACTATTTTTTTAATAAACTTAATAAAATCTTCAGAGGAATCATATCTACAATTGTCATAACATTTAAATGTCTTTTTAGTTAAATCTAAAACAAGTCCATCAAATAAAATATATTTTTCTTTAGGAAAAGAAACTTCTTTAAAATTATGTATTACAATGTTATCAGGACAATAATAAATATTATTACATTCAACATTATATCTATAATATTTCCCATCAGTTGTTCTTACATAATTCGGCATTTCAAAATCTATATTAATATTACTTTGTTTAATACCTAAATATTTTTCAAAAGAATATGTTAAGCCTTTTGCTATATTCTCTAAATTGTTTTGATAAGTTGCATCTGGATTATTAACTGTATGGTTATATCTATTTTTAATTGATAAATAGTTAGTCTCTAATGTAAACTGAAGTGAAAGTACACTTGTACCATATTCATCCTCCCTTTGGGGATTACTTTTTCTTTTAATATCTAAAGCATTATCTTTAACTGCAAAAAATACTCTATTAGTTCTAAGTCTATCACTTTTAAATGTACAAAGCTCTTCTTCTTTTGCATAATACTTTTTATATGATAGTATTTCTTCATTAGTATGACATTCTTTTAAAGTATATCCTTTTTCTTTAAAAAGTTCATAAGGATTTTTATCTGTATCAATAACATTATTTATTTTTTTACCATATTCATTCATAATAAGTTTTTGAAAACTATTAACCATGTTATATTTAATTAAATCATCATAAAGAAAATGATTTTCTTTGAATAAAGAAGTAATAATAGTAGTTAAAGTTCCATCTTCCTCTAAAATGCTTGGAAATAATTTTCTACATAGTTTACTAAAGTTTTCACCATATTTTTTCTTTATAATTTTTAAATCACTATTCATAAAGCCCCCAGAAAAGTAATATTATTATAACATTATTTTAGAAAAAAGATAGTCCCTACTTTTTCAAAAGTCTTTTTGCAAGATCATACTCCTTAAACTCATAACATCTAGGTATATCGCTTACATCTATATAGCCATATAAATATAGATATTTATTAACCATTTTAAATAAATACTCTATTTCATCAGAATATTTTAACTTGCGATAATACTGCATTAAATAAAGCATTATTGAATTAGTATTAAAGGTCTCATCCTCAAAAGTTGGATAAGAACCAGTTAAATCAATTATAAATTTAAGATATCTTTGAATATCAAAATCAAGTTCAATTGGAGTTATACTTTGAATACCTAAAAAATCACTAGCAATATTACCATACTCTATTAAATGTGAAAGATTGTAAGGTTCATTATTTACTTTGAAAAAATTATCATTATCATAAGTAAATATTCCATTACCATCACATAAAGCTTTAATATCATTACCTTTTTTTGCTTTCATAAAGGGAGCAATAACCTCTTTACCATCATAAAAAAGTTCAAATACTTTTTCATTATTATTAAAAATATTAAAATTTAAATTACTTTTTTCATTCAAAGAAACTGATGTTATAATACATTTTATAATTTCATATAAACTTTCATTTTCATTTATTGAATTAAAAAATCTATTATAAATCTTGATATAAGTTTCATTTTTATTATACTTGCTAAAACCCTCATAATTAATATTAAATATTAAAGGTATTTTATTATTTTTAAAATTTTCATTTATACTAATTTTATTCATTAACATTCCTTTCTAATTAGTTTTTTGTGTACTTTATGCTTTTTATATTTATTAAAAAAGTGCATTATATTGCATTTTCTTTTTTAACATTCTTATTAAATTTATATAGTTTTGCTGGTTTTTTACCCTCGAATGTTTCATACTTATTTGTATCAATAATAACTTTTTCATTAATAAGTTTTTTTCTAAAATTACGTCTATCAAATTTTTCCTCGAGTACTATTTCATATACTTTTTGAAGTTCTGGAAGTGTAAATACATCTGGAAATAGATTTTTTAATATACTTGTTTTAGTAATTTTATCTTTTAAAACATTTAATGAATAACTAATTACTTCATTATGATCATAAGCAAGCTGTGGTATATTATTTATTGAAAAATATTCAGCATTTGAGGTTTTTAAAGTATTTTTTAATAAAGATACTTTTTTACTGTCTATTACCCCAATAAAGGAAATACCTATCATTCTTTGTAAACTACTTCGGTCTAATTTATCAAAAACACCACACATTTCAAATTCAATATTTTCAAGTCCCGTTTTTTCCTTAAGCTCTCTTTTTGCACCATCCACTAAAAGTTCATTATTATAAAGTGCTCCACTTGGAAGTGCCCAATAACCATTAAAAGGATTATTACATCTTTTTATAAGAAGTACTTTAACATCACCTTTTTCTACAGTAAATAATGTTGTTATAACATGAATACCTATATTTTTATATAAACTATTTTTTAACTCCACTCTCATCCTCCGTATAATTACATTATATGTGTATTTACTACACTTGTCAATAAAGAAATGATTTTTTATGATAAAGAATTTATATTACTAATAATTTTTTGCAAACACACTAATATATCATCAAAATCAATATTATTTGCATAATCATATTTTCTTTGGTAACTTTTCCATCTTTCTTTTGAAATATTTCTAATCTTATCTTTCAACTGTTGACTATTCATAAAAAACCTCCATATATTGCATTACTTCTTTCTTAATTCCCATTTTATCAGCATATTTTGATAGTTTAACTAAATCTTTATCTTTTCTTTTTAGATATTCTTTTATACTATATTTAATGTGTTGTGAGTCCATTCTTTTTTTAGATCTAATAATATCGCAAATACTCCTTTCAATATCGTAAGCTTTTACCTTATTACCCATAGGCGTTTCAATTTCAATAAGTCCTAGTTCATAAATATTTTTGTCAACATAAAAAGCATTATGATTTTTAATTTTATAATTAAAATAATTATTCGGTACAGTTATATCATATTTACCATTCGGAGCTTTAATTGAAAGTCCATAAAAATAAAGAGCAGTCATATGTGAAAAAACTACATTTGTTAGTTCTAAACTAAAAACAAAATAAGTATCTTCGATTTTACTTGAGTCAATATAAATACCATTACCTACTTTTTCTATGATTCCTTTATCTTTCATAATATTAAGATACATTCTGTGAATTCCAAGATTTGATAGTTCTTTTGAAGTAACATAGCCATTATTAATTTTCATAATTGATTCAATAATTTCTATGTTACTTTGATTTTTAAATTTCTCTATTGTCATTCTTTCCATATTAAGCCTCCTTGACAAATCTAATGAAATTATAACATTTATCATTAGTTTTGTCAAAGAGCTTTATCCATATAAAAAGCATCATTAATAATATAATTTAAATGATGCTTTAAATTATCTATGAGATAAAGTTACATGAAGGGATAAATCTTTAGTAACTGGAGTATTTTCTGCAATTGATTGACTATTTACATAACCATAACCTTCATAAGTAAGATTTATTCCTAAAAGTGTACATAAAGTTTTTACCTCAGTAATTGAATAACCAGTTAAATTAGGCATTACAAAGTCTTCTTTATTAGTAAGTAAGAATACTTTATCACCCTTAACAACACTAATACCCTTTAAAGGATATTGATTAATAATATATTTACCTGTTCCTAAAGTAATTACATTAACACCTTTATTTGTAAGATTTTCTTTTACAGAGTTTGTTTCTTTGGAAATATAGTTTTCAAGTTTAATTATTTTATTTTCTGATTCATAAGCATTTTGGGTAATATTTGCATAACTAGCTATTTCATCAACTGCTTTGGTAACTGCTCTTGCAAATGTACCTTGAGTTGCTTCGATTTTTTTAACCGCTGCATAAACTATATATTTAGGTTTATCACTTGGGAAAAATCCTGCTACTGAATAAATTTGATCATATTCACCTTTTAGATAACCCTTTCCATTTGGATCAGGTATTTGTGCTGTACCAGTTTTCATTGACATAGTAACTGTTTTAGGTTGCCATACTTTCATAAGTCCATCATAGTTTGCACTATACATTAAACTTCTTAATTTCTCTGCTGTTTCACTTTTCATTTTTTGACCTAAAGATTCTACTTTACTTTCATATGTAGTATTTCCCTCATAATCAACAATTTTATTTATAACATAAGGTTTTAGCATTACTCCATCATTTGTAAGCATAGTAAGTGCCTGTAGCATTTGAATTGGTGTAATAATAATACCACCTTGACCAAAAGATGCTGTAGCAACTTCACTTTCATATTTAAATTTAGTAGTTCCCGCAAGTTCACCAGATAAAGTTATACCTGTTTTTTGACCAAAACCAAATTTATTATAATAATTAAGTAGTTTTTCTCTACCTAAATTTTTAGCAAGTATTGAGGCCGCAACATTTGATGAATACATAAATCCTGTATCAAAGGTTATTTCACCCCAACCAACTTTATTATAATCAGATATTACAACATCGGCTACCTCAATTGAACCTGATTTATAAGTATCTTGTCCGTTATAAATACCTTCCTCCATTGCTGAGGCCCAAGAAAATATTTTCATCGTAGAACCTGGTTCATAGGCATATGAAACAAGAGGATTTAAATAATTTGTAAGTGTATTTAAATCATTAGGATTAAATGTAGGATATGTACTTGAAGCCACAATTGCACCAGTATGAGCATCCATTATTGTAAAAATAGCAAATTCAAAATTAGTTTTTTCTTTTAAGTCATTAATAGCATTTTCCGTAATAAGTTCAATATTACTATCAATTGTTAAATATATATCACTACCCGACTGGGCTTTTGTTTCATAATAAGGTTTATTAGGAAGCATATAACCTTTGGCATCTCTTTGATATGTAATAGAGCCATTTTTACCACTTAATAAATCATTATAATAACTTTCAATGCCAAGTTCGCCTTGTATAGAACCATCATCGTGAGTTTTAGCATAGCCTACTAAATAAGAGGCAAAACTACCCATTTTATAATACCTTTGAGTACTTTCAATAAAATCTATTCCCGGAAGTTCTAAATCAACTATCTTTTGTTTAACAATTTCTGTTAAATTTCTTCCTTTTTTACCAAATTCAACTTGATAAGCCTGTTTATTTAAATATTTAAGTATTTCTGTTTCATCCATTTCAAGTATTGGAGCAAGTGATGCAGCAGTACCCTCTTTATCAACTACATGCTGAGGATTATTTTCATCCACGGTCCTTGAAGGCTCTAAATAAGCAATTAAAGTATAAGAGTTTACGCTTATTGCAAGAGCATCACCAGCAGCATCATAAATTGTACCTCTTTTTGCATAAAGTGTTTTTGTAACTGTATTTCTAGAGGCCGCAAACTTTTTTAGATTCATTCCATCTACATTTGCTGATAAAGAAACGTATAAAAGCCTTGCTATTGCAAGGCATAGTAAAAGAGAAACTATTGGTAAAATAAATTTATTAGGTTTTACAGTTACTCTTTTTTTCATATTATTTTACTTGAAGTATACTAGAGTTATTATATGAAAGTCCATATTCTTTAGCAACATTAAATATATTATCTATTGAGGCAAGCTCATCTATTTGCATAGAAAGACTTTCATTTTCCTCTTCTTGAGAAGAAATCTCTTTTTTAAGTTTTTCTACATCAATATTTGTTTTAGTAACTAAACTAGATGTATAAACATTAAGCATTGGAATAAGACATAATAAAAGGATAATTATGAAATACATAAATTTTTCACCCTTTAAAAGTCTAACTCTTTTTTGATTTTTCTTTCTCATCTTATATCCTTTCTACAATTCTAAGTTTTGCGCTATGACTACGAGAATTTTCATTAATCTCTTCATCTGTAGGCAAAATTGGTTTTTTATTAATTATTTTAATTTTTGGTTTATATTCATCAGGTATATCTATCATTCCTTTTAAAATATCATCCACTTCACTATATTTTTTAAATATTTGTTTAACAAGTCTATCTTCCAAAGAATGAAAGGTTATTACGCATATTCTTCCACCCTTACTTAGCATATCAATTGCATCTGGTAAAGCCTTTTCAATAACTGAAAGCTCATTATTTACCTCGATTCTAATTGCTTGAAAGATTTCTCTTTCTGGATGATTTTTATAAAAATATGAAGCACCAACAGCTTTTTGAATAATGTCTACGAGTTCAAATGTTGTAACAATTTCTTTATTTTTTCTTTCTTTACATATTGCACTAGCAATTACTTTAGAATATTTTTCTTCAGCATATTTAAAGAAAATATCAGTAAGTTTTTCTAATGAATATGTATTTACAACATCTTTTGCAGTAAGAGCATTTTGAGTGTCCATACGCATATCAAGTGGTGCATTTAATTTAAAAGAAAACCCCCTTTTTGCATCATCGATCTGAGGTGAAGAAAAACCTAAGTCAAATAAGAAACCATCCACTTTTAAAATATTTTCTTTTTCCAATGTTTCCTTTAAGTTTGCAAAGTTTTCCTTAAAAATAGTAAAGTTATCACCAATTGATGAAAGTGCTTCTTTAGAATACTTAACAGCATTTTCATCTTCATCGAAGGCAAACAGTTTTCCCTTTTTATTTTTTTCTAAGATAACCTTAGAATGTCCGGCATAGCCAAGTGTACAATCAACATATGTGCCACCATCTTTAATATTTAGTCCATCAATAGACTCCTTTAATAAAACACTATAATGCATCTTTTTCATCAAATAAATTCTCCGCTATATCCGCAAGTGATGAAGCATTGTCATCTAAATATGAATTAAATGCATCTTCGTCCCAAATCTCAAGATGATCGTTTACTCCAATAACTACGCATTTACCTTTTAAGCCAGCATAGTTAATTAAAGGTTCACATATACTTACTCTACCACTCTTGTCTAAACCTATATCAGAGGCTCCTGAAAAGAAAAAGCGCAAATAACCACGAGTATCTTTCTTGTTAAAAGGAAGAGTACTTAGTTTACTAACAAGTTTTTCCCACTCTTTATTTGAGTATACATATAGACATTTTTCAAGTCCTTTTGTAATTATAAAAGACTCTCCAAGTTCTAATCTATACTTAGTAGGAATAACTAAACGATTTTTTTCATCTAAATTATGATGAAATTGTCCAATTAGCATTTTTATTCCCCACTTTCTTCCACAGTGTGCCACTGTCTACCATTATGATACTATAAACATAAAAAAAAGTAAATATTTTCATTTACTTTTTTAATAAACCTAATCAAACTTTACACTTGTTTACAGATTAATTTTCTTCTTTTTCTACATTAAGTACTTCTTTACCATTATATTTACCACATTTAGTACATGCTCTATGAGGTCTTAAAGTACTTCCACAACTTGGACATTTAGTTAATGCTCCAACTTCTTTTTTAAGATGAGTTCTTCTCATTCTCTTTTTTGTTTTACTTGTTCTTCTAAAAGGAACTGCCATATTTATTCACCACCTTCATTACTACTTAATACGCACCAATTATCTCCCTTTAATTTTTCAGCATCACACAAGGTATATCTAATTGGGACTTCCAATACAATATTTTGCCACAAAAACTCATTAATATCAAGTGCATTTTGATTTTTTTCTATAAAATCTGTAATTTCATCATCAATATTAATGTCATATGGATAATCTAACTCTTCTAGTGAAACACTATCAAGTAACACCATTGTACCATAAATATGAATATTAATAAAGTATTCATCTATATCATTTCTTGTAATAAAACCAGAATAATTAACATCATCAAGTTTTTTAATTGAACTATTTTCAAGAAATTTTGCATCATATGATACTTTTCCAGAAATATCTATTCTATCTTTGTAATTTAATGCACTTAAATCTAATTTCATTTTCATTTCCTTTCTAAAAAATTATATCATAAATCTTCAGATTATGAAACATTATCTTGATTTTTTATTTTCTCTTTTCTCTTTTAAAGTGTTAATCCATCTTATTAAAGGATCTGCTGTTTTAATATCATCGGGATTAAATATATATTTTGTAGGAAGAGGCTTTGTTTTAACTTCTTTCATAGGATTTCTACCTATTTTTTCCTCAACCATTTTAATTTTTTCATTAACATTATGAAGACTTATCGCGAATCTGTGAATTTCTTCTTTACTTTCAGCATTTGCTAAAGATTTTAATATTAAATATCTAACTCCTATTAATTTATTTCTATATTCTTTTAAATTTTCCATAAACCCTCCGATGTATATTATATAATACTTATTATAATTTATCTACTATAACTTTCTTCATAATCTTGAACATATTTACCATTATATGAGGCAATTGCCAACTTTTTTAACTGCTCTGTAGGTAAATTTAAACTACCTGATAAACTATTTAGTTTTTCCAAATAATCAGGCTTAAATTTAATACTTGTAAAATCAATTTTTCCATAACCACATAATCTATCAAATTCATCCATTAAATTAAAACTAAACACCTTATTATTAACACAAACAAATTCTATATCAAAATAATTAAACATTCCTAAAACATATAAATTGCATAATAAATATTCACATCTTTGCCTATCTTCCTTTTTAGAAAAATCAGGATATTCTTTAAATATAATATGATATATTTCTACAATACTTTTTTGTTGTTCTGTTATAGGTAAAACTCTCATATTATTAAGGTTATTAATTACATTTGTTTCATCTTTTACTATTTTTAAAGCATTTTCTTTATCATATACTCTAAAGTTATAACCACTATCTTCATTAAAACTTATTTCACTTATTTTTTCATCGTTTTTAGTTTTACCACTATAGTAACTTACTAGTTCATTATTTTTTAAAGATACTAAATATTCAATATTATCACCATTTATAATTGAAATATTTATTGAACTTTCAGTACTTCCCTTAGTAAATATTTTAGCCATATAAATAAGTTTTTCAATATTATTTGTATAATGATTTAAAACATTATCTAAAACTTCGCTAGCATTTTCTCTTATAATATCACTTTCTATCCCAATAGATATACTCTTATTTCCTTCATATTCATACTTTTTTTCTAATCCCATACTACTACCTACTCTCTACATATTAATAATATAAAAAAATGTCCAGTACTTCAATAGCACTTGACATAATTTTTACATATTATTAAGTAGTTTTTTATAATAGAATTCGATAGCGTTAAATTTTAAAAATAATTTATGATTTTTCTAATATTTTCTCATTTACATTACTAATTTTATTTGATATACTTTCTTTACAGAGAAATGTAATATCATTAGATATATTATTTATCTGTCTTGGTCTATAAAAAGGACCAAACCCGTGTAGGACCATTGTCCGCTTAAAAAGGCAATCTTTATTAAGATTGTTTTTTTAATATGAAAAATACATCAAAAAATATTGACATTGATAGTAACATTTAGTATTATTTTATTACCGGAGAGAAATCTTGTCAGGTCGATAGCTAGATAACGATTAGTAATAATTAAGCGTACTGCAAGTACGCCGCTCTAGTTGGAGAAAACCACTTTTGTGGTTTTTTTCTTGATTTTTTATTTACATTATGAATTTTCTTTGGTATAATTTTCTTACAGAGAAATATAATATTATTATAGATATATTATATATCTGTCTTGGTCTGTAAAAAGGACCAAACCCGTGTAGGACCATTGTCCGCTTAAAAAAGTAACCTTTATGGTTGCTTTTTTAATTATATTCTCTTTTTATCTAAATCTTTATATATTTTTCTCATTTCCTCTTCCGTAAAAAAGAATTTTTCACCTTTTGTAAAGCCTTTTTTATGAATATATTTATAATAATATTTATCTAAATAAGTCAGCATATCAGTTAATTGAAATAGTCTTTTTTCTTCGTGATTAAAAGATATTCTGTGTTCAAATCCTGAAAATTTATTAAATGCTTGATCTAAAATTTTTCCAAGCACTTCCTGTCCGTTATCGTAATATAGAACAATTTTATCATATTTATTTAAGTATTTATCAATCTTTTTAATCATAGAATTTATCTCAAAAAGCAATTTTTTTCTTAATAAAGAACTATCATTAATATACTTTTTGTCTATTATAATAGTATTATATTTAACATCAACTTTTCTCGAAAAATGAAGCAAAGATTTAAATATACTTTTTCTTATAATTAATGAAAACTTAGCATACTCACCGCGTTTCATAATCAAATTAGCCATATGAATCATACCAGTATAGCCAATCCTTTTTAAACGATTATTTAAATTATTTATTTCTGAAGTAATGTCATTACTTTGATCGTGGAATGTAAATGAAACACCATAAAGCTGTGATGATCCATTTTCAAAACCGAAATCTCCAGTTTCATCTACAAAAATATTTAGTCTTCTCATGACAATAACCCCCTTTACTATGTATAAACATTATACTATAATTCACATGATTTTCCTAGAAAAAAAATAATATTTTCAAATAAAAAAATTATGGTTAATCCATAACTCTTTTAAACATTTTTTCTAAATCATATATGCTAAATTTTATAATAGTTGGTCTTCCATGAGGACAATTATAGGGATTATCACATTTAACTAGTTCATCTAAAATATAAGTGATTTCATCCATTGAAATATGATGATTTGCTTTTATACTCATTTTACAAGCAAGTGTAATTGCAATTTTTTCCTCGAACTTAACTCTATCAAAATCTTTATCAGTATTAATAACAATATCAATTATTTTTCTAACACTTTCCTCTTCATAACCCTCTTTTAAATAAGATGGATGAGTTTTTATAACAAGTGTATTTATACCAAACTCTTCAGCATCAATACCAATACTTGCAAGCATATCAAGTTTAGTTTTAATTATATTATATTCTGAGGAAGTAAACTCAATAGTAATTGGAATAAGCATACCTATTTTTGATACTTCTTTTTCTTTTAACTTTTGCATATATCTTTCATAATTTATTCTTTCATAAGCAGCATGTTGATCAAGTAAATAAATACCATCTTCATTTTCAGCAATAATATAAGTACCAAGTGCAAGTCCAACTGGGTAAAGCTTTAAAGATTTTAACTCTTCGTTTTTAATAATTTCTTTTTCCTCGAAATCCATAAAATATTGATCTGGCTTTTTAACTTCCTCTTCGGGTAAAACAATTTGTTCTTCCTCTTTTTTAGAGAAAATATTTTGTATATCGTAATCATTTATTTTATTATTTAACTGCAAATGTTCATAATTATTCTCTTCCGTTTTTTCATCCTCAAGGGGCTTAATAATAAGTAAACTTTCATATAATGCCTTTTTAATTGTATTTGTAATAAGCTCTTTTAAATCTTTTATTTTAGAAATTTTAACATCTTGTTTAGTCGGATGAATATTAACATCTACTACAGTTGGATCCGTTTCAATATTAAGAACTACAACTGGAAATTTACCCTCGGGTTTATAAGTATAATATGCATCATTTATTGCTTCATTAATATCATAATTTTTAATAACTCTATTATTTATAAAAGTAATCATATGATTTTTTGTACTTTTTAAAATATGAGGTTTACAAGCATAACCATAAATAGTAAAGTCATTATTACTATTTTTTATTTCAAGCATATTCGAAGAAATATTTGCTCCATAAATTTCATGGATAACTTTTAACATATTACCTGAACCACTTGTTTTAACAATTTCCTTACCATTATTTGTAAGTGTAAAAGCTATACTTTTTTCAGATAATGCTAACTTTTCTACAAAGTTTGTTATACTTGCAAGTTCACTAGCTTCACTTTTTAAATATTTAAGTCTTGCCGGCGTATTATAAAATACATTGGTAACTGATATACTTGTACCTTTTCTTTCTTCACAAGGTTCAATTTTATCAATTACACCACCTTTTAAATGAATGTAAGTACTTTCATTACCATTACAAGTTTTTAGTTCAATTTCAGATACTGATGCAATTGAGGCAAGTGCTTCACCACGAAAGCCTAAAGTATCAATAAAATATAAATCATCCTCTTTATATATTTTCGAGGTTGCATGGCGTAAAAAACATTCTTTAGCATCAATGCTGTCCATTCCTTCGCCATCATCAGTAACAATAATATCATCCATACCAGCATTAAGAAGTTCAATAACTATGTTATTTGCTCCCGCATCTATAGAATTTTCAGTAAGTTCTTTAACAATTGAGGCAAGCTTTTCAATGACTTCACCCGCAGCAATTTTATTTGCTAAAAGTTCATTCATTACTTTTATTTTACTCATATTTTTTACCTATAATACTTTCTCTTAAATTAAAACTATCATTATTTAAATAAATAGTTGCCCCCTTTTTAAAGTAAATAAAGAAATTATCAAATACTAAATCTGTATTATTATTAATCTTTACCATTTTATACTTATCTTTATTTTTATATGTTTTAACAGTTAAATTTGGCATAAAAATACATATATTTATATCATTATCACTATATAAAGAAATATTATCAATTGTAAGTTCAAACCCTTTTTTTAAATTAATTATTTTTTCCTTTAAAATATTTTTAGACCTTTCTGTTATAACCTTTGTATCAAACCCAGGACTATCTATTATAGTTAAATTATCTTTATTTATTTCTATAAAATCAAGGGTTGTATTACGAAAGTGTGATACAGTAATATTTTCATCAAATAAAGTATTTATTAAAGTTGATTTACCACTTGAAACAATACCTGTTATTAATACTTTTTTATGTTTTTCTATTAAAGAAAATAAATTATTTTTAAGTTTAGTATTTTTGTAAGAAAATGTTAATGGTTTAATTTTAAAACTATTTTCTATATTTCTTATTATACTTTCATATTTAATATTTTTAGGTAAAATATCTACTTTAGTTAAAACAAATACTTTATCATTTTGTATATTTTCATATATTTTAATTGTTTCATTAGAAAGTGATAATATATCACATAAAAATATTGTAAATATTTTCTTTTTATTAATATTTTCTAATAACTTATTATTATCTATATAATTATTAAGTTCAATATTTTTATTATAATGTGTTAAATCAAAACATCTTTTACAAATGTCACTACCCTTTACTGCATAACCTATTTTATTTATATCTTCATATTGAAGTGTTTCACCACAGCCTTTACATTTATTCATAATAAACTCCTTTATTTAAAACACCTGTTTTATTTAATTTTTTATAAATAAACTTTTCAAAAAAACGATTTATTTTTGTTCCAAAAGGTTCAAAAGCTCCGATTGGATTTACTAAAATACTTATGCTTTCATTTCTATTTGCTCCGAGAATATCTGTTATAAGTTGATCTCCAACAAAAGCAATTTCTTCGGGATTTAATTTATAAATACGCATAATTTTTTTATATTTTTTTAAAAATGGTTTTCGTGAGGAATATGAAGTATCAAGATTTAATATTTCCTTAAAAGGGGTAAGTCTTTTTTTAGTGGCATTAGAAAATATAATGACTTTAAAATCATCAGAAATAATTGAAAAAAGTTCCTTTATATCTTTTGAAGGAACATCCTCTTTATAAGAGGCAAGCGTATTGTCTAAATCAAAGGCAATACACTTAATCTTCATTTTTTTTAATTTTTTATAATTAATATCAAATATGCTTTTATAATACATATCTGGAATAAATTTATCCATACTTTTTCCTTTCTAAAATAAACTTAATTGGCTACTTTCAGGCATACCCTTAAAAATACCCATAGATTTCATTTTATCAATAAGTGTTGTTGAAACTTTACATCTTGATTGGAAATCTTCGATAGAAATAAAAGGATGTTTTTTTGCTTCATTTTCTATATTTTTAGCAACTGTTTCACCAAGACCATCAATTGTAATAAATGGTGGAATAAGTGATTTATCATCTGCGACATCAAAGGTCATTGCTTTACTTTTATATAGGTCAAAAGGAAGTACTTTAAGTCCCCTTGCGGCCATTTCTAAAGCAACCGATAAACTTTCAAGTGTTCCACCCTCTTTATTTGTTGCTTCGAATCCTTTATTTCTTATATCAATAATTTTTTCTTTAATATCATCATAACCCTTAATCATTGCCTCAATATCAAAGGCAGTTGCTTTTGTAGAAAACCAAGATGCATAAAAGTATACAGGCATATGTACTTTATACCAAGCAATTCTAAAGGCTGATGTAACATAAGCAGCAGCGTGGGCTTTTGGGAACATATACTTAATTTTTTGACAAGAATTTATAAACCAATCTTCGATACCAGCTTCTTCCATAGTTTTTTTATGTTCTTCCCAAGTTGCAGGATCTTTTGAGGCTTTACCTTTACGAACAAATTCCATAATTTTAAAGGCTTTTATTGGTTTAACGCCATGATAAATTAAATAAACCATAATATCATCACGACAACCAATAACCTCTTTAAAAGGAACAATATTATTTTTAATAAGTTCTTGAGCATTACCAAGCCATACATCAGTACCATGTGAAAGACCGGCTATTTTAACAAGTTCAGCAAAAGTTGTCGGTTTAATTTCTGAAACCATTCCTATTGTAAAGTTTGTACCAAATTCAGGTATTCCTAATGTACCTGTAGGGCACATAATTTGTTCATTAGTTACACCAAGTACATCAGTCGAAGAAAATATTGACATTGTATCTTTATCATCAAGAGGTACTTTTGAAACATCAGTTTTTGATAAATCTTGAATTAAACGAAGCTGCGTTGGATCTGAATGACCTAAAATATCAAGTTTTAAAAGATCTTCCTCGATTGAATGGTAATCAAAGTGAGTTGTTCTCCATGCACTTTCTGGGTCATCTGCAGGAAATTGGAATGGTGTAAAATCTGATACTTCCATATAATCTGGAACAACAACTATTCCTCCTGGGTGTTGACCGGTAGTTCTTTTTACACCAGTACATCCCATAGCAAGACGCTCAATTTCTATACTACTTTTATTCATTATACCTTTATCTTCGAAATAACCCTTTACAAAACCATAAGCCGTTTTTTCAGCAACAGTACCAATTGTACCGGCACGATAAACATTATCTACACCAAATAATACCTTAGTATATTCGTGAGCACTTGCTTGATTTAAATCAGAGAAGTTTAAGTCGATATCTGGAACTTTATCAGCATTAAAACCTAGGAATGTTGCAAATGGCATATCTTGTCCATCTTTTTTCATCATTTCCCCACAGTTAGGACATTTCTTATCTGGAAGGTCAAATCCTGATGAATACGTTGCTCCTAAAGTGTTACCGTTTTCATCTTCGAATATTGAAGTTTGACATTTTAAACATCTATAATGAGCAGAAAGTGGATTAACTTCAGTTATACCCATCATCGTAGCAACAAAGGAAGAACCTACTGAACCACGAGATCCTACTAAAAAGCCATCATCATTTGAGTGTTTAACAAGTCTTTGAGCAATAAGATAAATTGGGTCGAATCCTCCACCAATGATACCACCTAAAGTTTTTTTAACTTTTTTCTTAATTGCATCTTCAGTTTTTTCTCCATCATCCTCAGTCCAATGATTATCAACATACTCTGTAACTATTTCATTTACTTTATCATAGCCTGTAATAATTGTCTCATGTAAATTTTTAAAAGTTTCTTTAATAAGTTCTTCATCAGAAATATTTGGATTTTCTTTCTGAAGTTTTTCATGCCAATATGTATAAACTATATCACCATAAAGCTCTTTAGCAATTCTTTCCTCAATATTAAATGGTAAGTTCTTGCCATACCATGAAGATGCTTTATCATATACAAGGTCAGTTACAACCCTTTTACAATCTAAATAGCTTTTTCCATCATCACTTCTTACTCTTGGTGAAAATGGAACTCCATGAGTATCAATAATAACTTCGATCTCTTCGACCATATCTAAAACTTTATTAGTGTTTTCCACAACTATTTCATAAGCAAGATCACTTCCTAAAAAACTAAAGTCAGAAAGCATTTCTTCAGTAGTTCTAAAATGCATCGAAGGTATTACTTTAATATTATTTTTTGCAAGAGGATGACGTCCACCGCCAGGTACTTTTTGATTAATAATAATTTCACGATATATTTTATCTTCTCTAGAAAAATGGTGTACATCTCCAGTAGCTACAATAATCTTTCCATTTTTCTTAGTTTCATTAATAACCTTTTTTAAATGATTTTCTAATTCATAATCATTTTTAAAATCACCAGTTTGAATTAAGTGACCATAACACTCTTTAGGTTGAACCTCAACATAATCATAAAAGCCAATTATTGATACAAGATCTTCACTTGACTTACTTCTTGCCTCAATAAAAACTTCACTTTCATAACATCCACTTCCGATAAGTAAACCTTCCCTTAGCTCATTTAAAACACTTCTTGGAATTCTTGGCGTTTTATATAAATAAGTAGTATTTGCAAGAGAAATAATTTTAAATAAATTCTTAAGACCTACCCTATCTTTAGCAATTGCATTAAAATGATATGTCCTACCAAATTTAAATAATTCTTCTTTAGAAACTAAATTTTGAAGTTCATTTACATTATATATTTTTTCATTTTCAAGTTTACTAATCATTTTATTAAAAACAAGTGCTGTTCCTTCAGCATCATAATCTGCTCTATGGTGACTTTCTTCATCAAAAGGAACATTATATCTTTTTACAAGAGCTGATAAACTATGACGAGCAAAACCTCTATCTAAACTTCTTGATAACTCTAATGTATCAATTACAGCATTTGTAAACTTACCTAAATTATATTTTTTCATTGCCATTTCAATAAAAGAAATATCAAATTTAGCATTATGAGCAACCATCGGAAGATCACCAGTCCATTCAAGGAATCTTTTAGTAACATTTTCCTCTGTGTCGGCAGAGGATACCATATCATCAGATATCTCAGTTAAAGCAGTAATATTATCTGGTATATGAAATCCTGGATTAATAAATTCATCAAATCTATCAGTAATTACTCCATCTTCGATTTTAACGGCACCAATTTCAATCATTACATCACCAGATGCAGCATTAAAACCAGTTGTTTCAGTATCAAATACAACAAAAGTTGAAGTCTTAAGGGGAGCATCAATTGGGTCTTTTACAATATGTACTACATCATCAACAAGTGTAAGTTCAGTTCCATATAATCCTTTAAAATGTTTACTAGGATCCTCAATATTTTTATTATGTGCTTTAATAAGTTGATAAGCAATTGGAAAACCTTGACAACCATTATGGTCAGTAATTGCAACTCCTCTATAACCCATATTAATTGCATTAGTAACAAGTTCATTTGTATGTTTTGCAAGGTCTACTTTAGTTACTCCATCCATTTGACTCATCATTGTATGAGCATGAAGTTCAACTCTTTTAACTTCAGCATTATCTGAAATAGTAACATCCTTTGAGGCAATTTTTTCAATAGAACGAGGTTCAATAATAAAGGAATGCAAGTAATCATCCATTTTAACAGAGCCAAATACTCTAATCCAACTTCCTACTTTAAGTCTTCCCATTATATTATCATTTTCATCTTTATCAAACTTAACTATCTTCATTAAATAACTATCAGTTTTATCAGATACTTTTATATTATTAATATAAAATACACCCTTTTTACCTTGTCTTTCAATAGTTTCCATTCCAAAAATATAAACCTCAAAAATAATATTTTTGGCTTCTTCATTAATATCAATTAGTTTAGTGGGCTCTCCCTCAATATGAGCACCCATTATCATTGGATTTTCTTTTACTTTTACTACAGGCTCTTCATTTTCTTTTTCAATTTCCTCTTTAATTTTTTGTGCCTCTTTATCATCCAAACATAATTGAACATCTACATTTAATCCATACATCTTAAATAAATTTTTAATTTTTGGTAAATCATATTCAATAATATTACTTTCAATAGAAAAATGGGTAATTATTTTAGCTACCCCATCTTCATAATTAATATGAATTTTAGATAAGGATGGCTTTTCAATATAAAATGCTGTAAGTAGTTCATTTAAATATATACTTAAATTATCTTCATCCATATTTTCATACTCTAAAGTTACAAAGCAATCACTTTTACCTTTAATTTTATTTTTGCATGCTAAAAATAAAGCATCTACACTTTGTTTATCTATTATATTTGGACAAGTTAAAACAACATTATATACTTTACTTGTTCTATTGAATATAACTTTTTTAACCATGGTGCCTATAAAAGCATCACTACTAAAATTTATACTATCAAAAAATCTTTGTACTTCATCATCCATAAACTACCCTATCACTTTCTTTTAATATTATTAACTAAAACATTTAATTTGTCAAACCTCTTTGACACTTTTACATTAGCATTTATTAATTCATTAATTTTTAAATCATTATTTTTTTCATATACAGAGGAAAACATAGTTAAATTTACTTTACCAGTTTCATCCTCACACTCTAAAAAAGCCATTTCACCACCCTTTTTGTCTTTAATAGTACGAATACTTTTAATAAGCAAAACCATATTTATATTTTTAAATAAATAGTTCTTTATATTTTCCACTTTTATAACATCTTTATATTTACTACATGGATGATTAGTTATATACATTCCATAAGATAATATTTCAAATTCTCTTAAAGTAGTATCATCATATTCAGGGCAATTAATTAAAATAGGTTTACCTAAACCATCTGAATAAATACTTGCATAATTTAAAATAACATCAATATTTTTTATCATTGTTTGTTTATTTATTTTAAATATATCTAAGGATCCACTTTTAATAAGAATAGAATATGTTTCATTATTTAAAAAACTATTTGTTTTAACAAAAAAATCAAATATATCATTAAACCCATTTTCTCTAACTCTTATTATTTTATTTATTATTTCATCATTTAAACCTCTTATTATGTTAAGGGGTAATAATATATAACCATTTTTTTCTGCATATTTATCTATTGAATAATTAATATTAGGTTTAAGTAATTTATATCCACTATTTTTAAGTGATGAAAGCATCTTTTCACATTTTGAAATATCTTTATTATTTTCTAAAAGATAAAACATAAACTCTTTAGGAAAGTTTGCCTTTAGATATGCCATTTGATAAGAAACTAATGCATATGCAACTGAATGTGATTTATTAAATCCATATCCTCCAAACTCTTTAATTTTGTGAAAAAGTTTTTCAATAAATTCTTTAGAATATCCTTTTTTTATGCCTCCGGAAACAAACTTATCATGTTGAGCATTAATAATTTCTTCTTCCTTTTTAGAAATTGCTACTCTTATATCATCAGCCTCAAATAAAGAATAACCACCTACTTTTTCAAATATTTTCATAACTTGTTCTTGGTAAATAATTGTGCCATAAGTAGAACCTAAAATACCAGCTAAATCACCAGTTAAATTTATACCATCTTTTTTATTTTTTAAATACTCATCAATCTGCTTATTTGCTCCTGGTCTAACAAGTGCTAAAGACACAGTAAGTTCATTAAAACTAGTTATTTTAAGTTTATCTAATACACTTTTTGCATAACTTGATTCAAATTGAAAAATATCATCAGTATTAGCATCATAAAATATTTTTAAAGTTTTTTTATCATCAAGAGGTATATTATTTATATCAAAATTCTTTATTTTTTTAGATACTTTACTTATTATATTTAACTTTTCAAGTGCTAAAAAATCCATTTTCAAAAGACCCATTTTTTCTAAATAAGGCATTTCAATACCAGTTTTTAATGTTCCATCTTCATTGGAAATAGGAATAATTTTGCCTAACTTTTCACTTGATATAATTACTCCTGCTGCATGAGTTGAGGTATTTTTTTTAAGACCCTCAAGGTGGTAAGAAATATCATATAGATTTTTAATTTCACTATACATTTCAATATATTTTTTAACTTTTTCATTTTGATAATTTTCTTTTAAAGATAAAGAACTATTAATATTTTTAATAAATTTATCAAATACATTAGAATCTACTTTTAAAAGTTTTGCAAGATCTCTTAAAATAAGTTTTGCTTTGTAATTATTAAATGTAAGTCCTACAGCTACTTTATCAAAACCATATTTATTTTTTACATATTCAATCATATTAATTCTTTTATCAGATTCAAAATCAATATCAATATCCGGCATCTTTTTTCTATTTATATTTAAAAATCTTTCAAATAATAAATCATATTTTATTGGATCAATATTTGTAATTCCTAAAGAGTAACTTACTAAACTACCTGCTGCACTACCCCTACCTGGTCCTACAAAAATATCATTTTTTTTAGCGTATAAAACATAGTCATAAACTATTAAAAAGTAGTCTACAAAACCCATTTTATTAATAACATCAAGTTCATATAAAATTCTTTCTTTATAATTATTAGATACTTTCCCATTAAATCTTTTTTTTAATCCTAAAATACATAATTTTTTTAAATATTCATAGTTATTATCACTATTATTATATTTAGGTATATACTTTTTATCAAATGGTATTTCTAAATTAATTTGTTTACTAAACTCATAAGTTGTTTGAATATCTTCGAAAGAAGATGTTTTATAATAAGCATTATCATTATAAACAAAATTATCATTAAGCATTTTTAAGTATTTAAGAAAAAAAATATCTTTTTTAAATAAACATCTTACATTATCAACATAAACTATTTTATCACTTATAAGAAGGGCATTATTTTTTTCTATATCATTACAAAAACCTATATAAACATTATCTTTGTATTTAAGTTTTTCATAAATATCTATACTTTTAAAAGGAATAATCACAAGTAAATTAGGATTTTCTAAGTAAGAAAGTTTCATATTATCCCTTAAATAATCAATTTTAAGAAGTTCTTGGTAACCTAAATAATTTTTAGCATAAACATAAATATGCATGCTTTCATATACAGTATCAAGACCAATAATTGGTTTTATATTATTTTCTTTACATTTTAAATAAAAATCCATAAATCCATTTAAATTTTCATCACAAATAGCACATTCTTTTATATTATTTTCATTCAAAAAAGAAATTAAATCAGGTAATTTAATTAAACTTTTAAGTAGTGAATACTCTGTTGTAATTTTAAGTGGTATTAATTTCTTTTCTTCCATAAATTAATTGTAACATTATTAAGAATAAATATCTATAATTAAATTAATTTAATACTTTACTTTCTATTTTAAACTCTCTTGCAAATATTCTTTCATCCGAAGAATACTCAATTATAAATTGATTATTTTTAGAACATATAATAATCCCAATAGTTTTATCATCAGATAAATCTTTTACATTTTTATCAATATAATTCATATAAACCTCAATTTGTCCTATATGTTCTTTTTTAAGTTCAGTTACTTTGAGTTCGATAACTACAAAGCACTTAAATATAAAATTATATAAAAGTAAATCAATGTAATTATAATTATTACCAATTTTAATTTTGTATTCATTATCTATAAAACTAAAGCCATTTCCGAGTTCCTTTAAAAAAGATGATATATTTAACATTATAGTTTCTTGTAAATACTTTTCAGATATAGAGTTAATATCAATATAATCACAACTTGGTATCATTATTGGATTTGGTACTAAATCAGCTATTTTTAGTTTTTCATTTGTTAGTAATTTGTTTTTAGTATCTTCACCAAGTCTTTCGTATTCTTTAGATTTTATTCTATTTCTAAGTTCATCTCTAGTTAATAATTCTTTTTCACAAATATTAATATAGTAATTTACTTCATTTATATTTTTTATTGGTATAAGTTCTATATAATGACTCCATAATAATTGGTGCCCAAATCGGGCACCTTTTTCAATCAAAAGATAAAATTGTCTCATTCGTTTTAATGTTGTTGTATTATATTTTTTACCCAATTCTTGAGTAAGTTTTACAGAATATTTACCGATTATATTTTCGCCATAACTTTTACCAGCTTCACTCAGCATTTTACCTACATTATAATAAGTAGTTAAATCACTATTATTAATTGAATTTCTTTTAGCTAACTTACTTATTTCATTATTTAATAATTCTTGTTTAATTTTTTCATAATAATTTATCATTTTTTGCCTCCATTTCCATTATTATTTTAAATTTTCTTGCAACTATTTTTTCATCTACTTTTAATGTTGACTCCACGATAATTGGTGCGCGAACGGCGCACTTTTTTCAATTAAAATGGAAAAATATCTCATTATTTTTAAGTTTGAAACGCCATGCCCCTTTCCTACATCACTTAAAAGTTTTTGAGAATAAGTATTAATTATATTTTCACCATAAATTTTACCAGCTTCACTCAGCATTTTACCTACATTATAATAAGCAGTTAAATCACTATTATTAATTGAATTTCTTTTAGCTAACTTACTTATTTCATTATTTAATAATTCTTGTTTAATTTTTTCATAATAATTCATTTAATCACTTCCTAATTTGTTATTTTAAACTCTCTTGCAAATATTCTTTCATCAGAACAATACTCAATTATAAATTGATTATTTTTTTTAGATATAATAATGCCAATAGTTTTATCATGGTGCGGTTTCTTAATAACTTTATCAACATAATTCATGTAAACCTCAATTTGTCCTATATGTTCCTTTTTTAGTTCGATAACTTTCAATTCAATAACAACATAACAGTTATACTCTGTATTAAATAAAAGTAAATCTATGTAATTATAATTATTACCTATTTTAATTTTGTATTCATTTCCAATATAACTAAAACCATTACCTAACTGTTTTAAAAAATTATCTAAATTATTAAGAATTTCCTGTTTTAGTGCATATTCAGATAAGTTCTCTTGATTATTTTCAGTTTTAATTAATATAGGGTTAGGAACTAAATCAGGTAATTTTAGTTCTTCATTAGTAATTAATTTATTTTTGGTTTTCTCACCAAGTCTTTCATATTCGTTGGACTTAATAATTTGTTTTAGTTCTCTTACTCCTAAATTTCGTTGACAACATATTTTAATATAATAATTAATTTCAACAATATTTTTTAATGATAAAAGTTCTCTATAATGACTCCATGTCAAAATTGAACACAGTGTGTTCAATTTTTCATTACTAAATATTTCATAAAATTTTCTCATATTATATAATGTCCTTAAATTATATTTCTTACCTACTTCGTTAACTAATTTTTCTGCATATTATCCAATAATATTTTTACCATATTCTTTACCTGCATCGTTTAAAAGTTTACCTACTTCAAAATAAGTAAGAACTTTATTTCTTTCTTTTGAATAATCTTTTACCTTTGCATAAATTTCATTTTTCAATAATTTTTCTTTAATTTCATCATAATAATTCATTTAAACACTTCCTTTCTAATTTGTTATTTTAAATTTTCTTGTAACTATTTTTTCATCTACTTTTAAAGTTGACTCCAGAACAATTGGTGCGCGAACGGCGCACCTTTTACAATTAAAAGATAAAAGAACAATATAATGACTTAATGTTAATTGTTGCGCATTGGCGCGAATTTTTCATCAGAAAAGATACTGAAGAAATGTATCATTCTAAATAATGTACTTTGATTATACTTTTTACATACTTCAACAGTAATTTATCAGCATAACTATCAATAATATTTTTACCATATTTTTTAACTGCATTGTTTAAAATTTTACATATTTTCTTTAATAAAATGTAATTAATACCTCCCTTCTATTTTTTAAACACGAAAAAAAGATGCAAACGCATCCCAACAAAACTTTTATAAATTTATTTTACTTTACAAATTAATAATAACAATATTTTTTAAATTAATCAAGACAATTCATCAGTGATATTTACTTTTTTGGTTTTCTAATTAATTGTAGATCATTAGATTTACACAGTACATTAGTATCACTATAAATATCATAATATTTATCAACCATATATCCAATATATTCAGTTGGTTCATTAAATGTAGGATTACTTAAATACTTTGAGAAATGTTCTGCAATAAATTCCTCAAAAGAGGAAAGTGAGTATGAAGAAAATTCTTCACTAGGAACACGCATATATTCAAAAACTCTACAAAATAAATCTTCCTTTTTTATTAATTTAAAAAGACCAGAAAACATATGTCCTACCTCATGATATAAAAGCTGTTCAATATTACTAGCATACATCAAATTTTTATTTAAACAATTATTAATTAATTTATAGACTTTATCATAATTAAGTTTCTCATTAATACATAATAATACATATTTTATTTTTTCAGCATCTAAATCTTTCATCAAACTTGTAAATGCATAAGAAGTCATGTAATAATTAGCTTTTTGCCAAAGAGAATATTTTGTTTTTGAATAATATTCAAATTTTGTTATAGCCTCAGTTAACTTAAATGAATCTGCAAAATCCCCTATAAAATCTATTCTATTTATTAATTTAGGATATCTTTCTAAAACTTTATCTAAAGCATTTAAATATTCTTTCAAAACTTTTGCATCCAATTTTTTATCATCTATATGTATATTGTTATACTCCATATATACCTTCCTTTGTGTCTAATATATTACCACTATAAAAATCACTAAACAAGAAAGATATTTAACTTTATTCTTTAGTTTTTACAATTTATAAAAAATTTATAATTTCTTTACACTTCATTTACATATATAATTATATTGACATTTTTCCATTTTAGTGGTAGAATAGCAAGCAATTAATCAAAAAAAGGAGGGTTTTGGTTATGAATAAATGTGATATACTAGCACTTATAAATGCATGTCAAAGTAAAATTGAAGAAATTATAGACATGAATATAAGTGAAAAAAATAAGAAAGGATTTGAAGAGCTTTTACATGTAACAGAAAAACATTATAATATTGTAGCAAATGCTAAAGATAATGATACTAAATTATTTGAAAGTTATGCATCATTATACAGTTCATTATATTATAAGCTTAGAACTATAGATAGCAAAGTTTATAGTGAAAATGTTGGTCTTGCTTTATATACTCAACTTAAAAAAGCAGAAAGAAAAGATGTTGCTGAACCTAGAAAAGCTAATAATGCTGAGCCAAATAATGTAATTGATGTTAAGTTTGAACCAGTCGATGAAAAGAAAAAGAATAAGACATTAGGTATTATTGCTGGTGCATCTTGCACTATTGCTGCACTTGCAATCATAATGTCTCTTGCCAAAGAAAATAACAAGCTTAAAAATCAACTTAATAATTTAGATAACGATGATCCTAAGGAAGCTCAAGAAATAGTTATCGAAGAAAAACCAACTGCTGAAATTGAAGAAGAAATAATTATAGAAGAACCTGAGGATACTATAGAAATTGAACCTATCGAAGAATTAAATTTATCTAATATTGACATTAATAATGAAGATGATTTATATAATTATGCTGAAAAACTTGCAAGTACTCCAGGAAATACGTTAACTGTCGATGAAATAATAATTGCTTTAAAACTTGCAAACTTTGATGATTTAGAAAATAAAAGCGTTTTTGCATCTCGAGAGGAACTTTATAAAGCAAATACTGATTTAGGAAAACTTACTACTTTAGTGGGAACTGATAAAGTTGAAATATTACATGAAGAAAATGATATTTTTGTTACTGAAGATACTTTAAAAGAGATGCTTGCTTGTATTACAAATAATGAATTAAAATTAGATAACTTCTCTTCACTAAAAGAGGAAAAAGGTTATAACATTTATAAGTTATATGAATTATGTGCAAAAAAATTAAATGATGCTAACGAAATTAATAAGGTTTTATACGCTAAACTATTTAATGAGATGACTGCGAGAAAATTTGAATCATTCTCACTTACTCCAGAAAGTCCAATCAGTCAATACTATTTAATGCTTGGAATGTTTAATGAAAATATGAATGCATCTTTAGCTCTTACTACAAATCACGGATGGGGACCAACTTATGGAGAAATGAGAGATAATAACACAGTTCCAAATGGTTATACAGGTGATGAAATTGATGGAAGTTACGGATATATCTGTATTGAAGAATTAATTCATCATTTAACTATTGGAAATCCAGATTATTCAATGTATTCAATTTATGCAGATGAAGTTATGATAGATAAAGGACTATCAAGATAAGGAGGTTTTTATGAAAAATAATAAAAGTGGAAAAATATTAAATGTTCTTCTTGGTATAATTGCATTTTTTGCTATTGTAGTAATTGTATTTTGGTTAATTTCTAAAAACAATGGTACATCAAATAATATAAATGAATTTAAAGATAATCTTACAAAAATGCAAGAAACTGCTAAAAAATATTTTGAGGATAAATTGCCTTCATCTATAGGCGATACAACAATTATTTATCTTGATGAATTAGTAGAAAAAGACATTTTAAAAGAAATGAAGTATGGTAAAACTAAATGTGATGGCGATTTATCATATATTTCCGCTACAAGAAGTGCAGATAATGAATATAAAGTTAAAAGTAATTTAGTATGTGGAAACAATTCAGATAATATTATTGAAAAAGTTTCTATTAAATCAGTAATCAAAGATGATAATGGTAAAACTACTGAAGTTGATAACAACAATAATGATTACAAAGATAATGTTAAATCTTCTTGTGAATGTACAAGTACTACAACATGTACTATTTATGAAATCCCTACTGTATGTTCTATTAAATATACTTATGAACATGTAAAATATTCAATTGGATGCCCTGAGGGATATAGATTAAATGGTAATGTTTGTGAAAAAGAAACTGGCGATTATAGACAAGCTAACGAAAGCTATTCTGAAGAGCAAGTTAAAGTTGTAGACGCTAAAAAAAATGATGGTGGTTACCATAAAGTTTATACAGATTATATTGTAACTGGTGGTGTAACTACTAAATATTGTGAAAAAGGTACATTACAAGGTGACTACTGCTACGAATATACTCAAAAAATAACTGATACAAAAAATTATTGTCCTACTGGCTATGTTAAAGAAGGTAATAAGTGTCGTAAATACACTGATTTAATATCTTCTTCTGAAGGATACTGCCCTGCTGGTTATGAAAAGAAAAATAATGCTTGTTATAAATATACTGATATTATTACTGAAACAGAAAGAACTTGTCCTTCAGGTTACACTTTAGAGGGAAATACTTGTTATAAATATACTGATCCTATTCCAACAACTACAGGAAAGACTTGTCCATCTGGTTATACATTAAGTGGTAATACTTGTTATAAAACTACAAATCCTGAAAAAGTTTATGGTTCTTGGGGTAACCCAGTTAGTGAATACTCAACTACAAAATATGAAGCACCATATACTACTGACACAGAAAAGAAAGTTTTAATGGGTAAAAACACTATTGCTGGTATTACAACATACAATTATGCAATTTATCGTAGAACTGTTTCTTATAAATGTTCTTCTGGAACATTACAAAATGGTAAATGTTATCATTACACTACTCCATCTGGAGGAACTACTACTTATAAATGCCCATCAGGATATACACAAAGTGGTAATACTTGTTATAAAACTACGAGTCCTAGTACATCTACAGTAAGATATTGTCCTGCTGGTTATACACAAAGTGGTAATACTTGTTACATTAAAACTTCATTAAGTTATCGTGACGATAGTTACTGTCCATTTGGTTATATAAGAAATGGTAATACTTGTTACAAAGAAACTGATGTAATTACTGAAACAAAAACTTATTGTCCTACTGGATATACTGAACTTGAGGATAAATGTTATAAAACTACTCCAGCTAAAACAATTACTACAGATAAAGTTTATTCTTGTCCTACCGGTTATACTAAAGAAGGTAACGGAGAAAATACTAAATGTTATAAATTAGTAAAAAGTGCAGATGAATACTACTGTGAAAACGAAAAAGCAATTTTAAAAGGAAATTTATGTTACTATAAAGAAGAAAGTAAATTCTTAGGATACTATTGTCCATATGGATTTATACTTGATGGTCAAACATGTTACAAAACTTCTAAAGAAACAACTTCTCCTATCTGGTCTGATGTAAAATATATTTATTCAGAAAATGAATATGAACCTGGTTACCAAAGAACTGGTAAAGCAACTTATGTAAGAACTTGTGTTAGAGATGACGGAAGAAGTAATCCAAATCAAGATCCAAATACTATGAAATAAAACTCATAGTATTTTTTTATTAACATTAAAAAAAACATAGACAATCATCTATGTTTTTTTACTAGCTTACAACATATACATCATTATATTTTCCACTTCCAAGTAACTTACTTTCAGAGGATAAACTCACTACGCCGCGGACGCCATCAAGGTAATTGACACTGCCACTGTACAGACCATCAACCATAGTGACCCCATTAGCATCACCACCGAACACACTAGGGGAGCCCACCCAATAGGAATCGCCAGTATACAAATAAAAACTGTTATTTATTTCTCTACCTGGTAATCCTGCAAAAGTTAATTCATCTGCTGTTATTAATCCTACTGGATAAGATAACTTACCATTACCCTTAGCTGTTGTTTTTGTAAACTTATCACTGGCTGCTGGACATTTGTAATCAGGTGAAACCGTACCACTCAACACTCTTCCATATGCTCCATAATAGTATCGTGTTCCAGTAGAGTTCCAACTTGTTAATGTTGTGTATGCTTGTGAAGTATATGCAACTTCAGTTGTTGATGCTGTTCTATCATTACAATATATTTGATCTGTTATTTTTGTTCCTGTTTTATTTAAATTTGTATAGTTTGCATACCAATCTTCTAAATATGTTTTTATATCACTACTTTGACTTGTTCCATGTTGCTCACCAATTGTATACATATATCCTACATATTCTGCACTATCATAATTTTGATTAAATTTACTATTTCCTAATAAAGTATCAGTTGTTTTTATTACCTTTGTACTTTCTGTTGGTGGTGTTACCCCACTATAAATCATTCTTATTGAACCATCACCATTTACTCTAATAATTCGCCAGTACATATCATCACCTTTTGAAGCTATCTTATAGCATTTTGCAAGGCCAGCGCAATTATCTACTAAAGTATAGTTCCAATTACCATCAGAAGTACAATATGTATCTTTTGTATACTTACCATATTTAACCCAGTTATTATCTACTGCTCCTCTGAAATAGTATGTTGTTCCTAAGTCATCCTCTGCTTTATACATTCCTTTATCTGAGGCTGTAGTAGCTGTTGCAAAATCTGTTGATGTAAGAGTTGTCATACTTGCAGCCCCTCCATTATTTGCAAGTATTGTTTCATAACCTTTTTTAACTGAAGAACCATCTTCTGAAGAACATCCTTTACTTATTGCATATATTTTACCTGTAAAGTTTTTTCCACCAAGTTGTGATTGACTTACATCTAAATTATAATATCTTCCTGTTATTTTCCATCTTACTGATTGAGTACTTCCTAAACTTTGTATTGTTGCTCCCTCAACTAACTTATAATATTTATTTGTATTATCGTAATAACTTTGTATAATTGCGTGATCAAAATTTGTTTCTGTAGCAAAATGGTTATTTCCATTCATACCATTTACTTCTATAGTTATTTCTTTTGTAGCTCCACTTGTTTTAGTTGTTGTACCTTGTCCATAAACATTACTTCCTGCATCATATTCATAAACTATATCATATGTACATGTTGTAAGTAAATTTGATGAACCTGTAAGAGTTACATCTAAAAATGCAGTATCCTCTTTTGCAGCGACAGTATTATTTGAGGCTGTAAAACTCATATTTGCTGCTGGTACTTGTAAATTAAGTTGTGTCGCATTTGATATAAATGTTGCATCACCTGGACTTGATGAATTAATATTTACTGCTACATTATTATTCAAATTTACATTAAATGTTCCAAAATATGCGAATGAAGCAACTCCTACAATTATTATTAATAATACTGATGCAAACACTGCTAGTGATTTTGTTATTTTACTTTTTTCCATAATCTACTCCTATCCCTTATAAATACTGAGATAAGTTTTCTTAAATTATACAGATATAAGAAAA
>CAKONK010000014.1 GCA_934097085.1 uncultured Bacilli bacterium
GTATATTATGAAAGAAATTCATATGATTATGAAGTACATTATTTCTTTAATGGTAATGAAGATGAATCATTAATTGATAGAAAATCAGCTAAATATAATGATGTAATTAATACTTATACTGATAAAGTAAAAACTGGTTATAAATTAGATAGAGTAGAAACTTTACCACTTACAATAGGTGTAGAAAATAATATAATTAATGTATATTATGTAACTGATAAAACTCAAACAAAGACACTTACTTATACTGTAAATTATTATAAAGATGGTAATTTAGTAAAAGAGGATACTGAAACTATTTATGAAACTAAACAAGTTTTAGAGTCTGACACTTTAACAGTAAAATCTGAGGAAATTAATATAAAGGATAAATATGTTGGATATAAATTTGTTAAAACAAATCCTGAATTAATACCTGAAGTTATTGAAAATAAAGGTGTTATTGATGTATATTATGAAAAAGATACATTTGCTTATGAAGTAAGATATTATTTCAATAGAGAATTAGATGAAACTTTAACTGAAAAGAGTGTTGCACTATATGGTGATAGAATAACTTCTTATACTGATAAAGTAAAAGAGGATTACACTCTAGAAACTGTTGAAAATCTACCACTTGTTATAAGTGAAGATGAAAGTAAAAATATTATTAATGTATATTACAAAATTGATGGACAAGGTGTTATCGAGCCAATTGAACCACCTCATACATCAGCAAATAATAGTATTTATGCACTTATATTATTAGTTAATGCTTTAGGTGTAAGTGTACTTCTTAAAAAAAGAGAAAACTAATTAAATAAAAATGTCATAGAAATATGGCATTTTATTTTGAATAAATAAATAAAATGGTGTTTTTTTGCTAATTATTTGGTAAAATATAAGTATAGTTAAAAGGAATGATTGAGTATGGCGTATATTGAATTTAAAAAAGTTAATAAAGTATATAAAATGGGAGAAGTTGAAATTAAAGCGCTTAATAATACTTCTTTTGAAATTGAAAAAGGACAGCTTATTTGTATATTAGGTCCATCAGGTGCTGGTAAAACTACTTGTTTAAATATTTTAGGTGGAATGGATAGGCTAACAAGTGGTAATGTTATCGTGGATGGAAAAATAATTAATGATTTAAATGAAAAACAATTAATAAAGTATCGAAGAAATGATATTGGTTTTGTATTTCAATTTTATAATTTAATACAAAACATGACTGTAATTGAAAATGTTGAACTAGCAACTCAATTATGTAAAAACTCTTTAGATCCTAGTGATATATTAGATAAAGTAGGTTTAAAAAATAGAAAAAACAATTTTCCTGCTCAACTTTCTGGAGGAGAACAACAAAGGGTTGCTATAGCAAGGGCAATATGTAAAAATCCAAAATTACTTCTTTGTGATGAACCAACTGGAGCACTTGATTATAAAACTGGTAAACAAATTTTAAAACTTTTACAAGATACATGTCGAAATGAACAAATGACAGTTATTATAATTACTCATAATAGTGCAATTAGTCCTATGGCAGATAAAGTTATTAAATTTAAAAATGGAACAGTAAGTGATGTAATTATAAATGATAAACCTAAGAATATCGAGGATATTGAGTGGTAATATGAAAACTAAATTACTTAAACACATTTTTATGAAAATTAAAGATAATTATAAAAGATTTTTATCATTAATTTGTATGGCTTTTTTAGGGGTAGGCTTTTATGCAGGAATACAATCCTCAAGTCCTGATATGTTAAAAACACTTGATAATTTTTATGATGAAAATAATGTTTATGATATAAGTGTTATTTCAAATGTAGGACTAACTGAAGATGATTTATTAAAACTTTCAAAAATTAAAAATGTTGAATTGGCTATTAATATTCAAGAAAAAGATTCATACTTAGAAATCGAGGAAAATAATTATGTTGTTAAATTAATTGAGTATAATAGTCAAATGAATAATGTTTATATAAAAGAGGGTAGATTACCTAAAAACAGTAATGAAGTTTCAGTTGATAATGCTTTACTTGAAAATAACAATTTAAAACTTGGAGATAGTATTACTATTGATGGTAAAAAATACTCTATTGTGGGAAATGTAATAAGTCCTTTATATTTTTCTGCAGAAAGACCAAATTCTAATTTAGGTAGTGGTAAAGTTGATTACTATATTTATGTTTATAATGGTTCTCTTGATTTAGAGGCTTATTCAAACATATATATAACAGTTAAGGGAGCAAAAAAATACTTAACTAATAGTGATTCATATAAAAAACTTATTAATAATGTAAAAAAAGATATTGATTTAATTAAAGATAAACAGCAAGACATTCGATATGATGAGTTATACTCTGATATAATTGAAACAAGTGAAATGTATGGTATAAGTATTGATGAATCTAAGTTTATTAAACCCAAATGGTATATTTATGATAGGCTTGATAATACTTCATATAAAGAACTTATAAATGCAAGTGATAATCTTAAAAAAATTGGTAATATATTCCCAATAATATTTTTTGCTATATCAGTACTTGTAAGTCTTATTTCAATGATGAGAATGATCGAAGAGGACAGAGTTGAAAATGGTACTTTAAAATCTCTTGGATATAATAGTTTTCATATTACATTAAAATATGTAATTTATTCTCTTTTGGCCACTACAATAGGAAGTAGTGTTGGTGCTATTTTTGGTTCATATATGATTCCTAGTGTTATTTGGAATATTTACAAAAAAATATTTTTTATTCCTAAATTTATTTATTTATTAAAAAGTGATTATAATGCCTTAGGACTTTGGATATGTATTTTATGTATATGTGGTACTTCAATAATTGTTTGTATTAAAAATTTAAGAGAAGTACCTGCTAATCTAATGAGACCAAAAGCTCCAAAAAGTGGTAAAAAAATCTTATTAGAGCGTATTAACTTTATTTGGAAAAAGCTAAAATTTTCTGATAAAATTACTATTAGAAATATATTTAGATATAAATCAAGAGTTATTACTACTATTTTAGGAATAGCAGGATGTACTGCACTCATTTTAGCGGGATTTGGTTTAAAAGATTCAATTAAGGATGTAACAGATTTTCAATTTAATAACATTATAAAATATGATAAATTACTTATGACAAATGAAAGTATTAATCAAATAGATATTGAAAAAGAATTACTAAATGATGATAAAGTAGAAAATTTTACTAATGTTAATACTCAAAATATTAAAGTTTTATTTAATGAAGAGCAAGAGGTAACTATGATAACACCAGATGATTTTAATAGTATTTCTAAGTCTATATCATTAATTGATTTAAAAACAAATAATATAATAGATAATATTAGTGATAATAGTTGTATAATTAGTGAGAAAACAGCAAAACTATTAGATATTGATGTTGGAGATAAAATAAGTCTTTTAGATAATGATAATAATAAATATGATATTAAGGTTTCTTATATTATAAAAAATTATATAAATCAATATTTATATATAAATAAAAATACTTATAATAACTTATTTAAGGATTATAAAATTAATTCTGTTTTAATTAGTTTAAAAGACGAAGATAAAAATTCTAAAGATTTTGATAAAAAGTATATAAGTAATGGTTATGCATTAACAATCGTGGATAATGACGATATAAAAAATTCTATGAATGATATGCTTGGATCAATCGATTCTATTGTTGCTATATTAATTATTGCGGCAGCATCTTTAGCTTTTGTAGTACTTTATAATTTATCAAATATTAATATAAGTGAAAGAAAAAGAGAAATAGCTACTTTAAAAGTATTAGGTTTTTATCCAAGTGAAGTAGATAAATATATTAATAGAGAAACAGTTTTATTAACTATTTTAGGTATTGGTATAGGTTTGTTATTTGGTTCTTATTTAAGTCATTTTATTATTTCTACATGTGAACCTGATTATATAATGTTTGATAGACATGTATATACATTAAGTTATTTTTATTCACTATTTATAACAGTTATTTTTACAATTATTGTTACTATTGTAACCCATTTTAATTTAAAAAAGATTAATATGGTTACATCATTAAAAAATGTTGAATAGTAAATAAATGTCATAGAAATATGGCATTTTTATTGTATTAAAATATAAAAATAATCCATAATAATATTGGTGATAGAATGGAATATAAAAACGTACCTAATATGTTAAGTACAAAAGATGTAATGTATCTAGAAGATATGTTTAAATGGAATTATGGAGCATTTAAAAGCATTTCTAATATAACTACTAAAGATGCAAATATTAAAAAAATACTAAATAAATGCACTAAAATATGTAAACAGAATATGGAAAGTATTTTAGATATTTTAAAGGATGGTAAGGCAAATGAATAATAATACTATTAAAAATAAAATGGTAACTGTTCCAAAAGGAATAAAATTAAATGATGAAGACTATTTAAATAGTGTATTATCTTCGTTTAAAGAAATGTCTAAAAATTATAGTATTGCATTAACTGAGGCTAGTAATGAAGCATTATATAAAACTTTAAAAAAACAATATGATGTAATAACAAATATGCAAAGAAGTTTATTTGAGTTTATGTTTGAATATGGGTGGTACTCTTTAGAAAAAGCACCAAAAACTAGTTTAGATAGTAAGTATAGTACCTTAAATACTCAGTTAAAAGATTTAGAAAATTAAAAAAGACTATATTGTTAATAGTCTTTTTATATGGTAAAATTTATCTATAGGAGGAACTATGGGATTATTTGGTCCAAGTAAGAAAGATAAAAAAATTTATAAGTTAGAAAAAGAAAATAAAAGATTAAAGAAGTTATGTGCAGAAAAAGATTCTTTTTTTAAAGAAATGATATCAGATGGTTTAAGACATAAAAGTAAACTTGCTGGAAAACATATGAGAGATTTAAAAGACTATAAAAATGGTAAATATTAATTATCATTTTTTATTTCTGAACATATTTAATCAGTTTTGCGTGAACAACCATTTTATCATTATCATTGTAACAAGTAGATAGAGTAAGTACTTTGTCATCATTTGTAACATTAGTTTCAAAGTTATAACTAGACCTACCTTTTATTAAATTAATGAAACTTTCAAATTCATTATCACTAAAGGAAGTTTGTAAATAATCACTAGTTGTAGCAATTTTATATACACTAAATATTTGCCATATTGAGTTTTCTTTTTCAGTAGATATTTTTATAATATAGTTATCTTTATTACTTTGCCAAGAGGATTTTAAAGTATCTTTTAAAGAACCAAACATAGTTCCATTAATTCTTCCGTGGCCATAAATAATTGTATTTTTATCATTAAATTCATTATTACGATAGTCTAAAAATATCCATCCAGCATTATTATATGTTTTATCATATGATCTATTTAAATAATAATCATTATCTAAGGTTTGTACAAAAGGGTAGTTAATATTTGTTCCCATAACTTTAATAAATCCAATAGTATCTTGATTAAATGTCTTAAGTTTGTTAATATCAACATCAATAAATTTTAACTTCATATAATCAAAATATATATCTTTTTCATTTTCATTCATAATAATTTCATTATCATAACTTTTTTCATTTATTTCATAGGTGTTTGCAACCTTTTTAATAATATCATTTGTATTATTATTATCTATAACCCATAAAATTACCTTAATTAAAGAAAATAAAAAAATTATTAACATAATTAAGAAAAATATTAATAAGCATAAGTTCTTTATATTTAGTTTCTTTCTTTTTTTAATAACTACATTTTCCATATGATTTAAGTATAGCATAATTTTTTGATTTTTTAAAATATATAATTGATTAAAAGTATGGTTTTTGTTATACTTGTTTTAAGGTGATTGTTATGAAAAAAATTATGATAATGATTTTGATAATAAGTTCTTTATTTTTATTTGGATGTGGAAAAGAGAAAAATAGTGATAATAATAAAGAGTTAAATAATATTACTTATACAAATAAATTTGAGTGTTCTAGAGAGGAAACTTTGACTAAAGATCAAATTTATTATGCTACAAAAGAAGAGCCCACTACCGAAGGAAAGGGTGATGCAGTTAATGTAACATATACTAGATCATATGATTTTGATAAAAAAGGTGAAAACCTACTTGCATATTATGATATAACTACTTATGAGTATATATTAGATTATGATATGGATAAACAAAAAGCATATTATGAAAATAATTGTAAAGAGGTTGATAAAGATACTTATAAATCTTGTAAGGTTACTTTAAATAATAAAAAAATAATTATAATTACTGAAACTGATTTAACATCCTCTGTTGCTAAAGAATATTTAGCTACAGTATCACTTGCTGATGTTAAAGAAAATTATGCTGAAACTCCATATACTTGTAAATAAAACTTATTTACAAGTTTTTTTTAAGACATTTAAAGGAAAATTTGATATAATATAAATGGTGTTATTAATATGAAATATGGAATTTATAGTTATGAAGAAAGAGTCAGGAATCCTAGATTACCTTTAATTGATTTTGAATATTTAATTAATCATCCTGAATGTATAAATTATGTATGGGAAAAATACTTAAATGATGTTAATTTTCAAAATATGGTAAAAGAAAAAATGCTATACGATGAAAATTTTAAAAGTAAATTTTTTAATCTATTTAGTAACTATTTAAATAAAGGAAAGGGAAGATAAATGTATAAGTATTTATTTGATATAAACTATAATAATAAAGTTTTTTCTATCTTTTTAGGAGAAAACAATCATAAAGCATTTTTAGAAATAAAAAATAACAAATACTATTATCCTTTATATGATGACTTTTTATATTTAAATAAAAAATTTAATGAGCATAATTATGTCAGTTTTAAAATTAACAAATTTAATTTCAAAGAAAAGGTAATGATTAAATATACGGCTGTCTCACTTGCTTTATTAACGATTACTACTGCTTCGAGTATAAAGCATAATTCTAATGAGTCAAATCAAGTTGATGTATCTGAAAATAAGAGTATGATTGAGCAATTAATTAATAATCAGCCAAAACTTACTATTTCCGAAAATAAGATAACCTCTAAAGAGGACATGGATAAATATTTAGGATATGAAAGTGTATCTGAGGAAGAAATTTATTCCGCTATCGAAAATAATAAACAACTAACAAAATATGATAAGGAAAAATTATATAATGTAGTTGCTAAAATAAAAGAAAAATCACCAAATTTTGATTTTAGAATTTTTTATGAAAATGTAAAGACTTTGCAAATTTATATGATGGATAAAACCACTATTGCAAAAGAATATGGATTAGGCGTAAAAGGTTGCTATGATGTAAAGAAAAATACTATTTGTTATACAGATAGTACAGATGATATGGCATTGTATCATGAAATGTGTCATATAGTATTTGATTATTATCGAAATGAAGATGGTAAGATTGTTTATAAGTTTAATGAAATTGGCAACTCTTTAGGTGAGGCTATGAACGCTAAAATAACAAATTTTATTACAAATGATATATCATATGGATATCAAACAGCTATATTAGATTTTTTACTAGCAAATTCATCATATTCCTTAACTGAATATAATTATAAGGGTATAAACGGACTTAAAGAAAAACTTATTACTGAATATCCTAGTATTGATTTTGATTTTATTTTTAATGTAATTGACTGTATGACAATTACACAAAATGATTATAATATGACAATTAGTTTAGATAAAGCCCCAGCTTTTATTGAGGAACTATTTAGCTTAGTTAAATTAAATCCTGATTCTTATCCATATTTTAAAGTAATTTGTGAATTCGTTAATGATGATATAGTTCAAAAATATGAAAATGACTATGAAAGTTTAAAGGGTGTTCAAAGATGAAAAAATATAATGTGTTTTGTGAAGTTAAAATTAGTAATATAATTTTAATTATTTTTGGCATAGCTTTATGTGTTGTGTCTATAGTTATTGATAAAAAATTAAATTATACATTTTTAATACTTACTTTATTATTAGTTATGATTTTTGCAAGAGATTTAAAAAAGTATTTAAATTTAAAAAAATATGGTAAGCTTATTAAAGGTGCAAAATATAAAATTGTAGTTCAAAATGGCAAAAAAGCTCTTATGGTTGAATATAAAGATAATAATTTTCCTTATGAAATAATTGGAAAATTACCTTATAAATTTAAGGGAAAAACTGGTAAAACAGATATTTTGATAAATAAAAAAGATCCAAATGAATTTTATGCATTTGGACCTTTAGAATAACTTTTACTGTATTTTTTGTAAATGCGTTTATGTAGTAAAAGTCTTAGTTAGAAATGTCTTTTTTCTAACTATTTTTATTATGTGATTATTTTAAATATTTATACATTTTTTTATTAATTTTTTTGCTTTTATATATAAAGTATGTTAGTATATAGGTAAGAAAGAAGGTACTATGGAAAAAATAGCAGTATTGATACCGTGTTATAACGAATCAAAAACAGTAGCCAAAGTAGTAAAGGATTATAAAAAAGCCTTACCGGAGGCAACAATTTATGTGTATGATAATAACTCTAGCGATCATACAGATGAAATAGCAAGAAAAGCTGGAGCAACAGTAGTTTATGAATATAAGCAAGGAAAAGGAAATGTAATTCGTTCAATGTTTAGAGATATTGATGCAGAGTGTTACATAATGATAGATGGAGATGATACATATCCAGCCGAAAATGCAAGGGAAATGTGCGATTTAATTTTATCTAAAAAAGCTGATATGGTAATTGGAGATAGATTATCCTCAACATACTTTACAGAAAATAAAAGACCATTCCATAATTTAGGAAATAGAATGGTAAGATTTTTAATTAACAAATTATTTCATAACAATGTAAAAGATATAATGACAGGTTATCGTGCATTTAGTTATGATTTTGTAAAAGGATTCCCAGTTTTATCAAAAGGATTTGAAATAGAAACAGAAATGACTATTCACGCAGTTGATAAAAACTATCATTTAGTGGAAGTACCAGTTAATTATAAAGATAGACCCGAAGGTAGTGTATCAAAACTTAATACATATAAAGATGGTTTTAAAGTACTTAAAACAATTGCTGTACTATTCAAAGAATATAAACCAAGAGCATTTTTTGGAATACTTGGAACACTTTTATTAATTGTTAGTTTAATATTAGGTATTCCAGTATTAGGAAGTATTTCACTTCATCAAGTAAGATTTGTAATTGCAAGTATATTATTCTTATTAACTTTAATGATGTACACAGCAGGTATCGTTTTAGGAGTAGTTGCTAAAAATAATAAAAAAGAGTATGAACTACTTATGAATTTAATGAAGAAATAATATGAAAAAATTAATAAATCAAATATTAAAATTTGGTGTAGTCGGAGGTATTGCTTTTGTAATTGATTATGGAATATTATTCTTACTTGCAAAAGTAATAGGTTTAAATGAACTATTAAGTGCCGCAATATCATTTATAGTTTCTCTAACATTTAATTATTTTCTAAGTACGAAATGGGTTTTTGAGGCAAAAAAACAAACGCCTAAAGAAGTAATTATATTTGTCATATTAAGTGTAGTAGGATTAGGTATTAATGAAATACTTATATATTTAGGTACAAAGAAACTTGGAATAGATGTAATGATAGTAAAACTATTTGCTACAGCAATTGTAATGGTATATAATTTTATAACAAGAAAACTAATTATTGAAAAACATAATTAGTTTTTATTTTATGTTGACAAGTGTACGAAATACACATATAATAAATTTGAGAGGAGATTAAATGGAAAAGGTTAAAATAAGTAAATCATATAATTTGGAAAATGAAAGTTTTATTATTAATTATGAAGGAATAACTGAAATTAATAATAATGATTTAAGTGATGTAAATAATTTATTAACTGATTTTGTAAATAATCATAATCATGTTGATATGGTAACAAATGTTAGAATACTTGCAACAATTTTTAAAAATTTTAATAATATGAAATTAAATGTTTTTTCTCACTACAATGGTGTATCAGAAAATATTAGATATCAAAATGATGAGCTACTTTATTATGAAAGAGTAATTGGAAGCAATGAATGTAAATTTGAATACAATAATTTAAGCGGTATTAAATTTGAATGTGATAAACAAGATAAACAGATGGTCATTTCATTATTAACAGAAATGATGGAACAATTATATTTCCTAAAACAATTTAAAAAATTTGAATTAAATACTGATGACAAGATATTGATTGAAATATATAGATTGTTTTATAATGAAAATCCTGATTTTAGTTATAAAAACATAAATGCAAAAATTCAGACAATGATGTCAATTTTAGCTAGATTTAATATTTTACTTTCAGAATATTGTTTTACTTTTTGGAAACATTTTAAAATACCAACATCTGAGGACTTAAATATGCAAATAAATAAACTTTACCCATTTGGAAAAATAAAAAATGAAGATAATTATATAGTTCTTTCTAAAGAAGCAAAAATGGTTATAAAAACTGTTAGTAAAAGTTTAAATGAATTAATAAATAACAATGAAAATTTTTTAGAAAAGTTAATGCTTATTAGTAGAATTATTTATATAAGTAGATACCGTATTTCATTAGACACAGATGTTCAAGAAATTGCTAAAATAGCAGAAGTTTCACAAGAGGATGTTTTATTATGTAGGTCTTTGGTAAAAAAAGTAGAAAATAAAAGTATAAAATAATCATAAAATAAAGACATTTTCTCGGAAATTTGGTAAAATAAATCTAGAAAGAAGGAGAAAATATGGGAAGAGCATATGAAGTTAGAAAAGCAAGCATTCAAAAAACAGGTGCTGCAAGAGGAAAAATTTATACAACATTTGCTAAAGAAATTTATTTAGCAGCAAAGAAAGGTATTCCTGATCCAGATTCTAATATTGTATTAAAAAGAATTATTGAAAAGGCTAAGAAAAATGAGGTACCCTCAGATATAATTAATAGAGCGATTGATAAAGCAAAAGGAATGGGACAAGATGAATATGAGGTAGTAACTTATGAAGGTTTTGGACCTGGTGCTTCAACACTTATTATTAAATGCTTAACAGATAATGTAAATCGTACTGTAGGTTTTGTAAGAGCAGCCTTTAATAAAGTACATAAAAGTTTAGGAGTAACAAACTCTGTTGCTTATAATTATGATTATCTTGGAGTAGTTTCATTTAAATATAATAATGAAGAAGAAATATTTGATAAACTTTTAGAGGAAGGTATAGAACCAGTGGACTTTGAAAGTGAAGATGGCACCATTACTATTTCAGTTAATCCAACTGATGAAAATAAATTAAAAGATGTAATAGAGAAAGTTATTCCAAATGTTGATTATCTATATGATGAAGTAGGTATGTTTGCAAAAGATAAAGTCACTTTAGAGGGTGAAGATAAAGAAAAATTTGAACTTCTTTTAAATATGCTTAATGATATTGAGGATGTTTCAAATATTTATCATAATGTGGAGTTATAATGTCATTTTTTACAAAGTTAAAAGATAAATTTACTAAGAAAACTAATGATGAAGTAACCACTAAATATGAAAAGGGTTTAGAAAAGACAAGAAATGAATTTGTCTCAAAATTAAATCTACTTGGAATAAAATATACTAAAGTAAGCGAGGAATATTTTGATGAATTAGAAAAAATTCTTATAAGTGCTGATATTGGTATAAATACTGTCTTTAAATTTATGGATAGAATTAAAGATAGAGTAAGAAAGGAAAATATTATTGACACTAAATATTTAAATGAGGTAATTGTCGACGAACTTTTCATTATTTATGTTGAAGGTGAAAATTTAACTGATAAAATAAATTATAGTGAAAATGGTCCAACAGTTATTTTAATGGTTGGTGTAAATGGTGTTGGTAAAACTACAACAATTGCTAAACTTGCTTATAAATTTAAAAATATGAGTAAAAGTGTAATGATGGTTGCGGGAGATACATTCCGTGCTGGTGCTGTTGAACAATTAAAACTTTGGAGTGAAAAAGTTGGAACTGACTTTTATGGAAAAGAAAATATTGATCCAGCTGGAGTAATATACGATGGTATTCAAAAAGCTAAAGAAAATAATAATGATATTGTTTTAGTCGATACTGCAGGAAGACTTCAAAATAAAGTAAATCTTATGAATGAACTTGAAAAGATTAATAGAGTAATAGGTAAACTTATACCTGGTGCTCCTCACGAAACACTTTTAGTAATTGATGCAACAACTGGACAAAATGGTATTATGCAAGCAACTGAATTTAAAAAAATTACAAATATTACTGGTATAGTTCTTACTAAACTAGATAGTTCCTCAAAAGGAGGAATAGTTCTTGCTATTAAAGAAAATACAAATATTCCTGTTAAATTCATTGGACTCGGAGAGAAAATGGAAGACTTAGATACATTTGATATTGAAAATTATATCTATGGTTTATTCAAGGATATGCTATAATGGAAAATTTTATTTACTATAGCGAGCTTTATAATATTTACAAATGTTTATTTACTGATAAACAAAAAAGTATTTTAGAACTTTATTATAATGAAAACCTATCACTTTCAGAAATATCTGATATAGAAAATGTATCAAAAAGTTATATTGGTAAAATTATTAAAGAAAGTCAAAATAAACTATTATTTTATGAAGAAAATATAGGTTATTATAAATTACTTAAAAATAATCAAAAATAAAAAGGCTCAAGTTATTTTGAACCTTTTTTTATGGCTTCATCTACGACTTTAGTGTACTCACTAATTATCTTTTCTCTTTCTTCATCTGAAAATGTATCATTTCTTGCATATAATCTATAACCTTTATCAGTATTTTCATATAATACAAAATAATTTTCTTTAGTAGTATCTATTCTATTATATAACCAATCATCTTTAGCCACTAAAAGATGGGTAAAATCATACTTTTCTAAAAATTCGTGAGCATCTAAATTACCATGTTGTAAATCATAAAATTCTTTGAATATATCAGCTTTTCCATTATTTTTCTTTAAAAAATATTCCGCTCTTGGGTCAATATATGCTTTATAACCTCTGAATTCTACATAGCCTCCATCATTAAATGAGGTATAAACTTTAGCACTATCAGTGTCTTTATAATATTTTTCTAAAGTGTTAATAGCTCCTTCAGCATTATGTGATAATGTTATTTCTTTTTTACTTGATATGTAAAAATATCCAAATGCAATAATTATTCCAATAGCAAATATCATAAAGACATTATTAACTGCATTTTGAACTGGCTTAAATATAGCTCTTAAATCTTTTGGAACCATATCTTTGAAGAAATATGCAAGTGGGAAAAATGCGACTAAAATGAAATTACTAAAACCTTTTAAAGCCATAAATCCTAAAATCATTGTTCCACAAAATAAACATATGTATCTTACTCTAACTTTTCCCTCTCTAAAGTAAGTATAAATTAAACCTATTAAAAGAATAATAATTGCCATATGTTTACATATATCTAAATCTAAACTAAATGGTAAAAGTTCTTTAATAAATATACGCATATAATGATCTGAAAATGAACCAAATATAAATGTTATTGCTTTATAGAAATATGGATTAATTAGTCCCATTAAAATAGAAATTCCTATTGCAATAAATAATGGTTTTTTCTCGTAACCTTGAAGTCTTAATTCTTTGATATTGAATGAATCAATTACATAACATAAAATAAATAAGAAAAGCATTACCCATAAAGAGGCGTGCATATTTATTTGAATTAGTGATATAATAGGAAGCCATATCAAATATTTTTTATCTTTTTTGTGAATATATAGTTCAAGAGCATATATTAGTCCAAGTAGAGTTATGTAACTAAATATCTGTGGCCTTGAAACTATAAAATGTGATGTTAATGTTAAATCACAAATAAACATTAACAATAAAGAAATAGTTCTGTTATTTTCACTAATTAACATACATATTTTATAAAGTAATGCACATATACAAATATTACATATAACTATTAATAATAGAATTCCCATTTCTCCGAAGAAATCATATACTACCCATAAAAATGATGCTGAAAGCCAGTTTTGAACAACAACATTTAAGCCTTTGTGAATTGAAAATGGGTCAGTATGAAATATACCATGTTTTAATATATATCTTCCTTCAGTTATTAAATACCAAAAATCATTATCAAGTTTTTTATTTACAAGTACTACAAATATTGAAAGAAGAGCAATTAAAAATATTGGTAACCATTTTGATGACTTATAATCATCTTTAATATTTTTTTTACTTTTTTTTGTCATAACCTTTAACCTTTCTAACTAAATTATACCAAAATCTTAACTTAAATCAAAATAAATTGGTATTTTTTTAGAAAATAATTAATAAAAATTAATATGAGGTGCAAATGAAAAAAATTGTTTTTATATTAATTTCTTTATTTAGTTTTATTTTTATAAAAAATGTTAGTGCTGTGGAAATGGACATAAGTGCAAAAAGTGCTATTTTAGTGGATTTTAATACGGGAAAAGTATTATATTCAAAAAATGAAAATGAACCACTTGCAATGGCTTCGATGACAAAGGTAATGAGTATGCTTTTGATAATGGAAAAAATTGATGATGGATCATTAAAATATGATGATATTGTAGAGATATCTGCTGAGGCCTCTTCGATGGGTGGTAGTCAAATATTTTTAAATCCTGGTGATAAATATAAAGTAGTGGACCTTTTAAAAGGTGTTGCTATGGCATCAGCTAATGATGCAGTTGTCGCTTTAGCGGAAAAAACTTATGGTTCTAAAGAACATTTTATCGAGGCAATGAATAAAAAGGCAGAAAGTCTTGGCCTTAAAAATACTCATTTTGTTAATGTTCATGGTCTTGATGAAGAGGGACATTATTCATCAGCATATGATATGTCAGTTATGGCAAGAGAACTTTTGAAACATGAAAAAATCCTTGATTTTACAAGAGTATATGAAGAATATTTAACTAAACCAGATGGTTCACAGATTTGGCTTGTTAATACAAATAAACTTGTTAGATTCTATGATGGCGTTGATGGACTTAAAACAGGGTTTACTCAAAATGCGGGTTATTGTTTAACCGCTACTGGAAAGAAAAATAATTTAAGATTAATAAGTGTAGTTATGGGTGAAGAATCAATTGAAAAAAGAAGTAGTGATACAGTAAAACTCTTAAATTATGGTTTTAATACATTTAAAGTTAACTTAATTAAAAATAAAAGTGAAATACTTGGTAAAGTAAATGTTCAAAAAGGTAAAAAAGAAAATGTTGATGTAGTACTTGTAAATGATTTAATAGAACTATTAAATGCAAGTGATAAACCTAGTAATTATAAATTTAAAATATTGGTAGATAAAATAACTGCTCCAGTTAAAAAGGGTGATGTAATAGGTAAAGTTAAAGTACTTAATGATAATGGTATTTTAATATCAGAGGTTGATATAACTGTAAATGAAAATGTTTTAAAAGCAAATTTATGGGATTTATTTAAGAGAAATTTAAAATATAATTTAGTTTGGAATTAATACCTTTATAGGTATTTTTTTTTTTATAAATGTATAATATAACTTTTAAGCAATATAATAATTGACTTTAATAAGAAATTATATTATATTGGTATTGCATTTGAAAAAAGTGTAATAAAAAAAAGCGGTGATCCCGACCACAACAGGGAACTAAAAAAGGAAACTAGAGAGCTCACTCTAGTTTTATTATATAAAATATTATCTGTATAGATATTTTTTTGCTATTAAAAATAACCGGCAAAATAATAGGTAAATAATAAAATTAAACCAATAGTGTGTGTAAAAATAATTATTTGAATGATAATATTTTTATAGGAAGTGAGAATATGGATCAAGTTAAAATTGGCAAATTTATTGCAAGTTTGAGAAAAGAAAAGAATATGACTCAAGAGCAGTTTGCACAAAAAATGGGTGTAAGTATAAATGCTGTAAGTAAATGGGAAAGGGGAATAAGTTTTCCTGATGTTTCACTATTTAAAAAATTATGTAGTGAACTTAATATAAGTATCGAAGAGTTAATTAATGGAGAAAAAGATAATAGTGATGAAGCTAAAGAAAAAGCAATTATTACTTCGATAAAAGATAAAGAACAAATGAAGAAAAAGAATAAAAAGATATTTATTATAAGTTCAATATTATTTTTAATAGTTATAAACTTTTTAATAATTTATAATTTAAAAATGAAAGTTAATTTAGTAAATGATTCAAATTATTTATATGATGAAGTAATTGACTTTTTAAGAACAAAAGAATTTAAGGAAAACCCTGATGCAAAATATAAAGACTTTAATGTATTTTATAGTTATTATGGTTTTGGTATTGAAAAATCTGGGGATTATAAGTATGTATATATGTGGATTTATGATGGAAGTTTTTATATTGAAAATGAAGAATATGGTGGTGCTTTAGCTTCTTCATCGAGTAGTTCAATGCCAATAAAAGCGATATTTAAAAATAATATTTTACAGGAAATTATTTACCCAAAACAAGGTAATGAATATACCTTTTCAATAAGAAAAATGTTTCCTAAAATAATTGCTCATCAAGTTTTAAATTTTGATAAATATAAAAATATCAATAAATTATATAATGAAGTAGAAAATAAAAAAAATATCTATTATAACTATCTAAATGTGGATGTAAATAAAATAACTCTTGATGATTTAGCATATGGTGACTTACTATTTTCTGTTGAATCTAAAAATACTTCATGTATTCCTTTACTTTTAAATGTATATAAAAATAATAAATATGTTTTATATACTAAATATAAAGCATGCAAAAAAGGGCAAGCTTGTAATGATATGCTTGAGTATGCGGATCCAATCGAAGGTAAATATGATTTTGATTTAATTGAAATTATTAGACATAGTACAGATGCAAATTTACATTCATATATTACGGGAGATTTTTCAAATTATACTATTTCTTCGGGAAAGGGTTATACGTTTACTACAGATGATGATAATAAATATTTAAAAGATTTTTTAAAGTCACTTAACATTAATTTAAAACAGTGTGCACAGCCAAAATATGATAATTAATTTTTAAACTAAAAATAAAACTAGGACTCTAGCTTTATTTTTTTTATTCTTTAACAAGAGGATTAAAATTATCTATTGCTTCGACTAATTTTGGATGTTTTATTACAAAGTGAATAGCAGGATTAGCATTTTTAGATATAATGACGTATTTATTATTTATAATTGTAGTAGTAATATTTTTAAATGTTTGCTCATTTTCATAATTAAGATGATAATTAATATTTTCTTTTTCATATTTTTTAGTAAGTTTTAAATGCTCTAAATATTCATCATAAGTATAATTAATCTTTTTATTATAAAACATATTTTCTAAAGATAATGTTATATTTTCATTTTCTTTTGTAATATAAATATAATCAGTAATACTATTATTTTTTAATATGTTATTCATATATTTTAACTCATTATTTTTATATTTAATTATTTTTTCAATATCTAATTTACTAACTTTATTTCTTTTTAAAATCTTTTTTAATAGTTCATCAGTAATTGTAAATATAGGTAAGGAAGATAAAAATCTTTTTCTATTTCCATTTACATTTTCATCATTTTTTAAGAAAAGTTCATATTCATTTTGATTATTTTCTCTATATATTTCCATAAGTGGTTTTGCTTTTTTTAATAGTAAATCACATTTTTCTTTATAATATTTAACTTCATTTTTATTTGTCGTTAAATAGTACATTCCTTTATTATGATAACCTTTTATACATTCTCCAGTTAAGGCAGTTACTCCAGATACATAATTTAAATGATTATAAACATTATTTTTTACACTATTCAAATAGTAAGGGGATATTTGACCAGTCATATAAATTGGTATCCAACTTTCAAGTCCAAGCATCATTTCATTAAATGGTCTATCTAAGTTATGAATAATATTTAAATGATGACCTTTTTTTAAACACATTGCTATAGCAAACATCCATTTCTTACCAAAATCAGTATCTTTTGCCATATCTTCCATTGGCATATCACTACACATAAAAATATCTTCTTTAGATTTTGATAGTACAGTGGATTTAAAAAAGTTTAATTCTCCTTCCTTCATTTCTTCGATACCATAATAATGCTTTGTTTTACCTTTATAAAAAGGTATATTTGGAACTTTTAATTTATCAAATTTTATTACTTTTATATAATCATCTAAATTAAATGAATCAAGATTATGAAGAAAATCTGATATTTGATTTTTAAGTATCTTTTTTTCACTTATTAGAAAGGTAAATAAAACATCATATATTTTTTCATTTGCTATGTCTTTATCACATCCAATTATTTCAATAAGGCTATTTAAATCATCAGGACTTTTATATTTAAATAAGATATATGAACATATTTTATTTGTAAACTCTATTGGATTTGAGGGTTTAGATTTTCCATATCTAATTCTTGATATGTGAGATGGATCAAATACAATGAATTTTGCCATTTCATTTATATTTATTTTTAGAGATGTTATTAACGTATTTAAATTATTACTAAATGTTTCATAGTCAAAACTATCATTTTCAAAAGCAACCTCAAAATCACTTGTTATTTTATTAAGTGAATAGTTATTTTTACCACTTTCTTTAGCAATATTAAATAGGGCATTAATAAGTTTTTTAAATTGTTTACTATCCTTTGCAGGAGTTCTTTCACCATTTCGATATCTTGATATAACAGGTTCTGATAATCCAGACTCCTTTGAAAGTTTTTTCGAAGAACAATTAAGAGTTTCTAAATACATATTTAAGACATCATTAAATTTCATAATTTCACCACTTTCTAAAAATATTATACTATATTTTTTTTAATAAAAATATATTTCCATATAAAACATTGTTTTATATGGAAAGTTTGTTGCTTACTTAGACTTTTATAATTATAATATATATTATAGGTAGGTGCTTTATGAAAATTGGAAAATATGATATTTCTAAAAAAAATCTTGTTATAATTGGTGTCGTTTTTCTTATTATTATTGGAGGAACTATTTTACTTACTAAGGGTGGTAGTAAAGGAAAAGGAGTATTTTATAATCCAGATAAAAATATTAAAATAGTTAAATCAGAGGCAAGCCAAATAGAATTTGAAGATTTTAGTAATGGTGATATTACTCTTAAAAAGCCAAAGGGATGGAAAGTCATTACAGCAGGAAGTAAAGATCAATATTCAATTAGAGTATATGATCCTAATAATTCTATGTATCAAGTATTTTTGAATTTAAAGACATCAGGATATACAAAATCTGCAGATAGTAAGAAATATTGGCAAAATTCTATGCCAAACAGTCCTATGGCTCAACTACCTTATATAGAAGAAAAAACAACTGAAGGATTTTTCAAAATGTATACCGAAATGTGTGAACCTGAAACTACTGATGTAGTCGTTTTACCAATGATAAAGAATTTTCAAATAAGTGAAAATTTAGGAAAAAGTGTTTTTGGTGGAGACATACTAAGAGCAACATTTAAAGATGTAAATGGTAAAGAAGGGGAAGGAATATTTACGGCTTATGTATTTGATCCAGGACCTTATTATATTTATGAACATGTTTATTATGGTAAACAAATAGATATGTATTATTTAAATGTATATGATACAATTATGATTACAACCCCCAAAAATAAGTTTATTGATTGGGAAGAAACATTAACTACTATTTTTGACTCACTTACATTTACAGATTCTTTTATTAATGAATTTAATAAAGTACAAACTGAAGGAATGAAAAACTTTAATAAAATTAGAGAAATCGGTAACGAGATAAGTGATGGAATAATGGATTCTTGGAATAAGAGAAACGCATCCTTTGATATAATGAGTCAAAAACAAAGCGATGCAATACTTGGGTATGAAAGAGTTTATGATACCGAAACTAATGAAATATACAAAGCATATAATGGATTTACTGATGATTATGATGGTGAAAGATATAAATCTATAACTGATGATATGTACTCAAAAAAGACAAGTGGATATATAGAAAAATAGATATTATTAAGAAAGGAAACGTGAGATTTTATGAAGATTGGAAAATATGATATTTCTAAAAAAAATGTGATGATAATTGGTGGTGCTATTCTTGTACTAGTTATAGGGATTGTTTTATTAACTAAAAAAGATGGAAAAATATTTTATAATCCTGATGCAAATATAAAGATTGTTAAATCCGAGGCTAGTCAAATTGAATTCGAAGATTATAAAACTAATGAGTTTTCTATTAAAAAACCTAAAGGTTGGAAAGTCGATACTCTTGGAGATTATATTCATTACACAATTAAAGTATATGATCCAAATAATCCTACATATCAATTTTTCTTAAATATGAAAACCGAAGGATATAATAAATCTGAGGATGCTAAAAAATGGCAACAAAAATATTATCCAAATAACCCATTTGCTAAAACTAGTGTAATTGCTACAAAAGATACTGAAGGTTTTTATAAAATATTTAATGATATGGGGCCATTAAATAATACGGCATCATTTACTTTTCCTGTTTTAACTGACTTTACTGTAAGTGAAAATTTAGGTAAAGGTACTTTAGGTGGAGATATGTTAAGAGCCACATTTAAAGATTCAAATGGCAAAGATGGAGAAGGAATATTTACGGCTTATGTATATGATCCGGGACCATATTATGTTAATGAAAATATTATATCTGGTAAACAAATTGATATTCAATATTTAAATGTATATGATGCAATTTTTATTACAACCCCAAAAGATGAATTTATTGATTGGGAAGATATTCTAAATACTATTTGTTCTTCTTTAAACTTTACTGATACATTTATAAATGGATTTAATAAAGAACAAGACGCTGTTATGAAAAATTTTCAGCAAATTAGAGCAATAGGAAATGAAATAAGTGATGGAATAATGGATTCTTGGAATAAAAGAAATACATCCTTTGATATAATGAGTCAAAAACAAAGTGATGCAACACTTGGTTATGAAAGAGTATATGATACAGAAACTAATGAAATATACAAAGCATATAATGGATTTACTGATGATTATGATGGAGAAAGATATAAAAGTATTACGGATGATATGTACTCAAAAAAGACGAGTGGATATATAGAAAAGTAGGGTCATTATGAAAAATAAAAAAATATTAATATATGCTGGTATAGTAGTTATCTTATTAATTATTATTATAATTATTGTCGCTATTAAAAGTAATAAACCAATGCCAATTAATAATGCGGTAGTAAATAATACCACATCTGCAAAAACTTTAGTGGAAAACTTAAAACAAAAAGATTCTAATAAAAAATATTTTAAATTAAATGATGGTAAGTTTTTAAATGAGAATACATCCTTTAGTAAATATTCATTTATAAATGATAATTCAATTTATATTTTTAATCCTAATAAACTCGATGAAGGAGAGTTTGTTTATAAAAAAGTGTATGATGTTGATAAAAATATTAAAATTATGAATATTTTTCCTGGCTATGGTTCTGATATAAAATTTATTGATTATAACGATACACTTTATACACTTCACGATGAGAATATAGACAATAAGGTCGAAGATAGTTATGATATATATTTAAATGCTAACTATAGTTTAAGTGATTATCTAAAATGGGAATATTCTACGCAGTTTCTTGGAAAGAAAATCGATTATGATTTTATGTCAAATTATGTTTATGTAAAAGATAATGTTTTATATAGTAAAAACTATGGAAATGAAAAATATCCAAATATTGAGAAAGTAAGTGGTAATTATGAAGGTGAAAAAGTAATTAGAATTTATAATGAAAGAATACTTAAAACTGATAAAGGGTTTTATGAAATAATGAGTTATTTTAATACTAAAGAAAATAAAACAGTTATCACTACAGTAAAAATTAATATGTTAACTAAATATTATGATGAAGTATTAACATTTACTTATAAATATGTCATTTTAAAGGATTTAACTATTATACCTATAAATGATGTTATGGAAAATAGAGTAAGAGATTATTCATATGACTATTTCTTAAGTGGATTTAATTATGAAAGTGAAGTTAGATACGAAGAATAATACCTTTTTGGTATTTTTTTTTATGTTATAATTAATTTATGAAAAAGAAATTATTAATTATTATCATTTTTATATGTTTATTTATTATTTTATATTTGCTTTACCATTTTAACTATATACCACATAAAAAGTATACTAATAACTATTTTAATATTGAGTCTTATGTAAGTAATGTAGATAAAGATAATGATGGAATTGATGATCAAACAGATATATTAGATAGTGCAAGAAAATATATATCCACGAAGCCAAAGTATAAAAGTAAATATTATAATACTGGTTATCCAAATGATGGTTATGGAGTATGTACTGATGTAGTTGCTTTTGCTCTTAAAGATGCTGGTTATGATTTACAAAGTCTTGTTAATGAACATATATTAGCAAATAAAGATTTATATGATATAGAGGTGGTAGATAAAAATATAGATTTTCGAAGAGTAAAAAATTTAAAAATTTATTTAGATTACAATGCACAAAGTTTAACCACAGATATTAATGATATAGAAAAGTGGCAAGGTGGAGATATAGTAGTTTTTAAAAATCATATTGGTATTGTGTCTGATAATAGAAATCGTAAAGGAATTAGTTTTGTTATTCATCATGCAAATCCATATCAAAAATATTATGAAGAAGATATATTAGAGTATCATAATGATATAGTGGGTCATTATAGAGTTAGTTAAATTATAATTTAAAAAGATATACTTATTTTAAGCTATATCTAGAGTATATTTTTTAGAAAAACTTAATAATGAAGAAAGTTTATTTTATATAACTTTACAATTATCTCGTCAAAACGTTAAAAAATGTATACTTTTATGTCGTCAAAACGTTAAATTTAGAATAAAATAACTTGTCAAAACGTTAAAAAAAGTATAAAATATATATATAGAAAGGGATGATAATATGAATGAAGAAATATATTTCAAAAGGAAGATTTATAACAAATTAGTAGAATGGAAAGAAACTAGTAATGGAACAACTGCACTTTTGATTGAGGGAGCAAGGCGTATAGGCAAAAGTACAATTGCTGAACAGTTTGCTAAAAATGAGTATGAAGAATACATACTTATTGATTTTAATATTGCGCCAATTGAAATAAAAAATTTATTTATTTATGAAAGAAATGACATTGATCTTATTTTACAAAAATTACAATTATTTTATGGAAAAGTATTACCCGTAAGAAAATCAGTGATTATTTTTGATGAGGTTCAATTTTGTCCTGAAGCAAGATCTCTTATTAAATATTTGGTTGCTGATGGAAGATATGATTATTTGGAAACTGGTTCATTAATTTCGATTAAAAAGAATGTTCAAAATATAATTATTCCTTCAGAAGAAAAGAAAATTAATATGTATCCTTTAGATTTTGAGGAGTTTTTATGGGCACTTGGTGATGTAAATACTATACCTTTTTTAAAACAATGTTTTGATACTAAAAGTAAAGTTGATATTGCACATAATCCTATAATGAAAAAATTTAGAACTTATATTCTAGTTGGTGGTATGCCCCAGGCGATTGTTGAATATATAAAAACAAAAAGTTTTGATAAGGTTGATGATAAAAAAAGAGACATATTATCTTTATATCAAGAAGATATTAATAAGTATGGTGACAATAGTAAGAAAATATTAAGTATGTATCAAAATATTCCTGGACAACTATCAAACGGAAGTAAAAAATATAAAATTACGGCAATTGATAAACTAGCAAGAAATCAAAATTATGAAGAAGAATTGACTTGGTTGGATGAAGCAAAAATTATTAACCTATGTAATAATGTTACTGATCCAAGTGTTGGGCTTGCTCTTACTAAAGACGATAATCATTATAAATGCTATCAATCTGATGTTGGACTTTTGGTTACACAAGCATTTATTAATAAACCTTTTATAGATAACGAAATATATAAGGCTATACTTTTTGATAAATTAAATGTTAATGAGGGAATGATAATGGAAAATTATGTTGCACAAACGCTTAAGTCAAAAGGTTACGAATTGTTTTATTATTCTAAAAATGATAATGATGTTATAGAAAACAATATGGAAGTTGATTTTATTATAGTTCAAGATAAAAAATTAAATCCAATTGAAGTAAAATCTGGAAATTACAACAAGCATACTTCAATTGATAGATTTAAAGATAAATTTAAAAAAAGTGTTGGAACTAGATATGTTCTTCATACAAAAGATTTAAAAGTTGAAGGCGATATTGTTTATTTACCATTATATATGGCTATATTTTTATAATTTTAGAGCTGTTGAAAAATTAAAATATTAATTTTTCTTCAGTCTCTTTTCTTTTGTTTTACACTTGAAAAGGTTTCTATTAGTAAGGTACTTGACGTATTCTAACAATTTTTTAAAAATTTATTTTTTTTATTTAATGAATTATAATATCCTTTAAAAATAATTTTAGCATATTAATATTATTATGAATGAAACTTTATTTAAATTTTATCATAATTCATATTTTGTTTTATTTGTTCAAAGCGCTCTCAATTTGAATAATTCAATTAATTTAGAAGGAGATATAGTAGTTTTTAAAAATCATATTAGTATTGTGTCAGATAATAGAAATCATAAAGGAATTAGTTTTGTTATTCATCATGCAAATCCATATCAAAAATATTATGAAGAAGATATATTAGAGTATCATAATGATATAGTGGGTCATTATAGAATTAGTTAAATTATAATTTAAAAAGAATATTATACGTTTTAAATAAATGTAAAAAAAAAGGCCAACCAAAAAATAGGTTGGTTTACTTATTTACTATTTTAAAGATATATTCTTTTATACTTTCAATAGTTTCATTTAATGATATTGATAATTCATTATATAGATATTTTTCTGCAAGATTAAAGTATTTATCATCCTTATCACTTATTTTCTTTTTATTATTAATTCTGTTTTCATTCCTTAAATAAGTTGTTTTAATAATTTTAACAAGATTTTCGTGATTATCAGTATTTAACAATTCTTTATATTGAGTTTCTACATTCTTTTCATTAATATTTGTTATAGGTGATATTTTTGGTATTTTTTCTATTAGAATTTTTGCTTCTTCACTAGAAATTATCTTTCTTAAAAGGTTACTATTTACTGGAATATTAATTATTAATGATTCATCATTCATTGGAGTCATTATATAAAATTTATTATCTTTAATACTTTTAATTTTACATACATTATGCCTATATATTACATAGTCATTTGCCTTATACATTTAGTGCCTCCCTATATAAATATTTTAACAAAATAAAAAAAATTTCGTAAGTTTTTTTAATAAAAAAATATCTAAAACCTTTACAAATCAAGCATTAACCTTGTTCGTTTTTTCTCAAATGTTAAACATTTGAGAAAATTTATTGTCTATTGTATGTATCTTATACTTAAATGTTAGCATATTTTTTTAGAGTTTTCAATAACCATTTCCGTAAATTCGAGGTTTGTTTTTCCTAAATGTTTAACATTTGAGAAAATATGAGTGCCTATTTATGTAGGATTGGAGATAATATGCATAAAAAAATAAAATTAGGTTTGTTCGTGTTTATTATTATAGGTGTAGTAATATTAAATTTTACCTATAAAAATAAAAATGAAGTAACCAAAACAAAACGCAAAAAACAAAATAATTTAGCAATAATGATTAAGGAAGATGGTGCATCTGATTATACTAAATCAAGTTCAAAAGATATTCCAAAAGGAAATTATGCTTTAAATAGAGATAAAAGTTATTGCAAAAATAATGGTGTCATTGGCGATTATGATAGTACTTTAGGTAAGGTAAGTTTTTCATTTATTGGAACAGATAGTTGTTATTTATATTTTGATGTAATAACTGATACAGAGAAACCTGTAATATCTAATTTAGTAGTTAATGATACAACAATAACAGCAACACTAACAGATAATGAAAGTTTATCAGGTTATGGAATAAGTACAAGTAACAGCATTGAACCAACAAGTTGGACTTCAATAAGTGGAACATCATATAATTTAAGTACCACAATAACAACTGAAGGAACATATTATTTATGGGTAAAAGATAGTAGCAATAATAAAACTACAAAAGAGTTTACGATATCATTAGGAGTACCAATTACTACATTAATAAATTCGTCTACTAAAGATGTATATATTGAAAATGGACTTAGATATGAAGGAGCAGATCCAAATAATTATATATGTTTAGATAATCAAAAAAGTGGCACTTGTTCAGATAGTTCATTACTATTTAGAATAATAGGATTATTTGATGAAGATACCTCAAGTGATGGAACAACTAGTAGTGGTACAAAAAAACTATTAAAAGTAATAGATACAAATAACTATGGAGGAACAACTGGTAAAAAGTGGAATTCAGTAGAAAAAAATAATTGGAGCAGTGCATCACTTAAAACAGAATTAAATGGGACATATTTAACTACTTTATTAAATACTTCAAATGTAAATAGTAAGTTATCAAGTGTGATTGTAAATGCAAAATGGCATTTAGGGGGAGCAAGTTCATCAAATTACAACACTTTAACTGCTGAAGGTATTTATACACAGGAAAGAAATACAAGCGCGATATATAGTGGTAATCCAAGTAGTATATATGCACAAGTAGGTTTGATGTATCCAAGTGATTATGGTTATGCAACAGTGGGAGGTACAACAACAAATAGAGCAGGATGTAGAGAGAAAGCCGTATATTATTATGATACAGCAGATTGTAAAAATAATGATTGGTTATTTACATCACAAAGTAGTTTTGTAAATAATGGAGAATGGCTTCTTTCCCCTTATTCTTCGGGTTCGAATTTTGCTGCGCATTTGTACTCGTCGGGGTTTGTTAACCTCAGCGGCTACAGCGTTAGCCACAACCAGTTTGCGGTTCGTCCGACATTTTATCTAGATTCTAGTGTCCTAAAAATTGTAGGTACAGGAGATGGAACTAAGGATAACGCATATCGCGTTGGGTAAGGTAAGAACTATGGTAATGTGCGTGGTGGCAGTATCCGACCCGCACTGCCGATTTTGAAAATTTAACAAAATTTTTTTGAAAGGAAAGAAGTTTAAATGGATGAAGAAAAAAAGTATTTGGTAATTAGAAAAAATAAAGGTAAGTTTTGTACAGTTTATGGTGATGATGCAAATATTATATCAATGTTTTTTGGTTATAAAATACTTGAGGGTGGAAAAGTGGGTTTTCCTAAAAGTGTATTAAATAAAGTTATTAATACTTTGCTTGATAAAAAAATATCATATATGATTATATATGTTGATAAAGATACTGAAAAGAAAAATTTTAAGAAGTTAAGAAGTTAAATAGTTATACTAAATATAGAGATATTGCTATATCTAAACTAGATTATATAAGTTTATTAATAGATTATTTATATAAAAATAAGAGAATAATTTGTTAAATATTGACCTCTAAAATAAGAAGAAATAGTGTTATTATGACTCATTTTATGGTATAATATTTATAGTTAATAACAAATATAAGAGGTGTAAATATGAGTAAATTTACTTTAATGAATAAGAATAAAAAATTATTTGATTTTGAGTATAATGATGAAGACCATTTAATCGTAGGATTTGAACGTAATTACTCTGATAATGAAAAATATGCACCTTTTGGATTAATTAAAAATGATAGTATAGATAAAAATAGTTTTAATAAATGGTGGAAAAATAGACAAATACCAGCATCAAGAAATGGTTTAAAAGAGGTATTATATAAAAGTGGGTTTTATGATGAAGATAATTTTGATTTATTAGATGCAAAAGTTTACTGTTTATCTTTATCAGATCAATATTGGGTAAAAAAATATAATGAAAATATTTTATGGGAAGGCATAAATTTTTTTGAAAATGAGTTTTCCGAAGATATTGGTAAAGTACTTTTTAATGGTGATAAAACATCACTAAATTTAAACTTAAATACTCCAGATATGACAAGTAATGGCAACTATGAAAAAAGATGGAAAATTATAAATGGAGATAGATATTTAATTAAAGCCGGTGGAAAAATGATTAATCAAGAACCTTTTAACGAGGTTATTGCCACTAAATTGTATGAAAGAATTTTAAATGATGATGAATATGTAAAATATGAACTTACTTATGATAATGGTAAAGCAGTATCAATTTGTAAAAATTTTATTACACCTAATACCGAATTAATACCGGCTTGGAAAATTGATGAATATTATGAAGCTAAGAAGAGTGAAAATAAATATGAGCATTATATAAGATGCTTAAATAAATTAAATATTCCTAATGCAAATTTATTGGTTGATAAAATGTTAATATGTGATTTTATTTTAGCAAATAAAGATAGACATTTTAATAACTTTGGTGTTATTAGAAATGTTGAAACATTGGAATTTGAAAAAGTTGCACCAATATTTGATAATGGATGTTCATTATGGTTTGACGAAAATGATATGTATGTTGGAGAGTTTTTCTTAACTAAACCTTTTGAAGAATATGAAAAAAAGCAAGTTAGTTTAGTTAAAAATATTAGTTGGTTAGATATTAGTAAATTAGATGGCTTTGAAGAAGAGGTAAAAGAAATACTTTCAAGTAATAAGTTACTATCTAATGAAAGAATAGAAAAAATTATAAAGCAAATTAAATCAAGAATTGAGTATGTTAGCAAATTAAAGCAATCAAGAGAAAATGATATTGATACTAAAATTGAATAAAATATAATTTGTAAGGACACTATCTAAAGGTAGAGTCCTATTTTTATGATTTATAGATTATATAATTTTTTTGTATTGATAGTACAAATTTAAAGTGCAAATATTTGCTTCTAAAGTGCAAAAATTGCACTTTAGAACAATTTTATAATAAATGTAATCCTTAATTCATAGACAAATTTGTGTAATTTTTATATAATTAACTTGATAGGATGGTAATAATGATATTTTCAAGCATATATTTTATATATTATTTTTTAATTATTTTTTTAATTTTATATTTTATTACTCCAAAAAAGTATAAAAATTATACTCTTTTACTTGGAAGTTTATTTTTTTACTTTTATGGAGATTCAAAATATATAGTTTTATTATTAATAAGTTCTTTAGTAAATTATATTTTAGGAAGACTTATTTCTAAAAAAAATAAAAAGTTATTTTTAATAATTGGTTTAATATTTAACTTTGGTTTACTATTTTATTTTAAATATTTTAATTTCTTTTTAAGTAATATAAATAGTTTATTTAAAACAAATATTAATTTATTTAGTATAGTGCTTCCTCTTGGAATAAGTTTTTATACATTTAAAAATGCAAGTTATTTAATTGATGTTTATAAAAATAGAGTAAATTCTGAAAAAAACTTTATAAATTATTTTACTTATATTGCAATGTTTCCTAGTTTAATTCAAGGACCTATTGTTAGATATAAAGATATAGATTTAAAAGATAAAAAAATAAGTTTTGATAATTTTGCTATGGGAGTAGAAAGATTTATAATTGGTCTTTCTAAAAAGGTTATTTTAGCGGATACTTTAGCTAAACTTGTAACATCCCTTACAAATATGGAAGTTCAAACTGTAGTATCATTATGGGTAAAAGCTACTTCGGATATTGTTAAATTATATTTAGATTTTTCTGGTTATACAGATATGGCAATAGGACTTGGGTTAATGATTGGCATTAAAATAATGGAAAACTTTGATTACCCACTTTCAACATATAGTGTAACATCCTTTTGGCGTAAATGGCATATAAGTTTATCATCTTGGTTTAAAGATTATATTTACATCCCTTTAGGAGGAAATAGAAAAGGGAAATTTAGAAAATATTTTAATATATTTGTTGTTTGGTTTTTAACAGGACTATGGCATGGAGCAAGTTGGAACTTTATTTTATGGGGATTATACTTTGGCACAATTTTAGTAATAGAAAAAAGATTTTTCTTGAAGTTTTTTGAAAAACATAAAATAATAGGTAACATTGTTACCAATATTTTGGTGGTAATTGGCTTTGTATTTTTCTATAATGAAAAAAATATTTTAGATATATTTATAAAAATGTTTACGGGAAGAGGAATATCATTTACTAATGTAAGCACTAATTATTACTTATTAAATTACTTGGTGCTTTTGATAATATCATTTATAGCTTGCACACCACTTTTAAAAAATATAATTAATAAATGTAAAAAAAATAAAAATCTAAATATAGTTCTAAGTATTGTTGAACCTATAATATTAATAGGACTATTAGTGCTTAGTACAGCCTTTATTGTAGATGCATCCTCAAACTCATTTTTATACTTTAGATTTTAGAAAGGACTTTTATGAAAAATAGAATAATAACACTAACATTTATATTTTTCTTATTAACATCATTTTTACTATGTCAAATAAAAAAAGATGACCTTATATCAGAAAAAGAAAGAAGACGTCTTGCAAGTAAACCTAAAATTTCTATTACTTCATTACTAAATGGAAATTATTTTAATAAAATTGATACTTATGTAACTGATCAAATTCCTTTTAGAGATGAATTTAAAATTATTAAGGGAAATACTTTGAAAAAAACAATGTTTATGAAAGAAAATAATGGTATTTACGAAAAAGATAATATATTATATCAAATAGATACAAAGGTAAATGTTAAAAGTATTAAACATTTACTTGACAAAATAAATTATATTGATAAAACCTATTTAACTAGTCAAAATAAGTATTTTGTTTACATACCAGATAAAAATTATTATTTAAATGATGAAAAAATTCCTAAAATAGAGTATAATACTATTGAGGGTAATTTAAAAAATGGATTACCTAGTAATTATAAATGGATTGATATAAAAAATAATTTAGATTTATCATCATATTATAGAACTGATATTCATTGGTCACAAGATAAAATAATTGGTGTAGCAAACAATATTTGTGAGAATATGGGACTTTCTAAATTAGAGTCATACTATACCTCAAAAGAATATTATCCATTTTATGGGGCACTATATAGTAAAACAGTTTCTAGCATAAAACCAGATAAAATAACCTATTTAGATAGTGATATAATTAGAAATACTAAAGTATATAATTATGAGAAAAAAGGTTATGAAAAAGTTTATAAAGAAAGTAATTTAAATAACATTGATAGTTATGATATTTACTTATCTGGAGCAACTGCTTTATTAACACTTGAAAATAGTTCAAATACCTCAGGAAAAGAGCTTATTATGTTTAGAGATTCTTTTGGAAGTAGTTTAGCACCACTTTTAATTGAAAAATACTCTAAAATTACAATGATTGATTTAAGATATATTGGTAGTAAGTATTTAGAAAGTGTATTAAATTTATCTGGAAATGAAGATGTTATGTTTATTTATAGTAATGTTATAATTAATAATAGTTTTACTTTAAAGTAGAGAAAGGAAAGGTAGTTTATGAAAAAAGGTTTAAGTTTATTATTAGTTTTTATTGGAATTTTATTTTTAGCAGGTTGTGGTAAAAATGAAAAAAATGTTGAGGGATCACTTTCTGATTTAATGACAAAAGTTTATGATGGAGCTGGAGTTTCTCATGAGGATATGGAAACTGTAGAATTAAATAGTGAAAATACTTCATTTTATTTAGGAGATGTGTCATTTTCTTTCAAAGAGGCCCTTGCAAGTGAACCAATAATGTCTTCGGTAGCTCATTCAGTAGTACTAATTAGACTTAATAGTGCATCTGATGCTGAAAAAGCAAAAAAAGAAATCAAAGAAAAAGTTGATCCTAATAAATGGGTATGTGTTTCTGTTGATGAAGAAAATGTTTATGTTGAAAGTGTTGGTGATTTAGTTATACTTGCAATGGACAACCAAAATGGAGAAAAATTAAAAGATAGTTTTCTAAATTTAAGTAAGTAAAATAACATTGTTTTGATGTTATTTTTTTTCGCAAATTTTATTTTGCATTTGTAGAAGTAAATTTTGCGTTAATTTTATATTGTGATTATTTGCTAAATCATTTATACTTTAATTAGGAGATATTAATAAAAATATGTAATTGTACTTTATAACGGAGGGAGTAAAAAAATGATTATAAAATTAGAAAATATTGAAAGAACTTTTAATAAGAATATTAATGTATTAAAAGGAATAAATATAGAGCTTGAAATGGGTAAATTTTATATTATAATGGGTCATTCAGGTAATGGTAAAAGTACTCTTTTAAATATGTTAGGACTTTTAGATTTAGGGTATGATGGCAATTATTATTTAAACAATAAGTTAACTAAAGATTTATCTTTAAGTGAGCTTTCTAATATAAGAAATAAAAAGATAGGTTTTGTTTTTCAAGATTATTATTTGGATGAAAAATTAACTGCTCTTGAAAATGTTTTACTTCCTACGATTATAAATAAAGATATAAGTAGTAAAGATGCAAAAATTAAAGCCATAGATTTACTAAAACAATTTGGGTTAGATAAAAGAACTAATCATTTTCCAAACACTCTTTCTGGTGGTGAAAAACAAAGAGTGGCAATAGTAAGAGCAATTATAAATAATCCTGATATATTACTTGCCGATGAACCTACGGGTAACTTAGATGCAGAAAGTGAAAAAAATGTTATGTCTATTTTAAAAAATATTAGTAACAGTGGAAAATGTGTAATAATGGTTACTCACAATACTGACTTAATTAAATATGCGGACAAAGTGTATAATTTAGAAAATGGTGTTTTAAATGAAAAATAGTTTTAAACTTTTTATACTTGCTCATAAAAATAATCGTGGTATTCATAAAAAAGTAGTTTATACAGTAATAATGATTTTAATTTTTCTATTATTAATAATTCCTTTTTCAATATTCAAAACTTATGATAATGAACTTAAAAGATTTGAAAATGAGGATGACAGTGCAAAGATAATTTCTTTTTATTATGATGAAAAGGAAAATTATGAAAAAATAAAAAACAAAGTAGAGGAAAGTAAATATTTTATTAAAGAAAAAGATTACACAATGCCTTTTAAAAATGGTTATTTTGAAGAAATTAGTGATAGTATGTCAGATGATATTTATATTTATCCATACATTTATGAAAAAGATATTGTTTCTGGTAAAAATATAAAAAATGAGAGTGAAATCATTTGTAGTAGTTTATTAAGAACTAATTATTTTGAAAATACCAAGTCAAAAGATTTAATTGATATGAAAAAATATCTTGGTAAAACATTAAATTTTAAAACTGCTAAGATAGTTTATGATGAAGAAATTAATGATTATAAAAATATTTATTTTACTTATAAGTTTAAATTAACAGGCCTTATATATGATTCATCAAATAGTAAGTGTTATATTAATGAAGAAAAATTTGATGAAATAATTACAGAAACTTTTCCGGAAATTCCTATGCAAAAAGAGATTGGAATTTACACCACAAGTAATGAAGGTGCCAAGACTATTGCTAAAATATTTGATAGTAATAATATGTTTTATAACTTAAGTGAAGTTGATACTAATTTTATATATCTTATTAGAAATATTTCATTTATATTAAGTATTATATTTTTTATATTACTTTTAATAATGTTTAATATTTATATAAAAGTATTTATTAAAGAGAAAGAAAAAACACTTAATTTATATAATTTTTTAGGTTATAGTAAAAATGATTTAAATAAAATAATATTATTTAGTTTTTATGAGATAGTGGCATTTTCATTAATGATAACCTTGTTAATATGTTTAATTATTAAAATTTGCTTTAGTATTTATTTTAAATCTACTGCAGACTATATGTATGTTAAGGCAAGTCTTTATGTATTACCTGTATTTATAATGCTTTTTATACTAATTATTTTGTCAATATTTATTGTTAACAAAGAAAATAAAAAATTATATAAAAGGATGAAATTATGAAAATATTTTTAAAAGGATTAATTAATAAGAAAATTATTTATAAGTATATTTTAATGTTATTTATTATAATGATAATGTTACTTTCACTAAATACTTATAAAAATTATTTGCACGAAAATGTTCAAAAAGAATATAATAATGATACTTATAAAAGTGCATCTTTTCAAAGTGAAAAACTTTTTACTAAAGAGGATTTTGTTAATATAAAAGACTTTAGTTATGATGAAAATGATAAAATATATAGTGTTACATTTAAAAGTATTAAGGATTTAGAAAACTTTGAAAAGGAATATAAAGAAAGCTTCTTAACTTATCAAAGGTGGACTAATGCAAATGAAAGTAACAATATTTTACTTATAAAAATAACAAATATAGTAATCATAATCTTTTATATTATAGTGTTTGTATTAATTATATTTTTCAACTTATATTATTTTCTAAATATTTTAGGTAGTGTTAAATTATATTATATTTTAGGTTTTAATTATAATAAATTAGTTTTTGCAGTGTCACTTTTAAATACATTTATGGAATTTTTACTTTTAATAATAAGTAACATTATTTTTTATATTATTAATTGTTATAAAAATATTTATTATGTTATAAATTATAGCATGATATTAATAATTTTAATATCTAATTTAATTAGTTTGTTATTATTTTTATTTGATATATATAAAATTAAAAGAAAAATTATTTTTTAAGATAATACTACTAAATTTAAGTAAGTAAAATAATGTAAAGAAAAGGCAAAGTTATTGCTTTTTTTCTTTATTTAGATTAAACTTAATATGTAAGGATGAAATGATGAATAAGAAGATAAAGTTAAAACAAAAATATGTTATTATGTATACTTTGATTTTTTTGGTAACTATTATTTTGCTTTCCTATATTATTTTTAAAAGTTTTGCTTTTAAAGATGGAAATAGTGCAAATGCCAATGCTATTATCAGTAATAATGGAACTAATATAGTGGAAAATTCTAATGTAAATACTGTAATAGAAAATAATATAGTGGATAATAAAGTTACTGAAAATAATACTACTGAAGATAAACCAGTGCAAAATAATACAACTCCCGTAGAAAAGCCAAATGACGAACCAAAAGTTACAATTAATACTTCTTATGTTCAAGATGAATTTTCGATTGATAATATTACGCTTGAGGAAACAAAAATAATATTTAATGAGAAGCATGCAATGGCGGTAGGTGATTCAATGGCTGAGGGACTTGATTGTTATGGTGTATTAAATAAAGAAAATGTTGTTTGGCACAGGGGAAGAAGAATAGATACTATGAGTGCTGATTTAGAAAAAGTAAAAGCGTATAACCCTAGTTTTCTATTTTTAGCCTATGGAGCAAACGATATAAAAAGTTGGACAAGTAATGTTGATGGATGGATTACAAAATATCGTGAAGCAATAATGAAAATACAAAGTGAACTACCAAATACAAAAATAATTGTAAATTCTGTACTACCTGTTAGTGATTATGCTACTGCAAATGATCCTTCATTTACATATCAACCTATGTATAATGATGCTTTAAAAAATCTAGCAAAAGAGTTAGGTATTCAATTTTTAGAAAATGGTGTTTATTTAGCGGATAGAGTAAATTCATTTTCTGCTGATGGAGTACATCCTAAAGTACCTTTTTTCCAAAGTTGGGGAAAACATATGGCAAGTTATTTAAAAAGCGTAAGTTAAAAACAACAAATTTATGCTTTTTGTTTATTTACATATTTATAAAAAATTTGTATAATTTAAATAGTAGAAAGGAGTAATATGTTAGAGAAATTTAATAAATTCTTAAACTCTTCGATTGTACTTTCAGTATTAATGTTTATTTTAGGACTTATTTTTATGATTTACCCCTCAGTATCTTTTTCAGTAGTTACATATATAATCGCAATTTTCTTAATACTTAATGGACTTTATTTTATAATTGAAAAAGATAATAGTTTATTTTTCTCAGGATTCCTAACTCTTGGAGTTTTAGAACTTTTAATGGGTATCATAATGTTAATAAATCCTGATATTGTTAAAACATTATTTCCAATTGTCGTAGGAATTTCTATGGTAATTAAATCCGCTTTAGATTTAAGAATTTCAATTAATTTAAGTAGTGTTAATTACAAAAATTGGTTAATATTATTTATTTGTTCACTTCTTGGAATTATATGTGGTGTTTACATTATTGTAAATCCAGGCGTTGGTAGTGAAGTAATTACAACTTATGTTGGTATTGTAATTATGGTTTATGCAATAAGTAATATTATTGATACAATTATCTTTAAAAAGAATGTTAATGAAATTGTAAAACTTTTAAAATAGGCTAGTAGTTAGTCTATTTTTTTAATAAATTATTTTTATTAAAAAATACAAGATAAACATCTTGCATAAATATATAAATAAATGTTATATTATAAATAGGTGAACGTGTAAAATGTTAACGTCACCAATTGTTTAGATTGGAAACGTCTATTCAGCAGAAAATGGCTAAAATAATCTCTTTTAAAAGATCATATAACCAAATTAATGCTTGAACGACGTTTTCTTTTATTTTCTCGTTGTAGTAACAAAGAAGTAAAAGTATAATTAGAAATAGTACTCTACCTGAGTTTCTTTCTACTCATAAGCAGACCTCCTTTCAGAATTTTTGATTTTTCAAACCCCCTGAAAATTGGTGGCAACGTCGTCTTTTACACGTTCGAATAGTTATTATACATATAAAAATTCCTATTGCAAGCACTTCGACAAAACTAGACAAAATATGCTATGAATTTATAGAAAAATATATAAATCGTGTTATAATTGTTTATACGGAGGTAGAAAATGGTAGATTTAAAAGAACTTCAAAAGAAGGTTTATGAAAATAAAGTTAATAAAGGTTTTAATGTAACTGATATTCCTAAAGAATTTTGTTTAGCGTATGGAGAAATGGCAGAGGCTTACGAAGCATATCGTAAAAAAAAGAATGATTTAGGCGAAGAACTTGCAGATGTTGTAATTTATCTTTTAGGAATAAGTGAAATAATAGGTATTGATTTAGAAAAAGAAATACTTCATAAAATAAATAAAAATGTTCATAGAGAATATAAAGTTATAAATGGAGTTAATACTCGTGTAAAAGAATATGAAGAATAAAAAAATGTTACTTTAAGTATGAAGTTGTCAATAAAAAGTAGACACTAAAAAAGTATTATTGAAAGCCCAATTGAGTTCTATATTCAATTGGGTTTTTATAATTTAAAGCATAACTGGGTCTATAATTATTATTATCCCAAAT
>CAKONK010000015.1 GCA_934097085.1 uncultured Bacilli bacterium
CAACTTTATCTTGATGAAGATGGAATGGTAAAACAGAAGAAGAAAAAGTTATAAAAATTGCAATACAAAAAATATTCAAAAAATACTAATTTTTGAATTTTAGATACTTTTTTAGATACCTTTTGCTAGGTTTCCCGAGTGCTCTCGGAAGCTCCCAAGTGCATTCAATAGCCAAAAAAAGCTCTGGGAAGCTACCAAAACACCTACTATAAAAATCCTTGCGGAAGTGGTAAAAAATATAAGAATTGTTGTGGTAAATAACTCGTAAAGTCCCATAAATAAAGGGAAAACACGAGTTTTTTTTTGCTAAAAAATTACGAGTTTGTATGCTCTGAACCACTTTAGATACCTTTTAGATACCTTTTCCGGTATTTTTAAAAGATAATAAATATGGTATAATTAATGCAGGAGTTGATATTATGGAAAGCTTCTTTTTAGAAAGACCATCAATTGAAAGAAAAAATGAAATAATTGAGTATATTAATGAATTTGTTGAATATAATTCTGATATTAACGGAACTGGTTCATTAGATAAAATATTAGAAGGCTATACTTTTGAACAAGCATTAGAAAGATGTTTGAATATGGAAAATAAAGACTATGCTGAAAAAGTTGGAAGATGCCAAGGAAAGACATTTTTACTTGTAAGAGAAAATGATAACAGAATAGTAGGGACTATTAATGTTAGATGGAATTTAAATGATGCTATGTTAAGATTTGGTGGACACATAGGTTACGGAATTAGACCTACAGAACGTAGAAAAGGATATAATAAAATAAATCTATATTTAGGCATGATGGAAGCTAAGAAAGTTGGCTTAGAAAAAGTAATGTTAGATTGTGATGTTAATAATCTTGGATCAGATAGAACACTAAAAGCCTTAGGTGGAAAACTTGAAAGAACTGAAATAGATCCATCAGACGGAGTATTAACAAATGTATATTGGTTTGATGTTGATGATACATTGAATAATTACAAAGATATATATGAGCCTAATATATCAATTGATGAAACTAAAACAAAACAAATTTAATAAAAAAATAACTTTGCTAAAAAAATGCTATAAAATGCTATGGAAAGCTCTCAAAAACCTAAAATTACAAGCCATGTGGCAGTGGTAAGAAGTACAAGCAATGTTGTGGTAAATAAGCTCGTAAAGTCCCATAAATCAAAGGGAAAACACGAGTTTTTCTTTTTATCAAAAAATTGCTCAAAATATGGGCTGGAGCCACTTTGGAGCCATTTTGATTTAAATATTGGACTATACAAGTAAAATTTATTATGGTTTCATGGTATAATTATGTATGAAAGTTGGTGATTAAATTGAATTATGAAATAATTGATGTAAAACAAGATGAAAAAGAAAAGTTATATAAATTATTACAGTATGCTTTATATGATGGTTCGCAATACATTGATAATGACATAAATGAAGATTGTATATTTGAATATAGATGGTTTGATAATTATTTTACCGATAATGATCGAAATTCATATTTTATTAAAAGTGGAAAAGCATATGTAGGAATGGTTATGGTAAATGAAAATTTAAAATTTAATAAAACTGGCAAGTGTATTGCCGAATTCTTAATAATGCCAAGATTTAGGAGAAATCATATTGGGAAAAGAGTTGCTTACGAAATATTTGAAAAATTTAGAGGTGATTGGGAGGTCCAACCAATGGAAAACAATCCTATTGCATATTCATTTTGGAAAAATATAATATCAGAATATACTAATGGAAATTATATAACTAAAAATGATGGAATAGAGGATGTATTCATTTTTAACAATAAATAGAGGTGGCTAATTATGAAAATAATAGAATATGAAGAAAAATATCTTGAAGACGTGAGAAGTTTATTAACAGAACTTGAAGAATATATTGTATCTATTGATAAAGATGAGTTAGATCATGTTCATCCTGAATATCATGAGAAGATGGCATTAGTCGATTTGGGTGAAGTAGATAAGAATAATGGTAAATGCTATTTAGCAATTGAAAATGACAAAGCAATTGGACTTATTATGGGTACGATTCCTCCATATGAAGAATATGATTATTTAGATTATAAATGCCCTAAAAGAGGGATAATTGCCGAATTAATAGTTACATCTAAAATAAGAAGTAAAGGTGTTGGGCAAGCTTTAATGGATAAGTTGGAAGAATATTTTAAGTTTAATAATTGTGAATATGTTTTAGTTGATGTTTTTGCTTATAATGAAAATGCTATTAATTTTTATAATAAAAAAGGATATCATCCTAGAATGTATACCGATATCAAAAAACTGTAATAAAAAATATTTTTTTTAGATAAGTTATTAGATAAGTTGTTGAATAAAAACTTGCAATATTTCAATAAAAAAATATAGATTTAAAATAAAAAACACCAATTAAAAAGTAAAAAACTACAAGGTTGTTTTAATATCTTACCATGTGGCTCAGGACGCAAGTATAAACAATGTTGTGGTAAATAGCATAAAATTACTATTATTTACTACCTAAAATATTTTCCTATAATCTATTAAAATAGGAATTAAACTAAAGAGTCATCATAAAACTAAATGATGAATCTTTTTTATAAAAAAACAGGAGGTTTTTAATGGAAGAAAAAATAATATAGTAATATATCAGTTAGAAGATGTCAAAACAAAAATAGACGTAAAACTTGAAGATGAAACAGTGTGGTTTTCACAACAACAAATGACAGAATTGTTTTCAACATCTAGAACAAATATTATTGAACAAATAAATAATATTTATGCTGAAGAAGAATTAGATAAGAATTCAACATATCAAAATTTCCGACAAGTTCGAACTGAAGGTAATAGAACAATAAATAGAGAGATTCCATATTACAATTTAGATATGATTATTTCTTTAGGATATAGAATTAAATCCAAAATTGCAACAAATTTTAGAAAGTGGGCAACCGAAAGATTAAAGGAATACATGATTAAAGGTTTTACTATGGATGATGAAATACTTAAAGGTAATGGAGGAGGAAATTATTGGAAAGAATTACTTGCTAGAATTAAAGATATTAGATCATCAGAAAAAGTATTATATAGACAAGTGTTAGATTTGTATGCAACTGCTGTAGATTATAATCCCAAAGACAATAAATCTCTTGAATTTTTTAAAATCGTGAAAATAAACTTCACTTTGCAGCCCACGGACATACAGCATCAGAGGTAATATATGAAAGAGCAGATTCTGATAAACCCTTTATGGGATTTATTAGATTTAAAGGCGATTTGCCTATAATGAGTGATGTTATAATTGCAAAAAATTATTTAACTGAAGAAGAACTGAAAATTTTAAATAATTTGGTTTCTGGATATTTTGATTTTACTGAAATACAAGCAATAAGATATAATCCAATGTATATGGATAATTATATTAAACAATTAGATACAATTCTTTTTAGTACTGGCGAAAAAATACTTATTGTCGCTGGTACAGTTAGCCATAATAAAGCAATTGAAAAAGCAAAAACTGAATATAGGAAATACCAAGTAAAAACAATAAGTCCGGTTGAAAAAGAGTATTTAGAAACTTTAAAAAAAATAAGTAATAAAATTGATGAAAATAAAAATAATTAATAGCGTGTATCATATAGGTATACTTTTTTTGAATGTAAGTAATAGAATTGTATCAAAAATTTTTAATTCCATTTTTGGTAAAATTCTTTTAATAATTGCCAACAAAGGTTTTGTTTTGATATTTTTAATTTTGATTTTTTATGATATAATTAATTATGGTAGAATATAGGAAAACACTATATAATATTATCCTAGAAAAAATGGAGGTGCAAAATGCGATTTTTTGAGTCAAAACAAACGAGCCTTTAACAAGGAATATTACTTGATTTATATAAATGTTCTGCTATTGTTAATATGTAGAAAAATAACTAAAATAATACAAATTTAAAGGAGAAAAAAATTATGTGGATTTATATTCTAATTGCAATTATAGTTATAATTGCTATTTATGTTTTTGCTTTATACAATAGTTTTATAAAGTTAGATAATAAAGTCAAAGAAGCATTTGCTACTATGGATGTATATTTAAAAAAAAGATGGGACTTAATTCCTAATATACTTGAAACAGTTACAGGATATGTTAAACACGAAAAGGATACTTTAAAAGATGTTGTCAACTTACATAATAATGATTATGACAGTATGTCAGATGATAATAAGATTAAAACTAATGAAAAATTATCTGAAGAGATTAATAAAATTATGGTCTTGGCAGAATCCTATCCAAGTTTAAAAGCAAATGAAAATTTTAAAGAATTAAGTAAACAATTAGTCGAAATCGAAGATGATATTGCTAATTCTAGAAAGTATTACAATGCTGTAGTTAGAATGTTCAACAATAAAGTCGAAATGTTCCCTAATAATATTTTTGCTAATGTTTTTGAATATAAGTCAAAGGCAATGTTTGAAGCAAAAGAAAATGAAAGAGAATGTTTTACAGTAAAATTATAATGGAGGAATAAGAAGTGCAAAAAATATTGATAAAAAATTTTTTAATAATTCTATTAATTATTTCAATTATATTTCTTCCAAACAAGGTGAATGCTTTATCTACGCAGTATAAAAATATTAATGAAGAAATAATATCACTAAATGATAATAATAGTAGTTTTCAATTTACAAAAGTAACATTCACAAATTGGTCAAATTCAGATTATCCCACTTTTGGACTTTCAGGAATAGTTTATAATGGCAATAATTATGATGTTTCATTTCTTGCTACTGCAACATATTATGATTCAAATTATAATATAATTGCAACAACTTATGATAATCAGTTTGTACCAGCTGGAGAATATAATTCATATAGTCAAATGTCCAATTTAAGTGAGATAAAAAGTGGGTATACAGCAAATAATATTGTTTATTATAAATTGGATGTTGAAATTAATAAAAAAGGGCCAATAAATAGTAATAGTAATAATACTATTCCAAGCAAAAATAATAATTATAAATCTTATGCATATGTAATTGATAAATATAATGTAGATATTGTTGTAAATGAAAATAACACCTTTGATATTACGGAAACTATTACTGCTTATTTTAATGTTTCAAAACATGGAATATTTAGAACAATTCCTCTCAAAAATAATATTACTAGATTAGATGGTACTACATCAAAAAATAGAGTAAAAATATCTAATTTAAGTGTTGATAATGAGTATACAACTTCAAAAGAAAATGGAAATTATAAAATAAAAATAGGTTCTGATAATAAAACATTTACTGGTGAACAAACTTATGTTATTAAGTATAAGTATAATATTGGTAAAGATCCATTGAAAGATAAAGATGAACTATACTTCAATATAATTGGAAAGGATTGGGATACTGTAATTGGAAATGTATCATTTAGTATTACGATGCCAAAAGAATTTGATGAAAAGTTACTTGGTTTTTCAGCCGGTACTCAAGGTTCAACAAACAATAGTAATGTAGAGTATACTGTTAATGGAAATCAAATATCAGGAAAATATAATGGAATTCTAGAAGCCGGTGAAGCGTTAACAGTAAGAGCGGATTTACCAGAGGGGTATTTTGTCGGTGGAGGGTTCAATATAAGTTTTATGAATTATATAATGCTTTTAATACCTCTGTTATTTTTAGGGATATCAATATTCTTATGGTATAAATTTGGTCGTGATGAGCAAGTTATAGAAACAGTTGAATTTTATCCTCCAGAAAGTTTTAATAGTTTAGAAGTAGGATTTTTATATAAAGGAAAGGCTAATAATCAAGATGTTACTTCATTACTTATTTATTTAGCAAATAAAGGTTATATTAAAATTTCTGAAACTGAAGAAAAGTCATTGTTTTCAAAAAACAAAGGTTTTAAAATAGTAAAGTTAAAAGAATATGATGGTAATAATATTAATGAACGTATATTTTTAAATGGACTGTTTACTAAACGAGCATCACTTACATCATTATTTAGCAAAACTGCAGAAGACTTTAATGAAGCTAAAGAAGATTCTGCAAATAATATAAAAGAAGTAACTTCAACAGACTTATACGATAATTTTTATATCACTATGTATAAAATACTATCAAACATTAATAATAAAGAAAATAGAAATAAAATATTTGAAAAATCAGCATTTGAAAAAACCATATTTATTGTCCTGATGATTATTGCAACTTATTGTTTAATTACTTTACCACCAATTTTTACTTATGGAGATTCCTATGATTTATTTCCATCAATAGTGTTTCCAGGTTTAGGTCTTTGTATAATGTTTTTGTTTGTTTTTGCAGATGATAGTTCAAATTCTTCTCCATTAGTAGCAAAAATACTTGGTACAATTATTGGTGGAATATTTGGCGGTATACCTTGGGCATATTGGGTATTACCTGCTTTATTACAAGATTTTACTTATTTATTTGGATATATAGTAGGTATAATTTGTATTTTTGGTATGGGAATATGTATAAAATATTTGCCAAAAAGAACTCCTTATGGAAATGAAATATTGGGGAAAATAAGAGGTTTTAAAAATTTTCTTGAAACAGCAGAAAAAGATAAATTAGAGGCTATGGTTATGCAAGATCCTACTTATTTTTATAATATTTTACCTTTTACCTATGTTTTAGGTGTATCTGATAAATGGATTAAAAAATTTGAGGCTATAACTTTGCAAGCCCCATCCTGGTATGATAGCCCATCAGGATTTAGTGTAACAACATTTGAAACTTTTATGAATAATACGATGTCCTCTGCACAAAGTATAATGTCATCTAGTCCATCTAGTGATTCAGGTAGTGGCAGTTCTTCTGGTGGTGGTTCATCAGGTGGAGGATCTGGTGGCGGTGGAGGAGGCTCATGGTAATATAAAGTTGAAAATAATTAATTTATATTATAATTCTCAATCAAATGCCGAGATTTGAGTTAAAAGAAATTATATAACAACGAATTTCTTTGTTAAAATAAAGTTTTAAGTAATTAGGTAATGTATTACTATATTAATAAATTGTGCTAGGGCAAACTTTAAGCAACGATATTACAATATTTTACAGGTTCTTTGTCAAATAGTGTTTTTATTTATCACCAACACTATTTATAATACAACCCTTATAAATAACGGACTTGCGAGTTTTTACAACTTACAATTTTTAGACAATTTTATTCCAAAGAAGGCGCTTAGATAAGTTTTTTTGATGATTTGGAGGTTTTTTAGGGTTACTTAAGACAATCTTAAATACTAAAAAAATAGCCAAAAATATGGTATACTAATATTAGTGGTTTTGGTGGAGTTGTTAAGATGAATGAGTACATTAATTTAGATGAAAAGAATATTGAAAAAGAGCATATATGCTGTGCAATTGGAGATTCTAAACATCAAGAGGCGTAGATAAAAAGATAGAATGGATTAAGAGTAAATTAAAAGATGGTGATGTATTTAGAAAACTAAATGCAAGAGGGAAAATATTTATTGAGGATGAACCAATAGAAACTGCTTGGGTTCCTATTAACGGTAAAAATTATATGCATATTTATTGCCAATGGGTAGCAGGTAGTTTTAAAGAAAAAGTTATTGGTAAAGAATTGTTAGATTATGCTATTGAAGATGCCAAGACCAAAAAAATGAGAATGTTAGTTAAAACGCTAATATTCTTTTTTGTTAGTTAATGATGACAAAAAGTATAGTATAATATTTGTAGGAGTTATAATATGAAAAATAAAGAAAAATATATAAATGATGTAGAAAAAAGATTTAATGGCTGTGCCAAAGAAATATTATTACAGCAAATAGACTTATTTTATGATGATACTCAAAAAATAGAGAAAACTAAATATAATGTTGGCGATGATGTCATATTAAAAAAAGGTACATTTATTCACGGTATTTTTGGTGAACTAGATAATTTTGACTTTACTATTAATAATGGGTTTATAGCAGCCGATTTTACTGCTGTACCAAGACCTAATAAGATATGTAACAGTGTTGGAATGTGGAATATAAAAGAAGATACAACTTTAAAAGAATATATTGAAATGTATAGTGGTTTTACTATTACTTATTCTTTAGGAAGAGGTGCAAATGCAAAGACTTATAGTTTACTTATTCCATATCATAAATTCGATGAAATAACAGAAAAAATTAATAATGATCCCAGTATTTGGTCATATACTGGAGAGCAAACTAAAGAAGTTAGATTTATTCCTAGTTTAGTATCCGATAAAAGACAAATTGCTTTTATTTTAAATATGAATTCAGAATATGCTAGAAAAATGGCATATAATGATGTATGGAATTTAGATTTCAATGTTGAAACTATAAAACCATTTTTAGATTATAGATATGCAGATAAATTTATTAATAATGATAGAATTAATCGAAGCGCTACTACCACTGATAGAGAAAGTGCAATAATGTTTGGTTTACCATCAACATTAATTGAGGGCGTTTTTGTGGGCAGAAGATTGGAACAAAATAAAACTACTTTGGAATATATTAAAAAAATGTTGCCAGAATGTTATGTATGTAATCTAGATGGAAAAGTTATAATAGGAAATAAATAAACTTTAAAGTTGTTGAATTATATATAAGAAAAATATTGTGTGAATAATTGATAAAATTTGCTACAATATAAATGGTGAGAATATGAAAAAAATATTATTTTTAGTACTTATATTGTTTTTAACATCTTGTGATTTTGAATCAAATGTAGATAACTGCCGTAGTGAACTATTTACCTATGATATAGCAACTTGCAAAAGTGCATGGAGAAGTACCATATGTTATGCAGTCGATTTAGATTCGGATAATATTTTAAAAGTATACAAAGATTCACATACTCATACCCCTGAATATGAAGTTAGAACATATACAATTAAGGATGATAATGTTTACCATTATGAGTATTGGGATTATAACGAAAATGGTGAAAAAATAAATTTTTCAGATGATATAAAAATATTATGTAAAAAAACAAGCGATTGTAGCGAAGCTATTTCAAAAACAAAGAAACTTTTAGATGATACTTCCTTTTATTCAAGCTGTAAATGATATGTAAATACAATAAAAAATTGTTTGAAATAATAAAAAGATATGGTAATCTATAAATATAGGAGTAGCATATATGAAAGAGGAAAAGAAATTATCGGATAATAAAATTGATATTGAACAATTAAAAACGATATCAAGTGATTTTACAAAAAGGACTAAGGATGAATTTAAATCTTGTATAATTATAGTGGTAATAGCAACAGCTATCGTATCTTCTATTTTTATATTAATAGCAAACCTTAGTAAGGATAATGCAAACTTTGAATTAATCAATAATGATTTAATTGGTAATTTGATAGTGATATTTGCATTATTATTTGGTTTAATTGCATACCTAAATATTTTTATACAATGTCGTAAAAATAATGGTAGAAGTTCAATTACTATTAAAGTTAATCATGACAACAGTTATGTAGATAGTAAAATGCGTGAACTTTTAAAATATTTACATTATAAGGAAAAAAAATATAAGGGTGGTACAGCTTTTTATGCATATAGAGATAGATATTCATTTAATACTGCAAGCAAAAAAAGATATATTTCTTATACTGTAAATGATGGTGAATTAACAATTGAAGCATGGGCATATGAACTTGGTAGGGAATTTCCAATAGATAACAAAAGATTTTTGAGTTCAAGTAAAGTTTCATTAGCATATGATTTAGAATTTATCGCTATTAACATAAATAAATAAATATTTAAAAGGTAATTAGAGCATATAAAATAACTATGCTCTTTTTTATATGTGTGTTATAATTTAACTGTAATAAGAGGTTGATATGAAAAGAGAAATTAAAGATTCCGTTATTTTAGGATTATCATTATTTTCAATAATCTTTGGAGCTGGTAATATTATATTTTCTACATATGTTGGAGCCTATAGTGGTACTAAATGGCCTTTATCACTTATCTTCTTTTTAATAGGAGATGTCTTTTTAGTTGGCCTTGGATTATATGCATTTATAAAAAATGATAATGATGAAGATAAAGTATTTAATAAAATAGGAGATATACCTTCGAAAATATTAAGAATATTTATGTTGGCGTGTTTGGGACCTTTAATTGCGATTCCTAGAACTTGTGCGGTAAGCTTTGAAATGTTTAAATTTAATAATTTAATTATCTTTTCAATTATATATTTTATTTTAGTATTTTTATTTTCTTTTAAATCAACATCAGTTATTGATATGCTTGGTAAATACTTAACTCCAATTTTAATTATTTTTATTTGTATATTTTTACTTATTGGTGTAAATGTTAGTAAAGGACCTTTAGTAACAAATGTTTCTAACACAGATTCTATAAAAGAGGGTCTAAGTATGGGTTATCAAACACTAGATCTTTTATGTGTAAGTTCACTTTCAATGATGCAATTTACTTATCTAAAGAAAAAAAATTATAAAAAATCTCAAAGAAAGAAAATATTAGTAAGCTCTTCGATTATTGCAATTATTTGTCTAATTATAATTTATATTGGTCTGACTTATATAGGAGCATCTTTTGGAAAAAATGTAAATGTAAATCAAGGAATCCTTTTAAAGGAAATATCTTACTCAGTGTTAGGTAAAAATAGTATTATTTTAAATATAGCAGTACTTTTAGCATCCTTTACTACGGGAGTAGGCCTTACAAGCGCAGTAGCCACAAACTATGAAAAATTAACTAAATTAAGTTATAAAACTTGGGTTATTATAATTACCTTTGTAAGTTTATTTATAGCAAATTTAGGCCTTGAAAAAATTATTAATATTGCATCGCCTTTATTAAATATAATTTATCCTATAGTTATTATTTTAATAGTATTTTCCATCTTTAATATTCAAAATAAAAATGTTTATTTATTAAGTATTTTAGGTACATTTATTATTTCAATACTAAAACTATTACATAATATAACAAGTTTTCCACATTTTATTTCAAAATTACCTTTATATAATGTGAATTTAGAATGGTTACCAATTTCGATTATTTTTGGTATAATAGGTATGCTTATTAATAATAAGGAGAGAAAATGAGGAAAGATAGAGAAAAATTTTTATGTGCAATCTATATTTTAATTAGAAATGATAAAAATGAAGTTTTGCTCCAACGAAGACAAGGAACTAAACTATGGCCTGGTTTTTTAGCTTTACCTGCTGGGCATGTTGACGAAGATGAGAATGTATATGAAGCCTTTGTAAGAGAGGCAAAAGAGGAACTCGGTATTGATGTTTCTAAAAATGATATTATAAATACTTTTGTTATTAATAGAAAAAATAAATCACTGCCATCATATTTTGATGTTTATTTTGAAATAAATAATTATAAAGGTGATATTAAAATTATGGAACCAAATAAGTGCAAGGAACTTGTTTGGTCTAGTATAAATAATTTACCATACGATATGATTGATTTTGAAAAAAGAGCTATTGAAAATTATTTAAATAATATTTATTTTGGTTGTGATTATGCAAATAATGAAATAACAATTGAGGATGTTAAAAAATGAATCTTGTATATTTAAAAACATAGCAATGCTTTTTATAATTATACGTAGGTAATTTAATTTAAGTATTAGTAAATAGAAAATAATATTTATTAATACTTTTTTTGATGATATAATGTTTTTGAGGTGAATGTAAATGTTAGAAATAGTTTTTAGCGATTCAGAAAAATTATTGTTAGAAAGAAGTAATTTATTTAATAAAGAAGATATTTTAAGTTTATCATTTCTTTTATCAATGGGAAAACTTGATGATTTTGAACATCAAACAAAAAGAACTATTGGTGATATAGAGGTAAATATTCCAAGTGAAATAAGCAAATTAAAAAACAAGGTTAAAGATTATAAAAATATTAGAATATGGTATGCTAGTAATGTTAATGAAGATTATTTATCAATGATGTATGTAGTTTACTTATGTAGTGATAAGAATATTCAAGTTGTCGATGGTAATCAAAGATATGGTATTTCGGGTTATGCTGATGATGAAATAAAAGATTTAGTTAAGAAGAGTAGAGTTTTATCAACAGAGGAAATTCAAGAATATATTTTAAAATGGAATAAAATTTATGATGCAAATTCAGAAGTTAGATTTTTAAATAATGGGAAAATAATAAATGAATCTTATGAGTGCTTTGATAGTGAAATTCTTGATAAATTATCCTCTTTAGGAGAATCAAAAGAAATGTCTTTTATTGGAAATTGTGTGGCTAATAATCTTAAAAGTTTTGTAATGTTTGTATGTTATAAAAGTAGAGTGGATTATTTGAAAAGCATAGGTAAAATTGTAGTAACTAAAACAGTTACTGAAAAAAATATGATTGGTGAAGATAAGATTAGAAATTATATTAAGATTAAAGACAATAAATAGAATATAATTGTCTTTAAAAAATAAAACAAATTATTAACATTAGTTTTGATTATGTATTTTGAAAGGAGAATTTTAAATGAATAATGTTACTATTTTAGGAGGGGGAGTACTTGGAACACAAATAGCATTTCAGTGTGCATATACTGGTAAAAATGTTACAATTTGGCTTCGTAGTGAAGATAGTAAAACAAGAACTATTCCTAAACTTGAAAATTTAAAAGAAACTTATATTAAAGAAATTAATTTAATGTCTGAAAATGGTTATGAATTGCCAGGACTCAAAATAAGTGATAACTTTGATAAAGATAAATCATTATCTAGGGTAAATGAGGCATTTAATAATATAAAAATCGAGTTAGATTTAAAAAAATCTTTAGAGGGCGCTGATCTAGTAATTGAAAGTATGAGTGAAAATATTGAGGCAAAAAAAGATGTTTATACAAAGATTAATAAACTTTTAAGTAAAAATACAATTGTTGTTTCAAATTCTTCGACTATGCTACCAAGTAAACTAGTTAAATATTTAGATAATAAAGCAAATTTTTTAGCACTTCATTTTGCTAACTCAATTTGGAAAAATAATACAGCCGAAGTAATGAAACAAAAATATACAAGTGATGAATCTTTTGAAAAAGTGATAGATTTTGCTAAAAGTATTAATATGATTACTTTACCACTTTATAAAGAAAAATCTGGTTATTTATTAAATTCAATGTTAATACCATTTTTGTTTTCTGCTCTTGATTTACTTGCAAATGAAATTTCAGATGTAGAAAGTATTGATTTAGCTTGGAAAAAAGGAACAGGTTCACCTAAAGGACCTTTTGAAATACTTGATGTTATTGGACTTAAAACAGCTTATGAAATAGTTTCAATGTATATAAAAGTCCCATCATTTTTAGCACCATATAATTTTAAAGCAATTGCTAAACTTTTACAAAAATATATTGATGAGGGAAAACTAGGTAAATCAACAAATGAGGGTTTCTATAAATATGATTAAGATGTCAAAAATGATATCTTTTTTTATTGACAAGTGTTTAAAATACACTTATAATTAAAGTGTAAAAAATACACAAGGAGGATATATGCTATATTTCAAAAAAGAAGAGGATGGGGTACATAAGTATGAGGTTTCTTTTGATAAAGATGAAGTTTTATCATTACTTTCAGAAGTAAAATCAAAATGTAGTACAATAAAGCATTTCGAGTATGATGAAGTTCAGTTACCAGGATTATCAGAAAGAATATATAGGCAAAATCAAAGCGATGATAGTGAAATTAGATTTTTTTCTCAAAAACTCGTAGGTTATCGTGAATATAATGATTTTTATTCTCCAGTTGAGGATGTATATCATTATTCATATTATGAATATACTTATTCACCTTTGGTTTCTATAATAAATGGTTTATTAAGTGAAAATCCTATAGCAATTGATAAAATATTTAATCCTGAAAATGTTCATAGATTTAATTTTGATAATGAGATAGAAATAATGAAAAAAGAAATAGATAAAATACCTAATGATAAAGTTAAGGAGAAAATTGATAAGTTAAATGAACTTAATGATTTATTAAAATTTGCAAGTCTAAATTCAAGGCAAAAAGATGAAGATGAATATTATACAAGATTACAAGATCTTATTAAATTTGAACTTGTCAGTATTTTATCCTATGATATTAAAGAAAAATATGAATCATTTTACAGTAAAACTTTGAAAAAATGTAAATAATTTGTCTAATATTGTATATTACTATTTTTGATTATAAAAACATATGTTACTCTTATAATAAGAGGTGCATAATGGATAAATTATTTGGTGTTAAATATTCAAATAAAAGTATATTTATCTTTTTAAGAGATTTATTATTATTTTTTATATTTTACTCTGTAATTGGATGGATTTATGAAGAATTATTATTTATAATTGAAGATAATGTACTATGTAATAGGGGTGTTTTGTTTGGCCCTTGGCTACCTATATATGGTTTTGGTGGACTTGTTATCATAGGAATATTTTATAGATTCAAAGATAAGAAATTTAAAATAGGAAAATTAAATATTAGACCAATTCTTCTTTTTATTGAATCAGTGGTATTTGCTACTTTAGTAGAACTTATTTCCACATATATAATGGATTTTACTGGAGGTAACTTCAAAAACTTATGGGATTATAGTGATAGACTATTAAATTTTCAAGGTAGGATTGCCCTTATTCCCGATTTAAAATTTGGCATTGTCGCTTTAGTGGGAATATATTTAATTCAGCCCTTATTAATTAAATTTGTAACAATGAAAGATCAAAAAAAGGTAAATATTGTTTTTATTATATTATCAGTTTTATTTTTTGCAGATGTTATTGCAAGATTTTGGTTAGGACCTAATTTTAAAGGCTAACAATATCTTTTTTATAATTTGTATGATATACTATTTTTATAAAAAGGGACTAAAGGAGATTTATGCAAATTGAAAGAGGCTTTCAAAATAATTATGGTGAAAATTTTGCTAATATAGTTAATGTTGGCTTTTCTTCGCTTAGTGAACTAAGAGATTTTTTAGGCAAATTTATTACTGAAACAAAGAAACAAAATAATAATTTTGCTACGGCAAAAAATGATTATGATGGAATATTTTTGTATCAAATGCCCAGTATTCACGATGAAGATTATGCTTATAGAATATATAGAGATTTTGAAAAATACAAGTATCGTAGACATTATGATGATAAATTAATTTCCTTTTTACAATCTAAACAACATTTAGTGAAAAATGTTGATTTCCCATTAGGTGTTGTTACAGTTGAAAATGAAGTAATAGGTCAGATTATTTATCTATATAAAAATAGTCAAACAATATTTAGCTATTTAAATTCAATAAAGGAAAATAATAAATTTGAAAAAGAATACTATGATTTATTATTGAAAGTTTTAAATATATTAAAATCATTATATGAAAATGATATATTTTATATAGATATTCATCCAAATAATTTTTTGATTGTTGATGGTTCTATAAAAATAATTGATTTTGAAAATCATTCAATAGATAATAGTAAAGATAAAGAAAAATATTTTATGCATAATTTATGTTATATAATTAAATTCATTAATAAATATTTTAATATGGAATGTGACATTGATAAAAAGGATAGCTTTGAAGATGTTTATCATAAGGTAAGAAAAAGAAAGGAAAATTATGAAAGAGAAATTAATTAATTTAAAAGAAAGATTAGAAGTAATTGGGAGGTCTCTTTGACATTTCTAAAATAAATAAGGAAATTGAGGAATTAAAAAATAAAACTTTGGAGGATGGTTTTTATAATGATTCTGTAAAATCTACGGAAATTTTAACATCTCTTAGTAGAAAACAAAAAGAGGTAAAAGAATATAACGCCTTAAATGAGGAGATTAGTGATGATCTAGAGCTTATTGATTTAGTAACTGATGAAGAAATTATGAGTTTATCAAAAAGAATTGAAGATTTAGAATATGAAACATATTTTAAGGGTGAATTTGATAATCTTAATTGTTATTTAGAAATACATCCAGGTGCCGGAGGAACAGAAAGTTGTGATTTTGCCAATATGCTTCTTGAGATGTATGAAAAATTCTGCGAAAAGAATAAAATTAAATACGAAGTTATTTATATGCAAAAAGGTGAAGAAGCCGGTGTTAAGTCGGTTAACATTAAAATATCATCAGAAAATGCTTATGGCCTTTTAAAATATGAAAGTGGCGTTCATAGACTTGTAAGAATATCTCCTTTTGATTCTAATTCTCGAAGACATACTTCATTTGCCTCAGTAAATGTTACTCCTGAAATTAAAAAGAATATTGATATTGAAATAAATGAAAATGATTTAAAGATTGATGTATATCATTCTTCGGGTGCCGGGGGACAAAGCGTTAATACAAGTAACTCTGCAGTAAGAATAACTCACCTTCCATCAAAGATTGTGGTAGCTGTTCAAAATGAAAGAAGTCAACTTCGTAACAAAGAAATAGCTATGGAAATTCTAAAAAATAAGTTATATTTATTAGAACTTGAAAAGAAAGAATCACTAACTAATAAACTTAAAAATAACGATAGTATAAATTTTGGAAGTCAAATTCGAAGTTATATTTTAGAGCCTTATAAACTTGTTAAAGATTATCGTACAAATTTTGAAAGTAATGATCCAGAGAGTATTTTAAACGGAGAAATAATGGATATGCTTATTTACAATGTTAAGGAAATGAAGTGAACAAAGATATTTTAGTTAATAAAACTAATCCATTGGAAAAAGACTTTATACCAGAAAACTTGGTAAAAGTGAAGCTAATTGAAACACCTAAATTAAAAGATGGAATGTTAACATTTTTAGATGCAGAAGCATATCAAATGTTTTTACTTTTTCGCCTCGAAGGTCTTTATAATGGAGTAAATATGATTGTGGATTCTGGTTATAGATCTTATGAGTATCAAGAATATATATTAAATTATAATTTATTAATAAAAGGATTATCTGCATATAAAACAGTAGCTTTACCTGGATATTCAGAACATCAAACTGGTCTTGCATTAGATTTTGCATTAATTATAAATAATATTTATGTTGATAATTTTAATGATTTGTTTAAAGAGGTAAAGTGGATACATGAAAATGCATATAAGTATGGTTTTATCCTAAGGTATCCAAAAGGTAAAGAGGATATAACAGGATTTTCTTATGAATATTGGCATTTAAGGTATGTTGGTAAAGATGTATCATACTATATGCATAATGAAAATATTAGTACTTTGGAGGAATATCATTTGCTAAAATATAAAAATAATAAAAAAGTACTTGTAAAACAAAAATAATTTGGTATTATATTAATCGTATGAATAATGTAATTGAATTTTTAAAATCTAAATTATCAAGTGAAGACACAGTAATTGTGGCTTGTTCTGGTGGACCAGATTCCATGTGTCTTTTAGATATCGTAAAATCAGTAACAAATAATATTGTTGTAGCATGTGTTAACCATAATGTTAGAGAAAGTTCTAAAGAGGAATTTGAATATGTTAAGGGTTTCGCAAATAAGAATAATCTAAAGTTCGAAGGCGTTGAACTTACATTTAATACATTTGCTAACTTTGAATGTAATGCTAGAAATAAAAGATATGAATTTTTTAATGAGCTTCTTGAAAAGTATCAAGCAAAATATATTTTAACTGCTCATCATGGTGATGATTTAATTGAGACTATACTTATGCGTTTAACAAGAGGTTCTAAATTATCTGGCTATATAGGAATAAAAAAAGAAAACAACAAATATTTAAGGCCATTATTATATGTAACTAAAAAAGATATCATCGAATATTTAGATAACAAGCAAATTAAATATTTTATTGATGAAACTAATAATAGTGATGAACACCCTAGAAATCGCTATCGAAAAAATATTATTCCATTTTTAAAAAAGGAAGATAAAAATATTCATTTAAAATATTTAAAATTTAGTGAGGAACTCGAAGAATATGACGACTTTATTAATGGTTATATAAAAAAACTAAATGTTATCAAGAGTAATACTGTTAATTTAGATATATTAAAAAAAGAAAAACCATTTATTCGAAGAAAAACTATTGAATATTTAATTAAAGAAATTCAAAAAAATGATATTTTAGAAATTAATGATAATACTTTGATGGAAATATTAAAAATTGCTGAATCTAAAAAAAGTAATGTAAAAATTAATTTAAATAATGGTTATATTGCTCAGAAAAAATATAATGAATTAGTTATTAAAAAAGAACTTCTTCAGGATAATTATTCTATAGAATTTGGTGATTACTTTGAAAATGATGAATATATAATTCGTAAAGTTCCTGAATATAATGGCAATAGTAATTTCGTTTTAAGACTTGATTTATCTAAAGTAAAACTTCCCCTTATAATTAGAACCAGAAAAACTGGAGATAAAATGCAAGTTAAAAATTTAGGAACAAAAAAAGTCAAAGATATATTAATAAACGAAAAAATTGATATTGATAAAAGAAATAATATTCCTATTGTAATTGATAGTAAAAATAATATATTATGGTTACCGGGCATTAAAAAAAGTAAATTTGATGTAGGAAAAAATGAAAAGTGTGATATAATACTTTTATGCGAAAGGAAATGATGAAATGAAAAATGTAAAGAAAACTTCTTTTATAAAATTATTAGGACCATATTTAGTAATGGGAATGATAATTGGAATTATAATGGTTGTTCTTAATTTACAAGGAATGACTGTCAACAATTTATCAACAGGAAAATTACTTACTGCTTTAGAAAATAACGAAGTAAAAGAAATTGTAATTACTCCGAAAAGTAGTGAATCAATTTATTATGTTGAAGGAAAATTATCTTCATATAAAGATGGTGAATCATTTAAAACTAAAGTAGTTGAGGATGAAATACCTCAAATTATTGAATATGTTCAAAAAAATAATATTGAAAAATATGATACTAACAAAGACCCAGGATCTAGCGCATTATTATATATTGTAGTAAATGTTTTACCAATTATTATAGTAGTAATAGTAGCATACTCACTATTTAATAAACTTGCTAGTTCAAATAAAAATTCAATGGATTTTGGTAGAAGTAAAGCAAGATTAAGCGATGACAAAGATAAGAAATCATTTAAAGATGTTGCTGGACTTAAAGAGGAAAAAGATGAAGTAGAAGAATTAATAGACTTCTTAAAAAATCCTAAAAAGTTCCAAAATATGGGTGCTAGAATACCAAAAGGTGTTTTACTTGTAGGTCCTCCGGGAACTGGTAAAACCTTACTTGCTAAAGCTATCGCTGGCGAAGCAAATGTTCCATTTTTCTATATAAGTGGTTCAGATTTTGTTGAATTATTCGTTGGTGTTGGTGCTTCAAGAGTTAGAGATATGTTTAAAGAGGCTAAAAGAAATGCACCTTGCTTAATTTTTATTGATGAAATAGATGCTGTTGGTCGTCAAAGAGGAACAGGTCTTGGTGGTGGCCATGATGAAAGAGAGCAAACATTAAACCAACTTCTTACAGAAATGGATGGATTTGGAGCTAATGAAGGAATTATTATTATAGCCGCTACAAATAGACCAGATGTATTAGATCCAGCACTTCTTAGACCAGGTAGATTTGATAGACAAGTTACTGTTAGTCTTCCAGATTCAAATGAAAGAGAAGCAATATTAAAAGTTCATGCAAAAAATAAAATATTAGATAAATCAGTTAAATTATCTGCAATTGCTGCAAGAACTCCAGGTTTTAGTGGCGCTGATTTAGAAAACTTACTTAATGAAGCAGCACTTCTTGCTGTACGTAGAAATAAGGATAAAATAACAATTGATGAAATTGATGAAGCTACAGATAGAGTACTTCTTGGACCTGCAAAAACTACAAGAAAAATTACTGATAAAGAGAAAAAACTTGTTTCATTACACGAAGCAGGACATGCAGTTATTGGTCTTAAAAATGAATATGCAGAAGTTGTTCATAAAATAACTATTATTCCACGTGGAATGGCTGGAGGCTATACTATGATGCTTCCAAAAGAAGAAAAACTTTCTATTATGACTAAAAATGAATTATTAGGAAGAATTACTGGTTTACTTGGAGGTCGTGTTAGTGAAGAACACTTCTTACACGAAATGAGTACAGGTGCTTCAGATGATTTTAAGAAAGCCACTGCTATTGCAAGAAGTATGGTTACTGAATATGGTATGAGTGAGCTTGGACCAATGCAATATGAAGAAAGAGAAAAAAATGTTTTCTTAGGTAGAGATTATGCTAAGAGTAAAGATTTTTCTGATCAAGTTGCTTTAGAAATCGATAGAGCAACAAGAAAAATAATTGATGAATGTTATGAAAAAGCTAAAAAAATTGTTGCTGATAATGAAGCATTAATTATGTTACTTTCAGATGCTTTAATGAAATACGAAACACTTAATAAAGAGCAAATAGATTATATTGTTGAAAATGGAACTATTCCATCAGAAGAAGTTTTCAAAGAAACATCTGATGAAGCAAAAATCAAAACAATTGATGAATTAAAAGAAATAGCAAAAGAAAAGAAAATTAAAAATTATACAAAAATGACAAAAGCTGAACTTGAAGCGGCTATAAAAGAAAGTGGGGAAGAATAATATGTTAGAAACTATTTTATTAGTGGTATCTGTACTTCTTATTGTTATTGTATTATTACAAAGCAATAAAGCATCTGATGCTGGAAATATTATTACCGGTGGAAATGAAGCATTATTTAAGAATATGAAAGAACGAGGAGCTGAGTTATTTATAAGTAGATTAACTCTTGCTTTAGGAATTGTATTTTTTATAATATCATTTATATTATTTTTGAAATAAGAGGGCTTGCCTTCTTTTTTTATAAGTTGAAATTATTTAAATAGTAATATATAATTATATTATGATGAAAGAAAATAAAAAAGGATTTACATTAGTGGAATTAATTGTTGTACTCGGAATTATATCCGTTTTAGGCGTCACTGTAGGTCTAAGTATGACTAAGCTAAGTCAAAATACAAAGGATAATAACAACGAAACCTTAATGAAAGAAGTTTTAAGTAGTGCTCAAGCATATTGCATGTTAGCTAGTAAAAGAAGTGAGTGTGGTGCTAATATAACAATAAAAAAATTAGTGGAAAATGGTAATTTGGATGAAAAAATATATGATAAAGTTAATCCAACTAAAAAAGATAATGTTAAATTTAAAGAGAATGATGTTGTTAATATAACAATAAATTCACAGAAATTTAAAGATTATTATTATGAATGTGATGGAAATAGATATTATTTATCAACAATAGATAATTGTACTAAAAGTGAACAATGTGAATGGGGTGTATGTAATGAAAGATAAAATAATAGAAAAATTAAATAATGAAAGTAAAGGATTAAGTTTAATAGAAATAAATGATTTATTAAATTTGACAAGTGTTGAGGAATATAAAGAACTTCAAAAGAATATGGATGCTCTTGTAACCGAAGGAATTGTTCATAAAAGTAAAAAGGACAAGTTTATTATGATGGAAAAATGTTCTTCACTTTTAACAGGAATAATCCATATTAATAAACACGGAAATGGTTTTGTTGACACAAAATTTGATGAAGATACTTTTGTTAAACGAGAAAATTTAAATGGCGCAGTAGATGGCGATTTTGTAGAAATTGATGTCCAAAATGATGAGGGAATTGTTGTTAATATTTTAAAAAGAGATATTAATTTCCTTGTGGGAGAAATAGTTAAAACAAAAAATGGTAATTTGGAATTTTCTCTTGACGATAAAAAGAAAAATATTAAAGTTAAACTTACAAAAGAAACAAGTTCACATTTAGTCGAGGGTCATAAAGTACTTGTAAAAATTCAAAAAGAATTATCTAGTAATCTTTATTTGGCTGATGTAATAAAAGTTTTAGGACACAAGAATGATCCTGGTGTTGATATATTATCTATTGCTTGTAAACATGAAATATCTTTAGATGTTTCTGATGAAGTAAAAAATCAAGTAGCTAATATGGAAACAAGTGTTTCTGAAAAAGACATTACTGGTAGAACTGATTTAAGAAGTGAAGTAATATTTACAATAGATGGTGATGATACTAAAGATATTGATGATGCTGTAAGCATAAAAAAAGAAAATGGTTATTATCTTTTAGGTGTTCATATAGCGGATGTTACAAATTATGTAAAAGAGGGAAGCCCTTTATTTGAAAGTGCCTATGAAAAGGGAACATCATCTTATTTAGCAGATACTGTTTTACCAATGCTTCCCCACGAACTTTCAAATGGAATATGTTCCTTAAATGAGGGTGTTGATAGACTTACAATAAGTTGTACAATGAAAATAGATGGCAAAGGTAAAATTGTAGACCACGATATTTTTTCAAGTGTAATTAATAGTAAAAAGAAAATGACATATAAAAATGTTAATAAAATAATTATGGATGATGTTATTCCTGAAGGCTATGAAAATTTTGCTGATGATTTAAAACTTATGCACGAACTTGCTCAAATTTTACGAAAAGAAAAAGTAAATCGTGGTTATATTGATTTTGATCTTGATGAAGCTAAAATAATTCAAGATGATAATGGCAAGGCAATTGATGTTGTAAAAAGAGAGCAACTTGAGGGTGAAAAATTAATCGAAGACTTTATGATTGCGGCAAATGAAACTGTTGCAACACATATCTATAATATGGATTTACCTTTTGTATATAGAATTCACGGTAAACCAAATCCAGAAAAGATTGAAGATTTTGTTAATTTTGTCAAATTACTTGGTTATAAATTAGATATTTCTACTGAAGATATTACTCCGAAAAAAATGCAAGATATCTTGGATTCACTTCATGAAAAGAAAGAATTTGAAATATTAAGTGATATGCTTTTAAGAAGTATGAAAAAAGCTGTATATAGTTCAAATAATATAGGACACTTTGGTTTAGCAAGTAAAATATATACTCATTTTACCTCACCAATAAGAAGATTTCCGGATTTGATGGTTCATACTTTACTGCATAAATATTTATTTGAAAATCAGATTAATATGTCCACAATTAGGTATTATGAAAATTACCTTCCTGATGCTTGCGAACACGCAAGTAAAAAAGAAGTTGATGCTCAAAGTGCTGAAAGGGAAGTTCTTGATATGAAGATGGCTGAATATATGGAAAGCCATATTGGCCAGGAGTATACTGGTATTATTTCTGGAGTAACTAATTTTGGCTTATTTGTTAAATTACCAAATTTAATCGAAGGATTAGTTCACATATCTACTTTAAGAGGATTCTGTACTTATGTACCTAATCTTTTATCACTTGTTTCTGATGGAAAAATAAGATATTCTTTAGGTCAGCAAGTTAAAATTAGAGTAGCGAATGCCTCAAAAGAAAACTCTACAATAGATTTTGAAATTATTGGAGATACAAATGATAGAGATAAAAAATAAGGCAGCCTACTTTAATTACTTTGTAGAAAATGAGATAGAATGTGGAATAGTTTTAAATGGTAGTGAAATTAAATCAATTAGAAATGGTTCTTGCAATATAAAAGATAGTTATGTAAGAATTAAAGATAATGAGTGCTACATAATTAATATGTTTATTGCTAAATATAATGAAGCGAGTATATTTAATCATGATGAGTATCACGAAAGAAAACTTTTACTTCATAAAAGAGAAATATTTAAATTAAAAGAAGAAATTAATCAAAATGGTTATACATTAATTCCTTTAAAAGTATATTTAAAAAATAATAGGGCAAAAGTTTTAGTCGGAGTATGTAAAGGAAAAAAACTTTATGATAAAAGAGAATCTATTAAAAAAAGAGATTTAGAAAGAGAAAGTAGGAAAATGATATGAAAAAGTTAACTAAAAAAAACAAAATAATATTAAGTTCTATAGCATTAGCATTAGTTGTTATTGCAATAGTAATTTCATTTGTTCTTTTAAATAAAAATAAAAAAGGTACGATAAATAATACAAATAAAAAAAATGATAATCAGAGTGTTGAAGTTAAAAAAGTTCAAATTGTAAACGAGGATTCAAAATCAAGACCATTTGCTGTAATGATTAATAATATTAGTGTTGCAAGACCTTTACAAAGTGGACTTCAAGATGCATACTTAATGTATGAAATCATAGTTGAGGGTGGTATAAGTAGATATTTGGCTTTATTTATAGATCAAAATACTGAAAGAATTGGTTCAATAAGAAGTGCAAGACATTATTTTTTAGATTATGCACTTGAAAATGATGCAATTTATGTTCACCACGGTCAAAGTCCTCAGGCACAAAGTGACTTCTCTAAATTAGGAATAGAACGAATTGTTGTAGATAATTCCAAAACCGGATGGCGTGATACCTCATTAAATGTATCATCAGAACATACACTATTTACAAGCATTGATAAATTAAATAATGGAACAAGTAATTTAAGAAAAGAAAGAAATAAAAATTATTTATTAAACTATAGTGCTGATGAAATTGATATGTCTTCCCTAAAGGATGTAACTTCTGCGAAAAAAATTAGTTTAGTTTATTCATCTGGAACTAAAGTATATTATGAATATGATGAAAACAATAAATATTATTTAAGAAGTACAGAAATCGGACCTCATACTGATTATGTTACTAAAGAGCAATATCATTTTAAAAATATAATTGCTTATCAAGTTGATAATTATACAATAAATGATGGCGAAAATAAGGGCAGACAAGATATAAAAAATGTTGGTTCTGGTAGTGGATATTATTTCTCAGATGGTTATATGATACCGATTAAATGGAAAAAAGACAGCCGTAGTAGTCAAACAAAGTATACATATGAAGATGGCACTGAACTTAAAGTTAATGATGGAAATACATTTATTCAAATAGTACCTTCATCTGGAAGTATAAAGGCAGAGTAATATGGAAAATTTAATTGATTTTGCTACAAAGTATTATATTGTATTTATTATTATAAGTTCATTATTGGTTCTTGCTTTGATAGGTTATGTTGCTAATAGAAGTTTTAAAAAAGATGTTTCTATCAAAAAGAAAAAAGAGAAATTAGTTCAAAGTGCTAATGAAGAAAGTATGCCAGTTTCAAATGAAACTCCAAAAATGTGAAATTAAAATTCGCATTTTTTTATACCTTTATCTTTTAATTAATTTTTGATATAATATAAAATAGTTAAGGAGAGTAAAAATGAATTTAGCAAATATATGGTCAATTATAACGAAAGTCATAGATATATGCTTTGTTTGGATTGCCTTTTATTATATTTTAAAAAATGTTAAGAATAATACAAAAATGGCTTTAATAGTCAAAGGAGTAATAGTAATTTTAATAGTAAAATTTATAAGTGATTTATTAAACTTATATACTGTTGGAGTTATTTTAGAGTATGCCATTGAATGGGGACCTCTTGCAATTATAGTTGTATTTCAACCGGAAATTAGAGCAGTTTTAGAGTCAATTGGTAGAACTCAACTTTTAGGAAGACATAGAGTCTTATCAATTTCTGAACGTGAAAAACTTGTTAATGAAATAATGAAAGCAATGGATTATTTCCGTAAAAATAGAATAGGTGCCTTAATTGTTATTGAAAGAGAAGTATCACTACAAGAATACATTGAAAATTCAACAAAGATTTATGCAGATATTTCTGATTCATTGTTAGAATCATTATTTTATCCTAATTCAGCGCTTCATGATGGGGGAGTGATTATTCAAGGTGATAAAATCACATGTGCTGGTTCAGTGTTTAAAACAAGTATGAATCAAGCAATATCTAAAAAACTAGGAACTAGACATAGAGCAGCGTTAGGTATAGCTGAAGAAAGTGATGCAATTGCATTGGTTGCCTCTGAGGAAACAGGCCGTCTTTCGATTGCTATGGATAGTGAGTTACACTATAATCTTACTTTAGAAGAATTTAGAAGTATTTTACTAGATGAACTAAGCAATAAAACTGAAATATTCTTTGATGCTGATGATAGTGAAGAATTGGAGGATCAAGATGCGTAAGTTTTTTAGAAAATTATATAAGTTAATAGATGTTTTAATAGTTGTACCAATAAGTAGACTAATTTATAATATTCAAAAAGCTCTTAAAAAAAATGGTGGGTTATTAGATAAACTTCTTAATAAACCAAATTTCCTTATATTTTTATCTTTGATATTAGCAATAGTTCTTTTCTTATTAGTGGATTCCAAAGCAATATCTTTTGTTGAGGATAAAACTGAAGTTATAAGTAATGTACCTGTTAATATTAAATATAATGAAGAAGCCTATGTTGTGGAGGGAGCTCCCACTGATGTAAATATTATGATTTCTGGTAGAAAAAGTGATATTTACCTTGCTAAACAACTTGGAGAATATGAAGTTACCCTTGATTTAACAGAATATACTGCATCAGATACTGCATATAAAGTATATTTTACTTATGCAAAATCCATAAATAATTTAAAATATAGCTTAGATCCATCATATGTACAAGTAATGATTAAAAATAAAGTTAGTAGTGTTTCTTCAGTTACATATGAATTAATTAATCAAGATAAATTGGATTCTAAGTTAAGTGTAAAAAGCATAGGACTTTCTAAATCTGAAGTTGTAGTTAAGGGAAGTGAAAGTGCTCTTAAAAAGATTGCTTGGATTAAAGCTTTAGTTGACTTATCTAATCCGGATTTTGTTGAGGCTGGTTCTTACGACATTGATAATATTGTTTTGGTGGCATATGATAACACTGGAAAACTTCTTAATAATGTTGAAATTGTTCCTAGTACATTAAGTGCTACCGTAGTTCTTGACAGTTATTCTGAAACTATTCCAATTGAAGTAAAAACAACTGGTAATCTAATTTCAGGTAAAAGTATTGCCAAAATATTAATAAATAACAGTAATGATTATTCAATAACTGCGTATGGAAATGAAGAAGATATATCTAAAATTAAATCAATCCCTATTACTATAAATGTTGATGGCTTGGGTGCTGATACAGCCAAAACATATAATGTTACGCTTACAAAGCCTAATGGCGTTAGATATATGTCTGCAAATACAATAACTGTGTCATTAACATTTGGTAATGAAGAACAAAAAACAGTAGAGTTGACCAATATAAGTAAAAAGAATTTAGGTAGTGGATTAACAGCAAATATTATTTCTGATTCGGCTATATCGGTTATTTGTAAAGGTGTTGCTTCATCACTTGATAAAGTCGATGTTAATAATATTAAAGCATATGTTGATTTATCAGGATTAGGTGCTGGTGATCACGATGTTGAAGTTAAGATTGAGAATAATAACCCACTTGTTACTTATGTTGTATCTTCCGTTATAAAGGTTAGAATTTCTTAAATAAAATAACCACGAGGCATTTGCCAATGTGGTTATTTTTCATTTGAATCAAATCTTGTAAATAGAAGCCCTACATTTATGAGCGCACATATACCCACAATTGCATAAATTATATTTGTTATTGTAGCTTGTGCACCAAAAAGTGCTTCAACTAAGTTGAAATTAAAAAATCCTATTAATCCCCAGTTTAAAGCTCCTATTATAGTAAATATTAATGTAACTTTTTGAATTGTTTCCATAATAATCCTTTCTAATATATATACTTCTCAAAAATTATTTTTTTATTCATGAATATTTTTAAATACTTAAAATATAGTTTAATAGAAAAGGAGAGTACTAGATGTTAAAAAAGATTGGTATATTTTTTATTTTATTTCTTGTTATGGGATGTTCTAAAGGCGATAATGTTGACGCTTCAAAGGAATTTCAAAAAAGAGTGGAAAAGTCTAAATCTTACAAAATTATTGGCAATTTAGAACTTCAAAATGATGAAGAAATATTTAAATATAATGTTGAGGTAAATTATTTTGATGGCAACTATTATAAAGTTGATATGGTTAATAAAGCAAATGAACATAAACAAATTATTTTAAAAAATAATGATGGTTTATATGTTATTACACCTTCACTTAATAAAAGTTTCAAGTTTGAAAGTACTTGGCCAGATAATTCATCGCAATCATATATATTATCATCTTTAATGAAAGATATTAAAAACGATAATAATAAAGAAATATCTAAAAGTGATGAAGGTTATATAATTAAAACCACAGTAAATTATCCAAATAACGAAGAATTAAAATACCAAAAAATATATTTAAATAAAGATTTTAACTTACAAAAAGTTGAAGTATATGGTAATGATATAGTTAAAATAAAATTTCAAGTTGAAGATTTAGATTTAAAAGCAGGCCTTTCTACAGATTTATTTGATCTAAAAAAATATGTTCAAGTAGAGGAAAATAATTGTCAAGATAATGATTGCAAGGAAAAAGAAAAACAAACTATGGGTAGTATAGAAACTGCGATTTATCCACTTTATATGCCTTCGGAAACATATTTGAGTAGTTCAGAAACTGTAAATACTGACGATAATTCGCGTATAATTTTAACTTATTCAGGAGGTAAAAACTTCGTTTTAGTTGAAGAGGGTGCTATAAAGTCTCAAGAACATGAAATTATTCCAGTATATGGTGAACCAGTAATTTTAAATGATACAATTGCCGCTTTATCAACAAATTCAATTTACTGGACATCAAATAATATTGATTATTATATGGCAAGTGAAGATTTAACTTTAAAAGAGATGATATCCATTGCCTCATCAATGAATAATTCAAAAAATGTAGTTTCTTTAAAATAAAAAAATAAGCATTGGCTAAGTTGCATATTGGTCAATGCTTTAGGGCATCCACATAAAAAGTTGAATTAATATTTAGTTGGAACAACACTAAATATTAATTTTTTTATGTTATTAAAATCGTGGTTGTACAGAGTAAGCTTTTTTTTAAAACTCAATTTAGGATTAAAAGGATCAAGTTTTGTAAGATTGTAACAAATTTTTCTAATGGTAGCAAAATTCTTTAAAGCATTTTCTTTTTTACAAAGACTCCAATCTTCACGAAAATGAACATCCGAAATCCAATGCAAACTATTTTCTATAGACCAATGACCTCTTACTACTCTTGCAAATTTTTCACTTGACAATTTTAAATCTGAAATATAATACTTTTCTTGAATTGTAACTTCATTGTTTATTTCACGGTAATTTCTAGTCATTCCTATCATATTTATATTTTGTCAATTTTCTTTTCCATACAACCAGCTAATATCATAAATTGAGTAGTATTTTCTTTGTTCAATTCTACCGTGATCCTTATTAGTGTCGTTTTATATATGACAACATTTTTCCTTTCTAGAGAATTATTTAAAACATAATCAAAATAATCTTTGATATCTAAATAAAAATTTTTCTTATTTTCTTTAACCGTAAGACAATAATGGCCTTTTTTTCTACAATTTTTTTTGCAATATCTTTTTGACATCCAATTGCATCAATTGTAATAATACAATCCTCAATATTAATTAAATCTAATAATTTTGGAATAGCTGTTATTTTATTTGATTTACTATCGACTTTAACACTAGCGATGGAAATATGTAAATCTTGTAAGAATGCTGAAACAATATATGGAGTATTACCACCATTAATTTTATTAGTTGCACTTTTAATAGAATTTCTATCAATAGGCATAAGTTTATATTTATTATTAAATGTTAATTTTTATCTTTTATTATGTTTTCTACCTATTTTACAAAAATTTTCATAAACTCCCCTGGATCTATTGGAGATTATATTCTTAATAAAGTATTTGGAGAAGGTGTTCCATATTTCAAGTTTAATTTTTTAATAAAATATTTCTCATTTAGTTTTAAAAAGAAAGCAATGTTCTCATCATCATAATGTCCAGCCAAAATTGCAATATAGACATTACAATACAATCAGTAAGCTCATGTCTTAAGCCTCTTGAATCCCATGAATCTGTTAGCTTATTAAAATATGTAATTAAATCATTCATTTTATCAACTACCTTTACTATAATAATCGTTTATCGTATTTTTGATAAATTTCAAAATTTTATTGACATTTTTTATGCAGATGCCTTATCAATACTTTAATTATGCTTGCTAAACTTGGTATTATTGTTATATAATTAATTTGGGTGGTAAAATGAAAAAGGTAAGAAAAACGAGTTATAAACAAAGTAGTGTACAAGAAAATTCGGATACTGATATCAAAAAATTTTTTATAATTTTAGTTGTATTAACAATTGTAATTGTAGGATTATATTTTTTGTCCAGTTTAATTGTAAAAAAGAGAGATAATGAGAATACTAGTACAAATACTAATGTTACTATATCATATGATACATTAAATGTTGGAATGATATTTAATAGACCATATGATGAGTATTATGTTATCGCATATGATTCAACATTGGATGATGCAATGTATTATTCAACTTTAATTACAAATTATTCTAAAAAGGAAGATGCAATAAAAATCTACTACTGTGATTTAAGTAAAAAAGTAAACGAAAGTTATAAAGCAAATGAAGGTAGTGGTAATTCTAAAGCAACATCAGTTCAAGAATTATCTTTTGGTGATGTAACTTTACTAAAAATAAGAAATAAAAAAATAGTAAATTATATTGAAAATATTGATCAAATAAAAAGTGCTTTGAAATAATTTAAATTTACTTCAAAGTCTTTTTTTTTGCGTTGATAAATGGTATCATTATTATGATAGGAGAGTAAATGAAAAAAGAATATAGTTTATGTGGAGTTATAGTTATTATTGTTGCTACAGCTATAATATCAGCATTGTCAACTGGTATTTTAATTATGCGTAATTATTCTACGGATGATGGGCAATCGTATTCGGAAATAATTAAAGATGAGAATATGCAAGAATTTATTGATGTTTATTCGAAGTTAACAAATAACTATTACGAAGATGTTGATAAAAAAGGAATGATTGATAGTGCGATAAATGGTATGACATCTTACTTGGGTGATCAATATACTGGACTTCTTGATGAAGATAAATCAACTTCACTTTATGATAGTTTAAATGCTAAATATGAGGGAATCGGAATAACTATTAAAGAAAACTATGTGGAAAATGTTCTTTATAATTCCTCTGCAGCGAAAGCAGGCTTAAAAATGAATGACAAAATTATATCAATAAATGATATAAATATTGAAACTATGAATTCTGATGAAATAAAAAGTATTATTGAACAAAATAAAACAAATAAAATTGATTTGAAAATAATGAGAAATAATGAAACTATAGATTTTAATAACTTAAAAATGACATCAATTGATTATCCTAATTTAAGATATTCCTTTGTTGAAAACGAAAATATCGGATATATTAAAATAAATCTATTTTCAAATAATATTAATAAACAGTTAGAATATGCTTTATCTCAATTAAGTAGTTATTCTGGATTAATAATTGATTTAAGAAATAATGCTGGTGGTTATCTTGAAGAAGCTTATCAAACTGCTGAAATGTTTTTATCAAAAGGAAGCGTTGTTTACTCTTTATTAGATAAAGATAATAAGAAAAAAGAATATAAAGATAAAACAAATGATATGCAAACAGTTCCAATCGTTGTATTAGTTAATGGAAATACTGCTTCTGCAGCTGAAATATTAGCGGGAGCATTAAAAGATAGTTATGGTGCAATATTAATTGGTTCACAAACATATGGGAAAGGAAAAGTTCAACATACTTATTCATTATCTTCAGGAGAAATGGTGAAATATACTACATCGTTATGGTATAGGCCAAATGGAACTAATATTGATGGTGTAGGTATTACTCCAGATTATCAAATAGAGAATTATGTAGAAACCACAGAAACCGGTGAAACTAATTTGATAGATAACCAATATAATAAGGCAATTGAAATTTTGAAAAATAATTAATAGGTAGTAAAGTAATTTGACTACCTTTTTTAATTATAATATAATGCATATGGAGGAATATAAATGAAAGTTGGGGATAAGTTAACAATTCACTGTTATAAACATAATGGTAAAATAGATAGAATTAGTGGTGAAGCCATTGTTTTAGATGAAACCGATGAATATTTGGTATGTGCCAATAATAGGGTTAAGTTAATAGAAAATGATGGTAGAAGTCATCGAACCAAAGAAATAGCCATTTTATTCTTTTATAAAAAAGAATGGTATAATATATTGGCTCAATTAAAAAAGTATGGATTATTCTATTATTGCAATATTGCATCACCATATATAATTGATGGAAATATCATAAAATATATAGATTATGATTTGGACTTAAGAATTTTTCCTGATGGAAATTTTAAAGTCCTTGATAAAAACGAATATAGGTATCATAAAATTACTATGAGATACTCTGATGAAATAGATGTAATTGTTCAAGATAGCCTAAACAAATTGATAGACAATAAGAATAATAATACTTTTCCGTTTAAAAAAGAGGTTATAGAACATTATTATAAAATCTATAAAAATATAATAAATAATTCTTAAAAAATTGTAAAATTATGTCAATTTTGTGTGAAAATTGCACAAAATGTCGATTTTTTCAAAAAAAGTACAAAAAAGCGTTGACAATAAAAAAATAGTTTGATATATTAATTTTGCACTTGAAAAAAAGAGGTGCGAGAAGTTCTTTGAAAACTAAGTAAAAAAAGTCAATTTGAGAAGCCAAGGAAAACTAAAGATAA
>CAKONK010000016.1 GCA_934097085.1 uncultured Bacilli bacterium
TTTTTTTTTTTAAAGTTTTTAATTATAATTTTTTAAATTAAAAAAAAAAAAAAAAAAAAAAAAAAAAAAAAAAAAAAATAACTAGATAATCTAGCTATTATATATATTTAATAAAATTATAAATGATAATAAGTAATTGCTTTAGATGCCTCGTGTAAAATAGCCTCAATAATCATGTTATCATATTTTAAATCAGCAGATTTAAACATACCGCAGTAAACTATTGTACCCTTAAACATAATAAGGGTAGTACTTATAATGTAGGAATAATTTCTCTAGAAACAACTTTATCAATATTGTTTCTTAGACCCTTTACCATATAAAGTTTCCCATCTTCAGAAAGAATTTTAGTATAATCTTTATCAAAACCCACTATCATTAAAAAATTGGATTTAACAAAACTTTTAAAGTCTTTAGTGTCATTTAATATATCATCAGCAAAATCATAAGGATTTTCTTTAATAAACTCATCAATTATATTAGGATTATCAAACATATAATCAGATATTTCTAAAAGTTTTTCTTGATCTAAATGAAGTTTTCTATATATTTTTTTTAAATCATTAATATTATGTTTTTTGTTTGTATACTCTAAAAGAACAAAATATATTTCAAAGAATTCATCAGCATCTTCATTAGATAAATGGGCATTTTCTTAAAAATCATTACCCATTTTACTATTTAATTCTTTTCTTTTATGTAAACCATTGATGTATTCATTTGGACTCATACCATATAATGCACAACTTGGGCAAAGGTTAAGACCAGTCGTAATTATATTCATTGCTTTATCATCTGATAAAAATCTTTCCACTACCGAATAATCATAAAGTACTCTTGCTTCCTCTACATAATCCATTAAGTACGGAATATATTCAATAACAAAGTCATACATTTTTTTTACAGATTTATTGCGAATAGGAAACCCATAATAAAATATATCATGAAGATTATCTTTACTCATTTCTACACTCTCAAGATTCTCATAATTTTTTCTATTTTCTTCAAGCTCATCAATAATTTCGAAATAAGAATCATAGCAAATATACTTTTCATCATTCTCATTAGTATATATACATGAGTAATATTTGAAAAGTGGATTAGAAATATAGTTTCTAAAACTTTCATCAATTTCTTCTTGAGACAGTTTTTTATCTCCTGAAAAATTTAGTTCTTTAAATACATCAAGTGGCATAAAACCAAGTAATCTTAATACCCCAACTGCACAAATATAATAATCTGAAAAAGCACCTTTTTTTAAATATAAATTAACTGCCTCCTTTACATTTTGAATTTGTTCATCAAATATGCAAAAATTATCTGCATCAAATATAAATTTATTATTAAGTGTTTTAATTTCAAAAAAGTATTTTGAATAATCATCTTCATCTATTTTATTATTGAGAATATTATCTAAAAATTTCAATTCTTTTGAGGTACAAATATAATAAAGAAAATCTTTATAAGAATATTGATTTAATATTTCCTCAATCATTTTTTTGACAGTTACTTTGTCATAACTCTTCGGTTTATCTACAATTTTTGTATAATAGATATAAATAAAATCTTTATCTAAATTTTTATAACTTTCGTACATATTTCCCCTACCTTCTTTTTTATTATACCATAACTGATTTAGATTATAAATAAAAAATAATTAGAGATTTACCCTAATTATTTAATTTTTCTTGCTTCTAAATAGAATCTTTTATCATAACTATGACCCATACTAAATGTTTTTCTAGGAAGAGCACCATCTAATATAACTGTTTTAAATAGATCTTCTTTGGACATAGCATCAAAAATTATTCCAACATTTCCTTCTTTAGAGCCAAAATCTTTAGTTACATCATCACCATGAATATAATCAATAGTTCCTTTATGAGTAGATAAATAGTCATCTAAGAACATTTGAATAGAACCTACAGCAATATTTGATTTTGGATTTTCAATATAAAGGACTTTATCCATATCTTTAGTAATAAGTTCAAACTTTTGTCCTTTACCTTCTTCATTAATATTATAATATTCATATAAATTTTTGATTAAATCGGAGGCATCAGTATCAAATATTACTCTATGAATTGCTTCAAATTCAAGAGCACTACTATGAAGATTTACAAGTTCTACTAAAGCATATCTTGCAGGGTTTTCTAAAGCAGCATCACCCATAGCTTCTTTTAGTTTTTCATAACAAGCCTTTGCGGTAGCAAGTGAATGATTTCCATCGCCCATAGCAAATAAAAGGACACCTTTATCAGTAACATCATATTTACTTTCAAAATAATCTTTATCTGCTAAAGCCTCTAAACCTAAAATAATTTCATTTTGAATACTTTCATTAAGTTTATAGCCTTTAATATGTCCACCATTTTGCATTAAATCAAAATCATATACTACATCCTTTGTAGTAACTTTACTCTTTAAACTCTCAATGATATTTTTCTTTTCATCATCAATTAAAATCATAATATGTGGAAGCTCTAAAGAAGCATTTTCTCTAACCTTCATTCTCGGAGGTATTCTTTCTATTACAGTTTTTTCTGTAGCTCTAATAAGTGTTTGTGAACCTTTTTCATAAGAATAATCCTCAAGGTCAACAATACCCATTATACCCTCTCTTACTTTTCCATCACTTTGAGTTCTTTCAAGATAAATCATTGAATTGTCAAGTTTTGTGAATATATCTTCATTTAGATACTTTGTCATTGTTTCATTAATTTTTTTAATTCTTTCCTCAACATTGGCATCATTTAAATAAATTTCTGGTAGTGTTATTCTAAGTGTTGAAGGTGCATCTCCAACTATGCTTTCAACCTCTTCCCAATATTTTGGTTCTGATGTATATTGATCACATGCAACAACACTCCATTTATGCATATCAACGTTTTTTGGAATTAAAATATTTCCTGCCTTAAAAGGTACTTTCATTTTCTCATCTCCTACTAAATAGTATAACACATCAAAATAAAAAAACAAAATATTTTTAAAACATTTTGTCTACATTTTTAGGAACTTTATCACTAACTATTTTATCAATTATTTTCTTCCTTTTTTCATCACTTACTGGTTTACCAGTTAAACTTGATAAAGTATCAATTACTTCATTTAAGGTTTTTTCATCTTTCATATTTCCATTGGAAAGTTTTTTTGCAAGATCAATTATAGTATCCTTATCAACATTCGTTTTGCTCTTTACTTTTCCCCAAAATTTATTATCCAACTTAATCACCTAATATATTTTATGTTTCATTTTATAAAATGTTTAAAAAAGAAAGCATTTTCTTGCTTCCTTAGTTATTTTCTTTAATAATTGGCTATTCATAACTTGCATAATTAACGGTTTAAGATATAAAAGTTGTCAAGATAATAATCAAAGTAAAGGTGTCATATATATGGGTAAGTATACAATATCATTTTTAACCATATAATTGCCTGTATGAATTATGTATGATGTATCTAGCATACTTGTATATTTATTATAGAGTTTATTAAGTGAAACAGTTGTATAATTTTTGCCTGATTTTACCTCTATTGCAGATATATTATGCTTCTTAGTAACCTTACTTTTGGAAATCAAAAAGTCTATTTCCATCCTATCATCGGCTTCATTTGAATTATTTGAATAAAAATATAACCTATGGCCATTTGTTACTAACATTTGAGAAACAACATTTTCAATTAGCATTCCTGCATTAAATTCTAATTTATCAAATAAAATATTTTTATAAACCTCTTCTTTGCTTATAGAGTTATCATTAAACGCAAGAGTAATAAGTAAACCAGTATCAGCCATATAACACTTATAAGAACTACTATCCTCATTTAGTCTTAATCCTACTGAAGGTTCAGTACTTTTATAAGCCATATTAACTATCATCGCATCATTTAGCCATAAAAAAGCATCACCATAATCTCTGTTTTTTGCATCTTTATTAAGCGATGTAATATTAAATTTCTTTTCATGTTTTGATAATTGACCAGGTATATTATCAAATATTTCCTCTACTTTTAAAGAGTATTTCCCAGAATGTTTCTTTATATCATCTCTATACAAATTCAATATATCTTGTTTAATTTCATCAACTCTATTAAAATCATTAGAAAGTAAAAATTCCTGTATAACCTGTGGCATACCTCCAACTATCATATACTTTCTAAAATAATCCATTGCCTTCCTATGAATTATATTATCTATACTTTTCTTTTCATCAAAACACTTTTTTATTACATCCATCAAATTTTCATTGCCAAGTGCCCATAAAAATTCTTCAAAATCAAATGGATAAAGTTTTAGATGTCTTTCTTCAGAGGGAATTAATATATCTTGAACATTCTCTTTTATCGATACTAATGACCCTGTTTCTATATAATCATATCTACCATCCTCAACTAAATATTTAATTGCAGACCTTGCCCTAGGAAAAAGTTGTACCTCATCAAAAATTATTACACTTTGTCTCTCATATAATTTAATATTATAATAATTCGTTAAATACATAAAAAAATCTTCCAAATTATCTAAATAATTATTAAACAAGTTTTTAATTTCATCAGGTACCTTATTAAAGTCAATCAGAATATAACTTCTATAGTTTTTTTCAGCAAATTCTTTAGCAATATAGCTTTTTCCTACTCTTCTTGCCCCATCAATTAAAAGTGCAGTTTTTCCATTGGAATTATTCTTCCAATCAAGCATTTTATCATAGATTTTTCTTCTCATATAATTTCTCCTATACTAGTGATTATACACTATTTTGGTGTAAAAATCAATATTTTACACCAAATTTAGATTTTTGAAATATTGTTTTTACACCAATTTGAGATTTTTAAAGCATCATTTTTACACCAAATCAAGATTTTTTTAAATAAAAAGGCAGAAATTAATCTGCCTTTTAAGTTAATATACTAGTTATTTTCTTTAATAATTTCTAATGCTTTATGCATTGTCATATCATATTTAACTACATCAATAGTTCCGTATGCTTTAATTAATTCATCAACTGTAATACCATAGTTTTCAGCCATTTCTTTTGCTTTAGCATCAACTTCCTCTTTAGTAAAGTCAATATTTTCTTTTTTAGCAACTTCTTCGATTAAATAACGACATTTAACTCTCTTTGTAGCTTCACCTTCCATTTTCTTATGAAGACCTTCTTCAGTATCACCAGTAAGTTCAAAATATTTATTCATATCTAAACCTTGCATTTTAAGTTGTCTTTCATATTCATGGATCATTCTATGAATTTCATCATCAACGATTTCTTCGTTAAGTTCAATTTTCATATTTTCCATTGCTTTATCTAAAACTTTGTCTAAATGAACATCATCAAGTTTAGCTTGTTCTTCTTTTTGAAGTTCCTCTTTTACTTTATTTTCTAATTCCTCTTTAGTTTTGATATCTTCATATCCTAAATCTTTAAAGAATTCTTCATTAATTTCTGGTAAAACTCTTACTTTTACTTCATTAACTTTTACTTCGAATACTACATCTTTTCCTTTAAGGTTTTCTACATAATCCTCAGGGAATTTAAGATTTAAAGTAACGATGTCACCAGTCTTATGTCCAACTAAACCTTCTTCAAAACCTGGAATAAATGAATGAGTTCCAATTTCAAGTGAATAGTTTTCAGCACTTCCACCTTCTAAAGCCTCTCCATCAACAGTTCCTTTAAAATCAATAACAGCAGTATTGCCTTCTTCAATAATACCATCTTCTTTAACTATTAAATCAGCAAATTTATCTTGCATTTTTTTAATTTCTTCATCAATTTCTTTTTTAGTTACTTTAGCTTCTTCTTTTTTTATTCCTAAATTTTTATAATCTCCTAAAGTAATTTCTGGTTTAGTTATAATAGTAAATTTAAACTCAATTTCTTTTTCAGAAATATTTTTAATATCTACTTTTGGTTCAATAACTGGATTAATATCTTTATTATCCTCTAAAGCTTTTTTATAACCAATTCCTACAGCTTCATCAACGGCATCCATATAAAGACTTTCAATACCAAATTTTTTGATAAATACTTCTTTTGGACAAGCTCCCTTTCTAAAACCATCTACTTTAGTTTCTTTAACTTTTTTCTTAAATGCATCATCTAAGCATTTATCCCATTCAGTAGTTAATTTAATTTCAATTTCATGTACATTTTTCATTTATAATTCTCTCCTTTTTTCTTTTCATATTATATAATAAATAATTGATTTTTACAAGAACAATCTCATTTTCGTGGCATATTTTTAAGATATTCACTTTTTACATAATCATCAGTTATATGTGTATATATTTCTGTCGAAGATAACGATGCATGGCCTAAAAGTTCCTGGACACTTTTTAAGGGACATCCATTTGAAAGCATATGTGTAGCAAAAGTATGTCTAAATGTATGCGGTGAAACATGGACTTTCAAACATGCTTTATCTATTACATTTTTTATTATGAGTTCAATTCCTCTTATAGATATTTCTTTACCTTTATTATTAAGGACTAAGTAGTCACTATTAAAACCCCTGTTTTCTAAATATTTATTTATAGCTATAAATGAATGATTATTAAAAAATACAATTCTTTCTTTACTACCTTTTCCCATTACTTTAATACTTTTATCGCTAAAATTTATATCATTTATTTTAATATTTTTAAGTTCACTAACTCTTATACCAGTTGCATATAAAAGTTCAATAATCATTTTATTTCTAATTGATAAAGTGTCTGTCTCTTCAATTGAATCAATAACTTTTCTAATATCTTCATAACTTAAAAAAGTTGGTAATTTTTTTTCTAATTTAGGATTACTAATTAATTTAAAATAATTTATTTTAATCATTTTATTATCTAATAAATAATTATAAAAGCATCTCAATGAACTTAAAACAGCACTAATACTTTTATTAGATAAATTATCTATTTTCTTTAAATAATCTATTATTATATCCTTATTAATATTTAAATAATCTATTTTATTTTCTTCACAATAAAAAAGAAATTCTTTTACATGAATTATATACTCTTTTATTGTATAGTTTGAATAATTAAGTTCATATTTTAAATACTCTTCATATTTTTCTATCATATCTTATCCTTTACAACTATATTATATAAAATATAATGATTTATTGCAATTGGTTTGCAAAATGGCATTAATTCAAAAAGATATACTAAACAAAATCCAATAAATACCGTTTAACTTGCCTTGTAATTCACCATTTTTCTTCCAATTCATCAATTAATTTGTCGAATTTTGTTCAATAAATTAAAAAACTGCATTTTATTGCAGATTTTTAAAATAATTTAAATTTCTTACATAAATTATCAAAATCTCTTTCATTTATTTGTCCCCATAATTTATCTTGTTTAGCAGTAGATAGTAGTGCATCAGACCAAGCATCATATTCTACATATGAGCCATTATTATAATATAAATCTTCAAGTAAATCAATTATATATTTCATATTCTTTGGAATATCAAATTCTAACTTCATATCATAATTAAGATACTTTCTATCTTTCCAATAATCTTTTTTTCATAATAACCTTTCAAAAATTTTGTTAAATTATCAAAATCGGCAATGCGGGGCGGATACTGCAGCCACGCACATTACCATAGTCCTTCCCTTACCCAACGCGATATGCGTTATCCTTAGTACCATCACCTGTACCTACAATTTTTAGGATACTAGAATCTAGATAAAATGTCGGGCGGACCGCATACTGGCCGTGTTTAACTAGGTCGTCATAGATGGTCACATACCCCGCCGAGCCCAATATAGCAGCATTACCCGACGACGAAGAACAAGGGGAAAGTAACCATTCGGATTTGTTTGAACCCCAACTTGTTACTTGTGATGTAAATAGCCAATCATTATTTTTACAATCACTATATGATGAACCATCCCAATTATATAATTCTTTTAATCTACAACTTGATTTATTTGTTGTTGTACCTCCTACTGTTGCATACCCATAATCGCTTGGATACATTAATCCTACTTGTGCATATATACTTGATGGATTAGTACCATAAACTATCCCATCTGTTCTTTCTATATTGTAAACACCGTCCGCTGTCAAAGTCTTATAATTTGTTGAGTCTGCTCCTCCTAAATGCCATTTTGCTTTTACTATTGCACTAGATAGTTTACTATTTACTCCACTTGTGGCAAGAAGTGTACTTAAGTAAGTTCCATTAAGTTCTGTTTTCAATGTTGCTGTAGACCAGTCATTATAATTTTTACCGCTAGTTTGTGTTTGATTCCAAACTTTTCCACCGCCATAATTATTAGTATCAAGTATTTTTAACAATTTTTTTGTACCTGCACTAGTTGTTCCATCATTTGATGTGTCTTCATCAAATAATCCTATTATTCTAAATAATAATGAAGATGAAGAACAAGCACCACCTGTTTTATTATCTAAACATATATAATTTTTTGGATCTGCTCCTTCATATCTTAAACCATTTTCATTATAAACATCTGGTGTTGAAGTTGACATTAATGTTTCAAATGATGTTCCACTTACTGTGCTTCCCCCATCATTATTTTGATAATCACACTGTATACTATCTTTATCTACATAAAATGAACCTGCAAAAGTTTTACCTGCTAGTTTATTTTGATCAGCATCTAAATTATAAAATGCCATATTAAATTTCCATGTATCTGTGGTACCATTTTTAGTCGCATCTGTAATACTAGCACCCTTTACAATTAATCTTTTATAAGGATTTTGTGTCCAACTTGTATCATAATTAAAATTCTTTTCATCTGCATAATTATTTGTGCCTGTACTTCCTACTGCTTTTAAAGTAAGTTCTTTTAAAGAGGAGTCAGTAACAGGTGTAGGACTTACTCCATAAATACTAGAATTTGTATCATATTCATAATATATATCATAAGTACAAGTAACTTTTACATTGGGATTTCCACTTGTTAAAACCACATTTAAATTAGCACTATTTTCTGCAGCTTTAGTACCAGTTTCATAAGCAACCATATCTTTTTTAGATACACTTAAATTAAGATTTGCATCTTTTGTTACAAATGTTGCTTTAGCAAACTGGTCAATAGTAATATTAATTTTATATTTATCAATATTCTCTTTATAAGTACCAAAATAAGCAAATGAAGCACCCACTACAATAATAAGAAGCATTACACTTGCTACAATGGATAATAATTTTATATTAGATTTATTTTTTGCATCCATAAAAAAACCTTCTTTACTCTATAATTAGTATATCAAAATTATAAAGTAAATAAAAGTTTTATTTTAATAATTTAACAATTTTTAATAAAGTAAAATATTTAAGTATTAAAACTATATAACTATTAATAAGAAAAAATACTGACATAATAATAACTTTTTTAATATATAAATACAAATTATTAATATTTCTTTTATACTTAGAAAATATATTTAAATAAATATGTTTAATTAACTTATATGAATAATAAGAATTTAAATATAATATAAATATATTTAATAATTTATAAAGCACTATAAATATTAAAATAAATAATAAACCTTTAAAATGAAAATATTTTGTAAAAATAGTGATAATATACCCCATAGAAACAAACTCACAAAATAAAAGTCCTTGTGATAAATTAATACTTAAAAGTGGTAATATAATAAGAAAAATACTAATAATAAATATAAATAAAAAATCTTTAAAAGAAAGTATTTTAGTAAATAAATCAAAATTAGTTAAATTAACTGGATAAAGTAATGCTAATATGAAACCTATAAAAAGTGCTATAACTATACTATAATTAATATATTTTTTCATACTTAATTATATAAAAAAGAAGAAAAAATTATTACTTTTTCTTCTTCATATTTTTAATTTTATCTCTATTTTCTTTAGTATAACCCACTAAAATATTTTCATTTTTATTAGAAATAGTTTCAAATATTTCATTAAAACTTTCTTTTTTAGCTTTAGTATTTAAACTAGTTTGAACTATTGTATGAAGTTTAAACTTTTTATCCATTACAAGTATTGCTGTATATGCTCTAAAACCATTTACTCTTTGAATATGTTCATAAATCCATAAAACATCTTCATATTTAACAGCATAGAAATTATTTATATAACTTACAATATAATTATCAGTTAAAAATAATTTTAAATCTTTGTAATTAAATGAATCTTTACTATTTAACTGGCTATTAATCATATTAAGTTCATTTCTTGAAGTACTTTTAAAATATTTTTTATATTTTTTTGCTTTAATAAAATATGCTATTAACATTACCATTCCTGTTATAAATGTTATAAAACCAAGCATATCACAAATACCAGTTTCATTTGATAAATTATCTGTCATATTCATATATACTGATCCAAAATAATTTGAAAAATCAGCCACAGTTAAAGCTTCATCACCCTTAAGTTCATACATTTCATTATATGTATCAATAGCAATCTGTTTTACATCTTTAGTAGTCGTATAAGTATAACCATATATTCTAATATTATCTTTTTCATTATTTTCAAAGTTTTCTTTATATGTTGCTTCATCCATATAAGCAATATACACATAAGTTCCATCAGTTACAAAATAGTAATACTCTTTTTTATCATCGAAACCAGCAAATAATAAAGCTGTATTTTTAACATCTAAATATGTATAAATATTTTCTTTATCTTCCTTTTTACTTTCAATAACATCATTTAAGTTTTGAGCATCTTTTTTAAGTTTTTTATCAAAATATTCTCCGAAAAAGAAAAGCCCTATTCCTAAAATTATCACTAAAATTGAAATCCATATTTTACTATTTGTCTTTTTTATATCTTTATTAATTACTTCATTAGTTATCATTTTTTACCTCACATTCTCTTAAAAAATAGATATATATTATTTATATCTATTCATTTGAGCCATAACTTGCTTTACTTGTTTTTGACTTGGTTTTCTACCCATTCCACTCATCATAGCTTCAATCATTTTTTCATTTATAGGGGGATTTTTTTCAAGCATTTTCTTTGTTACAAGTCTTGCAATTAAAAATCCTGCAATTATACCTACTACTAAACCTATTAAACCCCAAGCAATTTGTGCTCCCATTATTTATCACTCTCCCATAAAAATTATACTAAATTAACGCTTAAAAGTCTACATAGAAAAATTACTTTTTTTCATAATAAAATATTTGATATTTTTACAAACAATTGTTACTCTCATCAATTCTAACCAATGGTATGATTATTATAGGAAGCGAAAGTAAAGCGGGCGCTACCACTAAACTATTCTTAAATTGAAAGTGAGGTGGTTATAATGAAAAAAGACATCAGAGAAGTTTTCAACTATATAATAATTATTATCATGAGTATTATACTATTAATTAATGCAGCTGTTGTGATGGTACTCATCCTAAAATAAAAAAAGCGCCTTAATCTATGTTTGCACATAGACTAAAGCGTTTACCCATTTAACGGTAGCGCTCGCAATGCAATTTACGAGTAGCTTCCTTTTTTATTTTATGTAAGTTTTTTTCTTACATACTTAATATAGCATATTTTTATTATATTTTCAACGGGCTGAATATATTTTTTATAAAAAAATCATACCATCAGTTATATTTGATAGTATGACTATTTTAGAAAGCTAAAGTAAATCAAGTAACGCCACAACACTATTATTTCATTAAAAAATGAGGTGGTCTAATGACAACAAGACTTAAAAATGATATCTTGATAATTATAATTCTCATCTTGGTATATATCATAACTAAATTAATTTAAAAAAACGCCTTAATCTATGTTTGCACATAGACTAAAGCGTACACCAATTTAACGGTAGCGTTCGCAATGCAATTTACGAGTAGCTTCCTTTTTTGTAAGGAGGTTCCTTACATACTTAATATAGCATATTTTTATTATATTTTCTAGTTAGTTAAATACATATTTCATCAAGCCAAAAATAATCTTTATTATCAAAATCACAAACAAAGAAATTATAATTAGTAAGGGATTTTAATAAATAAGGTTTACTTGTATTACCCTCGCATAAAAGATAAGAATTTTTAACAGTTAATTTTTCTTCTTCACTTTTATATTTATTATAATAGTTATGAACATTATTTACTAAATAATAAAAGTGATTATCTTTATTATCTGCATAGATCTTATTATTTATCATAGTTTGATTAATCCTTAAGGTCATTTGTTCATATAAATTTTGAGCCATTCCTACATCTTCCCTATTTGATTTATAAATAGCCTCGAAACTTTTGTATAACATATAAGGACTATCTTTTGCTAAAATACACATATTTTTGTTAATATTAAATATATAAAATTTTCTCATACTTTTTCCTTTCATTTTAATATTAACAAATTCATTTCAAAAAAAATGTCGAAAAAACTACTTTTCGAGCATATTTTTAATTTTTATTATAATCGAATTTATATCAAATCCCAAAAATTTTAAAACATCTTTCTTTTTACCAGAAACTGCATAATCATCAATACCAATTGCACATTTAGGATTACTTGCAAATCTATTCCACATATTTGTTTTTCCTGATTCTAAAGTAAAGGTTAATACTTCCTTTGGTAAAAGTTTTTCTTCATAAATAGGATTTTGCATCATAAATAGTTCTGCACTTGGCATAGATACAACTCTTATATCAATTCCTTCGAGGGCAAGCTGTGAGGCAATTTCTAAAGCAATAGTTACTTCATAACCTGTAGCAATAATAACTGCATCTAAATGATATTTTTCTTTTCTAACTATATAAGCACCATATTTAACATATTTTCCATTTGTATGTTTTAAAATATTTATTTTTTCATTACTTAAAATAAGAGCAACAGTTCTTTTATTTTTTATAATGTATTCCCATGAACCAATTATTTCATTTATATCCGCAGGTCTTAAAACCAATAAATCAGGTATAAGTCTTAAATGAGATATTTCTTCGACTGGTGAATAAGCCATACCATCACTATTTACACTATCATTTCCAAATATATATGTAACAGGAAGTTTTTGCATACTTGCACTTCTTATAAAAGAAAGCATTTTACTTGCATATACTAAATTACAAGAACAAAAACATCTTAAATTAGACATAGAAAGACCATTAACAATACCTGCCATAGCACTTTCTTTTTTACCAAATTCAATATTTCTTCCTAAAGGATCTTCATTTGTCATTAAACTATCTTTTGTTAAAATAGCTTTAACATCTTTAAAAGCATCAGCACTACCACCCATAAAAAACTTAGTTTTCGGAGCAATAAAATTCATTACTTTTTGATTCGAAGAAAGTTCATCTTCACAGTATTTTTCATTTATTTGATAATTAGTACTATCAAATTCAACATTAAACTCACCTTTTTCAAGTAAATTTATAATATTTATTATGTTACTATCTTTTGTAGCAAGAGCTTCATCATATATTTTTTTCCACTTATTAAATTGTTTTTCCATACGAGCATTTATAATATTATTAAACTCTCTTTTAACATCTTCATTAACATAAAAACTTTCTGTAGGATATTTACTTTCTATTTTTAAATTAATAAGTTCTTCATTAGATATTAATGAACCATACACTCTTGGACTATTACTATTTTCAAGACCATAACCAAATTCATTATTAACTATTACAAATGATGGCATATCGCTTTTCTTAGCATCCTTTAAAGCATCCTCAATCTGTTTAGGATTATTACCATTTTTAACATTTATTACATTAAAATCAAGTGCATCAAGTCTAGTTTCTAAATCTTCCGTATAGGTTTTAGAAATATTTCCATCTGAGGAAATACCACTGTTATCATAAATAAAAATTAATTTACTAAGTTTTTGATTACTTGCAAAAGCCATTGCTTCATAGCTCGCACCTTCCTGAATATCTTCATTTGTCAAAAGAACATAGGTATAATAATTAATCAAATCTAAATCTTTATTAATATTTAAAAACATATTTTCAAAATATCTTTCAGATAAAGAAACACCGACTGCTAAAGAAGTATTATCTCCAGCAAGAGAAGATGATGCATCAATACCCATTTCTTTATTATATAAAAGGGCACCTGGTGCATAAGAATCAACATCTCTATATCTTTTTAAATCCTCAATTTGATAATCATATCCTGCATAAAATAAAGTTGCATAAAGTGCTGCACTATAATTTTTCGAAGGCACAATTAATCTATCTCTATTAATAAAGCTAGGATTACTTGGTATAACATTTAAAACATCACTATATAAAGCATAAAATATTGGCACTCCAGTTAAAGTATGACCAGGATTACCCTCACCTGCTTTATCCATCATATCAAATGCTAAAAATTTTATACTATTAATTATTTCATTACTTTTTACTGCCATATAACTTTCCTTCCTATTATATAGTTTATCATAATTTAGTTTTCATTTAAATATCTTTTTAACTCAATAGCTATATTTTCAGGAATAACTTTCTTTAACTCTTTGATATCCGCATTCTTTATTTTTTCAATACTACCAAACTTTTTAAGTAAATTATTTATTCTTTGAGTACCTAATCCCTCAACATTAGAAAGCATACTTTTAAGCATACCTTTACTTCTTATTGTTTTATGATAAGTAATAACAAATCTATGAACTTCATCTTGGATTCTAGTTAAATAATTAAATACATCATCATGTCCAGTTAAATCATAAGTGTTTAAAGTATCACTATCTAAAAGAGCATTTGTTCTATGATGATTATCTTTCTTTAAACCCACTACTTTAATATTTAAATTAAGCGTATTTAAAACATCTTTACAAGCATTTATTTGATTTAGTCCTCCATCTAAAATTATTAAACCAGGCATTTCTTCTTTATCAACTATACATCTAAAATATCTACGGTAAATAACCTCTTTCATCATATGATAATCATCATTTTTATCTACACTAATTTTATATTTACGATAATCATTTTTACTTGGTTTACCATTTTTAAATACAACCATTGCTCCTACAGAAAAAGATCCAAATAGGTTTGAGTTATCAAAGGCATCTATTCTATATAAACTATTCATATTAAGAATCTTTCTTAGATTATCATGAGCTTCGAATACTCTTTTTTCATCATTTTTAAATCTATCTAAACTATTTTCTAAAGTAATTTTGGCATTTTCATAGGCTATTTCAAGAAGTTTTTTCTTTGTTCCTTTTAAAGGTTTAACAAAGCTTGTATCAAGTAGTTTAGAAAGCATACTATCATCAATATCAGTCGGAATAACTATTTCTTTAGGAACTTCATGTTTTTGATAAAATGAATATAAATAACTTACTATTTCTTCTTCATTGCTTTCAATAGGAACAATTATATTATTATGACTTCCAAGTAGTTTACCATTTCTTATAAATAATATCTCTATAGAAAGATAGCCTTTGAAAAAATAATATGACACTACATCTCTATTTACAAAATCATTAGATTGAACTTTTTGTTTTTCACAAATATAATTAATATAATCAAGTTCATTTTTAAGTTCTAATGCTTTTTCATAATTTAAATTCGAAGAAAAATATTCTATTTTTTCTTTTATTTTATCAGTAATTATTTTATCATTGCCACGGAAAAATGATAGTATTTCACTTTCCATAGTCTTAATTTTTTCCTCGGGGATATCTTTAGTGCAATATCCAAGACACTCTCCTATATGATAATATAAACATACTTCTTTAGGCTTTCCTTCACATTTTTTCAAAGGATATAATCTATTTATTAAAGATACCATTCTTCGGGCAGCATAGGCATTAGGGTATGGTCCAAATAATAATTTTTTATCGCTTTTCTTTACATTAATATATCTTGATACTTTTAATGCAGGATAAGGTTTTTTAATATATTCAATGTATGGATAAGTTTTATCATCCTTTAAAAGAATATTATATTTAGGATTATATTTTTTAATTAAATTTATTTCTAATATAAAACTCTCAGTTTCTGTTTTAGTTACAATATACTGAAAATGATCTACTTCACTAACCATTAAAGCAGTTTTTCCTGTTACTGTTCCACGAAAATATGAATGAAGTCTTTTATTTAAATCTTTGGCTTTACCTACATAAATTATTATTCCATCACTATTAACCATTTGATATGAACCAGGTGCATGTGGAACAAGTTTTAATTCTTCCTTAAACATAATAATTCTCCTTACAAAAATATTATACTACAAAAATACCTAAAAATAAGATATAATTTTTATGAGGTATATTATGTTATTAAATGAATTTGAATTAACTGTTAAAAAATCTAAATTTATAGGTTTACTATATAAAATTGATAACGAAGAAGATATCAAAAAAATACTTAGTGATGTAAAAGGTAAGCATCCTAAAGCAAAGCATTTTCCTTATGCTTATATATTAGGTAGTACTGCGGGTAAAACCGATGATAAGGAACCGCATAATAGTGCTGGAATGCAAATATATAATATTTTAAATTACAATAATTTAAATAGCCATCTTTTAATAATTGTAAGATATTTTGGTGGAACTAAACTTGGAGCTGGAAATCTTTTAAGAACTTATTTAGAAGTTGCTAAAAATACAGTAAAAAAAATCACAAATTTGATGTGATTTTTTAATTAGTTCATTTTTTTCTTAAGTACTAATGCAGCAGCACCTAATAGAGCTAAACTCATAAGTGTAACTGAAGTATATACTAAGATTCCATCAACTGTATTAGGATTTTCTACTTTATCAGTATTACCTTTAGTTTCAGTTTTTTCTGGAGTATAGAAACTAAGTTCAAATGTAGAGAAACTTTCTGTTTCAATTTCAATATATTTTTGTCCATTCTCCTCTTTAATTTCATATTCTTTAGTATCAATTACAGTTTCACCATTTTTATGTACTACCTTTGCATGAGTAAATGTAATTTCATTAGGAACAGCAACTTTTATTTTTACTTTTCCATTTATTGCTTCATTAGGAAGTACTTTAGATTCTTGATTAACTGTATAATAAGGTTTAATATCAAGAACTAAAACACCTTTTTCTTTATCATAAGATTTAATTTCACTAGAAATTTTAACCTCAACTAAAGTGTTTTCTAATCCTTCGATTTTTGAAGAATCAATAGCCTCTTTTAAACCTGTTACAGTATCAGTAAGCTTTGCATCAGTTAATTCTTTAGCAACTTTTTCATCTACTTTATCACTAACTTTAACTTCTGGAGCAGTAACAACTAATTCACCTTTGTTTTCACTAACTATAGTATACATTTCACCATCTTTAACAGCTTTTACACCTGTTACTAGTTTTACTCCATCTTTTTTAGTAACTAATTCATCAGTAAATGAACCACCAGAAATTTCAATTTCATCAGGTTTCATCATATCAATGTTTCCATAGAATCTTCCACCTTTAACCTCAACTGAAGTTACTAGTTTACTATTTACAACTTCATCTGCATTTTTTTGTGCTATGTAATGATAAATTGAATTTCCATATGCTGAATGGTATTCTCCACCATCAATAGTAAGTTCAATATTTCCAGCATATCCATTATTTGATTCAATAGCAATTGCAGCACCAGTGGCATTCATACCATTGCCATTATATGTACCTTTGACTTTCTCTCCAGTAGCATATATTTTAGAATTCTTAATATTGATTTTTCCGGCTTTTATACCAATTCCACCAATTCCACCTTCGATTGTTGCTCCCTCAATATTCCATATTGCATAACCAGCTGCATATAATCCATATTCTTTACTAATAAATTTAGCAGTACTATAAATATTAATAATTGGACAATTTTTAATGTCTTTATTATTTCCACTTATAGTAAATGCAGCTTGAGGTTCTTCACTAACTGATTTGAATGTTCCTTTTAAATTTACAACAACACCATGAATAGATTTTTTTGATATAGAGCTAATGTATGCACCAAAGTCGCCCTCTAAAGTTACATTTTCATCAACAGTAAGTGAGGAATAATTTGCATCATTTTGATCAAGTGAACCATAAATAACAACTGGAGCACCAAGTTCCATAGTACCATTAATTGTTCCTTTACCTGTAAGAATTAAGTCTCCTTTGTAAACTTTTAATCTATTAGTTTGTGTTAAAATATTATGATTATTTAAGTCAAGAGTAACTTTTTTACCATCAAGTAAAAGAATGTCACTAGTTAATGTTAGGTTCTCCATTAACTTAGCCTCGCCACCATTTTTAAAGACTTCGGCAAGTTCGTCTTGTGTTTTAACTTCTTTAGTTTCTGCAAAAACTATTGAGGGTAAAATTATTGCAAAAGCCATTACCAAAGTTAAAACTATTCTTTTTAGGTTTTTCATTTTCCCTATCCTTTCTATATTCATACTATCATAATTAAGTATTAATTTCAATAGATAAAACTGATAATTTTGTTCTATGTGTAAACCAATTATTAAAAAATATTATTATATAATGTCAGGATAAATATCGTAAAAATTTTTATTATTATTTCAAATACAACGACTATAAATGAAAAATAACACTACGCTATTATAGTGTTATTCATATTTATAAATTATTAGGTTCTAAATAAATTTATTTTTTATTAATTACATTAATATAGTTGTATGGTATTTCAATATTATTTTTATCAAACACTTTCTTTAAATTTTCATTTAATTTACAACTATTTTCAAAACTTTCATTAATATCTTTTCCCCATACATAACATCTAAGTATTACTGCGGAACTATCCCATCTTATTACTTTAACATTTATATCGTAGTTTGCATCTTTATATAATTTTTTAAGTTCTTCCTTAGCAAGTTTTATGGCCTTATTTAAATCAGATGAATAAGAAATACCATATTCCATAAATGAACAATGTTTATTTTCATTATAATCATAGTTTTCAATTGTAAGGGTATTTAAAACACTATTAGGAATAATATATCTTTGATTATTATATCCTTTTATTATAGTATGTCTCATTGATACCTCTAAAACGGTGCCAGATATATCTTTTTCTAAAATATGAACTCTATCTCCTACCTCTATTGGATGAGAAAACAAAAGTGAAATACTACCAAATAAATTCTTAAGAGCCTCTTGAGCCGCTAAGCCTAAAATAGTAGTTAATATTCCAACTGCAGATAATAATGTTACAGAAAGTGATTTAAACATTTTAAATTTTGATAGACAAAGAGTTACACCTATTCCAAAAATTATAACAGTTTTAAGTCTATCAAAAAATATTAAAATAGTTTTTAAATTTTTATTACTCTTTTTATCCATTACTTTTTTAATAAACTTATCAATTAATAAATTTATTATATAACTTATTAAAAGTATTACTACAATACTTATTATTTGTTCTAACATAACTTATCCTTTCTAAAATAAAGATTTATTATAATCAATTTTTAAATGATCATAACTTTTTTCAGTGGCAACTCTACCACTTTTAGTTCTTTTTATAAAACCCTCTTGTAAAAGAAATGGTTCTACTACATCCTCAATTGTAGATACTTCTTCACCAATTGATGTTGCAATAGTTTCTATTCCAACAGGCCCTCCATTAAATTTTTCAATTAAACTTTTTAAATATTCTATATCAATACTATCAAGTCCATAATCATCAACTTTTAATCTTTTTAAAGCATCTTTAGTAATATCTAAAGTTATATTTCCATTACCAAGTACTAAAGCAAAATCAGATACTCTTTTAAAAAGTCTATTAGCAATTCTCGGAGTTTTTCTTGCTCTTTTGGCAAGCTCTAATGCTGCATCATCTTCAATAGGCATATCTAATACTTTACTAGTTCTTTTGACAATACCCGCAAGTTCATCATCAGTATAATATTCAAGTTTATTTACAATACCAAATCTATCACGAAGTGGCGAAGTAAGATCTCCTGCCCTAGTAGTGGCCCCAACTAAAGTAAAAGGTGGTAAATCTATTTTAATACTTTTACTTTTACCTTCACTACCTATTACAAGGTCAAGTTCAAAGTCTTCCATTGCAGGATAAAGTATTTCCTCAATATAAGAAGGAAGTCTATGAATTTCATCAATAAATAAAACATCCCCTGGTTCTAGTGAAGAAAGTACAGCTGCAAGATCTCCTGGTTTTTCCATTGCGGGTCCTGATGTTGTTCTAATATTTGTACCCATTTCATTTGCAATAATATGAGCAAGAGTTGTTTTACCAAGTCCCGGAGGACCATATAATAATGTATGATCTAGTACTTGTCCTCTCATTTTAGCAGCCTTAATAAAAACATCTAAATTTTGTTTTATTTCAGTTTGTCCAACATATTCTGATAACCTTTGCGGTCTAATATTTTCTTCGAAAACTTCCTCATTTTGTTCATTTGCATCTAATATTCTGTCCATCCAATTTCCTCCTAACAAAATCTATAACTTCATACCAATTTTTAACATCTACTCCATACTGTAATGCTTCTACATTATGATTTCTAACATCCTCAATTACTTCTAAAGTATCATCAATAACTAAATCAATTCCATATTCTTTGGCTTCTTTACCTTTAGGAAAAGCCTTAAAAATATATTTATCAAAATATAACTTATGTTTTTCTAAATACTCTTTAGTTAAGTCGATTATTTCAGGACATCCTCCTCCTCTTGCTGTTAAAAGAGCTATTTCAATATTATTTTCTTTAAAAAATGAAAATGCTTCATAAACTCCATCAAATAAATCAAGACTATTTGTAATATCTTTATAATATTTATAGAAAAAATCTAGCCCTTCATTTTTAGATAAATCGTGGTAACTATTTAAATTATTTCCAGGTAAATGTTTATCTAAATATCTTTTTGATGTAACAGATGTATTTACAATTGTATTATCAAAATCAATGCCAATTCTCATATTACCTCAATAAAAGTTTAAGTGCCTCTTTAACTTGCATTTCTACATTTAAAGAAGGATCAACATTTTTAATAACTTTATTAATTTCACTAGTTTTATAACCTAATCCTTGTAATACTTCAAATAAATCAGCTGTTAAGTCATCACTAACATCTCCTTCAATCTCAATCTTACCTTTTAAATCAAGAATAATTTGTTTAGCAATCTTTTCACCTACTTTAGGAAATTTAGTTAAGTATAAAACATTTTCTCTATTTATAGCATCAACAATACCTTTAACACTACCTGTAGCAAAAAAGCCATTAGCCATTTTAGGTCCTAATCCTTTAACATTAATTAACTTTAAAAATAATTCTAACTCTTCCTTTGTTTTAAAACCATATAATGAGTTTTCATCCTCTCTAATATGATTATATAAATAAACTTTATATTCATTATTTAGTTCATATGAATATGGATTAGATACAAAAACTTGATAACCAACATTATTACATTCTAAAGTAATATTATTACTATCTTGCTCAGTAACTATTCCTATTATATAACGATACATATCTTTACCTCCACTATTTAATTATAAACCATTTTGGACTACATTAAAATAATAACACACTATTTTTTATAAATCAAGAATATTTGTTCGTTAGCAAATTATAAAAAAAGTATGCAATATTTACATACTTTATCAGTCATATTATTTATAATTCATCTATAAATTTTTCAATAAATATACTTACTTAACTCTTTTTCTAACATTATCGTTAAAATCGAATCCATATAACTTGTCCAATTGTTCTGGAGTAATATATATTACCTTGCCACCCTTTGGATTAATTTTTGTTTGTCCAAAGACAATCCATATTGCATCACAAGGTATATTTGGCATCCATGCTTCACCATCAGTAAATATTATCTTATTTTCAACACGTCTTGTAAATGCATTAATTGCTACGTAAAAATCAGTACCGCCTCCACCTACAAATTTCATATTTTCTATGTCTTGTTCAGTCCTTATTTCATGAAAACCATAAAATTTTGTATCAAAACAGCCAACCTTTACTCTAGATTGTTGTAGTATGTTTTTACACTCTCTTAAAAAATTTCTTAATAAAACATCACTAATTGAACCACTTGTGTCCAAAACAATTTCAGTTTCTGGTTTTGGTTGTTCCTCTAAATTTGGAGTTATTACACCATCTTCGATAGTGGCATTTTGATAAGACCAATCAACATCGTATTTTATTGCTTCTCTTAGAATATATCTCCAATCAATTAAAGGCTTTGAAATGCCTATATTTTCAATTTCTCTAATATCTTCGTTAGAGGTACTACCCGCTTGAGAAGCCAATTTAGAAATTGCCTCTTTTAATTCCTCTAATTGTTTTTTCCTATCCTCTAAATTTTTTTTAAAAGCTTTCTTTTCACCCATATTTTCAAGTTCTTCTTGTTTTTTTTCAAAGTCATCTTTTTCACTGGAATTCTTATTTTTTTTATTTATTTCGTTATTCTTTTTCTCTTTATTTTGTTCTTGTTCTTTATGTTTTTTTACTGTTTCTTCCCACATACTATGTGTGTCATGACCAACATCTTTATGTTTTTTATCATCATTATTTGAATTATTATCTGATTGTTGTGAACTTTCATCACCACTACTTTGCTCTAATGTATTGCCTTTTGAACCATCACCTTGCTGATCATTTTTGCTATTTTGACTATTATCATTTTTTTGATTATTATTGCTTTTCGAGTTATTTTGCTGAGCATTTATCTGACTATTATCCTGGCTATTACTTTGTTCTTGTGAATCTTCACTACTTTGCGAATTTTCATTATTTTTACTATTGGAACTTGGTTGATTATTGTCTTGACCATTTTGACTTTTTTCTGAGTTCTGTTTTTGAGAACCATCACTTTGCTGAGCATTTTTACCATTTTGACTATTATCATTTTTTTGATTATTATTGCTTTTCGAGTTATTTTGCTGAGCATTTATCTGACTATTATCCT
>CAKONK010000017.1 GCA_934097085.1 uncultured Bacilli bacterium
GATAATTTGGATGATTTTACTACGGTTAGTATTTCAGAGAAGCTTATTATGTCAAGAACTTCAACTTCTGAATATTTAAATTCATTAGTTAAAGATGGAAAAGCGGTAAGAATCAAATCAAGACCAGTATATTATCTTTCGGTAAAGAAATTAGAAGAAGTATATAACTTAAAAATTGATGAATTTGAGTTTTTGTCTATCGACGCATTAAAGAGATATCTTGATACAAACGCAAACTATGTTAGAGACTTTGACTTTGCAATCGGATGTAATGGCAGTTTGATGATGCCAATATCTTCCTTAAAATCAGCTGTTTCTTACCCAACTTCTTTACCGGTTATTATTTTCGGTAAAAAAGGAACAGGAAAAAAGTATCTAGCTAAATTAGCTTTGGACTATTTGAAGAATAATAATCTTTGTGACAAAAAGTCAAAATTTATTTACTATGATTTATCTAAAGAAAGCTTTGAAGATGTATTAATAGATATTAAAAAGAATGAAAAACAAATTCAAACAGGGTTAGTTTATCTAAATAGTGTGTCATCTTTATCTTTGAAACAACAAAAGGAATTGGCATTAACGATAGAGGCTATTGAAAAGTTGAAAATTATTGTATCTTCCGAACAAGATGCTGATTATCTTGAACCAGAATTGTTGTTTGAAGTTCCGGTAAGAATAAGCCTTCCTTTATTTGTTGATAGATCAGAAGATGAAAAGAAACAGTTTGTTACTAATTTATTTAGAGAAGAAGAAAAGAAACTAAACAATACTTTTTTGATTTCTAGAAACTTATTAAATACATTAGCCAAAATAGATTATTCGAATAATATTGATGATTTAAAAAAGACTATAGTAGCGGTTTGTGCAAATGCTTATGATAGAAATGCGAATCCGATTGAAGTTGATGTTAAACATTTGCCAGTAGAATTTTACAATTATGTATCTTTTATAAAGAAAGATGAATTAATTACTTTGGATATGTATGAAGCATCTTCATTTTGCGATAACGTTATTGATTATATGAATTTGTTACTGAACTACAATAAAGAACTTGGCGATGTTAAAGATTATGATGGTACTCGTAGCATTATGCGTCAGTTTTATGAGATGCTAGAAAAAACCGATTTGTATTCAGATGAAAAGATTCAGTTATATGAAAGAACACTTAGCGAGCTAATCAATAGTTTGGAACAAAACAGAGGAATAAATCTACCACTTAATAGTATTCATGTTCTTGCTAGATTATTGATTTTGGAAGAGAATTCAAGATCACAACTTGCTAGATGGCAAAGCAAAGTACGCGAATCTTTAAGAAGTTTATTTGAAGATATTAAAACTAACTTGATAAATGAATATATTTTAGAGGAAAAGATAGCAAATGCAGTACAAAATGGATTAAATATACAGCTGTCTATTGTCTCTAAAGTAATTATTATGCTAAATATTCATTACTTTAATTCAAATATAAAGAATCAAAAAATAACCGGAATTGTCTTGTCTCATGGAATCTCAACCGCTTCATCAATTGCGATTGCGGTTAATACTTTATTAGAATCTCAAGTTTTTGAGGCTATAGATATGTCACTTGACACTACTGTTGATGAAGTAGCTAATAGAGTGAATTTATTTGTTAAGAATAATCCATATTTAACAGACATTGTTCTTTTGGTTGATATGGGTTCTTTAGAAAAACTAGACACATTGATTGAAAATAGAATAAATATTGGAATTATAAATAATGTTTCAACCGCTACAGCTCTTAATGTTGGCAGTATGATTCTTCAAGAAAGAGAATTGGAGGAAATTCTTAAGAAGGCAGTTATTGAGTCAGCTTGTCATTATAAATTGATTCATTCAAAACAATATGAAAGAGCGATCGTATTTGCTAGTGATACTGGCGTTCAAATATCTGAAAGATTAGTTTCTTTATTTAAGAAGTCTTTGCCTAAGAAAATTGATTTGGTTATGGTTGCTTATGATTATAAACAACTAAAAGAGATAAAAACTGAAGATGCTATTTTTCAAAAATATGATGTTGCGTTATTAATTTCTTCAAAGGGTATTGATATTGGCAACGTCGACAATATTTCTCTTGAAGAAGTTATGAGTTTTGAGAAAAATGATGTTTTGAGAAAAGTCCTTGGTGATTACTTGAATGAAGAGGAATTAGATTTGTTTGAGACAAAGCTATTGAAGAACTTTACTTTGGAGTCGATAGTAAATAATTTGACAATTCTAAATCCAACTCGACTATTGGATGATGTTTCCATTTCGATTAATAATTTGCAACAAAGCTTAGGTCATCGTTTCAAACCAAATACCGTAATTGGAATTTCTATGCATGTTTGTTTTATGATCGAAAGGCTTATGACTCATAGTGAAATTCATGAGTCTGGCGAAGAAAGTGAATTTGAGGAAAATGAAAAGGATTTTATTTCTAATGTTAATAAGTCTTTTGAAAGAATCTACTCAACTTATAACATTAAGATTCCAACTTCAGAAATGATTTATTTATTTGATTATATAAAGAACGATTAGGGAGGGTTAGATATGATTAGATATTTATTCGCATCACATGGTCCTTTGGCTTCCGGGATGGCTGAAAGCGTGACATTTATCGCAGGAAAGGAAAAACATATTGACACAATTTGTGCTTATATGGATCCAAGTGTTAGTTTGGCACAACAAATAGAAGATGTTTTTAATACTTATGATAGTAATGATGATGTTGTTGTCCTAACTGATTTATATGGTGGTTCAGTAAATAACGAGTTTGTAAATCTTTTACAAAAAAAGAAATTTTATTTGGTAGCTGGAATGTCTATGGCTTTAGCAATTCAAATGTTAATGACTTTAGATGAAAGCGACATAGAGAATAGTATCAAAAACGCGGTTAATGAAGGTAAAACATCGGTTATATACTGCAATGATCTTATAAAGAAAGATAACGTTGAGGAAGATTTCTAATGGAACTATATCCAATGAATATCAATTATCGTTATTACGATTTAGAATATTTCTTTAAAACCTGTAATACCGAAAACTGTAGAAATGTAGAACTTTGGCTTTGTCCACAACACTTTTTAGTAAATGCCCAATATATGCAAGATGCTGATTTGTTATTGAAACTAATGAATAAATATAACGTTAAGATTCAAGTTATATGTGGTGAACAAAATAATCCAAAGCCAAATAATATCGCTGCTAGAGATCCATTCTTAATCGAAAATACATATAAGTATTTCTGTAGAGTTGTAGATCTTGCCAGTCAAATAGGTGCAAAGATGATTTTGGTTACACCTGGTTGGAATTATTATGATGAAAATCCAGATGTTGCTAGAAAAAGATCGATTTTGATGTTAAGAAGAATTGCCGATTATGCAAAGAATAAGAACATAAAGTTGGCAATGGAAACTATTTGGTCCAAATCATCTCTTGTGGCTAATACTATTTCAAAGGCTAAGGAAATACTTGATGGAGTAGATAGAGATAATTTTGGATTAACTATTGATTTTGGTGCAATGCATTATGCAAAAGAAACATTAAAAGATTGGTTTGAAACATTTCCGGGAAAGATATGGCATATTCATTTTGTCGATGGAAAGCCAACTGGGCATATGCCTTGGGGACTTGGAAATTTGAATATGAATGATTATATTTCTTCTTTAAAGGGATATGAATATTCAGGTGGATTGTCTTTGGAATATGTGGATCCAGTTTCGTTTAAGGAACCTGAAAAATATTTAAGAAGTACAAAAGAGCTATTTAATAGCTGCATATAGAAAGGAGGAAGAAAATGATTAAACTTTGTAGAGTTGATCACAGATTATTGCATGGACAAGTAGCTTTCACTTGGTGCAATTCAGTTAATGCTGATTGTATTTTGATTGCTAATGATGAGGTTGCATCTGATGAAATTCGTATGACAACTATGAGGTTGGCAAAACCAACAGGAGTTAAGTTGGTAATTAAGGATATGAAGGATTCTATTAGTGCACTTAATTCTGGTGTAACTGATAAGTACAATCTTCTTATTGTGGTTGGCAATGTCGCTGATGCATATAAATTAGCAACTGAATGTCCTTCAAGAATCAAATCAATTAATCTTGGTGGAACTATGAAAAAAGAAGATACTGTCAAATCATTTGGTCCTGCAGTTCATTTGAACAGTGATGAATTAATTTTGCTTAAGAAGTTAGTAGAAGATGGATGTGAAGTTGAAGTCCGTCAAACTGCTAAGGATAAAAAACTTGTAATTGAAAAGGCTGATCTATAGTAAAAGGAGGATAAACTATGATACAAGCATTACTTGTTGGTCTTATTGTGTTTATTGGTAAGGCTGACTACTTTGTGGGAACCGCAAATTTAGGTAGACCACTTGTACTTGGTGCACTTGTTGGTATTGCATTAGGCGATGTTAAGACAGGTGTTATGTTGGGCTTTGAACTTGAATTGGTATTCATGGGTATGCAAGCCATTGGTGCTTCTATACCACCAGACATGATTGTTGGTTCAGTTTTAGGTACTGCGTTTGCGATTTCAACCGGTTCTGGTGTTGAAACAGCAATCACAATCGCAATGCCAGCTGCAATGCTATCTGCTGTTGTTGTTAACTTATTCTATGGTGTTATTACTCCATTGATGGCTAAAATGGCAGACCGTTATGCAGAAGAGGATAACGATAAAGGAATAGAGTTAGTTTTCTTATCAAATGGTTTCCTATTTGATTTATCATTCGCTATTATTGCATTTGTTTGTTTCTTATTTGGTGGTGATGCAGTTACTGCACTTCTAAATGCAATTCCTTCATGGTTAACTTCAGGAATTGGAATTGCTGCGGGTATTTTACCAGCTGTCGGTTTTGCACAATTAATTTCTATGATTTCAAATAAGCAAATCGCAGTATTCTTCTTCTTTGGTTTCTTATTAAGTGCATATTTAGGTATTCCAGTACTTGGAATTGTATGCTTCTCAATTGTATTAGTTGGCATTTTAATGATGGCTCATCAATTTGCACCAGCTACAAATAATGTTGTAAAAGGAGATGACGATAATGAATTCTAATAAATTAACAAAGAAAGAACTTAGAAGTGGGTTCTGGAGATCATTTACAACTTCACATGCTTGGCATTATGAACGTCAACAACACATGTCATTCTGTTATTCAATGATTCCTGCTATTAAGAAATTATATGATAACAAGGAAGACCGTGTAGCTGCTTATAAGAGACATTTGGAATTCTACAATTGTCAAGCAACAATGCATCCATTGATTTTCGGTATTTCAGCTGCTATGGAAGAAGAAAATGCAAACAATGATAATTTTGATACTGAATCAATTTCAGCTATGAAGGTTGCATTAATGGGCCCTTTGGCTGGTATTGGCGATTCGTTGATTGGTGGTACACTTCGTATTATTGCAACCGGTATTGCGGCTGGTTTATGTGCTGCAGGATCTCTTGCTGGGCCTATTTTGTTCTTAGCGATTTATAATATTCCAACAATTGCTTTACGTTATTTTGGTGTAAAGTATGGATACAAATTTGGTAACACAATTATTTCTAAAGCTGCTGATTCAGATGCAATGCGTAAGATCACAACTGCATTAGGCATTGTTGGATTAATGGTAATTGGAGCAATGTGTGCTACTAACATCAGTGTATCAACACCTATTGCGTTTAATATTTCAGGTTCTGCTTTCTCGTTGCAAGATACATTAGATTCTATTTTCCCTAGACTACTTCCACTTGTAACTATTGGTATATTCTATGGATTAAATAAAAAGCATGTTAATGTGTTGGCACAAATAATAATTATTATGGTTGCCGGTATTGTGCTTGGTGCGTTGAAGATTCTTGGTTAATTAAAGGAGAGAGATTAATATGGTTGAATATTGTTTAGATACAGGTGATTTGGAAATGGTAAAGAAGTGTGTTGGCGTTTATCCGCTAGCATGCTTCTCAATGAATCCATCTATTGCTGTTAATTGTCTTAAAGGTACTGGTAAGACGTTCTTAGAGAACGCTAATCAAATCCGTGAAGTTATTGGATTAGATACACCTTTTTATCTTGAGGCTATGGGCGATACTGCTGAAGAGATGATTGAGGATGCACGTGCTGTTAGGGCAAAGGTTCCCGGCAATACATTGGTAAAAATCCCTGCTTGTCCAGAAGGATTAAAAGCAATTGCTGCTTTAAAGAAGGAAGGCATTTATTGTTCTTGTACTGCTATTTATGATTTTAATCAAGCTATGTTAGCTGCTGAAGCTGGAGCTATTTGTGCCGCTGTATATGTTTCAAGAATTGATAAAAATGGTGGCGATGGCATTGAAACTGTTGCAAAAATTGCTAAGGCATTTAAGATGCACGGTATTACAGAATGCAAGGTTTGTGCAGCTTCTTTAAAAACACCTCTTGCGATTGAACAGGCTATTTTAGCAGGCGCTGAAAATGTAACTGTAGATTTGCCTATGCTAGAAGCTTTAATCACTCATCCAATGACTCCTAATACTTTAGATACTTTTAAGTCAGATTGGGAAGGTTTGTTTGGAAAAGGCGTACGTATCGCTAATATGGAAAAGTAAAAATGGAATATTGTCTTGTAACTTATAATTTAGAAATGGTTAAAAAAGCTATAGAATATTTCCCAGTTAATTGCTTCGCGATGAATCCTAGTATTGCCGCTAAAGATTTAAAAAATAGTGATACATCATTTTTAGAAGCAAGTAAAAAATATAGGGAAATAATCAATAACGATATGCCGTTGTATATAGAGGTTATGGGCGATACTTCTGATGAAATGATAGAAGATGCAAGAAGAATTATAAAAGAAGTTCCAGGGAATACGCTAGTTAAAATACCTGCAACAGATGAAGGCCTTGTTGCGATAAGAAAATTAAAGGCTGAGGGTATCCGTTCTTCTTGCACTGCTATCTTTGATTTAAATCAAGCTTTATTAGCTGCTGAAGCTGGGGCTGTATGTGTTGCTGTTTATGTGTCTAGATTAGATAAAAACGGTTATGATGGTATTTCTGTTGTTAGACAGATTAGTGAAGCTTTTAAATTAAGAAACATTGATACTATGGTTTGTGCAGCATCGTTAAAGACGCCTTTGGATGTTGAAAAAGCGATTCTTGCCGGTGCACAGAATGTAACTGTTGACTATGAAATGTTAGAAAAAATGATTGGACATTTTTAGAAGGAGAAATAATGAGGATATGGGGTTCACCTGGCCATTATATACAAGGTGCTGGGGTTATTGAAAAATTACATGATTATGCAAATAGTTTTGGAAATACTCATCTATATATTGTTGATGAATTTCTAATGAGTTTGTTTGATGAAAAGGTTGCTAAGACATATAAAGATCAAAGTGAATATAAGTGTCTATCTTTTTCTGGTGTTATTTCACATAAGAATATTGATGCAACAATGAACAAATGTAAAAAATCTGATGTTGTAATTGGTATTGGTGGAGGAAAAACAATCGATGTTGCCAAAATGATTGCGAAACAAATGAATGCAAGACTAATTGTTTGCCCCACTATAGCTTCTTGTGATGCTCCTACTAGCGCCATGTCGATTTTATATTCTGATGAGGGTGAAATGAATGAGATAGTCATTCATCATTATCATCCAGATTTAGTGTTGGTTGATACTGCTGTAATCATAAATGCTCCTGTGCATTTTTTAACAGCTGGCATAGGAGATGCTTTGTCAACGTATTATGAAGGTCTTTCAAATGAAAGAAAAGGACATCCAAATTATATTTGGTGTGATTCTGAGGAAGGGATGTCATCTCTTTCTGCTAGAGCAATCGCAAAGGCATGCATGGAGACCTTATATCATGACGGTCTAATTGCTCTTGAGTGTGCTAAAAATAAGATATTATCTCCGCAATTTGAAAATGTTGTTGAAGCTAATATTCTTATGAGTGGAATTGGTTTTGAGAATGTTGGCTGTTCAGTGGCTCATGCGATAGGAAATGCTTTTACAGCTATTCCTGAAGGTGAAAAGAAGAGTCATGGTGAAAGGGTAGGCTTTGGTACTTTATCTTTATTAATTGCTGAAGAATATCCGAATGACGAAATAGAAAAAGCATTTAATTTTTGTATTAAATGTGGAATACCTGTAACATTAGAGGATTTAGGAATTGATAATGATAATGAAAAACTAAAATTAATTGCTAAGTCATCATTAACCGCATCTTCTTGGGAAGCTAGTACTTATGTTGCTAGTGAGGAATCAATAATTAGCCTTATAAGAGCAACAGATTGTTTGGGAAAATATTATAAAGCTAAACACACAATTTAATATAATTTGAACATATTTTGTTGATAGTATTTGTTTAGTATATAGGTGTAAGGAAAAGATCCTTACATATAATAAAGTATCCACTTCCCCTATAATAAAGATACTTAATAAATGTCCCCTAACAAAAATATGAAAAAGTCCTTAAGTGGACTTTTTCATTATGTTAAGGATGAAACTGCTTTGATTGATTGACAATTATCAAATTATTTAAGTATATTTAATCCATAAAGTGCGCAGGTGAACAGACATGAAAGATATCCATAATATTGAATTTTACAATGGAACCAAAGAAGAATTGCTTCCCGGTTTTGAAAAAGATTTTCCTTATATTGCTTCTAGGGCAGAGCTTGACAAGTATATAGAGTGTTATGTACCGTGGCACTGGCACAGGACGGTGGAACTTTTTTATGTGGAAAGCGGTAGTATTGAGTATGATACGCCTAAAGGAAAAATGTTGTTTCCAGCTGGAAGTGGTGGCATGGTGAATTCCAATGTGCTCCATATGACAAAAGCAATATCACAGCGTGAAAAGAATGTGCAGTTACTTCATATTTTTGATGTTTCCTTGCTTGCTGGAGAACAAGGGAGTAGGATTGAACAAAAATATATTGCACCTGTCATAACAGCTGTGCAGATTGAAATAATTCCACTTTTTCCAGGTAATAGAGAAGATGAAAGAATTTTAAAACTGCTCATTGATTCTTTTCGTTTATCTAGTGAAGAATTTGGATATGAAATAAAACTACGAGAAGCTTTAGCTCAAATTTGGCTCATGCTTTTTGAGTTGTCTTCTTCTATGCGTGAAAAGAAAGATGGATATAGCAAAAGTAACGATAAGATAAAGTTGATGATGATATATATTCATGAACATTACAGAGAAAAAATATCTATTCAAGATCTTGCTGCTGCGGCATATTTAAGTGAAAGGGAGTGTTATAGAGTGTTCCATGACTGTTTGCATATGACTCCTGTAGAGTATATTACATCTTACCGTCTTCAAGTTGCCTGTCAGATGTTGGCAAAGAGTCAGGAAACTGTTACTTTTATTAGCCATGAGTGCGGTTTGGGGAGTAGCAGTTATTTTGGAAAGGTCTTTAGGGAATATGCACATTGTTCACCAATAGAATACAGGAAAAAATGGCAGAATAGTGATATATATTGACGGAATAGAAATATTTCCCTTATAAGTTATGCATTATAATGATACATGTAAAGAAAGTCAGAGATTTACAGGAGGTAAGCGTAAGATGGTAAAACTGAACATTCTGAACATGAAAAACTTTTTAGACACTGTCAATGCTTGTATTGGTAAAGTATATATGCTTTGCCCGAACGGTAAAAAAGAAAATATTAATGGGGAAGAAAAGATACAGGATAGTTTGTGGGGTCAATACTTTGAAAATAAAAACTGTCTATGCCTTATTTTAGAAATCCCAAATCCAACAGATTATGTGAATATTGTTTCATACTATGCTGGTGATTGTTAATTAGTTTGTAAAAATTTCATTATAAAGGGGCTGTTTGTTTTATCTTGCAGCCCCGCCTTTTTGAAAAAATGTGAAGGAGTCATTATGGTATGATGTTCGTACAGTGACGGTAGTAATCTATTGATTTAGCGATACATGTTTTTGATATAGAAATGGAAAGGTGGCAACATGAAGTACAAGTACATTGTTTTTGATATTGATGGTACTTTGATTGATACAGAATACGCAGTATTACATTCTTTACAAGAAACTATAAAGGAGTTGTCTGAAAGAGATATACCATGTTCTGAACTAAAATTTGCGTTAGGGATTACAGGGACAGATGCTTTAAAAAAGCTAGAGATAAAAGAAACTTCCTATGCGTTAGAATTATGGGATAAAAATATGCGTAACTATACAAATACCATTAAAGTGTTCGATGGAATCATCGAATTGTTGAAAGAACTTCAAAGTCTTGATTATGAAATGGGGATTGTTACTTCAAAAACAAGAGAAGAATTTATACATGATTTTTGTCCATTTGGTATCAATCGCTATTTCAATACAATTATATGTGCAGATGATACACAAGAACATAAACCTAATGCAGCGCCAATTATAAAATATATGAAATTATCAAAAACAGAAAATAGTAAGGTACTTTATATTGGAGACAGCAAATATGATAGTAAATGTGCTGAAAATGCTGGAGTTGATTTTGCTTTAGCGGTATGGGGTAGTCATAATAAGCACATAAAAGCAAAATATTTTTTAGAAAGACCTGCTGACCTATTAACTGCTGTCACTTCAGAGAAATCGCACTTGAGATAAAAGAGGGGAAAAGGAAGCTCAACCTTATGGAAATGGCATATTGATAAAGTGATTGATAAGAATTTCGATACTCATACATTTGAGATTGATATTAGAAAAGAAGATCATTTCTTGGATCTATATCGTCAATATCTTGATGAATTAAATTATTATGATGTGTTAAGTAAGTAGTCCTAGTGGCTACTTTTTTAATATATCAACATATATAAAACTTCTTTTAAATTATTGGTAAATAAGTCGACAGATAATTTATGAATCATTACAAAGCTCATAAGTAGCATTTATTTTATAATTGTGTCGAATATTTTAAATAAAACAAAAAATGTGACGATTATTTTCGAATAAAAATTGTTTTATTTGGAATGTTTTTATACTAAAGGAGCAATGGAAATGAGCACGGTAAGTAAAATATTAGAATACTTAAATCAACAAAGAATTAATTTTGATAATTTGGATGATTTTACTACGGTTAGTATTTCAGAGAAGCTTATTATGTCAAGAACTTCAACTTCTGAATATTTAAATTCATTAGTTAAAGATGGAAAAGCGGTAAGAATCAAATCAAGACCAGTATATTATCTTTCGGTAAAGAAATTAGAAGAAGTATATAACTTAAAAATTGATGAATTTGAGTTTTTGTCTATCGACGCATTAAAGAGATATCTTGATACAAACGCAAACTATGTTAGAGACTTTGACTTTGCAATCGGATGTAATGGCAGTTTGATGATGCCAATATCTTCCTTAAAATCAGCTGTTTCTTACCCAACTTCTTTACCGGTTATTATTTTCGGTAAAAAAGGAACAGGAAAAAAGTATCTAGCTAAATTAGCTTTGGACTATTTGAAGAATAATAATCTTTGTGACAAAAAGTCAAAATTTATTTACTATGATTTATCTAAAGAAAGCTTTGAAGATGTATTAATAGATATTAAAAAGAATGAAAAACAAATTCAAACAGGGTTAGTTTATCTAAATAGTGTGTCATCTTTATCTTTGAAACAACAAAAGGAATTGGCATTAACGATAGAGGCTATTGAAAAGTTGAAAATTATTGTATCTTCCGAACAAGATGCTGATTATCTTGAACCAGAATTGTTGTTTGAAGTTCCGGTAAGAATAAGCCTTCCTTTATTTGTTGATAGATCAGAAGATGAAAAGAAACAGTTTGTTACTAATTTATTTAGAGAAGAAGAAAAGAAACTAAACAATACTTTTTTGATTTCTAGAAACTTATTAAATACATTAGCCAAAATAGATTATTCGAATAATATTGATGATTTAAAAAAGACTATAGTAGCGGTTTGTGCAAATGCTTATGATAGAAATGCGAATCCGATTGAAGTTGATGTTAAACATTTGCCAGTAGAATTTTACAATTATGTATCTTTTATAAAGAAAGATGAATTAATTACTTTGGATATGTATGAAGCATCTTCATTTTGCGATAACGTTATTGATTATATGAATTTGTTACTGAACTACAATAAAGAACTTGGCGATGTTAAAGATTATGATGGTACTCGTAGCATTATGCGTCAGTTTTATGAGATGCTAGAAAAAACCGATTTGTATTCAGATGAAAAGATTCAGTTATATGAAAGAACACTTAGCGAGCTAATCAATAGTTTGGAACAAAACAGAGGAATAAATCTACCACTTAATAGTATTCATGTTCTTGCTAGATTATTGATTTTGGAAGAGAATTCAAGATCACAACTTGCTAGATGGCAAAGCAAAGTACGCGAATCTTTAAGAAGTTTATTTGAAGATATTAAAACTAACTTGATAAATGAATATATTTTAGAGGAAAAGATAGCAAATGCAGTACAAAATGGATTAAATATACAGCTGTCTATTGTCTCTAAAGTAATTATTATGCTAAATATTCATTACTTTAATTCAAATATAAAGAATCAAAAAATAACCGGAATTGTCTTGTCTCATGGAATCTCAACCGCTTCATCAATTGCGATTGCGGTTAATACTTTATTAGAATCTCAAGTTTTTGAGGCTATAGATATGTCACTTGACACTACTGTTGATGAAGTAGCTAATAGAGTGAATTTATTTGTTAAGAATAATCCATATTTAACAGACATTGTTCTTTTGGTTGATATGGGTTCTTTAGAAAAACTAGACACATTGATTGAAAATAGAATAAATATTGGAATTATAAATAATGTTTCAACCGCTACAGCTCTTAATGTTGGCAGTATGATTCTTCAAGAAAGAGAATTGGAGGAAATTCTTAAGAAGGCAGTTATTGAGTCAGCTTGTCATTATAAATTGATTCATTCAAAACAATATGAAAGAGCGATCGTATTTGCTAGTGATACTGGCGTTCAAATATCTGAAAGATTAGTTTCTTTATTTAAGAAGTCTTTGCCTAAGAAAATTGATTTGGTTATGGTTGCTTATGATTATAAACAACTAAAAGAGATAAAAACTGAAGATGCTATTTTTCAAAAATATGATGTTGCGTTATTAATTTCTTCAAAGGGTATTGATATTGGCAACGTCGACAATATTTCTCTTGAAGAAGTTATGAGTTTTGAGAAAAATGATGTTTTGAGAAAAGTCCTTGGTGATTACTTGAATGAAGAGGAATTAGATTTGTTTGAGACAAAGCTATTGAAGAACTTTACTTTGGAGTCGATAGTAAATAATTTGACAATTCTAAATCCAACTCGACTATTGGATGATGTTTCCATTTCGATTAATAATTTGCAACAAAGCTTAGGTCATCGTTTCAAACCAAATACCGTAATTGGAATTTCTATGCATGTTTGTTTTATGATCGAAAGGCTTATGACTCATAGTGAAATTCATGAGTCTGGCGAAGAAAGTGAATTTGAGGAAAATGAAAAGGATTTTATTTCTAATGTTAATAAGTCTTTTGAAAGAATCTACTCAACTTATAACATTAAGATTCCAACTTCAGAAATGATTTATTTATTTGATTATATAAAGAACGATTAGGGAGGGTTAGATATGATTAGATATTTATTCGCATCACATGGTCCTTTGGCTTCCGGGATGGCTGAAAGCGTGACATTTATCGCAGGAAAGGAAAAACATATTGACACAATTTGTGCTTATATGGATCCAAGTGTTAGTTTGGCACAACAAATAGAAGATGTTTTTAATACTTATGATAGTAATGATGATGTTGTTGTCCTAACTGATTTATATGGTGGTTCAGTAAATAACGAGTTTGTAAATCTTTTACAAAAAAAGAAATTTTATTTGGTAGCTGGAATGTCTATGGCTTTAGCAATTCAAATGTTAATGACTTTAGATGAAAGCGACATAGAGAATAGTATCAAAAACGCGGTTAATGAAGGTAAAACATCGGTTATATACTGCAATGATCTTATAAAGAAAGATAACGTTGAGGAAGATTTCTAATGGAACTATATCCAATGAATATCAATTATCGTTATTACGATTTAGAATATTTCTTTAAAACCTGTAATACCGAAAACTGTAGAAATGTAGAACTTTGGCTTTGTCCACAACACTTTTTAGTAAATGCCCAATATATGCAAGATGCTGATTTGTTATTGAAACTAATGAATAAATATAACGTTAAGATTCAAGTTATATGTGGTGAACAAAATAATCCAAAGCCAAATAATATCGCTGCTAGAGATCCATTCTTAATCGAAAATACATATAAGTATTTCTGTAGAGTTGTAGATCTTGCCAGTCAAATAGGTGCAAAGATGATTTTGGTTACACCTGGTTGGAATTATTATGATGAAAATCCAGATGTTGCTAGAAAAAGATCGATTTTGATGTTAAGAAGAATTGCCGATTATGCAAAGAATAAGAACATAAAGTTGGCAATGGAAACTATTTGGTCCAAATCATCTCTTGTGGCTAATACTATTTCAAAGGCTAAGGAAATACTTGATGGAGTAGATAGAGATAATTTTGGATTAACTATTGATTTTGGTGCAATGCATTATGCAAAAGAAACATTAAAAGATTGGTTTGAAACATTTCCGGGAAAGATATGGCATATTCATTTTGTCGATGGAAAGCCAACTGGGCATATGCCTTGGGGACTTGGAAATTTGAATATGAATGATTATATTTCTTCTTTAAAGGGATATGAATATTCAGGTGGATTGTCTTTGGAATATGTGGATCCAGTTTCGTTTAAGGAACCTGAAAAATATTTAAGAAGTACAAAAGAGCTATTTAATAGCTGCATATAGAAAGGAGGAAGAAAATGATTAAACTTTGTAGAGTTGATCACAGATTATTGCATGGACAAGTAGCTTTCACTTGGTGCAATTCAGTTAATGCTGATTGTATTTTGATTGCTAATGATGAGGTTGCATCTGATGAAATTCGTATGACAACTATGAGGTTGGCAAAACCAACAGGAGTTAAGTTGGTAATTAAGGATATGAAGGATTCTATTAGTGCACTTAATTCTGGTGTAACTGATAAGTACAATCTTCTTATTGTGGTTGGCAATGTCGCTGATGCATATAAATTAGCAACTGAATGTCCTTCAAGAATCAAATCAATTAATCTTGGTGGAACTATGAAAAAAGAAGATACTGTCAAATCATTTGGTCCTGCAGTTCATTTGAACAGTGATGAATTAATTTTGCTTAAGAAGTTAGTAGAAGATGGATGTGAAGTTGAAGTCCGTCAAACTGCTAAGGATAAAAAACTTGTAATTGAAAAGGCTGATCTATAGTAAAAGGAGGATAAACTATGATACAAGCATTACTTGTTGGTCTTATTGTGTTTATTGGTAAGGCTGACTACTTTGTGGGAACCGCAAATTTAGGTAGACCACTTGTACTTGGTGCACTTGTTGGTATTGCATTAGGCGATGTTAAGACAGGTGTTATGTTGGGCTTTGAACTTGAATTGGTATTCATGGGTATGCAAGCCATTGGTGCTTCTATACCACCAGACATGATTGTTGGTTCAGTTTTAGGTACTGCGTTTGCGATTTCAACCGGTTCTGGTGTTGAAACAGCAATCACAATCGCAATGCCAGCTGCAATGCTATCTGCTGTTGTTGTTAACTTATTCTATGGTGTTATTACTCCATTGATGGCTAAAATGGCAGACCGTTATGCAGAAGAGGATAACGATAAAGGAATAGAGTTAGTTTTCTTATCAAATGGTTTCCTATTTGATTTATCATTCGCTATTATTGCATTTGTTTGTTTCTTATTTGGTGGTGATGCAGTTACTGCACTTCTAAATGCAATTCCTTCATGGTTAACTTCAGGAATTGGAATTGCTGCGGGTATTTTACCAGCTGTCGGTTTTGCACAATTAATTTCTATGATTTCAAATAAGCAAATCGCAGTATTCTTCTTCTTTGGTTTCTTATTAAGTGCATATTTAGGTATTCCAGTACTTGGAATTGTATGCTTCTCAATTGTATTAGTTGGCATTTTAATGATGGCTCATCAATTTGCACCAGCTACAAATAATGTTGTAAAAGGAGATGACGATAATGAATTCTAATAAATTAACAAAGAAAGAACTTAGAAGTGGGTTCTGGAGATCATTTACAACTTCACATGCTTGGCATTATGAACGTCAACAACACATGTCATTCTGTTATTCAATGATTCCTGCTATTAAGAAATTATATGATAACAAGGAAGACCGTGTAGCTGCTTATAAGAGACATTTGGAATTCTACAATTGTCAAGCAACAATGCATCCATTGATTTTCGGTATTTCAGCTGCTATGGAAGAAGAAAATGCAAACAATGATAATTTTGATACTGAATCAATTTCAGCTATGAAGGTTGCATTAATGGGCCCTTTGGCTGGTATTGGCGATTCGTTGATTGGTGGTACACTTCGTATTATTGCAACCGGTATTGCGGCTGGTTTATGTGCTGCAGGATCTCTTGCTGGGCCTATTTTGTTCTTAGCGATTTATAATATTCCAACAATTGCTTTACGTTATTTTGGTGTAAAGTATGGATACAAATTTGGTAACACAATTATTTCTAAAGCTGCTGATTCAGATGCAATGCGTAAGATCACAACTGCATTAGGCATTGTTGGATTAATGGTAATTGGAGCAATGTGTGCTACTAACATCAGTGTATCAACACCTATTGCGTTTAATATTTCAGGTTCTGCTTTCTCGTTGCAAGATACATTAGATTCTATTTTCCCTAGACTACTTCCACTTGTAACTATTGGTATATTCTATGGATTAAATAAAAAGCATGTTAATGTGTTGGCACAAATAATAATTATTATGGTTGCCGGTATTGTGCTTGGTGCGTTGAAGATTCTTGGTTAATTAAAGGAGAGAGATTAATATGGTTGAATATTGTTTAGATACAGGTGATTTGGAAATGGTAAAGAAGTGTGTTGGCGTTTATCCGCTAGCATGCTTCTCAATGAATCCATCTATTGCTGTTAATTGTCTTAAAGGTACTGGTAAGACGTTCTTAGAGAACGCTAATCAAATCCGTGAAGTTATTGGATTAGATACACCTTTTTATCTTGAGGCTATGGGCGATACTGCTGAAGAGATGATTGAGGATGCACGTGCTGTTAGGGCAAAGGTTCCCGGCAATACATTGGTAAAAATCCCTGCTTGTCCAGAAGGATTAAAAGCAATTGCTGCTTTAAAGAAGGAAGGCATTTATTGTTCTTGTACTGCTATTTATGATTTTAATCAAGCTATGTTAGCTGCTGAAGCTGGAGCTATTTGTGCCGCTGTATATGTTTCAAGAATTGATAAAAATGGTGGCGATGGCATTGAAACTGTTGCAAAAATTGCTAAGGCATTTAAGATGCACGGTATTACAGAATGCAAGGTTTGTGCAGCTTCTTTAAAAACACCTCTTGCGATTGAACAGGCTATTTTAGCAGGCGCTGAAAATGTAACTGTAGATTTGCCTATGCTAGAAGCTTTAATCACTCATCCAATGACTCCTAATACTTTAGATACTTTTAAGTCAGATTGGGAAGGTTTGTTTGGAAAAGGCGTACGTATCGCTAATATGGAAAAGTAAAAATGGAATATTGTCTTGTAACTTATAATTTAGAAATGGTTAAAAAAGCTATAGAATATTTCCCAGTTAATTGCTTCGCGATGAATCCTAGTATTGCCGCTAAAGATTTAAAAAATAGTGATACATCATTTTTAGAAGCAAGTAAAAAATATAGGGAAATAATCAATAACGATATGCCGTTGTATATAGAGGTTATGGGCGATACTTCTGATGAAATGATAGAAGATGCAAGAAGAATTATAAAAGAAGTTCCAGGGAATACGCTAGTTAAAATACCTGCAACAGATGAAGGCCTTGTTGCGATAAGAAAATTAAAGGCTGAGGGTATCCGTTCTTCTTGCACTGCTATCTTTGATTTAAATCAAGCTTTATTAGCTGCTGAAGCTGGGGCTGTATGTGTTGCTGTTTATGTGTCTAGATTAGATAAAAACGGTTATGATGGTATTTCTGTTGTTAGACAGATTAGTGAAGCTTTTAAATTAAGAAACATTGATACTATGGTTTGTGCAGCATCGTTAAAGACGCCTTTGGATGTTGAAAAAGCGATTCTTGCCGGTGCACAGAATGTAACTGTTGACTATGAAATGTTAGAAAAAATGATTGGACATTTTTAGAAGGAGAAATAATGAGGATATGGGGTTCACCTGGCCATTATATACAAGGTGCTGGGGTTATTGAAAAATTACATGATTATGCAAATAGTTTTGGAAATACTCATCTATATATTGTTGATGAATTTCTAATGAGTTTGTTTGATGAAAAGGTTGCTAAGACATATAAAGATCAAAGTGAATATAAGTGTCTATCTTTTTCTGGTGTTATTTCACATAAGAATATTGATGCAACAATGAACAAATGTAAAAAATCTGATGTTGTAATTGGTATTGGTGGAGGAAAAACAATCGATGTTGCCAAAATGATTGCGAAACAAATGAATGCAAGACTAATTGTTTGCCCCACTATAGCTTCTTGTGATGCTCCTACTAGCGCCATGTCGATTTTATATTCTGATGAGGGTGAAATGAATGAGATAGTCATTCATCATTATCATCCAGATTTAGTGTTGGTTGATACTGCTGTAATCATAAATGCTCCTGTGCATTTTTTAACAGCTGGCATAGGAGATGCTTTGTCAACGTATTATGAAGGTCTTTCAAATGAAAGAAAAGGACATCCAAATTATATTTGGTGTGATTCTGAGGAAGGGATGTCATCTCTTTCTGCTAGAGCAATCGCAAAGGCATGCATGGAGACCTTATATCATGACGGTCTAATTGCTCTTGAGTGTGCTAAAAATAAGATATTATCTCCGCAATTTGAAAATGTTGTTGAAGCTAATATTCTTATGAGTGGAATTGGTTTTGAGAATGTTGGCTGTTCAGTGGCTCATGCGATAGGAAATGCTTTTACAGCTATTCCTGAAGGTGAAAAGAAGAGTCATGGTGAAAGGGTAGGCTTTGGTACTTTATCTTTATTAATTGCTGAAGAATATCCGAATGACGAAATAGAAAAAGCATTTAATTTTTGTATTAAATGTGGAATACCTGTAACATTAGAGGATTTAGGAATTGATAATGATAATGAAAAACTAAAATTAATTGCTAAGTCATCATTAACCGCATCTTCTTGGGAAGCTAGTACTTATGTTGCTAGTGAGGAATCAATAATTAGCCTTATAAGAGCAACAGATTGTTTGGGAAAATATTATAAAGCTAAACACACAATTTAATATAATTTGAACATATTTTGTTGATAGTATTTGTTTAGTATATAGGTGTAAGGAAAAGATCCTTACATATAATAAAGTATCCACTTCCCCTATAATAAAGATACTTAATAAATGT
>CAKONK010000018.1 GCA_934097085.1 uncultured Bacilli bacterium
CCATTTTGACTTTTTTCTGAGTTCTGTTTTTGAGAACCATCACTTTGCTGAGCATTTTTACCATTTTGACTATTATCTTTTTTTTGATGATTATTGCTATTTGAGTTATTTTGCTGATTTTGATGTTCTTGACTATTTTGTTGATTTTCTTGATTTTGCTGTTTTTCTTGTAATAGTTTTTCGTATAGTTGTTCAGCATCATAATTTAATGCATCTGCTATATCGACACCACCTTCTGGCATTTTTAAACCATCTCTTTTTAAAAATTGATTTGTAACTCCATCAGTTGCAATATTCCATAGGTTTATATCTTTCCCTTCACTTCTTAATATGTGATTAAAAGCAATATGACATACTTCATGAGCAAACACAAAAGTTTGCTCCTCTTTACTTAAACTATTTAAATAATCAGGATTATAATAAATTATCTGTCCATTAGTACCAGCTGTTCCTAAACTTTTATCTTCTTCATATTTAACATTTGCTATTACGCTTCCAAAAAAAGGGTATTTTACTAACATTTTATTTTTTATTGACTTTATATCATAATTCATAATTTACTCCTTATATACATGCAACTAGTGAAAAGATTTCGTTACTTATTTTTTCAGTATTTATTTCATTGGCAGTTATAATAATCAAACAATCTTTAGGTAATTCAAATGTAGATATTTTTCTATATTTTAATAATTCTACAAATTTTAATTGTTCTTCTTTAGAAATAGTATCAATTCTATCAATTACTAATATTTTATTTTTAGTTGAAGAAAGTATTTCATTTAACCATTTAGGGGGAATAAAATCTAGCCCTTCATAATGACCATTTAATTCTTTAATATCAATATCAGCAGGTATAGTAACAGCAAAATCTAATTCATTAATAGATAAAAAATCCACTAATACGGGTGCAACATTTGATTTTAAATAAGTTAAAAACATTTCTTTTTTATCTTTCACTTTCTACTTAAACCTCCACTAGCAAGTTTAATCTCAGCTAGTTTTTCTAATCTACTTTCATCACCATGAACCCATAATGAATCAAAAATTGCTCCAAACTCTTTTCCTAAATTAATTGCAAAATTTCTTACTTTTTCTAAATTTTCTTCATCTACTTGAGATAAACCTAATATTGTTGCATATCTTGCTGCTGTATTTAAAAAATCAATATCTCTGTAATTATAATTTTCATTTATTACATCATTTAGTGTTATTACCTCTTGATTACAAAATGCTACAAACTCTTTTGTTATATCTTCTCCTACTAATGCTCTGAGCATTTCTGGATTTCTTGTACTATATAACATTTTTGATGCCATTTCCCATTTTCTTGGATCTGCATTTGGTTTTTCTCCATTATAGTTACTTCTTAATACCATCCCTTTTTTATAAGCTATAAAAGTATAAATTGCTGGATGAATATTATTTTCACTTGCCCATTTTAGCCAACTTTGAGTTGTTGTTTTTATATATACATGTGCAAATCTATTAAATAATGGTTTCGCTAACTGATTTGCTGCTAAGGAATCTTTCATATCATTTCCCGCTGCTATTATTCTTGCATTTTCTGGTAATTTCCATATTCCATTTACTTCTCTATCTAAAACTATATTAAAGGCTATTCCTTGAATACTTGGTAATGCATTTGTTATCTCATCGAAAAATACTATATGATATCTATCAGGTTCATTGCTACATTTTTCTTGCAATTTCTTTAACCAAGTTGGTGGAACATCTATCATTTCCCCAGTTTGCTGATTATACACACTTTTTCCATTTAAACTCTCTGGAGTTGCATTTCTTAAATATATTATTTCACAAGTTGGATCTATTTGTTTTACTCTTGCTGACTTTCCTTCAGATGATGGTCCATGTAAAAATACTGCCACTCCACTTTCAACAGCTCCCTTAATTATATCTTCCTCGCTTACTTCACCAAAGTCTAAATTATATGGATTTTTTCTTTTTTCTGCTTGTAATTCAACAACTTGCTCTATTTCTTCATATTCAAAATTATTTTCAACTTCATATTCTGAATTATTTTCAACTTTTGGTTCTTCAGGCTTTGGTTCTTGAATTAATTTTTTTTGATAATCTTTTACAGCTTTATTAAGTTTCTGATTACGAATAGAGCTTTTCAAATGATTTTGAATATTTACATTTGAAATATTTAACGAAACAGTATTTTGGAAAAGATCATGAAGCATGTAATTATCAAGATATTTTTTCATTGCTGTATTATCAAAGCAGCCATCAAAACCTGCTCTATAAGGATTAAAACTTATACCGGCAACTAAACATTTTTTAGAAATTAGCAATTGTGTTTTATCATCAACAAGCCATTTAACTGGTGAGACTTCTACCCAAACATAATCACCATTTGTATATTCAACCCCGTTTGAAAGTAATAAGTAATGCTCATTATATCCTAAATTTGCTTCAATACGAATATATTTTTTCCCTTGATATTCATATTCCTTATAAGTTACAGGTTTAAATGATCCATCATTAAAACGACAAGGTACCGAATTAAATGTATAACTTCTTCCTGTTTTATTCAAACCTTTTTTATGTTTTAGTCTTAACTCTAACTCATTTTGTAATGTTTCAGAAGCAGCATATTGAGGATACTCTCCATATTCGATTTCCTCTGTACCATCGTATCCTGTAGTTATAGCCCAAATAGATTGTGAATATAATAGAGAATTTAGCAACACTGGTCGAATAGAGATATTAGGTTTATGCACATAATTTAGAGCTTTTTTGCCATCTTCATCAACAATCCTAACATCGTTATCAAATTGAGATTTAGTATAAAAATAGCCATTTTTACACCCTGTTAAAATACACAAATCTGTTACTGTAGCTTGTGTTCCATATTCTTTCAAAACCTCTAATTGGGATTCAGAGTCATCTCCCCAAATTTGTCCTTCAGTTAATAAAGTTAATTCTTGATTATTCATTTAACCCCCTCCATGGGACTATATTCTATCATAAAATAATTAAAAGTCAAGCTAAACTATCTTACGCATGAAATATAAAATTATATGGTTTTTCTAATACTATATCATCTGTATTTAAAAATTTAAATAATTTTCCAATTTTTTACATTTTTTAGCCATACTTCACCAACTTTATTCTTTACTTTATTATACATAAAAAAACACGCGTTTCAAAATTTCATGTGTTTCTCCTATTCGTAAATAAATTATAAAAAGAAGTATGCTTTTGTTTACATACTTTATCAGTCATATTATTTACAACTGTCCTTTATAAAAATAGATTTTCATTGCATTATCTGTATAATTAGGTTTAGAAACATCAATATCTAATAACTTACCTATTTGATATATTATAAATTGTGAAGCAATTAATAAATCAAATTCTGCCAAAAGGCCATCGTATTTACTTTCAAAAATAGCAATTTTATTTCCTAAATAATTTAATAATTCTTCTTCATATTTTGAGGTAGTCTTTTGTTTGAAATAGATTACACATTTATTGTTCATATTTTCAAAATTAATAAATCTTCCGTGAGAAAAATTTTTCTTTTCGTGAATAATACAGTTAAATATACCAGATTCAATAAGTTTACTTTCTAAATCATAACTTGCACAGTTACTATAATCTCCTCGAAAAACATTAATTATTTTATTATGATTAATAGCACTTTCAATAAAATTTTTATCAATTTCTTTTTGAACTTTATTACTCCAGTAACTCATAGAATCCTTGATAAAATTATTTATATTAATATCACTATTGGACTTTTGTAAATATAATTTCATAAATAATGCAGCTGGTGCTAAAGCTCCCTCAAAAGATAAAAATCCCCTTTCTTTACCTTTATTTGCACTTGTCCTATAAGTGATTATATTATTTTTCATAATACCTGTTTTTGTTACAATATTTTGGGTTTGCCCTTTTGTAATTACATACACATTATTTTTATCAAAATCTTTAACACTTTGAATTATATCATTAGTCGTTCCTGAATATGAAAATAAAAATGCTTTATCTATATTTGCATTATTTCTATAAAATGCATCTCTTGGGTACAATGAATAAGTACTTGCACCATATAACTCATTTATAACTGTTGATGCAAAACTAGCCCCTGCAAAAGAACCACCTGTTCCAATGAATAAATAGCTTTTACTTTTATCAAAATTTATATCTAGTAACTTATCATAAGCACTAGAATTAATAGCATTAATAACTCTTGCCTCAAGATTATTTATATTAATATTACATCTTTTAATTTTTCTTCTTTCATTATACTCAAAATTTTCACAAGTACAAACTTTATCTATTTTTTTAATTTTATATAATGAATTTAAATGTCCTCTTGCACCAAAGTTAGATACAACCTTACTAGTTAATTTAATAGATTTTTCATACCATTTTGGAAAAAGTTCTTTATTAAATTCATAATTATTTTTTATATAATCAAATATTATGCTAGATAAAAATGCATCTCCGGCACCCGAAGAATCAATAACATTACCATTATCTTTTAAATTAAATTTATATTCTTTACTATTATATATAAAGATTGCACCATTTTCTCCACGAGTAATAGTTACTAATTTTGCCTTTAGTAATTTATATAATTCAATATTATTTTTTAAATTTAATTTATCAAGTAAATAGTTTGACACTCTTTCATTAAAATTAATTATTTCAAAACCATTATTTAATTTATTTATAATGTCCTCTTTTGATAAATTTTCAAATTCAAAATACTGGCCAATATCAATTATTTTTTTATTAGAAACGTTTTTTATTATTTCAATATTTTTATCATTTAAATTATCAAAGACTAAAATATCATCATTTTGTATATTATTAGTTATATATTCTATATCAATTTGACTTTCTTCATACCATTTTTTTTCATTACATTTTGGACATCTTTTTTTAGAAATAAAACCTTCTTCATCATAAGAAACATGAAAGCATCTTGTCTTAATATTATCTTTAATTAATACTTTGCTTACATCAACATTTAATTTTTTTAAACTTAAATTAGCAATATTGCCTTGTATATCATTACCAGAAACTCCATATACTGCTGTAGAAATTTTTCTTTTTGCTAAATTTGCAATAATATTATGGCTACTCATTCCTCCATCAACACCAATTAAATTTCCATTTTTATAGTAATAATCTAAAACTAAATCTCCAATACTAACTACTCTCATATGTACCTTTTTAATTTTTTTAAATAGACAATACCTTTCTTAAGTGTATTATATCACGGATGATAAATATAGCAAATTAAAATTTCTAAAAAATACTCTACCCGTGTTATAATATTTATGAGGTGTTTTATGAATGAATTAATGTTAATTTCAATTAAAACTAAATATGCAAATCAAATATTCGAAGGTACTAAAAAATATGAATACCGAAGAAAAAGTATTGGTGAAAAAAATTGTAATAAAAAAATATATGTTTACTCCTCTGAAAAAGATAAAGCAATTATAGGTTATATAATCGTAGATAAAATTATCGAAGGTAATGCTGACTATGTACTAAAAAATACGGATAATGAAAATAATAGTGATTTACTTGCGTATTTCGAAGGAAATGATAAATGTTATGCTCTTCAAATAAAAAGTGCTTGCAAATTTAAAACACCTATTTATTTAAATGAAATTAAAAGTGAAGATAAAAATTTTGTTGTTCCACAGTTTTATAGATACATTAAAGAAAATGAATATATTTATAAAAAACTTACTAAAAAGGAAATAATATGAAAATAGATAATATTAAAAATTACCTTTCATCACCTGATTTTATGAACCTTGCTAATGAAATGTATGAATTAACAATTAATAATGAATACCCAGATTATAAAAATTGGTTTTATAATAAACAAATCAAAGGTTGTCTAACTCCTTACCGAAATATTCTTTTTATTAAAAATGAAAATGGAAATATTATTGCATTATGTTCCTTAAAAAAAGATGCAAATGAAAGGAAAATATGTACTTTATTTGTTGCAAAAGAATATAGAAATCAAGGACTTGGAAGTCTATTAATCGAAGAGGCAATGAAATATTTAGAGACTACTAAACCTTTAATAACTATTAATGAAGAGAAACTTGCAATGTTTAAAAATCTAATTACCAAATATAATTGGAATTTAACCGAGGTTGCTTTAGGAATATATAGTGAAAACGTAAAAGAATTTTGTTTTAATGGAAAATTAACTTCACTTAATTATAAGGAAGAACTTATTAAAGTATTGAATAAAATAAAAAGTAAAGCCGAAACAAGTTTACAAGATAATGATAGAATTACCGAAATATCAATTAGAAAATAATTTCTTAAATGCAATGTAAACCAGATTTTGTTGACTTTTACCCATATTTATAGTAAAATTTAAAAGTAATGAAAAAAGGAGGAAACTAATAATGGCTACTAAAATAACTAATAAAAAACCTTTATCAGGAAATAATAGATCTCATGCAGAAAATGCTACAAAAAGAGTTCAAAAACCAAATCTTCAAAAAAAAGTTATTAATGGAGAAAAAGTTATTATTTCTGCAAGAGAAGCAAGAACAATTAATAAACAAAAATAAAAATACTGGTTATAAAAATCAGTATTTTTTATTTATCTTTTACAAAATATATTATTTAAAAGCACTTGAAGTTCTTCTCTATTAATAGGTTTTGAAATATAGCCATCAAAGCCCTCTTTTAAATAAAACTCTTTCATACCTACCATTGCATTAGCAGTAAGAGCAATTACCGGAGGAATCTTAACACCCTCTAAATTTTTAAGCGTTTTTAAAGTTTGAATACCATCCATAAGAGGCATCATATGGTCTAAAAATATTAAATCGTATCTTGCTCCACCTTTAATTTTTTCAATAGCCTCTGCTCCACTTTGAAGGCAAGTAATATTAAATTTATAATCAGATAATATTCTTTGAGCAACTTTTAAATTTAAAATATTATCATCAACAATTAATATATCATATAGTGAACCATCAAAATGTACATTTGTGGTACTTACTTTAGTTTGCGTATTAACTTCTTCTTTTTCAATAGCATTAAAATCTATTTTCTGTGGAAGTACTACTGTAAATGTTGTTCCAACCTTATATTTTGAGGTAAATGATATTGTTCCTCCTAAAAGTTCTACTAACTTCTTTGTTATAACAAGACCAAGTCCAGTACCCTCAACTTCGTTATAATTTTCTTGATTATGAATTCTTGAAAATTTAACAAATAATTTATCATAATCACTTTCTTTAATACCAATTCCTGTATCTGCTACAGAAAATTTAACTGTAGCCATATCGCCAACATTTTCACTAGTGATATTAAAATCTATATGGCCCTCATCTGTATACTTTGCAGCATTTGATAATATATTCATAAGTATTTGATATATTTTAAGTTCATCACCTATCATAAATTTAGGTACATCCGAAGATATATTTATATTAAGTTTTACTTTATTTTGATCTAGTTTAGCGGTTATTACCGATGAAAGCTGCATAATAATCTTACGCATTTCATAAGTAGTTTCTTTCTTTTCCTCTTTACCACTTTCAATTCTTGAAACATCCAAAATATTATTAATAATTCCTAAAAGTGTTGAGGCTGCATCATAAATACTTTGAACTTCATTTTTTTGATTTATTGGCATATTCTCTGTAAGAAGACTTTCAGAAAAACCTATTATAGCATTCATTGGTGTTCTAATATCATGACTCATATTTGATAAAAAGTCTGTTTTTGCTTTTGAGGCTTCATTAGCCTCTTCTTTATCTTTTTCAAGTTCATTTATTATCTTTAAATCTGGATTTTCCATTGTAAAGTAAATAAGTGCTATTACAAGTCCCATTATCGAGCTATTAATTGAAACACTTGGATTTACCCAACTAATAATTATACCTATAAGGCCCAAAAAAGCAAATAAGAAAACTATTATTTTTTTACTGAAATCAAGTTTTTCTTTTTTATAAATCATATATATTACCAAAAGTCCACTGTAAACGATATTAACTATATATGTAAAATATAAATCTCTACCATTTTGATAAGCAATTAATTTATCGCTATCAACAAAATAATTTGGTTTTAAATAAATACTTACTGCACATAATATTAAACTTATTATCATTAAAATTATATAAAAAGGATTACTTTTAAATAATTCTTTTAAAGTTTTAAATTCTTTTTTTAGGGAACTAATATAAATGATTAGCCAAGTGCTCCATATAATAGTGCTTACTAAAAATCCTTTACAAATAATCATATTTAATAGTTCATATTTATCTTGAAAAAATAATAAATAGTTTTTAACGCCATCAAATAAAATTACAATAAATGTTAAAATTGAAAATACCTCAAAGTTTTTATTTTCTAAACTTTTTTCTTTTCTTTTTTTAGTAAATACACTAAGTAGTAATAATAAATAACATATTGATAATATCTGAAGTAAACAAGATCTTATCATTTAATATCACCAATTATTTTATTAAATATTTCAATACTTTCAGGACTATATTTAGTGCCATTTTTACTTACAATTAATTTAATCATATCTTCTTTAGAAACTTTTTTAATAATGCCTCTTGCATATTCATAAGCAATATTTACAAGATATACATATAAAGGTACTTCACCCTCTTTTAAAGATTTAGGAAATCCTTTACCATCATATCTTTCATTATGCATTAAACAAATATTTCTAGCATATTCTTTAGTTTTTTCATCCAAGAAATTCATATTATTTAATACCATAACTGATTTATATGGATAAGAATATATTACCTTTTTTTCATCGTCATTTAAATTACTGAAACTATTAAAATATGATACTGGTGCAAGTTTTAAACCTACATCATAATACTTTGCAGCATTAATAATTATATCTTTGTTATCTGTAAGCATTAGGAAAAGCACTTCTGATACTTTTTGATATACACCGTTATTATCTATTAAGTAAGATTCTACATAATCATCTAAAATACTACTTAAATCTTTATTTTGAGATTTAATAATTTCTGATAAATAATTATTTTTTGAATACATTCTTACCATATTATTTAATCTTTTATTAATAATTTCAAAGTTAAATGGTTTTTCTATCATATCGGCTATTTCATAAGCATAGACCTTTTCTTTAGTATCTTTACTATCATCAGCAGAAACTATAACAACAGGCATTTTATTAAGTAGTCTTTTTTCATTTAGAAAGTCTAGTACGCCAAAGCCATCCATAACTGGCATTTTTAAATCTAAGAACATACCAACAATATTTTTTTCATTTGTTTTTAAATTATTATTAATTATTTCTACAGCTTCTTCACCATTTTTCGCTTCGATTATGTTATACGAAGAAAATGCTTTTTTAAAAATACTTCTTGTTAAATCATCATCATCAATTATCAAAAGGTATTCTGTAAAATTATTCATTTTACTTATAAGTTTTCCTTCATAATATTTATTAATCTCTGGATTTTTCTTAACTACATCATATAAAAGTGATGAAAAATAGTTATATAGATTATTAATTTCATTATTATCTCTTGAGATACTTTCTAAAGTATTTTCAATATTTAAAATTAAATCTGTTATATCACTACTTATATCATTTTTTTCTTCTTTTTTAGGTTTTTCCTCAGACTTAAAGGAAACAATAAATACTTTATTTCCCGGAAGTAATTTAACAAGAGCAGTATAATTATCATATATAAGTAAATTAGATAATTTTAGAAAGTTAATAGTTTTATAACCATCAAGTGGTAAATTATTAGCGCTTATTTCATTAAAATAAGTATTTGCATAATCGGGATGAAGACTTTTTTTACATCTTTCAAAGTAATCTTCATAACTAATACTTGATGGATTTTCTGTATATTTATCATATAAATAAACTTTATCTTCGTTTAAATCTATTAAAGTTATATCAATGATATTAAATAAATCATTTATTAAATTATTCATTGTTACCTCCGAAGAATGTATCTAATACTTTATATAGTTCATTGGCCTTTACAAAAAGATTAGTAATATTTTGATTTATAAAATTAATATCACCATTTTTCGCAGCCATTTCGTGTTCATACGCCATATTAGCAAAATTCATTATTCCAAAAGTTTTACAATTACTTTTTAGAGCGTGAACTTTTACTCCATAGTTTTCAATATCTTTATTTTCATATAAAGTTCTTATCTCATTCATTTGATTAATAAAACCATTTTTAAACTCTAATAAAAGTTCTTTGTAAGATGTTTCATCGCCAATAAAAGATAATCCTAAATCTACATCAATTCCATTATTTTTTAAATATTCTAAAGTATTATTCATAAGTCCACTACCCTTTCCTAGTATACAATAATATTTTAGCATAAAAAAACACTATTTAAAATAGCATTTTTATAAATTTACTTTAATATTTTCTCTTTTTTCACTTTCAATTTTAAATAAGTCTTTTTTCTCAAAGTTAAATATTTTAGCAATTATGTTTGATGGTACACTTTCTACTGCATTATTGTATGATGTAACTGCATTATTATAACTTGTTCTTGCATAACTTAATTTATTTTCGATTTCATTTAAATTTCTTTGTAAACTTAAAAAGTCTGCATTTGCTTTTAAATCTGGGTAACTTTCTGCGATTGCCATAAGATTATTAATTTGTTTATCAATCTTCTCGGTTTCCTGTGTACTAAAGCCATTATTTTGATACTCACTTCTTAATTTAGTAACATTTTCTAAAGTTGATTTTTCGTGTTTAGCATAGCCTTTAACACAATTAACTATATTTGGTATTAAATCAAATCTTTGATTTAAAAGAACATCTATTTGAGACTCTCTTTCTTTAACTCTATTACCTTTCTTAACAAAACCATTATAGTATGATAGAATCATTCCTGATATAATTACAATAATTAATAAAATAATATTTAATAACATCTTACTTCCTCCTTACTTTGTCTCAATAGTTACTTTATTTACATAACCATTTTCATCATAATCTACAGATATTTCATAATCTTGTAACTTGTAACCATTAAAACTTTTAAGCATACTTTTAATTTCTTTGATTTTATCTGGATCAGTTCCATAAGAAGTACCATCAAATATTACCTCGATTAAATGATCACTTGATTTTTTATTACTTTTGATTATTTCATCAACCTCAAGGCCAGTAGCAGTTCCACCTTTAGTTCCAGCATAAAATTCATGCATATTATTAAAGCTATCTTTTTCTCTTTCAAGTTCTTCTTCTTTCATTTTTTGTTCAATTTCCTCTTGTCTTTTTTTAGCTTCTTCCTCAGCCTGTTTTTGCTTATCTTTAATTTCTTGCTTTTCTTTATTAAATTCCTCTTTTATAGCATCTTTCTTAGCTTTAATCGATAAACCAACTCTATAAGTAAGGGTTCCAAGTGATGCAATAAAAATTATAATTACAATATATAATATAAACTTTCTATCTTTTTTCTTTTCCATTTTAATACTTCTCCTTTTTAATTATATTTATAGTATATCAATTTTATTAATAAAAAACTAGGTTTAAATTTCAAGCCTAGTATTTATTTAAATGATTTATTAAGGTTCAGAAATAATTTGTGAATATTCTATGTTTGCCATAAATCTTTTAGAACCATTTTGAATTTGATTATGCATGTAATTTATTAAAGTAACTCTAGCCATATAATAATCATTAATTTTGCCAATAGCTTTGCTTGTAGTCATTTCTACATTATCCGCTAAATTAATTGTTCCTTGAGTATTTGTAATATCATATGTATTTTGAAGAACATAACACTTGTTATTTGATGCATTATAGTAATCAGCAACCCATCTATTTAAGCCATCACAATCTGCTTCAGAAGTTATACCATCAACAACTTGTCTATTAGGATCATAACATTTACCAGTATTACAATTTTCTTGTGTTCTAGAATTATCAACTTTATAAAAATCTAATACTAATTCTGCATCTTTTCTAGTTTCCCAAATATATGTGTCACTAGCGGTACATGAGAACATATTATCTAAATAGCCATCACTTGATAATGTATTACCTTTGGCATAGCATTTTTCCTCTTTACCATCCGTCGCCCAAATATTTGCACCAGTACATTCTTCCTTAGAAACATCTACAGTCTCTCTTTTTTCATAACAAGTACCTGAGGTATATTCCATATCATTTTGTGTAATATTTAAATCAATTTTATACTTTCTTGTTGATTCAGCTTCATTTCCAGTTGTAAAAGTAATACTTCCAAATGAATTATCACTTAAATCCTCCCCAGCAACAGCTTGATCTTTACCAAAATTTTCAGTATTTGCTACTAACTCGATTGGCGTACCAGCATCAATTAAAAATAAATCGCTTGATACATTAGTCGTAACATTAATATTAGAATTACCCTTTCCATCAACTTGACTTGCTAAGTAGGCAAATGTTGCTCCGATTACAACAACTAACATAGTTACTATTGCTATTACTGTAAGAAGAACTACATTGCTTTTTTTTGAACTTTCATCCATTTTTAAAATCTCCCTTCTATTATCAAAATAATCATATAATATTTTTTTACTTTAGTCAATAAATTAAAAATTATTTTTTAAAAATTATACATTTTTTTTACTTTTTTTGATATGATTATAATGGAGATAAAAATATGATATTACAAATAAGTGATGATGAAAATATAAAAGTAAAAATAGCAAATAATTTTTTAAAGAAACTAATTGGTTTTATGGGTAAAAAAGATTTTGATTATGGAATAATATTTCCTAAAACAAATTCAATTCACACTTTTTTTATGAAAGAAAACATTGATGTAATTGGTTTTGATAATCATGGAATAATTATTTTTAAAGCAGTTAATGTAGAAAAGAATAAAGTTATAGTAATAAAACAGCAATTAAAAAATACAAACATTTTAGAAATGCCTGCATTTAAATCAAAAAAATTAAAAATGTATGATAAATTAACCTTTATACGTAAATAAATAATCATTTATTGCTACATCATCACCAGGTTTAGCACCCATTTTTTCTAAGGTTTCTTCAACTCCCATAGCACGAAGTATTCTACCAAAACGAAGAACTCCCTCTTCTTCAGTAAATTTAGTCATGTTAAATAACCTTTCAATTTCTTTACCTGTAACAACCCAAGTATCACCATCTTTAGTTATTTCATAAGGTTTATCTTTTTTAAATTTAATATAAACTTCATCCTCAAACTCATCTTTATCATAAGAAAATTCTTCTTCAGTTTTTAAAGTTTCATTTATCTTATTTAATAAATCATCAATACCTTGATGCGTTATAGAGCTTATTTCAAATATATCTTTATCTGGATAAGCTTTTTTAAATTCTATTAAATTATCTTTACTATCAGGCATATCCATTTTTGAGGCAACAATTATTTCTTTTTTATTTGCAAGTTTTTTAGAGTATTTAGAAAGTTCTTCCCTAATTACTTTATAATCATTAATAGGATCATTACCCTCCATTTTAGACATATTTACCATATGTACTAACACTTTACATCTATCAGCGTGACGAAGAAATCTGTCTCCTAAACCTACTCCTTCACTTGCTCCCTCGATTAAACCTGGAAGGTCTGCTACTACAAAAGAATCACTACCTAATTTAACTACTCCTAAATTAGGTGATAAAGTAGTAAAATGATAACTTGCTATTTTAGGTTTAGCCGAAGATATTACACTTAAAAATGTTGATTTACCAACACTTGGCATACCTATAAGTCCTACATCCGCTAAAACTTTAAGTTCGCATCTTAAATATTTTATTTCTCCTTGTTCACCATTTTCTGAAAACTTTGGAGCGGGATTTTCATGAGTAGCAAAGGCTTTATTACCTCTTCCACCTCTTCCACCGTGTGCTACTATAACTGATTGATTGTCCTCAACTATATCACTAACAATAAGACCTGTATCATCATCATAAACTGTTGTTCCAAGAGGTACTTTAATAATGATATCTTCACTATTTTTACCAAATTTATTGGAACCCATACCATTTTCGCCTTTTTTACCTTTAATAATTTTTTGAAATCTTAAATCTACTAAAGTTTTTAAAGATTTATCTCCAACAAAAACAATATTACTTCCTCTTCCACCATTTCCACCATCTGGTCCACCCATAGGTACAAATTTTTCTCTACGAAAGGAAGTACATCCCATACCTCCATCACCAGCAATTAACTTAACTTTAACTTCATCAACAAACATATTATCTTCCCCTTAAACTTATATCTATTGTATCAAATTCCTTATAATTTGCATAGTAAGAAATCATTTCTACAATAATTTCTTTTAAAATACTATTACTTTCACTATACATATTATTTTCATTAAAGTACTTTTCCATACATCTTGCATAATTAATATTATTTCTAATAGTCTTTTTCTTTTCAAAATCATATTTACTTAAATCATAAGAACAAAATAAAATACTTATATTATCAAATAAATCACTTAATACTTTATTTTTTTCTTCTTCATCAAGGTAATCAATAAATAATATTCCATCTGAAAAGTAATCACTAAAACTATTTATATTAATTCCCATTGGAAGTGGTAATACTTTTTCATCAATACTAATTAAATACATAATAAACCTCCCTTAAAAAAAATGCCATTAAGGCATTATTTTTCATAAACAGATACTTTTTTCTTATCTTTACCCATTCTTTCATACTTAACAGTTCCACTAACTTTAGCAAATAAAGTATGATCTTTTCCCATTCCTACATTAGTTCCTGGATAAATTCTAGTTCCTCTTTGACGGTAAATAATACTTCCAGCATTACAAGTTTGTCCATCAGAAAGTTTAGCACCTAATCTACGACCTGCTGAATCACGATTGTTCTTAGTAGAACCTTGAGCCTTAACGTGAGCAAATCTTTGAATATTTAAACTTATATATAACATTTCTATTCTCCTTTACTATTATTCTTCATTAACTTTAATATTTTTAGGATAACTTTTTTCTAACTCTTTAAGCATAGTCATCATATTTAAAATTAATGAGTTTGTAATATCATCAGATAAAAGAACTTTTATTTCCATATATTCATCATTATCTAGAAATTCAATACTTTTTTCATTGATATTTAATAGACCATTTACAGTAGTATAAATTATACTTGATACGCTAGCACATACAATATCTTTACCAGCATTATCATAACCTGAATGACCTGTTATTTTAATAACATTTCCATTTTTATTAACTTTAATCATTATTAACCATTAATTTTTTTAACTTCAACTAAAGTATATGCTTGTCTATGTCCTTGAGTTTTTCTAGATTTTTTCTTAGGACGATAATGGAATACTTTTATTTTTTTACCTCTACCATTTTTAATAACTTCAGCTTCAACTGATGCTCCTTTTACAAATGGTTTTCCAGCTTTTCCATCAACAAATAATACTTCATCGAAAACAACTTTTTGTCCAGCTTCAACATCTAATTTTTCAACATAGATACGGCTATTTTCTTCAACATAATATTGTTTTCCACCTGTTTTAATTATAGCTTTCATTTCTTTTCCTCCTTTTCATAAGTCACACCTTTAAGGTAAGATAATCTTTTAAAAACCTTTTTAGAGTGGATGAAATGACTTAAAACAATAAGATTATACCAAAAAATCCCTGATATAGTCAAGGATTTTCACTAACTTTTTTCATACATTTATTTTATAGTTCCATATTGGCTCTTTAATCGTTCAATTGATCTTTTTTTTATTTTTTGCATTGTTTCTGGATTTTTTTCTTTACCTATAAATTCGCCGGTGACTATACTTGGATACTTTGGATATTGAAGTACTTCATCCTCAAATAAAAATTCCCAATTTCCAATACCATATTTCAGATCATTATTAACAAAAAACATTAAGTCTCCAAAACTTTGTAACACATCTTGACAATATTTTTCTTTTAATTCATTTATTTTTTCAAAACTTGCTACAATCATAAATTCATTTTCATGGCTTTCTATTATTAGTCGCTCTTCTAACATCTTTTCATAAATATCAGTTAGATCAACAATAGGAAAATTATTTAGGTTTGTTATAACATTTAAATTTTCATATATATTCTTAAACCTTTCCATTCTAGCATAACAGCCTAATGATTCCATAATATTATTTATATTAAAAAAATCAATTTCTCCATATTTAAAAATTAAAATTAAATTAAAAATATCTTCCTCAGTTATTTTTTCAGTTTTTTTATTTCTATAACTATTAAAGTCTATTATCATACTACTGAATCCTCCTTGATGTGTTAATATTCTAGCATATAACATAGTTTAATTCAACTTTTATTATTATCTTTATATTTCAAAATCAAGCATATCATTAACTGCTATTTCATATAAATCTTGTTCATGTTTCACTGTATCAATTAAAAACATTTTATCACTTTCATAATTTTTAAGACCTCTTAAATAAAAATGTTTATCATTATCTGATACTATGAATGGCATTATATCATTTTTTAAGCATTCTTTAAACATTATCATTCTTCCCACTCTACCATTGCCAGAACCAAAAGGATGTATTTTTTCAAATCAATAATGAAATTCAATAATATCCTCAAGAGTAACATTTTCAATTGAATTATACCAAGAAAGTAAATTATCAATATCTTTTGGAGTATTCTTAGGGGAAGATGTATTTATAACATTAATTAAGCCTATTTTATTAGGAACTATCTTAAATCCTCCGACATTATATCTTGGATTATCTTCATCAGTCGTTCCTCTTTTAAGAATTTTATTCATTTCAATAATCATGGATTTATCAAGTCTTTTTTCATAAGTATCTAACATATAATCAAATAATCTAAAATGATTTTTCATTTCAATTAAATCATCTAATTTTACTACATCATCTGCCTTAGGTATATAAGAGTTTGTTACAAATATTTCTTCAGTTTCATCCTCACTTAAATGTGTACCCTCAATTTTATTAGAATTATATGCAAAATTAACCTGTGAATAATGATAAATATTTCCCTTAAATTTTGAATATTTTTGACTAATTAATTCACTTTTTAACTTTTCTATATTCATAATTATTCCCTTTCTTTCACTTCGTGGAAACTTTACGCCCCATAAAGGGGTGTATTACTTTAGTATGATTTACTGCTTTAATATTTCAGTCACATTTAGTTTTATTTTTTTACCGACGCACAATCGAGGATTGTACTATATTTTTTTCTCAGAAAAGTTGCCCTTCTCTTCGGCTCTAATTTACTGTGTAAACATCATTATATTTTCCACTTCCTAGTAACTTACTTTCAGAGGATAGAGAAACTACACCACGGACCGCAACATTGCGAGAATCAACAAGGCCATCAAGAAAACTACCAAACGGATCAAGACCAAACACATGCGAACCACTATCAATGAACACAAGAGGGGAGCCCGCCCAATATGCCATATTATTATTTAAATAGAAAGCACTGTTGTCCGTGCCAATTTTTCCTCCAGCTAGCACTATTTCATCCTCTGTTATTAGTCCTAAATTATTTGTTACCACATCTGCATTATTACATTCAAATGTAGGTGTTGGAGGACTTGAACTTAATCTAGTATATGGAGCATATTCAAAATCTCTGCCATTCGATGCCCATGTTCTAGATGTATTTCTATCATTGCAAAATGTTGTTTTAACAAATCTTGATGTTCCTATATTTTCATTAAAATATTTTGTATACCAATTATCTAAATATGTTTTTATTGTACTATTTGTGTTTGTTCCTCTTTGAGAACCAGTTGTATATTGAAATCCTACATATTCTGCTTTATCATATTTATTATTATAAGCTGTAAAGCCCATATTTGTATCTGCCCCAGTAATTGCAACTTTTGCATTTTCACTCGGTGCTTTACTTCCTGCATATATCATTTTTATTTTATTATTTTTATCTACTCTTATTATTCTCCAGTACATATCATCACCTTTATTGGCATATACTACTTCTTTACATTTATAGTTATATGTTGAATCATAATCCACACCAGTTTGACATTCTGCTAATGTTGGGTAATCTATGTAGTTAGCCTGATTATTTACACTATCAAACCATACATCAGTGTTTGTTGTATCGTCTCTAAAACCTCTATAAACAATTTGGTCTGCTTTAAACTTACCATATTTTACCCAGTTGTTATCTACTGCACCTCTATAATAATATGTTTTACCTGTTCCTTCTGTATATGAAAACATTCCTGCATTACTAGTTTCTACTGTTGTAAAATCTGCTGTTTTTGCCTCAATTGCAGTTTTACCACCATTATTAGCAAGTATTGTTTCATAACCTTTTTTAACTGTTGTACCATCTTTTGTAGAACAATTTACATTTTCTACATATATTTTACCAGTAAAAGATTTACCACTTAAAGCATATTGATTTAAATCTAAATTATAATATCTACCAGTAACTTTCCATCTTACTGATTGCTCCGTACCCAAACTTTTTAATGTAGCTCCAGTTACTAATGTAACTTTTGCTCCTGTTGAGGAAGTAGCATTACTCCATCCTTTACTTGTATCAAAATTAAAATTAGTTTCTGTAGCAAAATGATTATTTCCATTCATACCATTTACTTCAATAGTTATTTCTTTAGTAGCATCAGTAGTAACTGGTACAGTTTTACCATATATATCACTATTTGTATTATATTCATAAACTAAATCATAAGAACATGTTGTTAAAAAACCTTCTGCTCCTGTTAAAGTTATATCTACAAAACCAGTATCTTCTTTCGCAGCAACTGTATTATTTGTATTATACTGAGCCATTGAGGTATCAGGTACTTGTATATTTAACTGAGTAGAATTTGCAATAAAAGATAAATTACCAGGACTTGTAGAATTAATGTTAACTGCTACATTATTATTTAAATTTATATTAAATGTTCCTAAATATGCATAAGCTGCACCAATAACTAAAATAAGAAAGAATACACTTGATAAAATAACTTTTAATTTATTTTTGCTTTTCATTATAATCCTCTTTTCTATTTATCTTTACTTTTTAATAATACTATATTTTTTTAAAAAATTCTACACAATTTTATGTATTTTATTTTAAAAAAATAAAACTAGAGATTATTCCTTAGTTTTATTAACTTCTTTAAGAAGAGTATTAAATTCTTCTTCAGTCACATTAGTGGCCTCAATAACAATATTTTTTTCAAATCCCATTTCAATAAGTTTTTTTGCATTAGCAAGTTTAGTTTGTTCAACGCCATACTCAAAAGATAATTCTTTCATTTCTGCTTCATGAAATTTCTTTGGATCATAATATATTAACTCATCTAAATTTTTTTGCATTTCTTTTAACTCCTTTACAATTCTTAGCATCATTTTATCACCAATAAATGCTTTCTTTTTATTTGTTATGCATATTAGTGATAAATATTCTAAGCCATCCCTATCTAACTTTCTAAT
>CAKONK010000019.1 GCA_934097085.1 uncultured Bacilli bacterium
AAAGATATTGAAATCATAATAATCGCAATAATGATAATATTAAAAACCAAGAGCTTTCTTCTAGTATTAATTTTCATATTGAATTAATTATACGACAAATCTATAGCTACTTTAATTACACCATCTCTTTTATTTTCAAACAAGTCATAAGCCTCTTCTATCTTACTCAATGGATAAGTATGAGTGATAAGTGGTGTTGTATCAATCTTTCCTTCTTTAATTAAATTTAAAATTTCTTCACAATCGCAGCCATCAACCCCACCTATCTTAAACGTTAAATTCTTGCCATACATATTAGGTAATGGTAATATTTGTGGCTTATCATATAAGGCAACAATTGTTACTATCGCATTAGGTCTAGCGCACTTCCAAGCTAATTCAAATGTTGAATCACTTCCTGCAACCTCAAGTACTACATCAGCACCATTATGATCTGAATGACTTAATACATATTCTTCGCATTCATCAGGTCTAACTACATTTACATCAGGATAATGTTTATTAATAAACTTGATTCTATCTTCATCCTTTTCACATAAGATAATCTTCTTTGGCTTTTTAAGCATTACACAAAGAAGAGTACAAATACCTGTTGGACCACCACCAATAATCAAAACTGTATCGTCTTTACTTATATCAGATATCTTTGTAGCCCAATATCCTGTTGCCAAGACATCACCCACAAATAAAGCTTGTCTATCACTAACATTATCAGGAATCTTATTTAAGCCTTGATTAGCATATGGAACACGTACATATTCAGCCTGACCACCATCAATTCTACATCCTAGTGCCCAACCACCATTGACATCAGTACAGTTATTCACATAACCATTCTTACAAAAGAAGCATTCACCACAATAGGTCTCTACATTAACAGTAACCCTATCACCCACTTTTACATTTGTTACTTCCTTCCCTACTTCTTCAACAACACCAACCATTTCATGGCCAATAGTTATACCTTCAACTGCTCTTGGTACACTACCGTGTTTGATGTGCAAGTCACTAGAACAAATGCTTGCTAATGTTACTCTTACAATCGCATCCTTTTCATCTTTTAATACTGGTTTTTCTTTTTCTAATAACTGAAAGTTCCCCTTAGAAACATATGTATAAGCTTTCATTAATATTCCTCATTTCTTGTAATTATTATAAAGAAAAATGGTGCATCGCACACCATTAATCAAAGCAGTTTTTTAAAAAAGAAATGAACTTGCTAATAATGTTTTCTTCTTCTTTTATACTAACTCCAACACTAAATTCACCATCAACATCATCACATATTGCTGTATAAGAAATTGGTTGAACAATATAACTATATGAATTGTCGCTTGTGTCTATTGTATAAGAAGTTTCCGTTGTTGTTTCTAACATGCTAACTAAACCTGTATCATTTGAATATTCAAATATTTGATATTCATTTGCGCCTTCTATTTTATTCCATGATATTTCAATCACCTTATCATCTAGGCGAATCACATCAACATCAGGAACTTCTAGAGTGTTTAATTCAACCTTTTCACTAGGTTCTACACCACCTAAAACCTTAATAACACGGAAACCAACGTCCTCATATCCCGTGCTTTTAACTCTTCCTTCTTTTCTATTTTCACTACGACAATCAGTTCTATCAGAATTATAAGAGCCTCCCTTAACACCAAGAACATTATCGTTACGTACAGTAGAAGTCCACTCCCACACATTACCCCAAAAATCAATTGCTCCATGAGCGCCACGAGTAACATTCTCATATTGATCAACAGGTGTTCTACCGTCATTTGTTTCACAATTGAAATCAGCATCTTTAGGCATGTGTCCTGCAGCTAATTCCCATTCACTCTCGCTTGGTAAACGATAAGTGTTAAAACCATCTTTTTCACTCAACCATTCACAATAAGACACAGCATCTTGATAGGAAACAAAATTTACAGGATAATCTTCTTCTCCTTGAGGATAAGTGCCATTAAGCCAATTAACCGGTGCACTATATCCTGTATCTTCTATAAACTCCGCATATTCAGCATTAGTAACTTCTGTTCTTTTAATATAGACAGTTTCTCCAGCGCCCATAACCGGAACAAATTCATACATATATGCATTATCAGTCTTCCACTTTAATAATCTAGTATCAGTAAAACGCAACATAGTACTATTAATGCGGTCCCAGTAAGTCTTGTACATATCTTGAACAATCTCCTCCATCTCAGCAACTATATCTTCACCACCGGGCTTGCCATTTGTTTCTTCTTTCAAAGAAGCAAGTTTTTCTTCCTTGCGATCTAAGACAGCATCATAATTTTTTATAACTTCTTCTCTTAAACTCAAATAATTATCCATTGTAGGATCTTTTTGATAAGAAGAAATTAGTTTCTTTGTTTCTTCAGTTAAAGCAGGTTGTTCCTTTTCAATAAAATCACTATTTTGAAACATTTTTGATTCATCATCTTCCGCCAACACTGTGCAAGTTGAAAATAGAATCAATAATAAGACCAGACAAATTCTTTTCATATTTACTCATAAACCTTCTTTCATGAGTTTGATTATAAATTTGCAACCTCAAAGCTAGTTCAAAAAAGCTGAAATTTTCATTATATTGTCCTTAATCATTTCAATTTTCAATTTGCCCTTATGAGATTTACAAGTTGCTTGAGCGATTGAAAGTCCAATGCCAAAGCCACATGAATTTGTTCCCTTATAAAAGCGCTTTGTAAAATTAGAAACATCTTGTTCTTGATTATCATCAATTGTATTTTCTGTTATGAAACAAACGCCACGATTAGTGCGCAATAAAGAAATCTTTATTGTTCCTAATTTATTACTATATTTAAAAGCGTTATCAATCATAGCACCCATCATTTCTCTAATAGACTTTTCATCACCCTTATAGCCGATATTTTCTTCTATATTAAGAATATATTTTTTATTATCTTTTATAGCTAACGCTTTATATGAATCGCTTATTTCTTGCCCCATGTCTGAAATAGGGAAAATAATCCTATTTATCTTTTCCTCTTGTTCCTCAGCTCGAGCCAAATAAACCAAGTGATTTGTCATCTTAGTCATTTGTTTTATTTGGCTTTGAATATCTACCAGCCACTCATTTTCACCAATTTCTAATTCTAATAATTGAGCATCAGCGCCAATAACCGTTAAAGGGGTCTTAAGTTCATGACTTGCTGATGTAATGAATTCCTTTTGTCTTAAACGGTTATTAACAAGCGGTGAAACAATCTTTCCTGATAAAAAGATTAAGAGAAGCATCATAATAGCGATACAAATCATTGAAGTAATAAACAAAGAATTCATACTGTTATAAAAATATTCTAATGTTGCTGCCCTATATAGAAATATTATTTCAATATTATCTTTAGTTCGATGCACCAAATAACGATATTCGTCAATATAACCTTTATCGTTTTTTCTATTCATTACCTTTTTAGCATAATCAAAGGCTTTTGAATTATTCATCAAAGATGTATGACTAGTAACAGCCTTTGTTTTAAAGGACACAATAAAATATTTTGCATCCATAACATCATAGTCATTTGGATTTGATATGATCTTCATAATCATCTGATCAGCTTTAATAGAAATGTGTTGATAATTATGCCAAAGACTTAAGCCAAGAATCAAAGATTGCAGAATAAGAAGCGAAATAAATGACAACAAAATAAATCTAATTTGTAAACTCTTCTTTAGACTAATTTTCATTTAACTTCTCCAATGCATAACCGGCATTGCGTATAGTACGAATTTCAATATTGGCTTTAATCGCTTCAAGTTTACGACGAAGGTAAGAAACATATGTCCAAACTGTATTATCTTCAGCTCTAGAATCTATGTCCCAAATGTTCTCTAACAAATACGAAGAAGAAATAACTCTCTTAGGATTTTGCATAAACATCAGCATCATTTGATATTCTTTATTAGCGAGTATATAAGATCCCCCTGGTGCCCTAAGCTCAAAAGTCTCCCTATTTAAAGTAGTATTACCTAGATATAAGATATTAGTCTCTTGAAAATCATTTTTCCTAGTTAAAACTCTTAATCGTGCTAATAATTCACGCATATCAAAAGGCTTTGTAAGATAATCATTAGCACCTGCATCCAAGCCAAGAATTTTATCATCAACTTCTGCTTTTGCGGTCAACAATAAAATTGGAGTAGATACATTATTCTTTCGTGCTTGAACAAGAACAGAAAGTCCATCTTTAACTGGCATCATAATATCCAATATTGCACCATCGTAGATGCCACTTATTAAATAATCTAAGGCATCACCTCCATTATCAAGCGCATCACATGCATAATTATTTTTTTGTAAGATAGAGACAAGAGCCTTTCTAAGTGATGCATCATCTTCCGCAATCAATATTTTCATATATTTTTTCCTCATAAAATTTATAACACAAATTTAAAAACGGCGCATTAAACACCGTTAGTAAATAAAT
>CAKONK010000020.1 GCA_934097085.1 uncultured Bacilli bacterium
AGTAAAGATAAGATCTTATCAATATCCTCTTGTTTTCCTCTTCTAATTTCCATTTAACAACTCCAACAATTCATCCTTAGACATACTACTCAATGATGTATTAGCACCAGATAAGATTTCATCAGCTAGATTCTGTTTATCTTCTTGTAACTTCAAAATCTTTTCTTCCAAAGTATCCTTGGCAATAAGCTTATAAACAGTAACCGTATTTGTTTGCCCTATACGATGGGTTCTATCAGTTGCTTGCGATATAACAGCCTCATTCCACCATGGATCATAATGAATAACGATATCAGCACCAATTAGATTTAAACCAGTACCACCAGCTTTTAAAGAAATCAAGAAGACCTTAACATCATCCTTATTGAACTTATTACATAGTTCTAGTCTTTCTTTCTTATCAGTAGCCCCCGTTATCTTATAATAAGCTATTTTTTTCTTATTTAGTTCTTCTTCCAAAATCTCCAACATTGAAGTAAATTGTGAAAATACTAATAGCTTATGACCACCATCAATTGATTCTTCTATCAATTGTAAACAAGTATCTTTCTTAGCACTACCACCCTTATAGTCTTCCAATAATAAAGATGGGTCACAACATATTTGTCTTACTTTCATAAGTTCCGCCAGTATCGCAATCTTACTAGTAGAGAAAGCCTTATCATCCTCGTTTTCTACTAATTTAGATATTTTCATAACCTGAGCATCATAGATTTCCTTTTGTTTAGAATCGAAATTGGCATAATAGACTCTTTCAATCTTCTCAGGCAAGTCTTTTAACACATCCATCTTTCTTCTTCTTAAGATAAAAGGTCCAATCATCTTCTTTAACATGTTAGAAGCATCTTCATCACCATCATTCACGATTGGTGATTCAAAATGTTTTCTAAAATATTCATAAGAATATAAATAATCAGGCATCAAGTAATTAAAAATACTCCATAGTTCTGACAATCTATTTTCTATTGGCGTACCAGTAAGCGCAAAACGCTTCTTACTATTTATTTCCTTAACCGCCTTAGCAGCACCAGTAGTTTGATTCTTGATATATTGAGCCTCATCAATTACTTCAACATCAAAACTGATATTCTCATATAAGTCGATATCTCTTTTTAATAAATCATATGAAGTGATTAGGACATCATATTCATCTTTATGAGTTAATAAAGCTGTTCTTTCGTCCTTATTACCTACTATCATGCCTACTTTAATAAAAGGCGCAAACTTATTAAATTCTGCATACCAGTTATATACAAGCGAAGCAGGTGTCACAATCAATGATTTAATCTTTTCTTTATTTCTATAAGCTAATAAAGAAATAACCTGTAAAGTCTTACCAAGGCCCATTTCATCAGCTAAAATACCACCAAAGCCACAGTCATATAAGACATTTAGCCACTTAAAACCATATACTTGATAAGATCTTAAATCAGCATTCAAGTCTTTTGGAACTTCATAAGAACTGATATCGATATTCTCAAAACGTTTTACATAATCATTAAAATGTTTATCTCTTTTGACATCGATATTTTCAAATTCGTTTAATTCTTCATTTAAAGATAAGATACGATATGAAGGCAACTTGATATCTTCTTTTAAGAACTTCTTATCGGTGATATTCATTTCCTCTTTTAAGCTTAATAACTTATCAAGATCCTTATCGTTCATATCAACAAATTCACCACTTCTTAGTCGATGATACTTTTTCTTTTGTTTATAGCTGCTTAAAACAGCTAAAAGTTCATCTTTTTCAAGATCGGAAATTAAATTTAGATTCAATAAGTCACTTTGAACACGGACACCAACAGATACCTTTACTTTCTTTTTAACACCTAAAGAATCAAAACGAGCTGTAGAGAATACTTCACCATATTCTCTTAATTCACTTAAGGATGTTAATAGATGATATAAACATTCATCATTTCTGATACATAATTCATCATCCTTATATTCTTCAAAGTCATTTAAAAGGTATTCTAAAACACTTTTTTCTCTTTCAAAGTCCCTAGTTCCCTTTTTATCTAAAAGATTATATTTATCTTCTTTATAATAAACATCACATTTACAAGTAACTATTCCATCTAAGGCATCCAAATAAAATTTAAATACAGGACGTACAGGAACATTCTCAATTATTTTATCTTCATCTTCGATTATTAAATTTTGATAAGTCTTTAGTTTAGGCAAGATATCATAATAGAAATCACCTAAATTACTAGCACCAATCTTGATATCATTGCCATTTAATCCATAGATTACATCAACTATTTCATTATCATTTAAGATTCTTGAAAACTTATTAGGACCTATTAAATATTTATATTTTTCACCACTGAAGCATGAAAAAGGTGGATGACTTATTGTCACACTTTCAAGCTTATCATCAACAATTTCAGGACTGACAGTGATAGGCAAATCGTTATTAACGATACTTAGGTTAATTAATGATTTATCCTTTTCATCATATTCTTTATAGATTAGTTCTACTTCCCTGCCATAAGATAAATCAAATAGTTTATCTATTCTAGCTTTATCTAAACTTATAGAAGAATAAGAGGGATTGGCTACATAATATCTACGATTTATATGATTATAAAAAGAATGGGATTCTTCAATATAATCAGTAAGATATTTAAATAAGGCCTTTGAATCTTCAGCTATATCATCTTTGTTAAAATCTAGAGTGACTTTAGTACTTAAATCATATTTAGCATTTCTTTTATAACAATTAATAAAATAAGAAAGATCTTTGATATTCAATAGTTTATCTTTACCAGCTTTAAACTTAACTAAATATTCATCCTTGTCTCTATCAAAGGTAAAAGATGGGATAAGATGAATGTTTTCACTTCGTCCCATTATATTAGAACTACGTTTTTCCTTACTATAATCCAAGAAGTTTTGACCTAGTCTATTAGTCTTATCAAAGTTATTATGAACAAAGTAATCTTCAACCATCATTAGGGCAACAGCCTTATTTACACACAATTTGTATCTTTCATAATAAGGACGTCTCATGCACTCTTGACAATGGCAATTAAACAAAATGATTCTATTGGCAGTAAATTTAAAATTGACATAATCTCTACCACTACCAATTAAAAAATTATAGGCAACATCATCATCGTAAAAACTCTTATTATCTAAAATCATATTAGGTTTATTTAGGCAAATAGTCTTAGCCCTCTTATAAGTTTCCTCAGACATATAATATTCGCCCATTAAATTTTCGATATCGATATCTGATTTAGGATTATTAATATAAGTATATCTTGTTTCCTTATAACTGCCCTTTAAGACATCAGGAAAAACCTTTTCTATTTCAAATAAAGTAGCAATTATATGTTTACAATAACCCTTATCCCTGTATCTTGGACAAGTACATTTTTGAGCAGTTACTTCGCCCTTATTATTGATTACAGTAGTAACTTTATATTCAGAATAATAGTCAGATCCTGCAACTTGTGCAGTAAAAATATTGTTGTCACGGTCAATAAAAAGGACTTTATTCATTTCAAAATAATCTCTGCCCTTTTCTAATTCCCAATCATTAAATTTATCTTGCCAACTCATGAAACAATTCTATCACTTATTTAGCTTTTCTAACTTTAAAACACTTTCTTTATATTCATCAAAATTAGATAGCCCTAAATCTTTCAATGAAATTGGTAAACCTATTTTCTTACACCAATCATATACTTCATCAAATTCTTCAGCATTCTCGTAACACAATTCCACCAAGGTGCCATAGGCAACCTTTTCGCCATGCATCTTAGGACAATCTAACTTATAACTTATTTCATGGGCTAAATTAGTGCCACTCTTTTCAAAACCCACTCCTGAAAGATAAATATTAGTTCTAATGATTGTTTCTTGTAAGTCACCTATCTCTTTATTTTTAAAACCTGAAATAGAATCGATTCCATATTTCATTAGATTATCAAAACATTCCTTAGCCTCATCATTCATCTTTCCATTGGCTCTAGCCTCAAAATAAGTAGATAAGGCATCGCCCATGCCAGCTATCATTAATCTTAATGGACAAGCGATGATAATATTGGTGTCAACTAAAACCATATCAGGATTCTTATCAAGATATAGATATCTATCAAGACTGCCATCTTCATGATAAAGAACAGATACAGCAGTACATGGTCCATCATTTGAAGCACTTGTTGGAATAATAATTAGATATTTCTTATTAAAAAACGCCACCGCCTTAGCAGCATCTAAAATCTTACCGCCACCAAAACCAATGACTACATCAAAGTCATTAATATAAAGAGATATTCTTTCTATTTCTTTTAATGAGCATTCACCATTAAATAATTCAATTTCAAAGTTATTAACATTATCAAAATTATCATAGCTTCTTTTATCAGCTATCATATATACTTTCTTATCTTTGAATTTGTCTAATTCTTTTAAAG
>CAKONK010000021.1 GCA_934097085.1 uncultured Bacilli bacterium
AACTGAAAAAGGTGTTGAGCTATAGATTCTAATCTATAGTTTTACACCATTTTTTAATGTTTAACTATAAAGTCAGGATTTATCACAAAAAAAGCTTATAAATCAGTTATTTGTCCTGAAATACAAGCTTATATTTTGAATGTTTATATTTTGTGTTGCATTTACTTGAAATGTTGCGTTCAAGTTGAAAGTTAAGCTAAATATAATTTTATTTATTTGTTTTCTGTAGCAAACGTTGCAGCATTACTACCAGCTATTTTACCGAATACAATATTTGTTGCCGCAGGATTTGCTCCATATACACCTACTGAAGCACATTCGCCTGCTGCATATAATCCAGCCACAACAACATTTCCTTCTGAGTCAACAACTGCTGTGTCTGTATTTGTAGCAATTCCACCAAATGTTCCTTGAACACGAGCACTCATCTTGCATGCATAGTAAGGAGCTTCATCAAATGTCATATTCAACATTCCACGATTGAATTCTTCGTCTTTTCCATTAGCAACATATTCTTTGTATTTTTCAATTGTAGCAGTTAAATTTTCTTTTGAAATTCCTGTCTTTTCTGCCAATTCTTCAATTGTATCTGCTTCAACAAATAATCCTAACTTTTCATAATGACGAACATCGGCTACACCATTAACAATAGAACTATCAAATATAGCCCATCCTTCACCACCTTGTTCAACAACCTTCATACCTACGCCGTAAGCACCTTGATCGTTTACAAATCTTTGACCATCATTATTTACAAATATTGCACCTGTGTTAAATAATGATCCCATATAGTAATAGTAACCTTTATCATTTGTTGTATAAGTAAAGTTAACACGAACATAATCCATATTTTCTAAAGATGCACCTAGTTTTTCTGCCATTTCCTGTCCATCGCCTGTATTACCTACTGAACATGAATGATCATATCCTTTTAGTGTTTCTTGATATTTTGCAACCATCTCACTATTAGAACCAAATCCACCAGTAGCGATTACAACTGACTTGCAAGAAATTGTATATTCGCCAGAATCATTTGATACCTTTACACCAGTTACTTTTCCATCTTCTGTTAAAATTTCTTCAGCTTTTGTTCCTGTACGAACATCAACACCTTGCTTATTACATTCTGTCTTTAATGCAGAAACGATAGTAACTCCTAATTCACCAACTTCTCTAGAACTTGCAACGCTTGTTTGACCACCAGCTACTGTTAATTCAGCACCAATTGAACGTAACCAATCAGCTGCTTCGCCATTATGAGATGCCAAAATTTCATATGCTTCAGCTTTACCGTTTGGATTACTCTTTGTTAACGATTCAGCTACTGTTTCAGAAGTAGCATCACTACCTAGACCAGCATGTGTTTTATCTCCAACTGCACCAAAACCTTCAATTGAATAATTAGATGTACCACCAACGATATCTAATTTTTCAACCAATATAACTTTTGAGCCATTTTCAGCAGCATTAATGGCTGCTGTCATACCTGCACCACCAGCACCAATAACAACAACATCTGCTTCAGTATCTTCAGCTGATAATGTTGTTGAAACACTGTCTTTATACGCATCATCACTTATACCTGCTTGTGTTAAAGCATCTCTTACTGCAGTTTTAAATGCCATTGATGATATTGTTGCTCCTGATACATTATCAACATTTGTAGTTTGGTTATCTACCATTAGTTGTGGATATGTTTCAACAACAACTGATCCAGTATTATAAGTTTCTTCTTCAGAAAGAACATTAATTTTTTCAATTGAAGATTCTCCCACTGTTACTTCAACTACTATTTTTCCATTTCTTCCTTCTCCAACTCCATAATACGTTCCTGGAACTACACCTTTCTTTTCTTCTGCTGTCGTAGTTTCAACATTCGCTGTTCCACTACTACAACCAACTAACAGAAAAGAGGCACATATAAATGATACTAATTTAGAACATTTCATATAAATTTTCCTCCCTATAGTTCTATAATTTTTTATATACACCCTGTTGTAACAACAGGTGCAACAGTTTTGTGAGGATTTTATCATATGAATTTTTTAATCAAACAACTATCTGATTTAACAGGCATATCATCAGAAACTATAAGATATTATAGACAAGTAAATATATTACATCCCGAATTCAACAGCAAAGGATTTTACAGCTATTCTTACGATGACTTTATTACTCTTTTATATACACGAGAAATGAAAACCTATAGTCAAAGTATTAATACAATCAAAGATTTTTATCAAAGCAAGAGTTTATTAGATTTGTCTGTAGAATTCGATAAATATCACCAAATACTGAATACTCATATTTATTCATTACAGTTAGAATTGCAACGATTAGAAGAATCTCAAAAATACATTAAAGCATGCTTGAGACTATTCAATAAAGTTGAAGAATTTGATGGGCCTTCAACTTGGGCATATCCAATTTTGGAGCAAACAAATAAAGAAGATATCAAAAAATGGACAATGAACTTTCCTTTTGTTTACACTTCTATCACCATACCTTTAGAATCTTTAAATAATAATTTACCTTTAAAATGCTATCCTGGTGTAGGTGCTTTAATTCATCATGTCGAAAAATTTAATTTACCTATTTCAGAAAAATGTTTTTTCCAAGATGGAGGCCACTTTATTCGTACCTGTATTAAAACGAAAAATCCAAATAATATATCAAAAGAAGATTTAAAAGTACTATATGATTACGCAAAATTAAATCTGTTAACCTTTCGAACATGCTCTGGCGGTCGAGTTGTTTTTATTGATTATCAAGAAAAAACACCAACATATTATTTACTAATATGGATTGGTGTTTACTAATTGTGATTCATATAAATGATTTTATTATTTGAAATATTTAACACCTGCTTCAAAGATTAATTGATCCATTTCACCATAAATATTCTTGAAGCGGTTATCCCCTTGTCTTTCACTATGAGC
>CAKONK010000022.1 GCA_934097085.1 uncultured Bacilli bacterium
TTTAATTTAAAATAACGACACATTATTTTAGCCATGGTTATTAAATAATGTTAAATAATTACTTTCTTATATAATTACTGATGGGTAATAAAAAAAGAGTTAAGAATGTCTACGATAACAAATTCCTTAACTCCTACCCTTGAGGTAATTTAATGATAGAAGAAAAATTAGCTTTTATCAATGATGTAGATGATAAAAGTTTTATTAATGGTGAGTGTAATAAGGAATTACATTATTTCAGGTGTCCTAAGTGTGGTTCTTATCATGTGGTAAGAAATGGCACATACACTAGGAAAACTAGCTTACTAAATGGTGATAGTGCTTATATTAAGGTACAAAAGTGTTTATGTAGGGATTGTGGTATATCTTTTAAGATACTTCCAATGTGTATAAGCGGTCTTAATCACTTATCTTTAATATCTTTATTAAAGATTCTACTTAATACTGGTTCTAATAATTTCTTATCTAAGTCTTTTAATGTGGCAAGAAGTACTGTTAGAAACATAAAGGTTAAATATAAAACTTTACTAAGTAAAATTAGATTATTGTCTATTAAATATAAAATTAATACTATTCAAAATTTGGTTGAAAGCTTTTATAAAGAGTTTTCAACTTTTTTATTTGAGCCATCAACGAGTTTAGCCAATTATCATTTCGTTATAAACCAACTATCTTAAAGTTGGAGGATTTTATTATGAATAAAGATGATTATGCGCTATTTAAGTATTCGATAATTGCGCCTTTTATTAATGGGACATCAAACACAAAGAGTGTGCGATCTTTTTGTGACCAGGCGAGTAAGAAAGAATATAGTTATAATGGTGACTCTTACACCTTTAAGTCTTCAACCATACGCAATTGGATAAGCAAGTATAAGAATCTTGGGTATGATGATTTAAAAAGAAAGACTAGAAGCGATAAGACAAAGCCTAGAGTGCTTGATGATGATATTTTAGCTAGAGTTAATATCATCAAAAATGAGTATCCAAAGATTAGAACCACTGCTTTATATAAGATACTTATAGAAGAAGGATATTTTATAGATAACGAAATAAGTCTTAGGACATTTGAAAGATATGTAGCTAACTGTAATTTTATAAGTTTGAATTCAGAGTACGAAAGAAAAGCTTATACATTTGAATTTTCTAATGATTCTTGGCAATGTGATACCACAAGTGGTCCTTATATACTTATCAAGGGTCAAAAGTATAAAACCTACATAATGGTGTTTATAGATGATCATTCAAGACTTATAGTAGGAGCTAGGGCTTTCTTTAATGATAATGCCTTGAATATGCAGACTTTACTTAAAGAAGCTATTAAGTTATATGGAATACCCAAGCAGCTTTACGCTGATAATGGTGGTCCTTATTCTAATAAACAATTATCAATTATATGTGCTCGTTTAGGTGTTAATCTTAAAAACGCAAGAGTCTATGATCCGCAAGCTAAGGGTAAGGTAGAGCGTTTTAATAGAACTTTAAAAGATACTTGGATGAATACTTTTAATTGGAATAATATTAAAAGTCTTGATGAACTAAATAAGCTATTGGATAACTATATAAACAAATACAATAACACTTTCCATAGGTCTTTAAACAATACTCCTAATGAAGTTTATTTTAAAGATAATAGCGAAGTAAGGCATGTTGATTTGAATAAGCTAGAATCGTACTTTTATCACACAATAAATAGAAAAGTATCTAATGTGGGTACAGTAAAAATTGAAAATAATATTTACGAGATTGATTATTCATTAGTTAAAAGAACTATTGAATTAACATATGATCCATTTGATTTATCTAAAGTTTATTATGATGGTAAAGAATACGGGTTACTTGATAGTGTTTCCAATTCTAAGAAAAGAAGAAAGAAGAATGTAGACTACTCTAAGATAGTTAATAAAGAAGATGAGGAAATATTAGAATATGAAGGTCAATGAATTCTTTAATTTCTCTTCTTCACCATTTCTAAATAACCATGATTCTATGTATGAATCAAAAGATTATAGAGAGATTGATAAAAGGTTAGAATTCTTTAATGAACAAAGTGGCACAGCCTTATTTACAGGGATTCATGGAACAGGTAAAAGTTCTATCATCAAACATTTATTAGATACAACTAATAAGAATATCTATATAAGGGGTGGTGATTTAACTTCATTTGAATTCTTTAATCAATTAGGAAGATCATTAGAGATTGATACTAACCATTGTCATATATCTAAAATATATGAAGATATAGTCACAAGATCCGAAACATACAAAGCTAACAATAAGAAGCTAGTAATCATTATTGATGATATAGAAAGACTTCCTATAAAAACACTTGAAGGATTTAAGTTACTTTGCGATAGTGAAATATCTTTGATAATTATAGGTCATTCTTCATTTAGAAGTAGATTAAAAGATGGAAGATTGTCGTTTCTAATCAATGACATAATAATCAATTATGATTGCGGAGGACTATCGGTAAACGAAACGAAAGAATATATAAAACATAGGCTCTCGCTTGTATCTGACAACAGTTTAATCATTGATGATAGATACTTTAATACCATCTTTACTTATACTAGTGGTATTCCTCAAATCATAAACAAATACATGTCTACGGTATTATTGATAGCCTATATAAGGAATACCAAATCAATAGATAATAAGCTGTTACAACTTGCGAATGATGAAATGGAGATATA
>CAKONK010000023.1 GCA_934097085.1 uncultured Bacilli bacterium
ATATCGAAACATGATCTATTAAGTCTTACTGTATATTTCTTAGCTACTTCAATACACATATTATAGAAATTCTTAGGATCTACTTTTAAATCATAGACATCCGCATTAGCACTGATATCTTTGAAAGCTTTTAATACTTTCTTAAAATCGTTGTCATAAGTATAAAAGATTAAAGTATTTTCATAGATTGGTTTCTTACAGTACAAAATTAATTCTTCTACCCCTTTATCTTCTACTTTTTTCTTTAATAAAGGTGGATCTTTAAAAAGCACTAAAGACTTGTTGTTAAACAAGCCTACAGAGTTTATAGAATCTAATACGTCATAATAGGAGAAGTTTTTAGAACTTCCGTCTACCTTTATTACATCGCTATCCTTATTTTGATTAATGATTTCATTTATCTTAGAATCAATCAAATAAGAATCATTCCCATAAATAATATAAATCATTGTTCCTGACTTACTAAGCCATAGTTATACTTAGCATCCTTAGTAGTCTCGAAGAAAGTCAAGACAATAGAAGCATTTACTTCACTGCCATTATTTAAGTTATAGTCATCATTTGCGCTAACTTGAACTTTACTAATAATTACACGATATTCTGAATTTACAAAGTTAGAAACAATATTATTCACAATGTCATTATTATTTGCCACAAAAGAAATGGTTACATCTCTTCTTACAATCGTATTTAATTCAATTGGTTCACTCAAATTAATTGAAATTTGGGAAACCTTGCCATCTAATACATCGGAAAAGTTATAGAACAAATTGACGATATTATCATAAGATACAACACTACCTACATAAACATCTTCGCATTGATCAATATAATTTTTCATATTTTTATACTTTGTAAGCTTAGCATCACTAATAGCTAATTCGGTTTCTAAATTTGTAGTATCATACTTTGTAACATTCTCATTATAAGATTTTAAGATAACAGAATAATAGATTAAGCCTAAACCTAGCATAACAGCTATTAATAATAAGATAATCTCACGATTAGAAAATTTATATTTCAACATTATTTGTTACCTCCAATCGTATTATAGATAATCTCATAAGTACCATGGACTAAAGACTCATTATTCTTATCATAGATTGTACTCTTACAAGTCGCATAAGATATGTTTTCATCACTTTGTAGAACATTTAAAATGTTTGTAACATCTTTAATAGACATAGCAGTTGTATAGACAATGACACTTTGTCCATCGATTGTATAATTTTCTACATGTTCAAAGCCAATATCTTTTCTAATCATATTAATTATTTGAACTCTTGAAGTACTTAATTGTTCATCATAGGTTAAAAAATCACCTACTAAATCGTTGTATCTATTTTCTACTTCATCATAATCGCTCATTTGGCCATTTAACATATCAATTTGACTCAAATAAGAATTATAATTACTCTCAAGTCTATTAACTGCACTCAAGGTATCGATTACGGCAAATTTAGTAAAGAATACTAGGAATATCATAAAAATGATGAAACATATAATAGAAATCTTGTTATATTTTTCAGTATTATCAACTATGAAGTTAATATTTTTCTTCTTTGGATAAACATTTAATTTATTTGACATCTTCAATTGCCCCCGAAGCAGTAAAAGTATCCATATTTACATCTAATAAAGCATTTAAGTCCATACAAGTAATATTTAATTCTTTCTTTAAAACATTATTTAATTGTTCATAGTGAATACCACCGCCATATAGATATAAATTATTTAAAGTATTAGATTGATTAGAATAACTATAGTAATTAATAGCTCTATTAATCTTTAAAGCTAAATCATCATAAAAGTTATTAAATAATTCGCTATTTAAAATATCATCCTTGTTGTCTTTTAAATAACGCAATGAAATATGACTGTCGCAAAAGAACTTATCACTTGCCATTTTGTTCATATCTTTAATACCATTTTCTAAAATTCTAGTAACATCATATAAGCCATCTTTAAAGAAGTCGATTCTTGTAAAATTATAGCCAATATCAACAAGAGCGATATTATCTAAGATATTATTACTTATAAGCATATTAGAGATGGCTACTTGACGAGGCATAGCCTTAACAAGTCTCATACCAGCTTTCTTGAACATATCAATATACTTTTCAATAATATCTTTTTTAACACAACTAATCACAAGTTCTAATTCAAGGGGTTTATTTTCATTATCATAGATTGTATTTACATAAGCATAATCATAGTAATAATCATCCTTATTCTTACCAACAACATCTTTGAA
>CAKONK010000024.1 GCA_934097085.1 uncultured Bacilli bacterium
GATGATGTTTTAGCTATTAGTTATGGTAACTATAAGTTTAAACTAAAAGTTAAAAGAAATGATATTTATGCTCAAACCGCATTATTAGATGAAGTTAAATATGTTAGAATTTATCCTCAACACATAAGAAACAAGAAGAGATGGTTTGTTCAATTGATATTTAAGGGAACACCGCCAAGTAAGAATAGACAATATGGTGATAACTTTAAAGTACAAGGTATTGATATAGGTACAAGCACTATAGCTGTTGTAAGTAGTAATGAAGCTAATTTAAAAGAACTAGCACCTAATTGTAAAGAGAATGAGCATAAGATTAAAGTCTATCAAAGAAAGTTAGACCGTTCTAGAAGAGCCACTAACCCTAATAACTATAATGAAGATGGAACTATAGCTAAAGGTAGACATAATTGGTATAAATCTAAGAGTTATCTAAATACTCAATCAAAACTAAAAGATGAGTACCGCAAATTATCTGTTAAAAGAAAACAAGCTCATGAAATATTAGCTAATCAAATAATAGCTGAAAGCCTTGATATTCGTGTTGAGGAAATGAACTTTAAAGGTCTACAAAAACGAAGTAAGAAAACTACTGTTAATAAAAACGGTAGGATTAATTCTAAGAAAAGATATGGCAAAACAATAAAGAATAGAGCTCCAAGTATGTTTTTATCTATCCTTGATAGAAAGCTAAAATATTACAATCTAGAATTAAAGAAAATCAATACTTATAAAGTAAAAGCCAGTCAATATAATCCAATAGATAGAACCCATAAAAAGAAACAATTAAAGGATAGATTGATTGAATTAAATGAGGGAATAATAGTTCAAAGAGATTTATTGAGTGCTTATATCATAGCTCATACAAATGATGATTTAGAAACAATAGATGAAGTAAGCTGTTATGATGATTTTAATACATTTAAGAAGCTTCAAGACAATGAGATACAAAGATTAAAAGATAACAACAAGCTTAGCTGGTATATACATTAAAAGCGTTAAAAAGCCGTCTGACTAAACGGCTTAATAGAATATTCAAAAGCATATAACGACAAATGTATTTATTAAATACAGGCGTTAGTTAATGATGTGCATCTTCTAGCAAGATAGGATACTCGATCTAGGTGAAATCGGCTAGTGATAATTCCTAGTAGAATTATAGAAACCGATGTAGGCTAGAATCCCGTGACTTAAGTCATCGGGAGTAGTCAGCTATCTTATAGAAAATTGACAACCACAATAGTTTTGATGATATAGATGAAGTTCTTTATTTAGGGCTTCATTTTTATTTATACCATCACCCTTTTTAAAATCAGCATGTAAATATTTAACACTTGGATACTTCTTTTCTAGAGCTTCACCTATTTCATTGATATATTCAGCATTTTTACGATTAGAAATAGACATGACTGTAGTGAAATATTCATAGTGATATTTATCGGCATACTTAAAGCCTTCTTCCATTCTTAATCCATAACAAATCTTGCATCTTTTACCCATTTCTGGTTCATCCTCGAATGGTTCAAGTATTTTTCTATACTTATCATAATCATATTTATCGACAATGAGTTTAATTTCTCTGTCACCTAGATATTCTAAGTATTGATTAAGCGCATCCAATCTTTTTAAGAATTCTTCATATGGATAAATATTAGAATTGGTAAAAAGAATCGTTATCTTAAAATATTGTCTTAAATATATTAAAGGATAGACCGAACATACTCCGCAACAAATATGCAGTAGTAATGTTGGTCTATGGTTTAAGTGGTTTATTTGATTTAGTTGTTTCTGATAGTTATTCATTGGTTATAAACATTGAATCGCCAAATGAGAAGAAACGATACTTGTTTTCTACCGCAACCTTATAGGCATTAAGAATCATGTCTCTTGATGTAAAGGCTGAGATCATCATAATAAGTGTTGACTTAGGTAAGTG
>CAKONK010000025.1 GCA_934097085.1 uncultured Bacilli bacterium
CCTTAGCACCATCCAACATCGAATAAGCGGTTGGATCAATCAAAGCATAAGGCTTTTTATGTTCCTCACAAATTTCTTTAATCAATGGTTCTTGAAATTGAATTTGTGGTGCAACCATAACAACATCAAAATCATCAATTACATCCTCAAGTTGAGTGTAACTGTAAGCATCGGTATGAGCGTCATACCCTTTTTCAATACCAGCGGATTCAGTCCTAGAAGCAATCATTCCACTAGATACGCCATTTCCACAAATAAATAAGATTTGCATAAGCTTTTCTCCTTTTTTACACACTCATTCTATAAAGACATGCAAATTTAATCTTTCCTTCAATTTGCACCTAGGTAGGCAAAAGCATGAAAGCCAACTTTAAAATTCAATACTATAATGTTTGTAAAGTATGAAAAGTAACGAGGAAAAAACTTTACAACTTCTTCAAACCAGTGGGACTGTAAAGTGTAAACAAATCGCAAAAAAACTTTCTATCTCTGAACGAACAGTCAAATACTGTATCAAAGGCCTAAGAGATAAAGGCTTTCTAATTGATTCAAATGAATCTGGATACACTCTTCGTTCTAAAACAAAAACATATTACAAAAACGAATATGATTTCTCTAATAAAGAAGAAAGAATTAATTACTTAATAGAAAAAATACTCTTTTCTAATAACGGAATTGATATCTATGATCTTGCAGATATGATTTTTGTTTCTTATTCAACAATAGAAAAGGATTTATTGCAACTTAGAAAAGAATTAAATAAATATAATCTTGTCTTAAAAAGAAACGATGGAATAGTTTCAATCGAAGGGTCTGAAAAAAACAAGAGATTAATTATTTCCGACATCCTTAACAGTGGCAAAGGCAACACAATGCAATCTACAATAGAACAACTTTGTTCGATGTCTGAAATCGGTTACCAAGAAATAACAAATATTGTAAATAACAACCTTTCAATTTGTAAGCTTTATGCTAGTGACTATTCATTAAAAAGTATAGTTATTCATATTCTTATTAATATTACTCGTATAAAAATATCAGGTTTTGTTTTATCTTTTCCTTTATATGAAACAAAACAAAATAACACACCTGAGCTTTCTTGTGCAGTTGGCATCTATAAAGAAATCAAAAATATCACCAACATAGATATTAACGAATTTGAAATTCAACAATTAGCCTTTGTGATTGCTTCAAAAACAACAAATAATAATCATGAAGAAGGTTTTATAAACGTTAAGGAAAACGACAATATCAAAAAATTTGTTCTACATTTGATAAAAGAAATTAATGATACTTATTTTATTGATTTAAATGATGAAGATTTTATTAGCTTCTTCACATTACATTTAACTAATGCTTTCTTTAGAGCTGAGAACAACGTTTTTTCTAAAAACCCTCTTTCAGACAAAATTTATATACAAAATCCAGTAATCTACGATGTCGCTGTCTTTATTGCTCAACAAATTAAAAAATACTATTCTTATGATTTTAATAAGGATGAAATAACCTTTATTTCATTGCATGTCGGGGCCATTATCGAGAAAAAAACTGAAGAATCTAAAAAGATTAAAGCATTATTGTTAATGGATAAATACTATAATTATCAAAACGATGACTATTTAAAAGCATTAAATACAAAATTAAACAACAGTTGCGAAATTATTGACATTGCTAACGATACAAGTGCTTTTAATAATGACAGTTACGAATGAATCTCCCCGGGTCAAGACCCGGGGTATCTTACCTAAGCGATGCAAATGTTACTTGAACAAATGTATCTGC